>NZ_QEPO01000003.1 GCF_003252725.1 Haemophilus parainfluenzae
AATTAAAACAAAACGTACCTAGCTTCCGCCCAGGTGATACTTTAGAAGTTAAAGTATGGGTAGTTGAAGGTAGCAAACGTCGTTTGCAAGCATTCGAAGGCGTGGTTATTGCAATTCGTAACCGTGGTTTGCATTCAGCATTCACTTTACGTAAAATTTCTAACGGTGTAGGTGTTGAGCGTGTATTCCAAACTCACTCACCAGTCGTAGATTCAATCACTGTTAAACGTAAAGGTGCAGTACGTAAAGCTAAACTTTACTACTTACGTGAACGTTCAGGTAAATCTGCTCGTATTAAAGAGCGTTTGGGCGAATAATTCGCAAAATAAAAAAGGCTTGGTTTTCCAAGCCTTTTTTGTTTTTAAGTGCGGTCAGAATTAAGACCGCTTCATAATTTCAAAAAACTCATCATTGGTTTTTGCCACCATAAGTTTGTCGATGAGGAATTCCATTGCTTCCACTTCACCCATTGGGTTAAGGATTTTGCGTAGAATCCACATTTTTTGTAATTCATCTGGTGTGGTAAGTAAATCTTCTTTACGCGTACCAGAACGGTTGAAGTCGATCGCTGGGAACACACGTTTTTCTGCAATTTTGCGAGAAAGATGTAATTCCATATTACCGGTACCTTTAAATTCTTCAAAGATAACCTCATCCATTTTTGAACCGGTATCCACAAGTGCAGTCGCAATAATGGTTAAACTACCACCTTCTTCCACGTTACGCGCCGCACCAAAGAAACGTTTTGGACGATGTAAAGCATTTGCATCCACACCACCAGAAAGAATTTTACCGGATGCTGGTGTCACGGTATTGTAAGCACGTGCTAAACGAGTAATAGAGTCGAGTAAAATCACCACATCTTTTTTATGCTCAACAGAACGTTTTGCTTTCTCAATAACCATTTCTGCTACTTGAACGTGACGGGTTGCTGGTTCATCAAAGGTAGAAGCAATCACTTCACCTTTTACCGAACGTTGCATTTCCGTTACTTCTTCTGGACGTTCATCAATTAAAAGCACGATAAGCTCACATTCTGGATAATTGTGCGTGATGCTTTGTGCAATGTTTTGTAACAACATGGTTTTACCGGCTTTTGGTGGAGCCACGATAAGACCACGTTGACCTTTACCAATCGGAGACGCTAAATCCAAAATACGCGCGGTTAAATCTTCGGTTGAGCCATTACCACGTTCCATTCTTAAGCGAGAATTCGCGTGTAATGGGGTTAAGTTTTCGAAAAGGATTTTGCTACGAGAGACTTCAGGTTTGTCATCGTTGACTTGGTCGACTTTTAAAAGTGCAAAATAACGTTCGCCTTCTTTTGGTGGGCGGATTTTGCCTTCGATTTTATCACCAGTTTGTAGATTGAAACGACGAATTTGACTTGGGGAAACGTAGATGTCATCAGGACCAGCAAGGTAGGAACTGTCGGCGGAGCGTAAGAAACCGAAACCATCGGGTAAAATCTCTAACACGCCGCCGCCAAAAATATCTTCACCGCTTTTTGCGTGCTGTTTCAAAATAGCAAAAACAATATCTTGTTTACGTAAACGGGCAAGATTTTCCAAACCCATTTGTTCTTCGCCAAGTTTCACAAGATCAGAAACAGGCGTATTTTTAAGTTCTGTAAGATGCATAATTAATAATGATGGAATTAATAAGAGTTGATAATACTGAATTGTTTGAATGGTGGGCAATGCCCTTAAGAATGCTGCGTAAATTACCACTAAAATGCAGTACTGTCTAGTTTTTGTTAGAAAAAACAGGGTAAAATAGCGGACGATATAGAGATTATCATTGCATATTGATTAATTATGCGTGATAATTGAATAATTAATCATTTTTATAATCGAGATAAGGATAACTTATGGCTCTCTGGGGTGGTCGTTTTACACAAGCGGCAGACAAACGTTTTAAAGATTTTAATGATAGCCTGCGTTTTGATTATCGCTTGGCAGAGCAAGATATTGAAGGCTCAATTGGTTGGTCTAAAGCTTTAGTGAATGTTGGTGTATTAAGTGCTGAAGAGCAACAACAACTAGAGGTTGCCTTAAATGAATTATTAATCGAAGTGCGGTCAAATCCACAAGCGATTTTACAAGATGATGCAGAAGATATTCATAGCTGGGTAGAAAGTAAGCTCATCGATAAAGTGGGGAATTTAGGCAAAAAATTACATACGGGTCGTAGCCGTAATGACCAAGTTGCACTTGATATTAAAATGTGGTGTAAACAGCGTGTAGTCGAGTTGCAAGAGTCAGTTCGTAATCTTCAACGTCACTTGGTACAAACTGCTGAAAATACGCAAGATGCGGTGATGCCGGGGTATACCCATTTACAACGTGCACAACCAATCACTTTTGCCCATTGGTGTATGGCTTATGTGGAAATGTTTGAGCGTGATTATTCACGTCTCACCGATGCTTATAAACGCATGAATAGCTGCCCATTAGGTAGTGGTGCACTTGCGGGGACAGCCTATGCAGTCGATCGTGAGCAATTAGCTACCGATCTTGGTTTTGCTTTTGCGACGCGTAATAGTTTGGATAGCGTCTCTGATCGTGACCATATTGTGGAATTGCTGTCAACGGCATCTTTAAGTATGGCGCACCTTTCTCGTTTCGCAGAAGATATGATTATTTTCAACAGTGGTGAAGCGAATTTTGTGGAGTTGTCAGATCGTGTGACTTCAGGTTCGTCTTTAATGCCACAAAAGAAAAATCCGGATGCTTGTGAATTGATTCGTGGTAAAGCGGGCCGTGTAATGGGCGCATTAACCGGTATGTTGATGACCTTAAAAGGTTTACCGTTAGCGTATAACAAAGATATGCAAGAAGACAAAGAAGGGATCTTTGATGCATTGGATACTTGGCAAGATTGTGTAGATATGGCGACTTTTGTACTAGATGAATTAAAAGTGAATACCGATCGTACACGCGAAGCTGCCCTAAAAGGTTACTCAAATGCAACAGAGCTAGCAGATTATCTTGTAGCAAAAGGTGTACCATTCCGTGATTCTCACCATATTGTCGGAGAAACCGTGGTTTATGCGATTGAAAAAGGCAAAGCCTTGGAAGACTTAACCATTCCTGAATTCCGTCAATTCAGTGATGTGGTAGGGGATGATGTATATGACATTCTTTCGTTACAATCTTGTTTAGATAAACGTTGTGCGAAAGGTGGGGTTTCACCACTTCGAGTGGCAGAAGCGATTGCAGAAGCAAAAGCGAGATTAGCTTAATTAGCGTAAATAAAAAGAGCGGTCAAAAATGTTGTGTTTTTTGACCGCTCTTTCGTTTTTATGGAGTAGGTGGATTCATTAATTCAAGGATTTTATCGGTAGGCTCTTTTATATCGAAACTCGATCCCATTAATAATGAAAAAGTCTCGTCATTTCGTTTGCAAGCAGCATGAGAAATTAGCTTACCTTTCTTATTACGCAAATCGATAGTAACTTGACTGATGCTCGTCTTATCTACTGCTCTTTCTTTTATTATCGTCCACAACTGATTATTTTCTGTTGGTGGAAGAAAAATAGTCGCTTCTGTGGCATAAGCTTGTAAGTAAGCATTATCTATCGTTTGATCAGCCACATTCACATCGTTTTTCATGTAAGTGAATGTTTTAAGATTATTTAGCGCGACCCAAATCTTTTCACCTTTGGTGGTTTCACATTTTACAACATCAATGACGCTCTCACCGAGATTCATAGCATTCTCATTTGCGAGCGAACATGCTGGAACTGCAGCCAAAAATACCCACAGATATTTTTTCATTGAATTAATCTCTGAAGTTATTAAATTGGAATGGTTGGCCTAATTCAGCGCCTTTCACCAATTGAATAACGGCTTGTAAGTCATCACGCGATTTACCGGTTACACGCACTTGTTCACCTTGAATTTGGGTTTGAACTTTGATTTTTGAATCTTTCACTAATTTCGTGATTTTCTTCGCCATCTCTGTTTCAATCCCTTGTTTTAATTTAATTTCTTTGGTGTAAAGTTTACCGTGGTGTTCACTTTCTGTTGGAATATCCAATGAGCTATGCTCAATGCCACGTTTTACAAACGCACCAATTAAGATTTCAATTAATTGTTCTAATTGGAAATCAGATTCGGTCGTCACTTTCACGGTTTCGCTTTTTTCATTTAATTCAATCACCGCTTCCACGCCACGGAAATCATAACGTGTACTTAATACGCGGTTTGCATTTTCAACCGCATTACGAACTTCGTGCATAGTAATTTCAGATACGATATCAAAAGATGGCATAAGTTTTCTCCCAAAATGAATTAAATTCGATCATTTGCACTTAAAAGACATAAAAGTGCGGTTAAGTTAGCAAAGTTTACCACAATTTGCGCTTGTTGTTGCACCTTCGGTTTGGCATGGAATGCTACGCCCAATCCGGCGACATTCATCATCGCCAAATCATTGGCGCCATCACCAATGGCGAGGGTGTTTTTGCGTGGAATATGGTATTCTTCAGCGAGTTTTTGCAAGGTATTCGCTTTGTATTGTGCATCGACTACGCTACCTTTTACATTGCCGGTCAGCGTGCCATCAATAATTTCAAATTGATTAGAAGCCGCAAAGTCGAGGTTTAATAAACTTTTTAAATAATCGGCGAAATAGGTAAAGCCACCAGAAGCGATGGCGGTTTTCCAACCATGTTGTTGTAATGTCTTAATGGTTTCAATTAAGCCTGGCATTAAAGGCAATTTTTCACGTACTTGCTGCAAAATACTTTCTGGTGCACCTTTAAGTGTTCCCACTCGACGACGCAAACTTTGTTCAAAATCGAGCTCTCCACGCATTGCACTTTCAGTAATGGCAGAAACTAATTCACCTGTGCCAGCCAGTTTAGCAATTTCATCGATACATTCAATTTGAATCGCCGTAGAATCCATATCCATTACCAATAAACCTTTTTCTGATAATTTTGCATCAAAATCCAGTTTGGCGATGTCTAATTGCAGGTCATGAGCATGGGCAATAAAATCGGCTAGCCATTTGCCTTTTAAAAGGACAACGGTATTTTTTTCAACGTTCCATGCATCATAACATTGGAAAGATTGACCGCACTTTTGTTGAAATTTGAGTAATTTCGCTAAATTCAGCGTTGTACCGTATAAAATAAACGCATGCGATTCATCGGAGCGAGGCAAATCAGACGAAAGTGCGGTGGGGAATTGGGGATATTTTTGGGTAATGCTTGCAAGGTTTTGAATTTGCATAGAAAATCCTGTAAATTGTGAATACTCATCTATTCTAGCCGATCTTGGCGAAAAAATGGAAAAACAACGTGCAATTAATTAAAGAAAAACTTCAAAAATCACTGATGTTTGGGCTAATCGTGCTGCTTTGTATCGGTGCCATGGCCGTGATTTTGTTTGGTGTTAAACAATTTAAGATTGGTTCACAGCTTTCAAGTGTGAATCAAGTGGCGAATTTATCGCATACTTTGGTTCGTCAGCAAGCCAATTTATTTTCGGTTTTGTTAACTAATAATGCGAAATCCGATCAGCTCGTTGAAAATTTAGATAATTTAGTCAAAGAAAACTTTGTGCTTGATGCGACCATTTATGATTATAACGGTAAAGAATTGGCACAAAGTACCAATACCGGTAATCTTCGAGAGCAACTTGGTCTAGAACATAAAAATGAAGGTGAGTTTTCAACTCAACAAATTGTTGAGCCGATTTATTCCGCTTCCAATAATGCCATTCGAGGTTTTTTGCGGGTAACATTTGACGCGCAATATGCTCAAACGACGCAGAGCAAAATTAATCAAGTCTTCCACCGCTTATATGGTGAAATTGTCGTGGTCTTTTTATTAGGTGCTTTATTCGCCAGTTCCATTCATTATTTTTTAAGTCATTATCGTCGAACATATCGAAAACCAGTAGAAACTAAAACGGTGGTAAATTTACAAGGTAAATCGAGTAGCCAACGTTTCCATCAACGTCGTCGAAGAATTTGATCAAGGTAAATAAAATTGCAGATATTGCTCAAGTCAATCAGTAAATAAGGTAGAATACTCAGAATTATTTAGACAGGAGAAAAACATGGCAACTCGTAGACAACTCGCCAACGCAATTCGTGCGCTATCAATGGATGCAGTACAAAAAGCAAAATCAGGCCACCCTGGCGCACCAATGGGAATGGCGGATATCGCTGAGGTATTATGGCGCGATTTCTTAAAACACAATCCAAACAACCCTAAATGGGCTGATCGCGACCGTTTTGTGCTTTCTAACGGCCACGGTTCAATGTTGATTTATAGCTTATTACATTTAACAGGCTACGATCTTTCTATCGAAGATTTAAAACAATTCCGTCAATTACATTCTAAAACGCCTGGCCACCCAGAATATGGTTATGCACCAGGTGTTGAAACCACAACTGGTCCGTTAGGTCAAGGCATCACTAATGCTGTAGGGATGGCGATTGCTGAGAAAACCTTAGCGGGCCAATTTAACCGTGAAGGCCATGAAATCGTGGACCACCACACTTATGTGTTCTTAGGTGATGGCTGTTTAATGGAAGGGATTTCTCATGAAGCTTGCTCTTTAGCAGGCACATTAGGCCTTGGTAAATTAATCGCATTCTACGATGACAATAACATTTCGATTGATGGTCATGTAGATGGTTGGTTCAGCGATGATACCGCAGCTCGTTTCGAAGCTTATGGCTGGCAAGTGATCCGCAATGTGGATGGTCACGATGCAGAACAAATTCGTGCAGCGACTATTCTTGCTCAAGCAGAAAAAGAAAAACCAACGTTGATTATTTGTAAAACGATCATTGGTTTTGGTTCACCAAATAAATCTGGCTCTCACGATTGTCACGGTGCACCATTAGGTGATGAAGAAATCGCATTAACCCGTAAAGCACTAGGCTGGGAATATGGTCCATTTGAAATTCCGGCTGAGTACTATGCTGAATGGTCTGCAAAAGAAAAAGGCGCTGTAGCAGAAAAATCTTGGGAAGAAAAATTTGCCGCTTATGCTAAAGCATATCCAGAACTTGCTGCAGAGTTTACACGTCGTGTAAACGGTGAATTACCAGCAAATTGGGCGGCTGAATCTAAAGCGTTCATCGAAAAATTACAAGCGAACCCAGCAAGCATTGCAAGTCGTAAAGCATCACAAAATGCAATCGAAGCTTATGCACACGTATTACCTGAATTCTTAGGTGGATCTGCAGACTTAGCAAGCTCTAACTTAACGTTATGGAGCGGTTCTAAACCAATTCGTGCACACGAAAACGTAGGTGGTAATTACCTTAACTATGGTGTGCGTGAGTTCGGTATGTCAGCGATCATGAATGGTATTGCTTTACATGGCGGTTTCATTCCTTACGGCGCAACCTTCTTAATGTTCTACGAATACGCACACAATGCAGTGCGTATGGCGGCATTAATGAAACAACGCACTTTATTCGTTTATACTCATGACTCGATCGGTTTAGGCGAAGATGGTCCAACTCACCAACCGGTTGAGCAAACCACCTCATTACGCTTAATTCCAAATCTTGAAACATGGCGTCCATGTGACCAAGTGGAATCAGCTATAGCATGGCAACAAGCGGTTGAACGTCAAGATGGTCCAAGTGCATTGATCTTTACCCGTCAAAACTTAGCCCAAATGGACCGCACTTCTGCACAATTAGATGCGGTTAAGCGTGGTGCTTATGTGTTAAAAGACTGCGATGGTACACCTGAGTTAATCTTCATTGCAACAGGTTCTGAAGTAGAATTAGCGGTGAAAGCGGCTGAAGCATTAAGTGCAGAAGGTAAAAAAGTACGTGTCGTCT
This sequence comes from Haemophilus parainfluenzae, assembly GCF_003252725.1. GTDB lineage: Bacteria > Pseudomonadota > Gammaproteobacteria > Enterobacterales > Pasteurellaceae > Haemophilus_D > Haemophilus_D parainfluenzae_L. The sequence goes on from NZ_QEPO01000003.1 coordinate 7,822, forward strand.
CTATGCCAAGCACTAACCGTTTCGATAAACAAGATGCAGCGTACCGCGAAAGTGTATTACCTGCAGCTGTAACCAAACGTGTTGCGATTGAAGCAGGCATTGCCGACTTCTGGTATAAATACGTTGGCTTTGAAGGTCTCGTGGTAGGTATGAATAGCTTCGGCGAATCAGCACCGGCAGATCAATTATTTAAACTCTTTGGTTTCACCGTGGATAACGTGGTGGCAAAAGCAAAAGAGATTTTATAATCCTTAAAATTGAAGGCAGATATTTATCTGCCTTTTTTATTTAATAAGCAAGGGAAGTATAATATGGAATGTTCTAAGATTAGACGTAAGGATAGGACGATCACTAATTATCATCGTATGTTAGAAATTATGAATCAGTGTGATATTTGCCGTTTAGGATTACAAGATGATGAAAGTGTTTATATTGTTCCATTAAATTTTGGTTTTAAGGCAGATAATGAAGAACTTACTCTTTATTTCCATGGATTTGTTAAAGGGAAAAAGATTGAACTGATTAAAAAGAATAAATTAGCTGGTTTTGAAATGGACCGTAAACATGAAATTGTAAAAGCAGAAATTGCTTGTGATTATTCTTTTTTATATCAGAGCATTATTGGGAAAGGGAATTTATTCATTATTGAAGATAAAGATGAGAAGATTGATGCTTTACAATATTTAATGGAACACTATACACAGAAAAATGATTGGCAGTTTAGTGAGAATGAGTTAAACAAAATCGTGGTTATTAAGATGAATGTGACTCAATGGTCATGTAAAGAGCACTAATTTTATTGCTGAGAGAAGTGCGGTCAAAAATAAGAAAATTTTTGACCGCACTTTTTTTTATCTGCTTTCACCTTGTTATCTAAGCCTTTTTTCGTCAATCCATTGAGTTCGCTTTTTAAGTTTGTTAAAATTTGCAGCACTTTTTGCAATAAGAATAAAACGTAAAAAGTGAGTTCGGAAGAAGGTAGCTGGAGAGTAGGGAATTGCCCCTACGCCGACGAGGTAAAATCTTTCAGGCGCAATCGCAAGATTGCAGGGACTGTTACTGGACGAACCCTTGGAGAGATCCATTGCATTTTATTGATGTAAATGGACGCCGAAGGCGCAAAAGAGCGGTCGATTTTTCGATTGTTTTCCAAACGCTCAGGCAAAAGGACAGGGGCAAAAGACAATCGGTATTATCAAAAATATTTCTATCGGGATTCTTCTTGTCTCCTTGTCGAGTTTATTTGTATTTTAAACGACGAGGAATCATCAATGTCATTACAGACAACCTTATCTGCGATTAGCAGCTTTGTATGGGGACCGCCCCTACTTATTCTTTTGTCCGGAACCGGACTTTATCTCACCCTTCGTTTAGGTTTCTTGCAAATTCGTTATTTGCCGCGTGCATTGGGCTATTTATTTGCTCGTGGTGCGAATAAAGGCAAGGGAGATGTATCTTCTTTTGCCGCACTTTGTACGGCATTAGCGGCGACCATTGGTACAGGGAATATCGTGGGGGTAGCGACTGCAGTACAAGCGGGAGGACCAGGCGCAATTTTTTGGATGTGGCTAGTTGCATTATTAGGCATGGCAACTAAATATGCTGAATGTTTACTTGCCGTGAAATATCGTGTGCGAGATAAATACGGTTTTATGGCTGGTGGACCGATGTACTACATCGAACGCGGTCTTGGTATTAAATGGCTAGCCAAATTATTTGCGCTCTTTGGGGTATTGGTGGCCTTTTTCGGTATTGGTACCTTCCCTCAAATAAATGCAATTACGCATGCGATGCAAGACACATTCAATGTACCCGTTATTATTACGGCAACAGTGGTGACGGTGTTGGTCGCTATGATTATTCTCGGTGGTGTAAGACGTATCGCGACAGCTTCTTCAGTAATTGTGCCTTTTATGGCAATTGGCTATGTGGCGACCTCAATTATCATCTTAATCGTTAATTACGACAAATTGCCTGCTGCAATTGCATTAATTATTCAGAGTGCGTTTAACCCACAAGCGGCTTTAGGCGGTGCAGTTGGTTTTACCGTGATGAAAGCGATTCAATCGGGTGTGGCACGCGGTATTTTCTCAAATGAATCTGGTTTAGGGAGTGCGCCTATTGCTGCTGCAGCGGCGCAAACGAAAGAGCCCGTTCGCCAAGGTTTAATTTCGATGACAGGGACATTTTTAGATACCATCATCGTATGTACGATGACGGGATTAGTACTTGTTATTACGGGGGCATGGAGTAATCCTGAGCTTTCTGGCGCAAGTGTGACCAACTACGCTTTTGCACAGGGCTTAGGCACATCAATCGGTGCAACCATTGTAACGGTTGGCTTATTATTCTTTGCTTTCACTACAATTTTAGGGTGGTGTTACTATGGAGAGCGTTGCTTCCTTTACTTAGTTGGTATCCGTGGTATTAAATTGTATCGCTTCGTATTTATTGTTCTGGTTGGAGCGGGTTCATTCCTCACCTTAGATTTAATCTGGATCTTAGCGGATATTGTGAATGGTTTAATGGCCTTCCCGAACTTGATAGCATTAATTGGTTTGCGTAAAGAAATTATTTCAGAAACTAAGGATTACTTCGAACGTTTAAAAGCAACGCAACATGATCAAGATGAATTAGCCTAATTTATCTCATAAAAAGAAAAGGGAAGCCGAGTGCCTCCCTTTGTTGTTTACAGCTTTACATCATAACAAGTTTATACAGAAAGAAAATCATATTTTTGCAGAAATGAGATCACGATCATATTTTTGAACATTTGTTTTTTTATTTGACTAAAAGCACTTGAAAAAGCAGTGTAAGGTCGATATGTTGTTACTAAAGATGAACTGAACCGAAGGGTTCATTTAACCAAAAGAGGTAAATGCTATGACACTCAATATCACAAGCAAACAAATGGAAATCACCCCTGCAATCCGTGAACATGTGGAGGGAAGACTTGCAAAATTAGAGAAATGGCACACTCAACTGATTAGTCCGCACTTTGTTTTAAGTAAAGTACCAAACGGCTTTTCTGTAGAGGCTTCAATTGGAACTCCACTAGGTAATCTGTTAGCCACTGCAACGGCTGATGATATGTATAAAGCGATCAATGAAGTTGAAGAAAAATTAGAGCGTCAATTAAATAAACTTCAACATAAAGGTGAATCTCGTCGAGCAGATGAGCGTTTGAAAGATTCTTTTGAAAAATAAAGGATAATGAATAAATTGAAAGGGCGAACATGATGTTCGCCCTTTTTTTAGATATCTTGAATCACTAATTGTAATGCATGGCGTTGGAATTGTTTTGCTTTACGGTGTTTTAAGCGTCGTAAACGCAAGTTACGTGAAGCAGAGATATCTCTTGATGCTTTTTTCTTTAAAAAAGTTTTTCTTTTTAACATCTTTTTCTCCTTGTTTTCTTTGAGTTCAATAAAACATTGTTTTTTCTGACTAAACTTACTCTGTCGCAGTCGCTTGGTTTTCTTGAACGCGATGATAATTCACAATACTATTCATGTAACGTCGAATATTTTCGACATATTGGTAGGCTTCATAGCCGCGAGCATAGCCATATTTTAAGTTTGAATAATGACGCTTTTCCGATAATAGCTGAAGATTATTTTTTACATCTAACCAGTTATCAGGATTGCCGCCTAATTTTTTAGTTAGGCGACGAGCATCTAAAATATGCCCTAACCCCATATTGTATGCCGCTAAAGAATACCAAATTCGATCTTCTTCTGGAATACTGTCAGGCATTTGGTCGAGTAGCCAATGCAAATATTCCGATCCCGCTTTTATACTTTGTTCGGCATCCGTGCGATTATTAATATTCATCCGCACAGCCGTATCTTTGGTAAGCATCATCATCCCGCGCACACCTGTTGGAGAGGTAGCATAAGGGTCCCAATGTGATTCTTGATAGGCTACAGCGGCTAATAATCGCCAGTCTAAATTTCCTTTGTATTTTTCAAAGAGCGGTTGATATTGAGGGAGAATTTTTTCAACTGCCTCTAAATAAGCCTGAGTATCTACATAGTCAAAGGCAGTAATATGGCGGAAATATTTTTCCTCAATACGATCAATTAATCCCGTTTCAATGGCATTATTCATAAAATCCAACAAGCCTGCTTGCAACTCATTATAGGATTTATTGGAGAGATACCAATGCACAGTCATTTCATCCGTTAGGTCAAATGCAATTGCTAAGTTAGGGCGAATTTGTTGTGCAGCCGCCACATCAATACTATTTGCAATGGTATAAGGAATTTTGCCTTCCGCCACTTGAATCAATAATTCTTCTTGGGTTAATTGCTTGTTATTCTGCCATTTAAGTGCAGGAAGTTTTTTCTGTGCAAGAGATAATAATTTTTCTAAGTCTTCCCCCGCAGAAATGATAATTTCTTGCTGTACTTGCGCTAAATCTTTCGGACGATTTTCACCTTTTTTATACACAAGCTGCCAAGAGGCAGAAGTATAAGAGGGCCCTAACTGAAATTTTTCTGCACGTTGAGGCTGGAATAAAAGATTCGCAGCTGCAATATCAATATTGTTGTTCTCTAATTCGTTAAAAAGTTGATCGTTATTTTCTAAGGTTTTAATTTGTAAACGAACCCCTAAATAATCAGCAAAGTTTTTTGCTAATTCGTATTCCAAGCCAGATTCGCCCTCATTCCCAATAAAATAGTAAATGGGATTGTTAATGGTGCCAACAATAAGGCTACCGCGATTTTTGATCGCAGTGTAAGGGTTTTGCTCCGATTGCATAATTTTTTGCCAAGGGAACACCATATCCAGTGCCCAAAGTAATAATGCAAAGGCAGCAATAATACGTAAAAATAGACCTTTCAATAGATAAACCTTATAAATTGAAATAAGAGACGATTGTAACGAGAATTAAGACAATAAAAAAGCCCCTTTTACTTCAAGGGGCTGTTAAATAAGGATTAACGTTGGCGATCTCGGCGACCACGTTCATTAAAAGTGCGGTCGTTTTTATCGTTAAATTTACGCTGACGACGCTCACCATTACGTTCACCACGGAAGCGATCTTGACCACGGTCTCCACGATCATTACGACGGCCTTTTCCGCCAAAATCGTTACCACCACGTCCGCTATCTGATTGTGTCGCGCCCATAAAGCTCATTTGCATTTGTTTATTTAAAACGCGAGTTTTACCGAATTGTTGAAGCAATTCTTTTGGCATGCCTTGTGGTAATTCAACGGTAGAGTAGTCATCATAAAGTTTGATATGGCCAATATAACGACTGTTAATATCACCTTCATTGGCGATAGCGCCCACGATATGACGCACTTCTACACCATCCGCGCGACCTACTTCGATACGATATAAATCCATCGGTTGTGGTGTGCCGTAGCCTTTACGTTCACCACGACGTTCAGCTGAACGCGGATTTTCACGGCGATCACCGCGATCATTGCGGTCACGACGACGTTTATCCATTGGTGGATCAGGTGGAAGAATCAGTTTTTGTTTACCTTGAAGCAACATTAACATCGCCGCAGCAATATCCTCTTGATCCTGATCCGCGGTGAATAAATCTTCCAATAAGCTACGATACATTTCCAAGTCGTGATGTTCTAATTGCTTGGTAATCTTGTCTTGGAATTTTTTACGACGACAGGCTTGCAACACTTCATGATTTGGCAATTCAACTTCATTAATTGGTTTTTTCATCAAGTGTTCGATATTACGAAGTAAACGGCGTTCACGTGGTTCAACGAATAATAATGCACGACCAGAACGACCTGCACGACCAGTTCGACCGATACGGTGAACGTACGACTCTGCATCAAGTGGGATGTCATAGTTCACCACAAGACTGATTCGTTCAATATCGATACCGCGCGCAGCAACATCAGTTGCAACCACAATATCAAGGCTCCCATTACGTAAGCGATCTAAGGTTTGTTCACGTAATTGTTGTGTCATATCACCGTTTAATGCCGCAGCACGGAAACCGTGTTTTTCTAATAATTCAGTCACATCAAGTGTGCCCGTTTTAGTACGGGTAAAAATGATTGCCGCATCAAAATCTTCCACTTCTAAGAAGCGTAATAATGCATCATTTTTACGGAAACCTTGAACATACCAACAGTTTTGCTCAATATCAGGCGCATTATCGTTATTTACTTTGATTTTCACTTCTTGCGGATTATTCATGAAGCGTTTTGTGATGCGACGAATTGGCTCAGGCATGGTTGCTGAGAAAAGGGCAGTTTGGTGCTCTTCCGGTAATTCAGCCATAACGGTTTCTACATCATCAATAAAGCCCATACGAAGCATTTCATCTGCTTCATCAAGTACGATCGCTTTTAATTCAGATAGATTTAATGTGTTACGACTGATATGATCCAAAATACGACCCGGTGTACCTACAACAACTTGTGCACCTTGTTTTAATGCACGTAATTGGATGTCATAACGTTGACCACCATAAAGGGTCACGATATTGATGCCTTTTGCATATTTCATGAAGTGTTCACAAGCATCAGCAACTTGAATTGCAAGTTCACGGGTTGGTGCCATCACCAATAATTGTGGATGTTTTGCGGCAGGATCAATTTTTGCCAAAATAGGTAAAGAGAATGCAGCAGTTTTACCACTACCGGTTTGCGCCATGCCAAGTACATCTCTGCCTTCTAGAAGAGCAGGAATACAAGCTTGTTGGATTGGCGAAGGTGTTTCAAAACCAAGGTCAGAAACGGCTTTTAGAATGAATTCAGGCAAGCCTAAATCATTAAAAGTGATTTTGTCTGTCATTAAAATACTCGAATGTAAGTAAGGAAAGCTCAATTTCGCTTTCAGGTTTATTTGTTACACAAGAAAGAGGCAAGTCTAAAAAACAGCTGTTTTTGTGACTGCACTTTTTTCTTCTTTTTCGTCTTCTGTTTGAGCCGGTTTCAATTTCATCAGCTCTAACACGGCAAAACGATACTCAACAAAGTTATACACCTGATTCGCAATAGCAAGTTTGAATAAAGCCGCAGCTTCATCAATTTGCCCCAAATTGAGTTTTTGTTTTGCTAGATAAAAGTAGGTTTCGGTTAATATTTCTGCATATTGTTGTGAGCTTTCTGCAAATTTAGTTGCCCGTTCTTGCAAGTCACTCACAGAAATATTACCTAAATAATATTGAACGATATTTGTTCCCCAGAAGTCCTTAGATAGCCCTTTAGCTCGTTCAACAAGGTTGGCATGGGCCTCTTGTGGTTTTAATTTTTGTTCGTTCAAATAGAGCCAGAGTACGCGATAGGGATCTTTGGTATCGGCTTCGTAAAACTTCATCAAATCGTCTTCAGCAAGATTATAGCGTTCGACGTAATAAAAATTTAAACCACGATTAAGGTGGGTATAGTCATAACTTGGATCCAATTCAAACACCGCATTAAAGGTTTCTAATGCGCTGTCGTAATCTTCTTCAAGCAGTAAGTAAAGCCCTAAGTAATTATAAACGGAAGCCATCTTTGGCTGTAACGCAAGGGCTTGTGTAAAGTCATAACGTGCGAGGCCCCATAAACCGAGGGAATCATATAACACGCCACGTTCAAAGTGAAGCGTCGCCCGTTCTTCATTACTCATTTTACCAACTAATAAAACTTGCCCGATTCGGGTAATCATCACTTCTTGTTCGAAGTGCGTATTCGGCGTTTGATCCGCAAGTACGACTTTATTTGGTGCGACAAACACGTTTCCCGATTGCACACAACCGGAAATAAATAAAGTCAGACTTAGGCTAGATAATGAAACTAGAAAACGGAATAACCGAAAATATTGCATTGTTTTATAAGTTAGTTCGATAATCAAAACGGGTGTGCAAAGATTTTTACACACCCAGTAAGATTATTCTTGTTCTACAGAAGTATCTTCTGCTGGTGCAGATTCTGCTTCAGTTTCTTGTTTTGGTGCAAGATCTTTCATGGTTAAGCGGATACGACCTTGGCGATCGATTTCAACCACTTTAACAGTCACTTCTTGACCCACTTGAAGATAATCACTCACTTTCTCTACACGTTCTTCAGCGATTTGAGAAATATGAACTAAACCTTCTTTATTTCCGACGATAGCGACGAATGCACCGAAGTCAGCAAGACGAGTCACTTTACCTTTGTAAATTGCGCCCGCTTCAACTTCAGCAACGATTTCTTCAATACGTGCCATCACATTTTTCGCTGCACTACTATCTACTGCGGCGATTTTCACTGTACCATCATCATCGATATCGATAGACGTACCGGTTTCTTCAGTTAATGCACGGATAGTTGCACCACCTTTACCGATAACATCTTTGATTTTCTTAGGATCAATTTTCATGGTGTGAATACGCGGCGCGTAGTCAGAAATATCTGCACGTGGTGCAGGGATTGCTTGTTCCATTACGCCAAGAATGTGCATACGAGCACCTTTTGCTTGGTTTAATGCAATTTGCATAATTTCAGGGGTGATACCTTCAATTTTGATATCCATTTGAAGTGCGGTGACACCTTCACGTGTGCCCGCTACTTTAAAGTCCATATCACCTAAGTGGTCTTCATCACCTAAGATATCTGAAAGAACCACAAATTTTTCTTCTTCTTTCACTAAGCCCATTGCGATACCTGCAACAGCGGCTTTGATTGGAACACCCGCATCCATTAATGCTAAAGATGCACCACATACAGAGGCCATAGAAGAAGAACCGTTAGATTCAGTGATTTCAGATACTACACGCACTACATACGGGAATTCTGCAAGGCTTGGCATAACGGCTGCTACACCACGTTTTGCTAAACGACCGTGACCGATTTCACGGCGTTTTGGCGAGCCGATCATACCGGTTTCACCTACAGAGTATGGAGGGAAGTTGTAGTGGAATAAGAAGTGATCTTGACGTTCACCTGTTAATTCATCAATGATTTGTGCATCACGTTCAGTACCTAACGTTGCAACAGCTAATGCTTGCGTTTCACCACGAGTGAAAATTGCAGAACCGTGAGTACGTGGTAATACACCTGTGCAAATATCTAATGCACGAACGGTATCAACGGTACGACCATCAATGCGTGGTTCACCTGCAATGATACGGCCACGAACGATTTGACTTTCAAGTGCGGTGAAAATATCCACGATTTTACCTTCGCTGATCTCTTCATCTTCTGCTGTGATTTGTGCAATCACATCCGCTTTAATCGCATCGATTTGTTCGTAACGAGCTTGTTTTTCAGTAATGCGGTATGCATCGCCTAAACGTGCTTCAGCAATCGCTTTTACTTTGTTGATTAAATCTGTGTTTGGTTGTGGCGCAACCCAATCCCAACGTGGTTTACCCGCTTCTTTTGCAAATTCTTTGATTGCTTCAATCACAACTTGTTGTTGTTGATGGCCGAATACTACCGCCGCTAACATTTGTTCTTCAGTTAAAATGTCTGCTTCAGATTCAACCATTAATACGGCTTTGTCAGTACCTGCAACCACTAAGTCTAAACGGCTTTGTTTTTGTTCAGCCATAGTTGGGTTTAATACGAATTGGTTGTCAATAAAACCAACGCGTGCTGCACCGATAGGGCCATTGAAAGGCACGCCAGATAAGGTTAATGCTGCAGAAGCACCAATCATTGCCACTAAGTCTGGGCTGATTTGTGGGTTTACAGAAACTACAGTTGCCACAACTTGGATTTCGTTGAAGAAACCTTCTGGGAATAATGGACGAATTGGACGGTCGATTAAACGAGCAATTAAAGTTTCGCCTTCAGATGGACGACCTTCACGTTTGAAGAAACCACCAGGGATTTTACCCGCCGCATAAGTACGTTCTTGGTAGTTTACGGTTAATGGGAAGAAGTCTTGACCTTCTTTCACATCTTTTTTAGCCACAACAGTCACGAATACCGTGGTATCGTCCATGCTTGCCATAACCGCAGCAGTTGCTTGACGTGCAATTGCGCCGGTTTCTAGAGTAACGGTATGTTGACCGTATTTAAATTGTTTAACAATTGGATTCACAATGTTTTCCTTCAAAATAATATTTAAAACAAAGCTTTATTTTCCAGATTGCGACTAGCAAAAGAAATCTCTCGAAAAAATGACCGCACTTTGGGCGTTTAAAAATTTCTTTTGATAGCCGCACGCTAATGCAGAAAATAAAGCTCGCTTATTATACAGAGTTTTAAATTTATTGGTAACTTTATTTAATATAAGCAACTTGTTATCATATTCTCATACAAATACATACGTAAGGAGACACTATGATTATCAGTGCATTAAATAACCCAAATTTCAAAGTGGGTTTACCAAAAGTTATCGCGGACATTTGCGATCATCTCAACACGTTAGATCTTGAAGCATTAGAAAATGGTCGTCATGATTTAAGCGAGCAAGTTTATATGAATGTCATGGAATTTGATACGGTTGAAGCGGATAGCAAACAAGCTGAACTTCACCATAAATATTTGGATATTCAATTACTTATTCGTGGTGAAGAAAATGTTGAAGTAAGCGCGACCTATCCAAATCTCAGCTTATACGATGAATATCGTGATGCCGATGACTACCAACTTACCCCACAAATTGAAAATAAAAGCACCGTGACACTTTTACCCAAAATGTTCGCTGTCTTTTTCCCTTATGAGCCACATAAACCAGGTTGCACCGTAAACGGCAAATCAAGTTTTGTGAAAAAATTAGTGGTGAAAGTACCGGTAGAATTAATTTAATTATTTCGATTTATTAAAGCAAAAGTGCGGTTAAAACTATTCCGTTTTTAACCGTATTTTTTTAGCTTTACATTCTGATAAGGAAAGTTTAATGGCGATTATTGATGAGTTTATTAAAAAAACTGGAGAGTTTTATGAGGAACTTAAAGTACAAGATAGACATCGATACCGTTCTTGGGAACATTGTTATGCTCAGTTTTATGAAGCCAGGCAAAATCCTGAAAAAGATAATGTTGATAATTTAAGTTTACATCTGGCGTTCTATTTAGCCAGTTGGGGGATGTATAGAGGTTCGTCCTTTTTATTGCAATATGATTACACTATCCATACTTCTGCAGTAAAAGAAATATTGAAACCTGAATATAACAAATTATTTGGGATAGGGTGTAAAGAGTTAAATAGTGAGCAGACTGTTTTATTACTAAAAAAACTAAATAGTGAAATTGGCAGTATTTATAAGCAGTTTCGTTCAAATGTAGGGAAAGAAGACATAAAACAAGATATTTCAACAACTTTAGTTACTAAGGTTTTATTGGGGGCATTAGGTTGTGTGCCGGCTTATGATCGTTTCTTTGTTGATGCCGTAAAAAAGAATGAAGTGACGACAGGAAACTACAATATAGCATCTTTGCAGAAACTAATTAAATTTTATGAAGAGCATCAAGAAAAACTGGAAAAATTAAGAAGTCAATTTTTAATTGAATATAAATTTGAGGGTAGGAAAAAGACTCTTGATTATCCTCAAATGAAGCTACTTGATATGGGTTTTTGGAAAATTGGTTTTGATTTGTCGAAAGAGCCAAAATAGGTTTCCAAATTTAATAGAAAAAGTGCGGTCAGAAATTTATATATTTTTCTGACCGCACTTTTTTATTATTTAATTACGGTAATTGACCATTTCGCATCATCAATTTGTTCGAAGTTTGTCACTTCATAACCTTCTTCAGCCGCCCAAGCGGGAATGGCTTCAGTGGCTTGTGTGCAGTCAAATTCAATTTCTAGGCCATCGCCTTTATTTAACTTAGCCATAGCTTCTTTGGCTTCAACGAGAGGAAAGGGGCAAACAAGGCCGAGTGTTGGTAATTTAACGATCATATAAACTCCTTATGATGCTTTTGCTAATTTTAAACGTTGTGGACGGATAATGGTAAAGTAGGCGGCCACCCAAGTGCCGAGAATCATCAATGGTAATGATACCCAACCTTGCCAAGAGAAAAAGGCGGTTTCAACTAAGCCATTACCGATAGAACAGCCACCTGCAAGGGTTGCACCGATACCCATGAGAATACCGCCGAGTCCGCTGCGTAGAATCGTGGTGGCATCCGGTACACGGACACGGAATTCATTGCTCGCTTTCGCACCGATGAATGATCCAATAAAAATCCCTAAGACTAAGAATACGCCCCAGTTAATAAATTTACCGTCGCCAGTAACGAGGAATTGCATAATATTAGCTGATGGACCAGTGATCCCAAGTCCAAACTCACGACCTGTAGCGACACTTAGTGGCCAAGCGGCAAGCGCGATTAATCCGATTAATACGGCTGAGAAAAATGGGTGCCAGCGTTTCTCAAATAATAAATGAGCAAGTCCCGTTTTCTTTGGTTTTAATGCCGCGACTTTTACGCTTGGTTTGCTGAGATGTTTGTACACATAGAAAGACGTCGCTAAAGTTAATAGAGCCACTAACCACCAAGGTGAAATACCGAATGTATCGTAAATGTTGCGTTGTTCGATATTGATACTGCGTAAAGTTTTATTGAATTCCCCTAATGGGCCAGTACGCATGATGGCACTTAACAACATATAAGTGAATAACGCGACCCAACTGCCGACTAAGCCTTCCGCAGCACGGTACCAAGTTCCTGTTGCACAACCGCCAGCAAGAACAATGCCGATACCAAACACAAAGGCACCGATAATTACCGCTAAAAAAGCAAAATTTTCAGCCGGATCGACATTTAATACACCGATTTCTTTTAAGAGAAAGAAACCGATGGATTGCACGGTAATCGCCAATAGAAGGGCTACAAACATTTTGTTATTTTTGGTGACATACATATCGCGAAATGCGCCAGTAATACAAAAGCGCCCACGCTGCATCACAAATCCGAGTAAAATTCCGCAAAGTAATCCGGTTAAAAGCATAAATATTCCTTTCTTTTAGAACTAAGTAGGGCAGTATTTTCTAAAAAAATAAGAAGGTAGTGCCAATAACTTTTAGCTAGAAAATATGTTTTTTTGATATAAAAAAGTGCGGTCAGAAATTTGTGTGTTTTTCTGACCGCACTTTATCGTAAGTTATCACGATATTAAGGACAGGGTTTACTCACCATAATTTCAATCACTTGGCGATCAATATGAGGCATACTCTTAGAAGCAATTGAGCATAGATTGTCGATAGTACGATCGAGATCGTGTTCAACAATACCTTCATTACCCGTAACATGGGTTTCATCCATTGCCATGAGAACTGATTTATAGCCGGAAGCCACGCTTGTGGAGACTTTCATGGCACAGCTATTAGATGCGCCATCGCAGATGATTCCACTGATATCGCCGATCATGCTGCAAATCCCCATGCTCACGGTTTCGAATTTACCCGTAAGTAAATAGGCGATACCCGCACAGCTTCCCATTGATGCGGTTGTTACTGCGCAAAGGGCGGACAGTTTGGGTAATTTACTGTGGATATAAATGGCCATTAAGTGTGATAAGAAGAGGGCACGGAGACGTTTTTCTTCACTCACGTTTAAATAATCGGCGACCACAACCACGGGCATAGTGGCGGCAATACCTTGGTTACCTGAACCTGAATTACTCATTGCTGGCAATGTAGCCCCGCCCATACGAGCATCGGAGGCTGCAGTGGTTTCGATCATGATTTTGCTGAGTAAATCATCTGACATTAAGCCACTACCAACTTGTTTGCGTAACGTTCTGCCAATGTGTAAGCCGTAATTTTCACGTAATCCTTCGTTAGACAGCGCTCGGTTGAGTTCGGCAGCCTGTCCGATAAAGCGGATTTTATAGAGCTCAACTTCACAAGAAAATTCAAAGATTTCACGTGTGCTCACCTGCTTGAAAATATCATAAGGATCGCAATCAGCACATTCATCGTGTTCTTTCTCAAAAACAACTTCGCCATTTTTTTCAATTAAAATGATGTTCGTGTGTTGATCTTGAATGGCTACTTTCACTCGGTCCTTATCTGCAAACAACACGGCTTCCGAATATAAAATATGATCGGTTTGATGAATATCCACATTAACGAGCTTTTTATCAAGCATCGCTTTGGCTTGGGATACTTGCTCGGGTGTGATGTGTTTTAACACTTCCAACTCACCCTCAGGGTCACCGCCTAAAGCACCAATCGCCGCGGCAATAGGTAATCCCACCATGCCCGTTCCCGGTACTGCAACACCCAATCCATTTTTCATTAAGTTTGGTGATACTTTAGCTTCAATACGTTCAGGTGTTTTGCCTAAATATTTAGCTGCGGTTGCTGCGGCAAGCGCTAAAGAGATAGGCTCAGTACAGCCAAGTGCAGGAACCACATCGCGTTCCACAAGGTGAAGTAATGGTTTTTCGATTTCGTTGAGTCTTTCTTGATTCATAAAATTCTTTTTAAGTCTGTTAAATGCTGTCTTCTTTCTCTATGACTAATATGCGCGCTTCACCTTGTGGATGCGCAACATGTTCGGTACCGATACCCGCATAAAAAATATCACCCGTATGGAGCAATACTGCTTTCTCTTGGCCTTCTTCTTTGTAGCGCATTTCCACTGTACCATCCATGACAGCAAAGACTTCTTCACCGTCATTGATATGCCATTTGTAAGGTTTATCTGTCCAGTGAAGACGCACGGAGATGCCATTCATATTTGTAATATCAAGGGCTCCCCAAGCGCGTTCAGCCGTAAAGAGGTGACTTCTAATAACTTTATTCATGACTAAATTTGTTAGTGAGCCTCATCCCAGTTGTTGCCTTGCCCCACATCTACAATCAATGGCACCACTAAATTAGCCGCACTTTCCATTTGTGTTTTGATGAGCTCGCTATAAAACGCGACTTTTTCTGACCGCACTTCAAACACCAATTCATCGTGCACCTGCATAATCATCGCAATATCGGGATCGTTTTGTAGTTTTTGATCCAATTGAATCATGGCACGTTTGATAATGTCTGCGGCGGTGCCTTGCATTGGTGCATTGATCGCGACACGTTCGGCTGCTTTACGGCGCATACCATTAGAAGAGTTAATATCTGGTAGATATAAACGACGGCCGAATAGGGTTTCCACATAGCCTTGGGCTTTGGCTTTTTCGCGAATATCGTGCATAAAGGTTTGTACGCCAGGATAGCGTTTGAAATATAAATCCATATAGCTCTGGGCATCTGCACGGCCAATACCGAGTTGACGCGATAAGCCAAAGGCTGACATACCATAAATTAAACCGAAATTAATAGCCTTAGCATTGCGGCGTTGTTCGGACGTCACTTCATCTAGTGCGACACCAAAGATTTCTGCTGCGGTAGAACGGTGAATATCTTTGCCTTGGGTAAAGGCGTTAATTAAGCCCTGATCTTGTGATAGGTGCGCCATAATGCGTAGTTCGATTTGTGAATAGTCGGACGCCACAACAGTAAAGCCTTCGCGCGCAATAAATGCCTGACGAATACGGCGGCCTTCTTCATTGCGAATCGGAATGTTTTGTAGATTCGGATCGCTTGATGAAAGACGACCAGTGGCTGTCACCGCTTGATGGTAGGAAGTATGCACTCGACCCGTTTGTGGATTGACCATTTGCGGCAATTTGTCAGTGTAGGTGGATTTTAGTTTGCTGAGACCACGATGTTCTACCAACACTTTCGGCAATTCATGACTAAATGCGAGTTCCTCCAACACTTCCTCGTTAGTGGATGGTGCACCTTTTGGTGTTTTTTGAATGACTGGTAAACCTAATTTATCAAACAAAATTTCTTGTAATTGTTTGGTGGAAGCTAAATTAAATGGCTGCCCAGCCAAGACATAGGCTTGTTCTTCTAATTCACTTAAACGGTTAGCGATTTCGTTAGATTGCAGGAATAGTGCATCGCTATCAATTAAGACACCACGACGTTCCATACGGGAAAGTACGCCTAACAATGGCAGTTCCATTTCTTTAAAGAGTTTTTCAAGAGTGGGTTCTTTAGAGAGTTTTTCCCATAGCACTTGTTGCAGCTTCATCGTTACATCGGCATCTTCCGCCGCGTACTCGGCGGCTTGTTCTAATGGAATTTGGTTAAAGGTCAGCTGATTTTTACCTTTGCCTGCAATCTCTTCAAAACTGATGGTTTGATGCCCTAAATAACGTTTCGCCAGATCGTCCATATTGTGGCGACCGGTGCTATTGAGCACATAGGACTCCAGCATGGTATCGAAAGCCACACCTTGCACATCAATGCCATTACGGGCAAAGATGGTGAGATCGTATTTGAAGTTTTGACCGACTTTTTGAATAGCAGGATTTTCTAAAATCGGTTTTAACAGAGCAAGTGCGGTTGTTTTTTCGAGAGTTTTTGGTGCGCCTAAATAATCTAATTGTAGCGGTAAATAAGCAGCTTCACCATTTTCTAACGCAAAGGAAATGCCCACTAAGTTAGCAGCCATATAATCCAAATTATCGGTTTCAGTATCTAAAGCAAAAAGTTTGGCTTGATTGAGTTTTTCCACCCAACGATTTAAATCTGCTTCGGTGAGCAAGGTTTCATAACGGCTGCGATCAATTTGAATTGCCGGCAATGTTTCATCGCTATTGTCTTGAGCGAGTGCAGGCGTAACTTGATAGTGATTAATCTTGGTTGGTTGTTCGTTATTATTGGTGATGGAATCAGCACCATTCATCACTTCATTGAGCCAACGTTTAAATTCATAACGGCCGAAATATTCAGTGAGTTGATCGTTATTGCTTGCGCCAAGAGTGAGTTGATCTGGCGTAATATCGAGAGCGACATCGGTTTTGATGGTGGCAAGGCGATAGGATAAATCCGCCATTTCTTTTTCCGCCAATAATTTATCACCTAATTTTTTTGCCCCACGAATTGGCAATTCAGCTACTTTGTCTAAGTTGGCATAAATTTCTGCCATGCTGCCGATACCCTGCAAGAGGCCAAGAGCGGTTTTTTCACCCACACCCGCTACGCCTGGAATATTATCGGCGCTATCGCCCATTAGTGCTAAGTAATCGATGATGAGTTCTGGTGGGATACCGTATTTTTCAATCACGGCCTCGCGATCTAATAGGGTATTATTCATGGTGTTGATCAACATAATGTTGTCATCCACTAGCTGAGCCATGTCTTTATCGCCGGTGCTGATTAAGACTTTTTGATTGGCTTTGGAAGCGGCTACCGCTAGAGTACCGATGACATCATCAGCTTCAACACCTTCAATGACTAAAAGAGGAATGCCAAGGGCACGGATAATATCGTGTAACGGCTGAATTTGTTTGCGCAGATCGTCTGGCATCGGTGGACGATGGGATTTATATTGTTCAAACATTTCATCTCGGAAAGTTTTGCCTTTCGCATCAAAGACTACCGCAATATGGCTCGGTTGCACTTGTGAAATCAGGCTTTTGAGCATGTTCAATACACCGTACATGGCGCCAGTCGGTTCGCCGGCTGAATTGGTGAGTGGCGGAAAAGCATGAAAAGCTCGATATAAATAAGATGAACCGTCCACTAGGACTAATGGATTAGGAGCGATAGTTGGCATAAATATTCCGTTCAAAAATAATGAAAAGTGTCGCATTATAGCGTAAATTGCGAAATGGAGCGAACGGATAAAGTGCGGTCAATTAAACGTAAAAATTATGACGAAGGCATTTGGCTGTGGCATAATAGGAACACTTGAGCATTCAACATAAGGGAATAACATGTCATTAAAACTGGTTGAAGTTGTTGTATTAGGGCAAGTGCTGCGTTTAAATGTCCCTTCCGAACAAGAAGAGATTTTGCGTCAAGCGGCGCGTAATTTAGATCTTCAAGTGTCTGAAATGAAAGAGCGTACAGGTTTATTACAATTAGACCGAGTACTTTCTATTGTTGCCTTGAATTTAAGTTTTGAATTAACCCAAGAAAAGAATAAAAATGCCCAGATTGAAAACGTGTTATGTACGCGAATTCAGCAGTTAGATCATTCTTTAGAGAATGCATTAGGTGGGCGTACCATCGTAGATTAAATAAAAAAAGAACCGCATATTGAAAGTGCGGTTCTTTTTTTATGTGTTTTTAATCAGGCGTGTAATAGAGTTTACCAATTTCAATTTTTTGTCGCCCTGTTTCTTCACGCCATTTATTGCTGTCTCGTAAAGAATAAACGCAGCCACAATATTCCTGTTGATAAAAACGTTCACGTTTACTGATTTCGATCATGCGTTGCGATCCACCTGCTTTACGCCAGTTGTAATCCCAATAAATCACATCATTATATTTTTCAGCAGCACGGTGACCACAACCATTAATTTGATCCATATCTTTCCAACGAGAAATACCAAGGCAGCTGGTAAATACAGGGAAACCATGTTCATGAGCATATTCGGCCGCTTTTTCAAAACGCATATCAAAACACATGGTGCAACGGATGCCACGCTCAGGTTCCCATTCCATGCCTTTTGCGCGATCAAACCATTGTTGGCGATCGTAATCAGCATCAATAAACGGAATCCCAAATTTTTGGGCAAAGCGGATATTTTCTTCTTTACGAATTAAATATTCTTTTAATGGATGAATATTTGGGTTGTAAAAATAAATCGTAAACTCAATCCCAGAGGCCAAAATGGCTTCCATCACTTCACCTGAGCAAGGCGCACAGCAGGAGTGGAGAAGTAACTTATTATGTCCTTCGGGTAATTCGAGTTTTTCACGAATAAAAGGCGCATTGGGATCCTTGCGCACTTTTTGTTTACGTGTTTTTTGAAATTTAGCTTGAGAATCGACCGCACTTTGCGGTTGAATTTGTTCTTCAGTCATATTAATAAGTTCGGTCTACCGATAAATAAGCCAGTGAAATTAAGGCTTTTTTGTATTCGCTTTCAGGTAATAAGGCAATGGCATCAACCGCTTTTTTTGCTTCTTGTTTCGCACGATCCATCGCGTAATCAAGGGATTTATGTTCAGCCATAATCACAAGCACGTCATCGATCGCATCACGTTTTCCGCCTTGTTCAATGGCTTCACGAATAAGCGCAGCTTGTTGTGGATTACCGTGACGCATTGCGTGTAATAAAGGAAGAGTCGGTTTACCTTCAGCGAGGTCGTCACCCACATTTTTACCTAATGCTGTAGCGTTTGCGCTGTAATCTAGCACGTCATCTACTAATTGGAATGCGGTACCGAGATAGCGACCATATTCTTGAAATGCGGTTTCAATTGATTTTTCTGCACCCGCAACAATCGCAACAGATTGTGCCGCCACTTCAAATAAGCGTGCTGTTTTACTATAAATCACACGCATATAGCTTTCTTCGGTGGTATCCGGATCATTCACGTTCATTAATTGTTGAACTTCACCTTCCGCCAACACGTTGGTGGCGTCAGCCATAATGCGAAGAATATCTAGCGATTGTAACTGCGCCACTAATTGGAATGCACGGGTATAAATGAAGTCGCCCACTAATACGCTAGCCGCATTACCAAAGGCAGAGTTTGCCGTTGCGCGGCCTCGACGCATATCAGATTCATCGACCACATCATCGTGTAATAAAGAAGCAGTGTGAATAAATTCTACAAAGGTCGCACAAGTTGCTACTTTATCGCTTTCGTAGCCTAATGCACGCGCCGCTAAGACCGCAATAAGTGGTCGAATACGTTTTCCGCCACCTTGTACAATATAAAAACCAAGCTGATTAACCATCGGCACGTCTGAGTTAATTTGTGCTAAAATAGCTTGGTTGACTTTCTGCATATCCGCATCGGTTAATGCTTGGATTGCATGCATATCCATTAAATCTTGTTTGTTCATCTTCATTTGGTTCGATGGTTGTGTATATAAAAGAAAGTGCGGTGAATTTTACCTGATTTTTCAGGGTTTCTGAAATTAAACTCGAGGAAAAGCGCTTTTTTTTATTTTATTGCAAATAAGTGCTTGCGATCGAGTTGTTTTTTCCGTAGAATTTGCGACCTATTTATATGAATTTTGAAGTGCGGACCGAAAATAGTAACGGAGAAGCACAATTATAGCGGAGTATTTATGTACGCAGTTTTCCAAAGTGGCGGTAAACAACACCGTGTGAGCGAAGGTCAAGTAGTTCGTTTAGAAAAACTTGAACTTGCAACTGGCGCAACAGTTGAGTTCGACTCAGTGTTGATGGTCGTTAATGGTGAAGATGTTAAAATTGGTGCACCAGTAGTAGCTGGCGCGAAAGTAGTGGCTGAAGTTGTGGCACAAGGTCGTGGCGATAAAGTTAAAATCGTTAAGTTCCGTCGTCGTAAACACAGCCGTAAACAACAAGGTCATCGTCAGTGGTTCACAGAAGTGAAAATCACTGGGATTCAAGCATAATTTCAGAGGAGATCAAGTAGATGGCAACTAAAAAAGCTGGTGGTTCAACTCGTAACGGTCGTGATTCTGAAGCTAAACGCCTTGGTGTTAAACGTTTCGGTGGCGAATCTGTATTAGCAGGTAGCATCATTGTACGTCAACGTGGTACTAAATTCCACGCAGGTAACAACGTAGGTATGGGCCGTGACCACACCTTATTTGCTACCGCTGACGGTAAAGTAAAATTTGAAGTTAAAGGCGAGAAAAGCCGTAAATACGTAAGTATTGTAACTGAATAATTTTACATCTGATTTTTAAACGCCCCGCATTATCTGTGGGGCGTTTTCTTTGTTTTCTTACCTGTAATTTACAATCATTAATCAAATTTGTTATCTTAGCAGGATCATTCTCTTCAATATTTCTTAGAATGAAATTTACCTGAATTCCTAACTGTGCTTTAGCCAAATAAAGGAAGACATCATGAAACAACAACCTCTTTTAGGATTTCTATTTGCTTTAATTACAGCGATGGCATGGGGATCTTTACCTATTGCGTTAAAACAGGTTTTATCCGTGATGACGCCACAAACGATCGTATGGTATCGCTTTATTGTGGCATTTCTAGCACTCTTTATTTTGCTTGCCTATAAGAAAAAATTGCCACAATTTTTGAAAGGTGGTCAATTTATTTGGTTGGTAGTAATTGGTGTCATAGGGTTGTCTGGTAACTTCTTCTTATTTAATAGCTCACTTAAGTTTATCGATCCTTCTTCGGCTCAAATTTTTATTCACTTTTCCTCTTTTGGCATGTTGATTTGCGGTCTTTTTGTCTTTAAAGAAAAGCTCGGATTACACCAAAAAATAGGTTTAGCCTTATTACTTGTAGGGTTAGTGCTTTTCTTTAATGATAAACTAGGTGGGTTTCAAGGGGAAAGTCGCTATTTAACGGGTGTATTATTAAGTCTAGCGGGCTCGTTAATTTGGGTTGCTTATGGTATGGCACAGAAATTAATGCTTCGCCGTTTTAGTTCACCACAAATTTTATTAATGATTTATTTCGGTTGTCTTTTGGTATTTACGCCTGTTGCTGAATTTTCCCAAGTGAGAGAGCTCAGCCCGTTAGCATTTGGTTGTTTAGCTTATTGTTGCTTAAATACCTTATTTGGTTATGGTGCGTATGCCGAAGCACTTAATCGCTGGGAAGTTTCTAAAGTAAGCGTTGTGATAACCTTAGTGCCACTATTTACAATTTTCTTTGCTCATCTTGCGCATTATGCGAGCCCTGATAATTTTGCCGCGCCAGAATTAAATATGATTAGCTATATCGGGGCGTTTGTTGTAGTATGCGGAGCAATTTTGTCGGCAATCGGACATAAGTTATTACCGCAATCAAAGTAAAGTGCGGTTAAATATTGGAGAGTTTTTATGAAATTTATTGATGAAGCCCTGATTCGTGTGGAAGCAGGGGATGGTGGAAACGGTTGTGTAAGTTTCCGCCGTGAAAAATTTATCCCCAAAGGTGGTCCTGATGGCGGTGATGGTGGTGATGGTGGTGATGTTTATTTGGTTGCAGATGAAAACTTAAATACCTTGATCGATTATCGTTTTACGAAACGTTTTGCAGCTGAGCGCGGTGAGAATGGCCATAGTTCAGATTGTACCGGTCGCCGCGGTAAAGATATTACGTTACGTGTGCCAGTGGGAACGCGTGCAATTGATAATGACACCAAAGAAGTGCTTGGCGATTTGACAAAGCATGGCGCCAAAATGTTAGTGGCGAAAGGTGGTTATCATGGTTTAGGTAATACACGTTTTAAATCTTCAGTGAACCGTGCTCCTCGCCAAAAAACTATGGGGACACCAGGGGAAAAACGCGATTTATTATTAGAATTGATGCTTCTTGCGGATGTCGGGATGTTAGGTTTACCGAATGCGGGTAAATCTACCTTTATTCGTGCCGTTTCAGCTGCAAAACCAAAAGTCGCTGATTATCCATTTACCACTTTAGTGCCAAGTTTAGGTGTCGTGAAAGTGGATGAGAGTCATAGCTTTGTAGTGGCGGATATCCCAGGATTGATTGAAGGTGCATCGGATGGCGCTGGTTTAGGGATTCGTTTCTTAAAACACTTGGAACGTTGTCGTGTGTTAATTCATTTAGTGGATATTAACCCAATTGATGAATCCGATCCTGCTGATAATATTGCGATCATCGAGTCAGAATTATTCCAATATAGTGAAAAATTGGCAGATAAACCGCGCTGGTTAGTCTTCAACAAAATTGATACGATGACAGAAGAAGAGGCGCATGAACGTGCTCAAGAGATTACCGAACGTCTTGGTTGGGAAGAAGGCTATCACCTTATTTCCGCCGCAACCGGTAAAAATGTGCCACCACTTTGTCGTGATATTATGGATTTCATTGAAGCGAATCCGCGTGACGTTGAAGTAGAAGAAAATAAACCGGAAGAAGTGAAATTCAAATGGGAAGATTACCATCAAGAACAACTCGCTGAACATCAATTTGATGATGAAGATGACGACTGGGATGATTGGGATGAAGAAGATGAAGAAGGCGTTGAATTTATTTACAAACCTTAATGCCTAAATGAAAAAAGAGCGGAAATTTGACCGCTCTTTTTTTATTGGGGTTAACCTTTCTTTTTCCCACCTTGACGCGCTTTAAAGCGAGGGTTGGTTTTCGAAATGACATAAACGACACCGTGGCGACGAACAATTTTGCAGCCTGGACGGTTTTTTGCGCTTTTGAGTGAAGATAATACTTTCATTGAATATTCCTATTTTGATTTAAATGCGCCAAATTTACCGTAACGGCTTGCAAATTCACTTGCACGACCTTCATTACCAATTTGACGAGTTTTACCAGTATAAAATGGGTGAGAAGCAGATGAGGTATCGCACATAAATACAGGGTATTCATTACCATCTTCCCATTTCATGGTGTTGTTGGTTTTAGCACAAGAACGGATGAGAAAGCCTTGTTTTGCGTTGGAATCGTAAAATAAAACGGTACGATAATTTTCAGGGTGAATGCCTTTTTTCATTAGAGCTCCTTATATAACGAAAAGAATTGGGCGAAGATACTAATTCAAAAGAGAATGATTATCAATATAATTTTATTCATGGCTATGAGAATTTTTTTCATATTGAGAAAAAGAAAAATGCCTTTCGATTGAAAGGCATTTTGTCAGTTTGGAGGGAGAGTTATCCACGATGTGCGTTTTTCATAATACGCTCTTTCGCTACTTTCCATTCACGCTCTTTAATATCATCACGTTTATCATGTTGTTTTTTACCTTTCGCAAGACCGATTTTGATCTTTGCCCAAGCACCTTTCCAATAAAGAGAAAGGGCAACAATGGTAAAACCATCACGGCTTGATTTACCAAAAAGATTATCCAGTTCACGTTTATTCAATAAAAGCTTACGCGTACGCGTCGGATCGCAAACCACGTGAGTAGAAGCCAAGCTTAATGGTTGAATGGTCGCACCAAATAAATAGGCTTCACCGTTTTTAAAAATGATGTAGCTGTCGCTGATATTGGCTTTACCTGCGCGCATTGATTTCACTTCCCAACCTTGTAATTCAAGGCCGGCTTCAATTTCATCTTCAATAAAATATTCGTGTCGAGCTCGTTTATTTAACGCAATGGTGTTGGAGCCGACTTTGACTTTTTTCTTGGTCATTGTTATCCGTTGTTTATTAATCGTAAATTGGCGTTGATTTTACCGAATCTCGCCGTGGATAGCAAAAAACAAAAGGCTGATTTGACTCAGCCTTTTATTACTAAATGATCGATTATTCTTCTAACTCACCACAGAAACGATAGCCTTCTCCATGTACGGTAGCAATAATTTCTGGGGTATTAGGATGATCTTCAAAATGTTTTCGAATACGACGAATTGTTACATCCACAGTACGATCTTGTGGTTTTAATTCACGTCCTGTCATTTTTAGCAATAATTCTTCACGAGTTTGCAATTTTCCAGGGTTTTCGCAGAAGTGCAACATGGCACGGAATTCACTACGAGGCAGTTTAAATTCAACGCCTTCAGGTGTGATTAAATTGTGGCTATTTAAATCCAGTGTCCACCCATTAAAACGATAGTTCTCACGTTGTAAATGGGTTTCTTTGCCATTTAGTGTCATGGTGCGATGCAATAAATTTCGTGCACGAATGGTGAGTTCTCTTGGGTTAAATGGTTTAGTGAGATAATCATCTGCCCCAATTTCCAAGCCTAAAATTTTATCGACCTCGTTATCTCGTCCCGTGAGGAAGATTAATGGAATTGCAGCTTTCTCACGTAACTCACGCCCTAGTAATAAACCATTTTTACCAGGTAAGTTGATATCTAATACGATGAGATTGACCGTTTCTGAGTTTAACTGACGATACATTTCTGCACCATCTTGTGCTTGTAATACCTCATAGCCCTCAGCTTCAAAAATTCCTTTTAACGTATTACGGGTTACCGCTTCATCTTCCACGATGAGAATTTTTGGGGTAGCCATTCATTGCTCCTTGTTATATTTTGTTATGAGCGTATTCTATAGTTGTAACATTGCTGTAACAACAGAAAAGTGCGGTCATTTTTAAAATTACATTTAATTTTATGATCTAAGTCATAAATTATTAACATTCCGCTTATCTATGCTAGAATTTCAGCAGGAACAATAGTTGGAACTTTATGATGAAGCGAATTCTTCTTTTTTTATTTTTTATTTTTACCGCACTTTCCACTCAAGCCAGTCTTTTTGATAAGAAACCGGCTTTCTTACCTGTGGATGAAGCTTTTCAATTTTCAGCTGCGAAAAGCGAGAATCAAGAAAATGTGATCGTCAATTGGTCTATTGCAGAAGGGTATTATCTCTATCAAGAGAAAATTTCCGTGAAGCTCAATCAAGAAGAAAATACATCATTTGATGTAGCTACATTTTCTATTTCACCCGAAGATTATAACGATCCTTATTTTGGCTTAATGAAGATTTTCAAAAAGCCCGTGCAAGCTATTTTTAAAGCGAGTCAGCCGCCATTAAAAGCAGAAGATATGGTTGAGATTGCTTACCAAGGTTGTACTGAGGGCTTTTGTTATCCACCTGAAGTGAAAGAAATTAAAGTGGCAGATTTGCCTATTGCACAGGTCGCCAATACTGAAAAAACATCAGAAAACTCGACCGCACTTTCAGCACAACCCAAAGCAGAACAAGACCGTTTAGCGGAAAGTTTATTTAACAGCGAATATGCTGTATTTGGTTTCTTCTTGTTAGGATTAGGTTTGGCCTTTACCCCTTGTGTGTTGCCAATGCTACCACTGCTTTCAGCGATAGTGATTGGCCAAAATCAGCGTCCTAATATGTGGCGCGCTTTTGCATTAAGCTTTGTGTATGTGCAGGGGATGGCGCTGACTTATACCTTGCTAGGCTTGATTGTCGCCGCAATTGGTTTACCGTTTCAAGTGGCTTTACAACATCCTTATGTGATGATTGGCTTATCAATCATCTTTGTCTTGTTAGCCTTGTCGATGTTCGGTGTATTTACCTTACAGCTCCCAAGCTCCTTACAAACAAAACTCTCTTTACTTAGCCAACAGCAAAAAGCCGGCGCTTTGGGTGGCGTGTTCTTAATGGGCATGATTGCGGGACTTGTGGCTTCACCTTGTACATCCGCACCGCTTTCTGGCGCCTTGCTTTATGTGGCGCAAAGTGGTGATTTATTCACTGGCGCAATTACACTTTATCTGCTTGCATTAGGCATGGGCGTACCGCTGATTTTAATCACTTTATTCGGCAATAAAATCCTGCCTAAATCAGGCATGTGGATGGAAACCGTCAAAAAGCTCTTTGGCTTTGTGATGCTTGCGTTACCAGTATTCTTAATTTCTCGTATTTTGCCTGATGAATGGACTCCTAGATTATGGGCAATGCTCGGTACCGCATTTTTCATTTGGTTTGCGTTCGAAATGCCGAAAAATGGCACCGGTTGGATATTCCGAATTCTCTTTTTAGTGGCAGCTATGATTAGTGTTAAACCACTTCAAGCTTGGGTTTGGGGTGAAGGCTCAGTACCAAGTGCGGTCGAAAATAAAGCGGTTTCTCATGTTGAATTTAAACAAATAAAAAGCGAAGCTGAATTGCAACAAGCGCTGGCGGAAAATAACAAATCGCTTGTGATGCTCGATCTTTATGCGGATTGGTGTGTGGCTTGTAAAGAGTTTGAAAAAGAAACATTTAGTGATCCAAGTGTACAAAAAGCCTTTGGTGACATGCTGCTCCTTCAAGTTGATATGACAAAAAACTCCGAAGAAAACCGTGCTTTAATGACAAAATATAAAGTGCTAGGTTTACCGACTATTTTGTTCTTTAACCAAAATGGAAAAGAAATCGAGGGGAGTCGTGTTAATGGATTCATGCCGCCCGTTGAGTTTTTACAGTGGATAGAGAAAATCAGTAAAGCGTAAAATTGTTTCCTAATAGTAAAAAGTCCTTTTCGATTTGAGGTATTGTTTGGCTTTGAGTTAATCATTAATATACACCCCGTTCTCAAATCACTTTTTATTTTTATTAGGAAAACTTTATGAAAAACTTAGAAAAATACTCTCCGTATGTTTTAGCTTTATTACGTATCGTCGCCGCATATATGTTTATTTTGCACGGCACAGCGAAATTCTGGGAATTCCCAATTTCAATGACGGGTGGTAGTGGTGCGGTGGGCGATCCACTGATGATTGTCGGTGGGGTAATTGAGATTGTCGGTTCAATCCTATTAATTTTAGGTTTATTTGTTCGCCCAGCGGCATTTATTCTTTCAGGTCAAATGGCTTATGCGTATTTCTTTATGCACGCTGCAGGTAAAGGGAATTTATTCTTCCCGATCGCGAACGGTGGTGAACTTGCTTTAGTTTACTCTCTCGTGTTCTTCTATTTTGTGTTTGCGGGTGCTGGTGCATTTTCTCTAGACAACCGAAAACGTTAATTAATTATCTTATTAATTTGTTGCCCGCATTTCGCGGGCTTTTTTATTTTTAAAATCGTTTAAATAAATCACCGCACTTTTAAGTGCGCTTACCAGAAAAATTTTTTCTACATAAACGCAAACGTTTGCGCTATAATTCACCCCGCTTATTTTTAACCATTTAATGAAAGGAAAATGTAATGACAGATCGTCCAATTCGTCAGGCTTTACTGAGTGTTTCTGATAAAACCGGTATCGTAGAATTTGCTCAAGGCTTAGTACAGCGTGGTGTAAAACTACTTTCCACAGGCGGTACCGCAAAATTATTGGAGCAGCATGGTTTGCCGGTGACGGAAGTGTCCGATTATACGGGATTCCCAGAAATGATGGACGGTCGTGTGAAAACCTTACATCCAAAAGTACATGGCGGTATTCTTGGCCGTCGTGGTACAGATGACGCTATCATGCAGCAACATGGTATTCAAGGCATTGATATGGTCGTTGTGAATTTATATCCATTTGCCGCAACAGTAGCGAAGCCAAATTGTACGTTGGAAGACGCGGTAGAAAATATCGATATCGGCGGACCAACTATGGTGCGTTCTGCTGCTAAAAACCATAAAGATGTGGCGATCGTGGTAAATAATCATGATTTTAACAACATTCTTGCTGAAATGGATAGACACCACAACAGCCTAACACTTGAAACCCGTTTTGATCTTGCAATTAAAGCATTTGAGCATACCGCTCAATATGATTCTATGATTGCCAACTACTTTGGACAAATGGTGAAACCATATCATGTGGCAGAGGAAGAAGATGCGAATGCGAAGTGCGGTCAATTCCCTCGGACTTTAAACCTTAACTTCGTGCGTAAACAAACTATGCGTTACGGCGAAAACTCTCATCAAAATGCGGCCTTCTATGTTGATTTGAATGTGAAAGAGGCGAGCGTGGCTACGGCTAATCAACTCCAAGGTAAAGCCTTGTCTTACAATAATATTGCAGACACCGATGCAGCGCTTGAATGCGTGAAAGAATTTGATGAACCAGCTTGTGTGATTGTTAAACACGCTAATCCATGCGGTGTGGCTTTAGGTAAAGATATTTTAGACGCCTATAATCGCGCTTACCAAACGGATCCAACTTCTGCATTTGGCGGCATTATTGCTTTTAACCGTGAATTAGACGAAAAAACCGCGAATGAAATTGTGGAGCGCCAATTCGTTGAAGTGATTATTGCACCGAAAGTTTCTGCTGAAGCACAAGAAGTCGTGAAACGTAAGAAAAACGTTCGTTTGCTTGAATGTGGTGAATGGACTTCTCGTTCCGAACGTTTGGATTTCAAACGTGTAAACGGCGGTTTATTAGTACAAGATGCGGATTTAGGCATGGTTGGTTTGGATGATTTAAAAGTGGTGAGTAAACGTCAACCAACTGAACAAGAATTAAAAGACTTATTATTCTGCTGGAAAGTGGCGAAATTCGTGAAATCCAATGCCATTGTTTACGCCAAAGATAACCAAACCATAGGCATTGGTGCTGGCCAAATGAGCCGTGTGTATTCGGCCAAAATTGCAGGTATCAAAGCACAGGATGAAGGCTTAACCGTGGCTGGTTGTGTGATGGCATCTGATGCTTTCTTCCCATTCCGTGACGGCATTGATGCAGCGGCGAAAGTAGGGATTCAATGTGTGATCCATCCAGGTGGTTCAATGCGCGATCAAGAAGTCATCGATGCAGCAGATGAACATAATATGGTGATGGTATTAACTGGAATGCGTCATTTTAGACATTAATTTATATCGTAACTTTGCTCAATGAGCGAATTACTTTTTTACTTATTCCTCCCCCCTCTTTCGCAAAGAGGGGGCTGGGGGAGATTTAAACGATGCTAAATATACTATGAGGTTGAAATAACTTCTGCCAAATCTCCCCTACCCCTCTTTGCTAAAGAGGGGGTTTAATTCAAAAAGATACAAGGAGCATTATGAACATCCTCATCATCGGAAATGGCGGGCGTGAACACGCCTTGGCTTGGAAAGCAGCACAATCTCCATTAGCAGATAAAGTTTTTGTCGCACCAGGCAATGCGGGTACCGCATTGGAACACAAAGTAGAAAACGTGAATATTTCTGCGACAGATATCTCCGCATTAGTGAAGTTTGCTCAAGATAAGCAAATTGGATTAACCATTGTTGGCCCTGAAGCACCCTTGGTGATTGGGGTAGTCGATGCATTTCGTGAAGCTGGATTGAAAATTTTTGGTCCAACTAAAGCAGCTGCACAATTGGAAGGTTCAAAGGCATTCACTAAAGATTTCCTCACTCGTCACAAAATTCCAACGGCAGAATATCAAAACTTCACCGAAGTAGAACCTGCCTTGGCGTACTTGCGTGAAAAAGGTGCGCCAATTGTCGTTAAAGCAGATGGTTTGGCGGCGGGCAAAGGTGTAATCGTTGCAATGACATTGCAGGAAGCGGAAGAGGCTGTGCGTGATATGCTTTCGGGTAATGCTTTTGGCGAAGCGGGTAGTCGAGTGGTGATTGAAGAGTTTCTAGATGGCGAAGAAGCAAGTTTTATCGTCATGGTAGATGGTAAAAATGTCGAACCTATGGCGACTAGTCAAGATCATAAACGCGTGGGCGAAAATGATACAGGCTTAAATACTGGCGGTATGGGTGCGTATTCGCCTGCGCCAGTGGTGACACTAGAAATTCATGATCGCATTATGCGTGAAGTGATTTATCCAACGGTCAATGGTATGGCAGCGGAAGGCAATGTTTACACAGGTTTCCTATACGCAGGATTAATGATCATGCCGAACGGTCAGCCAAAAGTGATTGAATTTAACTGCCGTTTTGGCGATCCAGAAACCCAGCCGATTATGCTACGCCTCGAATCAGATCTGGTAGGATTTTGTCTTAAAGCTTGCGATGGTAAATTGAACGAAGTGAAATCCCAATGGAATCCAAAATCTTCCTTAGGGATTGTTTTGGCGGCTGAGGGCTATCCAGGCGATTATCGCAAGGGCGATGAAATCACCGGTTTGCCACAAAGTGCGGTCGAAAATGAGAAAGTTTTCTTAGCGGGTGTTGCAGAACAAGAAGGCAAGTTAGTCACGAACGGCGGTCGCGTGCTTTGTGTTACTGCGTTAGGCGAAAGCGTATTTGAAGCACAACAAAAAGCCTTAAAACTCGCTGAGCAAATTCAATGGTCTGGACGTTTTTATCGTCGAGATATTGGCTATCGTGCTGTTGAACGTGAGCAGCAAAAATAACGACATTTAATGTTAAGGGATCGAATGGATTATAAAAATAAGGAATTATGTCGTCTTCGCACAATCAGTTTTTTTCTAACGTTACATAAAGATAAAACGCAATGGGAAGATGCACTTTATTCGGTGAAACGTGATGTGGATTTGTTATTACCTGCTGTACAGAAAGCAGGTTATACCTTGCAATCGATTCGAGTGATTACCAATCCCTTTGGTGAATATTTGGATTTAACCAATTTGCAGACAGCAAAAGCAGATTTGCAGTATTTAACGGAATTATTGAATAAATTTAATGAAAGTGGAATTCGTCTTCGATTTGCAATAGGTGCAGCGAGAAATAAAGAGGAAATTGCTTTATTACCAGAGCTAATCGCGGCTTATGGCGACTTGTGTAATGCTTGTGTCAATGTGCCATTAGATGAAAATGGCGTGTTAGATAATGAACTTATTGAGCAATCTGTTTATGCCGTACAACGAATTGCAAATATCACACCACGTGGTGAAGGTAATTTTAACTTTACGGTGAATTTTAACTGCAAGCCATTTATTCCTTATTTCCCCGCCGGTTATCATCTAAGTCATTTACCAAACAGTTTTGTCATTGGTTTAGAAACACCCGATTTATTAGTCGAAGTATTAAAATCTGTGCCAAAATCGCCTCATAATCAATTTTATGCTGATTGTTATCAGGCTATGTCGCAAGCCCTGCAATATCATGTAGATCAAGTATTAGAGATGTTAAGTGCGGTCAAATTATCAGGTGAATTTGAATTTGCAGGCATTGATAGTTCGGCGGCACCATCGAAAAATTGTGCATCCATGACAAAAATTTATGAATTAATGGGATTGCCCTATTTTGGTGCGGCTGGTTCAGTCGAGGTTTCTGCTTTACTGACAAAAGTGTTTAAATCAATCCAACGTGTGCCATTGGTTGGGTTTTCTGGATTAATGTTGGCGGTGACAGAAGATTTAGGTTTAGCCGAAGGTACACAAAAACACTATTTTGATATCCGTGCTTTACTGACTTATAGTGCAGTATGTGGTATCGGTTTAGACACGGTCCCTGTAGCGGGAAATGCTAAGGCTGAAAGCATAGCGGCTATTATGCGTGATACGGGAACGATGGCATTTCGCTTAAATAAACCGCTAACTGTGCGTTTATTCCCGATTCCAAATAAGGTTGCAGGTGAAATATCAGAATTTGAAAGTGATGATTTATGCAACTGCCGCCTTTTACGTATTCCGGATTAAACAAAAATTTCCCTACTTTGTTGTGATAAATGTTATCTCTACTGGCAATAAAAGGATTATCTTATGAGAAAGTTAATATTGGGTAGTTTTGTAGCGGTATTATTAACAGGTTGTGCTGGGGCTTCAAATGTTTCACAAAGCTCAACGTTAGATGGCGAATGGATTTGTCGTACTATACCGACAAAAGATAGACAAACTTACGATCGCTTAGATCACTTTGTCTTAAAGCCAGATGGAACAGGCGCCTTGCGAGGCATTTCCTACATTGAATTGGATAAAGAGACGACTATTCGTTATTTAACAAAAGGTAAGGTGAAATGGCAGAGCCAAAATAATGTCTTGAGTTTTGATTTTGTTAATCGCGCGATGGTGCCTGCTCACAGTAATAATGTGGCTAAAGCCATCAAGCAAGATAAGAAATTACAAAAACAAGAAAAAGAGCAATTAGCTACGTTTTATAGCAAATCAGGCGATCACGTGAATATGCCAATTGAACTTAAACAAAATGGCAATCAACTTATTCTAGGTAAGGATTTTGCGACCTGCCGACGAGTAACAGAGAATGACAAGGACATTCAGTTATTGAATAAGTGGTTTGTAAAGAAATAGGGTCGATTAAGAAAAACAAATACGATTTCAACTGCACTTTATTTTTAGGTGCTGGGATCTGATTAATAAAAGGAGAGTTATGATGAGAAAATTAGTATTAAGTAGTCTTATCGCTGTATTGTTATCGGGATGTGCAACGGCGCATCAACAAACTGAACAGGAAAAAGCCTTAGTCGGCGATTGGATTTGTCATGTAAAACCTGCCGCCAAATCCCCTTTACCCGTTGAGCATTTTGATTACATCACTTATCGTGCGGATCAAACGGTGCTTCTACGCGGCATTTCACAGATTGATACAAAAGAAGGCTGGATGCGTTATTTATTGCAAGCTAAAGCCAAATGGCAGGCGAATGATGGCAAGTTAAGTTATGACTTTACGGATCGTCTATTTAAAACAGCGCATTCACCACAAGTCGCGAAAATTATTGAACAATCTCCAGAATTTAAAGAATTAGATAAGGAATTTGTTTCACCTTGTAATAACTGCGGTAATCATTTGGATATGAAGATTAAAATGAAAAGCCCAACAAGGATGACCAATTTTAATACTTATACGAAAGAAACCAGCCAATGCCGTAAACTTGGTGCTGGCGAGAAAACAAAAGAAGTTAAACTAATTGAGAAATTAGTGAAAGAAAAAGGCTCGATTTAGATAAATGAATGTTTTTCATTGTAATAATGAAAAATATGATCGAAATTTTTGATTAAGTTTTTACTTGGAAACAGGTAAACTATACACAAATAATTCAAACAACGAGGAAAACACAATGTTTAAAAAAAGTATGAACATCGCTGATTACGATCCAGTTCTATGGCAAGCCATTCAGGACGAAAATCGTCGTCAAGAAGAGCATATCGAGCTTATCGCATCTGAAAACTATGCAAGCCCACGCGTAATGGAAGCGCAAGGTTCACAGTTTACGAACAAGTATGCTGAAGGCTATCCAGGTAAACGTTACTACGGCGGTTGTGAGTACGCAGACATTGTGGAGCAGTTGGCGATTGATCGCGCGAAAGAGTTATTTGGTGCGGATTATGTGAACGTACAACCACACTCAGGTTCACAAGCGAATGCAGCAGTATATGGTGCATTAATCAATGCGGGCGATACCATTTTAGGGATGGATTTAGCACACGGTGGTCACTTAACTCATGGGGCGAAAGTGAGTTTCTCCGGTAAAATCTATAATTCTGTACTTTATGGTATCACCGCTGATGGTTTAATCGACTATGAAGATGTGCGTCAAAAAGCATTAGAACATAAACCAAAAATGATCGTGGCAGGTTTCTCCGCTTATTCTCAAGTAGTAGATTGGAAAAAAATGCGCGAAATCGCGGATGAAGTGGGCGCATATTTATTTGTTGATATGGCTCACGTTGCGGGCTTAATCGCAGCAGGTTTATATCCAAACCCATTACCATACGCACACGTTGTGACAACCACCACTCATAAAACCTTAGGTGGTCCACGTGGTGGTTTAATCCTTTCTTCTTGCGGTGATGAAGAGCTTTATAAACGCTTACAATCTTCTGTTTTCCCTGCAAACCAAGGTGGTCCATTAGTTCACATTATTGCGGCGAAAGCAGTATGTTTCAAAGAAGCGTTAGAACCAGCTTATAAAGAATACCAAGCAAACGTGATTAAAAATGCGAAAGCAATGGTAGAAGTGTTTAAACAACGTGGTTATGACGTGGTTTCAAACGGTACAGAAAACCATTTATTCTTAGTGAGCTTCATCAAACAAGGCTTAACCGGTAAAGCAGCGGATGCCGCGTTAGGTAAAGCGAATATCACGGTGAATAAAAACTCCGTACCAAATGATCCACAAAAACCATTTGTGACTTCTGGTATTCGTGTTGGTACACCAGCGGTGACTCGTCGTGGCTTTAACGAACAAGACTGTCGTGAATTAGCTGGCTGGATGTGTGATGTATTAGATGCATTAGGCAAAGAAAACGAAGAACAAGTGATTGCAGCAACCAAAGAAAAAGTATTGGCAATCTGCAAACGTCTTCCAGTTTACGCATAATGCTGATTCAGCTTTTATTTGTGATGTTAGCGGCGGTAAATATCGCCGCTTATTTTTTAATGTGGAAAGACAAAATCCGCGCGGTTCGTCACGGCTGGCGAATTTCTGAAAATACCTTTTTTCTATTAAGCCTTCTTGGTGGGTTTATTGGTGTTTATTGCGGGATGAAACGCTTTCGTCATAAAACTAAACATTTCAGTTTTAAATTTGTCGTTATGCTCAGTGCGTTTATTTGGTTGATCTTAATGCCTTATTGGTATTTCTTTCTTGAATAACGTTGAGCTCAGAATGACTTTCAGTAATAAAAAAGCCTAGAGAATATCTCTAGGCTTTTTAGTTTGTGATTAGACTATTTAAAAATAAGGCGTCGATTTCGACTTTTCTTCACTTGTGAAAGTGTAATTAATCCTAACACAATGACATAGACAGCGAAAATAAATACCAACCATTGCACCATCGTGATGCCAAAAAGTGACCATTGGCTTTCATTACAGCTGCCTGTTGGATTAAAGACCGCAGGCAGCCATTTATGGAATGGTAACGTTTCCGGAAAGTTTGGTATAAATTCACATTGTTTCCACGGTGCCGGATTCATTTGTAAATCAAGGTGACGAATGGAGATCATTAATCCCTTGATTGCACTAAATAAACCCACAATAAGAGCAAGAATGCGGACAATAAGCGAATTTGGCGCTAAGGCACCGATAAGACCAGCAATAAATAACCCTACAACAGCTAAACGCTCATAAACACAAAGTACGCAAGGTTGTAAACCCATGCCGTATTGAAAGTAAAGTGCGGTCGATTCTAAGGCAAATGCGGTAAATGCCAAAAAGATCCACGCTGAACGTTTAAGGGATAATTGCTTAAAAAAGTCGAGCATTCTCTCTCCTTATCTTTCATTAAATTGGAAGAATTAAGCCAAGGTTTGCAAGCCAAATCGTCATTTCAGGTAGGATAAATTCGATTGCAAGGAAACCGACTAGTGTTAATACGATGGTGTAAGGCAATGCCATGTAGACCATTCTACCATAAGAAAGTTTAATTAACGGTGCAAGCGATGATGTTAATAAGAACAAGAACGCGGCTTGACCGTTTGGTGTCGCAACAGAAGGTAAGTTTGTCCCTGTATTGATTGCTACAGCAAGTAATTCAAATTGGTGCGGTGCAATTGCGCCTGTCGCAAGCGCATGTTTCGCTTCATTGATATAAACCGTTGCAACGAATACGTTATCCGAAATTGCGGAAAGTAAACCGTTGAAACCGTAGAATAGTGCTAACTGTGTTTTCTCTTCAGAACTTAATACGAAGTGAATAATTGGAGCAAAGAGTTTTTGATCGATAATCACCGCAACGACAGAGAAAAATACGACTAATAATGCAGTGAAAGGTAAACTTTCTTGGAATGCTTTACCAATAGCGTGTTCATCAGTTACACCAGTAAAGGTTGTTGCAAGGATAATCACACTTAAACCAATCATGCCTACAGCCGCTAAATGGAAGGCTAAACCTAAGATCAACCAAACCGCGATAACCGCTTGGACAGAAAGGCGAATCTTATCTTGTTTAGACATTTTTTGTGCATTTTCACGATCTAAATCTGCTAAGACTTGCCATACTTCTTCCGGTAGTTTTTCACCATAACCGAATAATTTAAATTTTTCGACTAAAATACAAGTGAGTAATCCACAGATAAAGACAGGGACTGTCACAGGAGCCATGCGGAAGAAAAATTCAATGAAATTCCATTTAGCTTGTTCTGCAATGATTAAGTTTTGTGGCTCTCCCACCATGGTCATTACACCACCGAGTGCGGTACCGACACCAGCATGCATCATTAAGCTACGTAAGAAAGAGCGGAATTTTTCGAGAGTTTCGTGATTTTTAATTTTGTTATCATCAGAAATATCAACTGCATCTTGTAGTGTTTTACCGGATGCGACTTTGTGATAAACCCCATAGAAACCCATAGCTACGCTGATAATTACTGCAACAACAGTAAGTGCATCTAAGAAAGCTGAAAGAAATGCAGCACTAAAACAGAACGCGACAGAAAGTACGATTTTAGAACGGATACGGACTAATAATTTGGTGAACACATAAAGCAAAAGTTGCTTCATAAAGTAAATACCGGCCACCATAAAGATTAAAAGTAAAACGACTTCAAAGTTTGCCATGATCTCGGCTTTAACGTGCTCTGCATTCGTCATACCAATAGCAATAGCTTCAACGGCTAATAAACCACCCGGTTGAAGAGGGTAGCATTTTAATGCCATGGCAAGGGTGAAAATAAATTCGGCGACGAGAACCCAGCCAGCAATAAATGGGCTGACGAAAAAGAATAAAATCGGGTTAATTACCAAGAAGGCAATAATAGTTAATTTATACCAATCAGGGCTCGAGCCCAGAAAGTTTTTCATAAAAGCTTGTGTGTAAGTCATATTGAACTCCGTTTTTTATAGTCCTATCATTGTAATATATACTGCTTTAAAGGATAATAGACCAGTTAAAGATTTATTCAATAAATCACATTTTTTTGATCTTTTTAGGCTTTTTTATATTTATTTCATACTCATGCAAACAGATAATACCCTTTTACGGGCTCAAAGCCCAGCTGCGCTTGCCGAAGAATATATTGTTAGAAGTATTTGGGATGATGTATTTCCCGCCGGCACCAATCTTCCTTCTGAGCGTGATTTAGCTGATAAAATCGGCGTAACACGCACCACATTACGTGAAGTATTACAGCGTTTGGCTCGTGATGGCTGGCTTACCATTCAACACGGCAAGCCGACAAAAGTCAATGATATTTGGGATACAGCTGGTCCAAGCATCATTGAAACCTTAATTACCTTAGATCGCCAAAGTGCGCCGTTAATTATTGAAAATATGTTGTCATTGCGTAGTCGCATGTCAGAATCTTATATTTATGAGGCAGTAAAAAATTCACCTAAAGCTTCTGCAGCCTTGTTCAAAGGAATGGATGCTTTAGAAAATACCGCTGAAAGCTACATGGAATTTGACTATGCCTTATTTCGCCAGTTTACAGTAATGGCGAACAAACCTTTCTATCGTTTAATTTTCAATAGCTTACGTGGGGTTTACCATAAAATTGGTTTGCTATTCTTTAGTGACGAAAAACATCGCCAAGTGACATATGATTTTTATGTGGAATTGCGTGATATTTGTGAAAAAGGTCAATCTGATTTAGTGGTGGAATGTATTCGTAAACACAAGCAAGTTACCTCCGCCTACTGGCGAGCCATTTTAGAAAGTTTGCCAAAAGATTTAGCAGCAGAATAATATTAAAAGTGCGGTTGAAAATGACCGCACTTTTTCCTTATATCAAGAACTCAATATTATGCGTATTCCAAGAATTTATCATCCAGAATCCCTTAAAAATCAATCTACTTGCCAACTTTCAGAGGATGCGGCTAATCACGTAGGTCGTGTACTTCGAATGACTGAAGGTGAGCAAATTGAATTATTTGATGGGAGTAATCATATTTATCCAGCGAAAATTATTGAAGCGAGCAAAAAAGCCGTTAAAGTGGACATTCTTGGTTGTGAATTGAGTGATAAGGAGTCGAATTTATCGATTCATTTAGGGCAGGTTATTTCACGCGGCGATCGAATGGAATTTACCATTCAAAAATCTGTGGAATTGGGCGTGAATGTGATTACACCATTATGGTCAGAACGCTGTGGCGTGAAGTTGGATGGTGAACGTATGGATAAGAAAATCCAACAATGGCAAAAAATTGCTATTGCAGCTTGTGAACAATGTGGCCGTAACGTTGTGCCAGAAATTCGTCCATTAATGAAATTACAAGATTGGTGTGCAGAAAATGATGGCGCGTTGAAATTGAATTTACATCCAAGAGCCCAATATTCAATTAAAACCTTGCCTTCTATTCCAAAAGAAGGTGTTCGTTTGCTTATTGGTTCAGAAGGCGGTTTATCACCTCAAGAAATTGCTCAAACTGAACAACAAGGATTTACTGAAATTTTATTAGGAAAGCGTGTGTTACGTACAGAAACAGCCTCTTTAGCGGCGATTAGTGCGTTGCAAATTTGTTTTGGAGATTTGGGATAATGATGGATTTACAAGGGCAATTTTTAATTGCGATGCCACAGTTGGAGGATTATTTCCAAAATACCGTGGTGTATATGTGTGAGCATAATGAGCAAGGTTCGATGGGTTTAGTGATTAATCAACCCACCGATTTAAGCATTGCTGAGTTGTATTCAAAAATGAATTTTATGATGAAAAATGACCGCACTTTTAGCAATGAACTTGTGCTTGCGGGTGGTCCAGTGCATTCTGAGCGTGGTTTTATTCTGCATAAGAAAACCGCGAAAGAATTTGAGCATAGTTATAAAATTACCGATGAGATGTTTCTGACCACTTCGGCAGATATTGTGGAAACCTTTGGTTCAGAGGATGCGCCCGAAAAATATCTTGTTGCGCTCGGTTGTGCAAGTTGGACAGCTGGGCAGCTAGAACAAGAGATTGCAGATAATGCGTGGTTAGTGGCACCTGCTTCAGACACCATTTTATTTGAAACGATTTATGAAGATCGTTATCCTGCCGCGAATCAATTATTAGGGATTAATCCTCATAATTTTGTTTTTTCACAAGTAGGGCATAGTTAATGGGCATCACGGCAATTGCATTTGATTTCGGTACAAAAAGCATCGGTTGTGCAGTCGGGCAAAGTATCACGGGTACAGCGCAAGCATTACCTGCATTTAAAGCGCAAGATGGGATTCCAAATTGGGATGCTATTGAAAAATGCTTAAAAGACTGGAAGCCTGATGTTATTGTGGTGGGATTGCCCTTAAATATGGATGGCACTGAGCAAGATTTAACACTTCGTGCGAAAAAATTTGCCAACCGCTTAAATGGTCGTTTCGGTATCAAAGTGGAATTGCAAGATGAGCGCTTAACGACGGTTTCTGCACGTGATGAAATTTTCCAGCGTGGCGGTTATCGCGCTCTCAATAAAGGCAAAGTAGATGGGATCTCTGCTTGTCTGATTTTAGAAAGTTGGTTCGAAAGTTATTCAGAATAAGCCAAAAATAAACCGCACTTTAAGGTGCGGTTTGTTGTATTTATGAGTTTATTTTTTTTATCCAAATCAGACTCGCCATTCGGCCTGTTTTGCCATCTCGACGATAGGAAAAGAAGGTCTCTTTTTCATTGAATGTGCAATGCTCCCCACCGTAAATTTGGGTAATACCTA
Source organism: Haemophilus parainfluenzae (assembly GCF_003252725.1). Lineage (GTDB taxonomy): Bacteria > Pseudomonadota > Gammaproteobacteria > Enterobacterales > Pasteurellaceae > Haemophilus_D > Haemophilus_D parainfluenzae_L. Next base: position 47,444 of record NZ_QEPO01000003.1, read on the forward strand.
ATTTGTTGAGGCGTTGTGTGGCGATTTGATAAAGATTGCCGAGGTATTTTCCGGATTCATTCGGATCTGGTCGAAAAGCCGTTTCTGCAATCGGGTCAAAAGCCATAAATTGCTCAATCACTTCTTTGCCAACTTGGAATGCATTAGGGCCGATAGCAGGCCCAAACCACGCAATAATCTCTTCGGGGGCAGATTGGAAGCATTTCACGGTTTCTTCTAATACACCATCACAGAGTCCACGCCAGCCCGCATGTGCCGCAGCTACTTCAGTCCCTTGCTTATTGGTGAATAAAACTGGCAAGCAATCAGCTGTCATCACCAAACATACTTGGTTAGGTTGATTGGTGTAAACCGCATCAGCCTCTAAATTATTACCCTCATAAGGCACCGTGATTACACGAGTGCTGTGCGTTTGAGTTAAAAACAACGGGAAATGTGGCAGATTAAATTTTTCGACCAGTAAAGTGCGGTTAGTTTTGACCGCACTTTTATCATCTTCGACATGATCACCCAAATTGAAACTATCGAAAGGCGGCAGGCTTACGCCACCTTCTCTTGTGGTTGTAAAAGCTTGGATATGTGGTGGAACATTCCAGTTTGGAACAATGGTTTTCATCTTAATAATCCAATTCGTCTTTGTGTTCGAGGTAATCCGCTTTTAAGGCATGCAGTAATTCGACAAAGTCATCTGGCAATGGGGCATACCATTCCATCATTTCACCTGTGATAGGATGAGCTAAACGCAACATAACCGCATGTAATGCTTGGCGTTTAAAATTGCGTAGCACCTCAGTGAAGGCTTCGCTTGCATTTTTAGGTGGGCGAGGACGGCCTCCGTAAGTTTGATCACCTAATAATGGATGTGCAATATGCGCCATGTGCACACGAATTTGGTGAGTACGACCTGTTTCTAAACGTAAGCGTAAACGCGTGTAATTACGGAAATTCTCCATAATGCGATAGTGCGTCACAGCCGGTTTACCCATTGGGTGAACCGCCATCAATGTGCGTTTTGTCGCGTGGCGAGCCATTGGCTGATCTACGGTTCCACCTTTGGTCATAATGCCACTGGCGACGGCTTCGTATTCACGAGTAATTTTACGTTTTTGTAAGTCACGCACGAGTTTGGTTTGTGCTGGAATGGTTTTAGCGACAACCATGAGACCTGTCGTGTCTTTATCTAAACGATGCACAATCCCTGCACGTGGTACTTCAGCAATAGGTGGATAGTGATAGAGTAGCGCATTAAGCACGGTACCATCTGGATTGCCTGCACCTGGGTGAACCACGAGATCTTTAGGTTTGTTAATCACGATAATATCGTCATCTTCATAAACGATATTGAGTGGAATATTTTGTGGCTCAAAACGGTTTTCATCTTCCACTTCTACCGAAATTTCAATTTGCTCTCCGCCATAAACTTTTGCACGTGGAATATCGGCAATTTCACCGTTCATTTTTACCTGTTTTGCTTCAATCCAGGTTTTTAAACGCGAACGGGAATATTCTGGGAACAACTCTGCGAGGGTTTGGTCTAAACGCTGTCCCATTTGTTCGGGCTGAACTTCAGCCGTTAAGGTCATTTGTGGCATAAAAAATCCATCTAAAAATTTAAAAAGTTGGCTTATTGTGTAATGTTCTATACAATATTCGTTAATTGTAACTTATTTATTGATTTTCGTAAAAATTAAGGAAAAAAGAATGCGTAAAATAAAATCTCTCGCGCTTATTGCACTTACCTCATTCGCTATTGCAGCTTGTAGCAGTGGTAATAAAGAAGTGGAGCAAGCTTCTGTTGATGAGCTTTATGCAAAAGGCGCGGCTGCATTACAAGAAGGAAGCTATTCTGACTCGATTCGTTATTTAAAAGCAGCGACAGAGCGTTTCCCTGGTAGTACTTACCAAGAGCAAGCAATGCTTGATTTAATTTATGCAAACTATAAAACGCAAGATTACACCGCAACTTTGGTAACCGTGGATAACTATTTACACCAATTTCCACAAAGTCCAAACCGTGACTATGCAGTGTATATGGCAGGTTTAACGAACTTAGCAACTGCCGATAACATGATCCAAGATTTCTTTGGTATCGATCGTGCAACGCGTGAAACAACTTCAATGAAAACGGCGTTTTCTAACTTCCAAAGCTTAGTGCGTGCGTTCCCAAATAGTCCATATTCACAAGATGCAGTAGCACGTATGGCATACATCAAAGATTCATTAGCTCGTCATGAATTAGAAATTGCGAAATTCTATGCAAAACGTGATGCGTGGGTGGCGGTATCAAATCGTGTAGTGGGTATGTTACAACAATATCCAGATGCAAAAGCGACTTACGAAGGTTTATTCTTAATGAAAGAAGCCTATGACAAAATGGGGTTACAACAATTAGCAAGTCAAACTCAACAAGTCATCGATGCGAATAAAGATAAACAATTTGCAGATGTGAAAAAACCGGAAGAGTCTGATTTAATTCAACCGGTTAAAAAATAATCCCGTCCCTTGTGGGACGTGCTTGAATAAGCAAAATTATTCAAATAAAGGCTAGTCAAACCAATCAAATTGAGCTAGTATAAATTTAAAAGATTTCCTGGGGTGTTCGTGGATGGGTTATGTCCCTGAGCCGATACTTAGAACTTTATAAATCGGTTTCCCGCCATTGGTGTGTAGGCTTGACCTTTGACTTTGTCATTGGACTAAAGAAACCTAAAAATGGCCTTACCGGTTTCCTTGGACCATCGGGTTCAAGGACTACTACTCGTAGCGGCACTCTGGGACCTTCCTTTAAAATCCATTCTTTCCAATCGAATGAAATCAACACAGCAAACGCTTCGCAATCAACTCCGTCAACAAATTCGTAAAACACGAGCGAATTTGACCGCACTTCAGCAGCAACAGGCAGAGAATTCCATTACTCAACAAGCGCTTGCATTAATTGAAGAACGAAATGCGCAGCATATTGCCTTGTATGTTTCCTTTGATGGTGAAATCACCACAGATAAACTTATTAAAACCCTTTGGGCACAAGATAAACACGTTTATTTGCCGGTATTGCACCCTTTCAATCCTAATCATCTTTTGTTCTTACGTTATTTGCCAGATACACCAATGCTGAAAAATAAATTTGGCATTTGGGAGCCCAAACTCAATGTGCAAAACGTATTGCCTTTGGATGAATTAGATATTCTTTTTACACCACTTGTCGCTTTTGATAAACAAGGTAATCGCCTTGGCATGGGCGGTGGTTTTTATGATCGTACCTTACAAAATTGGCGAAATTCTTCTTTTATCCCTGTGGGATTAGCCCATCAATGTCAGCAAGTCGAACAGCTTCCAACTGAAGCGTGGGACGTGCCACTTCATCAAATCTTAGTCGCTTAAACCTATCAAGAAGTAAAGTTTGATAGAAAAAATTAAAAATTGTTGATTTTTTCTCTTGAAATACCAAAAAAGGGTCTTATTTAATAACTCGTAAAGGGGATGACCCCAAGAATTTAATCAGGAGAAGATAAGCATATGAATATTGAAAAATTTACCACAAAATTCCAACAAGCACTCAGTGAAGCACAATCATTGGCGCTAGGTAAAGATAATCAGTTTATCGAACCAGTGCATTTATTGACCGCACTTTTAAATCAACAGGACGGTTCAATTGCACCAATTTTAACGACCAGTGGCGTGAACGTGGCATTATTGCGTAATGAATTAAATGCCGAATTGAATAAATTGCCACAAGTGTCGGGTAATGGCGGTGATGTGCAAATTTCCCGTCAATTACTTAACTTATTGAATTTATGTGACAAATTAGCTCAACAAAAACAAGATAAATTTATTTCCAGTGAATTGTTCTTATTAGCTGCGCTTGAAGAGCGAGGCGCATTAAATGACATTTTGAAAAAATGTGGTGCGAAAAAAGAACAAATTTTACAAGCGATCCAACATATTCGTGGAGGACAAAGCGTGAACGATCAAAATGCAGAAGAAAGCAGACAAGCTCTTGAAAAATATACAATTGATTTAACCGCTCGTGCTGAAAGCGGCAAACTCGACCCGGTGATTGGTCGTGATGAAGAAATTCGTCGCGCCATTCAAGTATTACAACGTCGTACCAAAAACAACCCTGTATTAATTGGTGAGCCTGGTGTAGGTAAAACCGCTATCGTAGAAGGTTTGGCACAACGTATTGTTAATGGTGAAGTGCCTGAAGGCTTAAAAAATAAACGTGTACTTTCTTTAGATATGGGCGCCTTGATTGCCGGTGCGAAATACCGCGGTGAATTTGAAGAGCGTTTAAAAGCGGTATTAAATGAACTTGCAAAAGAAGAAGGTCGAGTGATCCTCTTTATTGATGAAATCCATACCATGGTTGGTGCAGGTAAAACTGACGGTGCGATGGATGCAGGCAACTTATTAAAACCAAGTTTAGCTCGTGGTGAATTACACTGTGTGGGTGCAACAACATTAGACGAATATCGCCAATATATCGAGAAAGATGCGGCGCTTGAACGTCGTTTCCAAAAAGTCTTTGTAGATGAACCAAGTGTAGAAGATACCATTGCGATCTTACGTGGTTTGAAAGAGCGTTATGAGATCCATCACCATGTAGATATTACTGACCCAGCAATCGTGGCAGCGGCAACACTTTCACATCGTTATATTTCCGATCGTCAGTTGCCGGATAAAGCCATCGACTTAATCGATGAGGCTGCTTCAAGTATCCGTATGGAAATTGACTCTAAACCTGAGCCACTCGATCGTCTTGAGCGCCGTATCATCCAATTAAAATTGGAACAACAGGCATTACAAAAAGAAGAAGACGAAGCCAGCCGTAAACGTTTAGAAATGTTAGAAAAAGAACTTTCTGACAAAGAACGTGAATATGCTGAACTTGAAGAAGTATGGAAGTCAGAAAAAGCAGCACTTTCAGGTTCTCAACACATCAAACAAGCGTTAGATGCAGCGAAAACCGAAATGGAACAAGCGCGCCGTGCTGGCGATTTAAGCAAAATGTCTGAGCTTCAATACGGTCGTATTCCTGAATTGGAAAAACAACTTGCTGCCGCTGAAACTGGCGAAGGCAAAGAAATGAGCCTATTACGCTATCGTGTGACAGATGAAGAAATTGCGGAAGTACTTTCTAAAGCAACCGGCATTCCAGTTTCTAAAATGATGGAAGGTGAGAAAGAAAAACTCTTACGCATGGAAGAAGAATTGCACAAACGTGTGATTGGTCAAGAAGAAGCAGTCGATGCTGTAGCAAACGCGATTCGTCGTAGCCGTGCAGGGCTTTCAGATCCTAACCGCCCAATTGGTTCGTTCTTATTCTTAGGTCCAACAGGTGTAGGTAAAACAGAGCTTTGCAAAACTTTGGCGAAATTCCTCTTTGATAGTGAAGATGCGATGGTGCGTATCGATATGTCAGAGTTTATGGAAAAACACAGCGTATCTCGTTTAGTGGGTGCGCCTCCAGGCTATGTCGGCTATGAAGAAGGTGGTTACTTAACTGAAGCAGTACGTCGTCGTCCATATTCGGTGATTTTGTTAGATGAAGTGGAAAAAGCCCATGCGGATGTATTCAACATCTTATTACAAGTGTTGGATGATGGCCGTTTAACTGATGGTCAAGGTCGTACTGTGGACTTCCGTAACACCGTGGTGATTATGACCTCTAACTTGGGTTCTGATTTAATCCAAGGTAGCAAAGACGAAAGCTATGGTGAAATGAAAGCCTTAGTGATGTCAGTGGTGAGCCAACATTTCCGTCCGGAATTCATCAACCGTATTGATGAAACTGTGGTATTCCATCCGCTTGGTAAAGAAAATATCCGTGCGATTGCAAGCATCCAATTAGAACGTCTAGCAAAACGTATGGAAACTCGTGGTTACGAATTAGTGTTTACCGAAGTATTATTAGATTTCATTGCTGAAGTGGGTTACGACCCAATTTATGGGGCGCGTCCATTAAAACGTGCAATCCAACAAGAGATCGAAAACAGCTTGGCACAACAAGTTCTATCTGGTCAATTATTACCAGGTAAAGTGGTCACAGTGGATTATGTGGATGGCAAAGTTCAAGCCAGACAATAATTTGTAAAATGAAAAGCCATTTAGTGAAAGCTAAATGGCTTTTTTATGCTTTGGTAAAAGATAAAATAGGGTAGAATGACGCTGTTTATAGCGTATAGAAATGAGGAAAAAAATGACCGCACTTTTAAAAATTGGTTTGGTTTCAGTATCAGATCGTGCATCAAGTGGTGTGTATCAAGATCAAGGGATTCCAGAATTACAACAATGGTTAGAGCAAGCGTTGGTGGATCCTTTTGAAGTGGAAACTCGATTAATTCCAGACGAGCAACCATTAATAGAACAAACATTGAAAGAATTAGTGGATGAGCACCATTGTCATTTAGTGCTCACAACGGGTGGTACAGGACCGGCAAAACGTGATGTGACACCTGATGCAACGTTAGCAGTAGCCGATCGTGAAATGCCAGGATTTGGTGAGCAAATGCGTCAAGTAAGTTTGCATTTTGTGCCGACAGCAATTCTATCACGTCAAGTTGGCGTTATTCGTAAAAATAGCCTAATCTTGAATTTACCGGGTCAGCCAAAAGCCATCAAAGAAACCTTAGAAGGCGTGAAAGATGAGCAAGGCAAAGTCTTAGTGAAAGGGATTTTTAGTGCGGTGCCTTACTGCTTGCAATTAATCGACGGTATTTATATTGATACCAAGCCTGAAGTAATTACAAGCTTCCGACCGAAAGCCGCCCGCCGTGAAAATTTGGAGAAATAAGATGAAAAAAATCGAAGCCATTATTAAGCCATTTAAATTAGATGATGTGCGTGAAAATTTATCTGATATTGGCATTAGCGGAATGACCGTGACTGAAGTCCGTGGTTTTGGTCGCCAAAAAGGGCATACAGAGCTTTATCGCGGTGCGGAATATATGGTGGATTTTCTACCTAAAGTGAAAATGGAAATTGTCGTGCCGGATGATTTACTTGAACAGTGCCTTGAAACCATTGTTGAAACTTGCCAAACAGGGAAAATCGGTGATGGGAAGATCTTTGTTTATGATGTAGAACGCGTGATCCGTGTTCGTACAGGCGAAGAAAATGAGGAAGCCATTTAGTGGAAAAAAACTTAAATTTTAACCGCACTTTAGTCGCAATGGCGGCTTTAGTGATTGTGTTTGCGGGAATTAAACTGGCGGCGGAGATTGTCGTGCCTTTTTTATTGGCATTATTTATCGCCATTATTTGTTCGCCAGTGATTAAAGCGATGACACAACGCAAAGTGCCACATGGCATCGCCATAGCCTTGTTGTTTATCTTAATTTTAATCGTATTCTTTTTCCTGGCGGGATTAATTAACAGCAGCGTGCAGGAATTCACACGCTCGATTCCTCAATATAAAGTGCTGCTTTCGGAACGTATAAATGACGTCATGGCGTTAGCTCAAAAACTGAAATTGCCGATTGTGATTTCTCGCGAAGCCATTATGGAGCATTTTGATCCAAGTGTGATCATGAACTTTGTGAGCCGTTTATTATTAAACTTTTCTGGCGTGGTGACGAATGTTTTTGTGTTGATCTTAGCGGTGATTTTTATGCTGCTTGAAGCGCCAACCATGAAGCATAAACTTGCTTTAGTTTTAAGTGATAATGAACATGATGTTGTCGCGGAAGAACATCACATCGATCGTATTTTAGATGGTGTGATTAGTTATCTTGGTGTGAAAACGGTGATTAGTCTGCTTACCGGCGTCTCGACGTGGATTTTGTTGGATGTAATGGATGTCCAATATGCGATTTTATGGGCAACCTTAAGCTTCCTATTAAATTACATTCCAAATATTGGTTCGATTATTGCAGCCGTGCCGATTGTTGTCCAAGCGTTATTGCTGAATGGATTTGGTGTGGGTATGGGCGTGACAGCTGGTATCATTGCATCAAATATTGTGATTGGTAATATTATTGAACCAAAAATGATGGGAAAAACTTTAGGGCTTTCTACCTTGGTCGTATTCTTTTCGTTGCTTTTCTGGGGATGGTTGCTCGGTACGGTCGGTATGTTACTTTCAGTGCCGCTGACAATGGCGTTTAAAATTACCTTGGAAAGCTCAGAATCAACGAAGAAATATGCGGCTTTATTAGGTGATGTAAACGACTAAAGTGCGGTCATAAAATGTCATAATTTTAGCAATAAAAAAGCCACCGTTATGGTGGCTTTCTTTTTATCTGATGTTTAATAGATTAAGGTAAATCATCTACTTCTTTATCCACTTTTGGTGGAATCATATGTTCACGGCGTAGGCCGATATCATAAGCAATCGCAATCGCGATAAAGATTGATGAATAAGTACCAAAACCGATACCAATTAATAACGCTAATGAGAAGTTATGAATTGATGGACCACCAAAGAAGAACAAGGCAATCACAACAAGAAGCGTTGTGAGAGATGTCATGATGGTTCTCGATAAGGTTTGCGTTAAGGAAATATCAATAATATCGATGGTTTCTACACGGCGAATTTTACGGAAGTTTTCACGCACACGGTCGAATACCACGATACTATCGTTGATAGAATAACCTACAACGGAAAGAATCGCTGCCACGAAGGTTAAATCCATTTCGACTTGTAATGCAGAGAATACACCGAGTGTAATCACCACGTCATGCGCAAGTGAGGCAATACCACCAAAACCTAAACGCCATTCAAAACGTGAGCCCACGTAAATTAACATCATTGCTAGGGTTGCAAGGGTCGCATAAACCGCACCTTGAGCCAGTTCTTCACCGACGTTCGGACCGACGAATTCGATACTGTTAATATGAATATTAGGATCAATTGTTTGGAGCATGCTTTTAACGTGATCACCAATCGCAGAGTCGTTATTGTCAGCCGGTAAGCGAATCATCACGTCTTGTACAGAACCGGTTGTTTGTACAATTGGGCTTGCAATACCATGTTGATTTAATGTGCCACGGATTTTCTCTAAATCAGCCGGTTGTGAGAAGTGCGTATCAAATACCACACCACCGGTAAAATCCAAGCCCCAGTTGAAGCCCTTTGTCACAATGAAGAAGAGGGAAATCGCCATTAAAATCGCAGAAAATGCATATCCCACAAATCTCACTTTCATAAATTCAGTGAGAGGGAATGGCAATTTAATCCCATTCACTTCACGGATAAAATGTCCGTTTTTATCTTTTGCAAATAATCTCATCTTATCCTACCTAAATTGATAATTTTTCAAGACGTTTACCGCCGTATAGGAAGTTCACGATAGCACGTGTTCCGGTAATCGCTGTAAACATTGAAATTGCCACACCTAATGCAAGAGTTACTGCAAAGCCTTGAATTGGGCCGGTACCCACAGCATAAAGAATGATTGCCGTTAAAATTGTGGTTAAGTTCGCATCGAAGATAGAGGTGAATGCACCGTTATAACCTTCGTTAATGGCTTGCTGGATTGGACGGCCATTACGAATCTCTTCTTTGATACGCTCAAAAATAAGTACGTTGGCATCCACCGACATCCCCAGTGTTAATACGATACCCGCAATCCCTGGCATGGTGAGTGTTGCACCAGGTAGGATAGACATCAAACCGACTAATAAAACGATATTAATCACCAAGGCGAAGCTTGCGATAATACCGAAGATTTTATAGTAAATCAGCATGAAGACTATGACGGCAATTAAGCCCCAAAAGCTTGCATCAATACCTTGTTCTACGTTTTGTGCACCAAGAGAAGGACCGATTGTACGTTCTTCAACAATTTGCACTGGCGCGATTAATGCACCTGATTTTAATAACATAGAAAGGTTTTGTGCTTCTGCAGAACTGCTTACACCCGTAATTTGGAAGTTAGAACTAAAGCGACCTTGAATTGTTGCGACGTTAATCACTTCTTCATTTTTCTCTAAAATGGTTTTGCCATTTTCGTCTTTTTTACCGTTGTCTTTGTATTCTACATACAAGGTTGCCATTGGTTTTTTGTAGTATTTCTTGGTGGTTTGCGACATGATTTCGCCGCCTTCACTGTCCAAGGTTACACTTACTTGTGGTGTGCTGGTGTTTTGGTCTAAACCAGAACTTGAGTTGATGATGTGCTCACCACCTAATACCGCACGTTTGTAAAGTGCAACAGGTCTACCTTGACGGTCATATTTGATTTCTGTGTCAGAAGGTAACATACCACGAGCAGCCGATTCAGGATTTACTAATGAATTCACAATACGGAATTCAAGTGTTGCAGTTGCCCCTAAGATTTCTTTTGCACGCGCCGTATCTTGAACACCCGGCAATTCGATTACGATACGTTCTGCGCCTTGACGTTGGATAACCGCTTCAGCTACGCCTAATTCAGCAACACGTTTACGTAAAATCGTTAAGTTTTGCTCGATGGCTAAGTTACGTGATTCTGTTAATGCCGCTTCTGAAAGGGCAAGGTTTAAGGTGTTGTCACCAATGTCAGACACGTCTAATGTTGGGTGTAACTGACGAATAATACGCGCTGCTTTTGACATTTGGTCTGCGTTTTCTAATGTGACCGTTGTACCAAATTTGTCGCCATTTTTAATCGCCGTAAACTGAATTTTTTCTTTACGTAATTCGTTGCGTAATGTGTCTTGTAACTGTTCTTGACGTTTAGCCAATGCAGAATTCATGTCCACTTCCATCAAGAAACGTACCCCACCACGTAAGTCCAAACCCCATTTCATTGGATTTGCACCAATGCTGCTTAACCAAGCCGGTGTTGCCGGTGCAAGGTTTAATGCGGTGGTGTAGTTAGTGCCAAGTTTTTCTGCAATTTTATCTTTGGCAAGAAGTTGGTCATCTGTGTTGGTGAAACGGGCAAGAATGGAGCCATTTTCAAGAACGATAGATTTGGTTGGAAGGTTATTTTCTTTCAGTACATTTTGTACTTCAGTTAATGCGGTGGTGTCTGCTTGTTGTCCGCGTGTACCGGAAATTTGCACCGCAGGATCTTCACCATAGATATTTGGAAGAGAGTATAAAGCACCAATGGCGACCACAAGGATCACCATTAGATTCTTCCATAATGGGTAACGATTTAACATAGTTTTCCCTTTAGGAATTTAAATTAGAGAGATTTTACAGAACCTTTCGGTAATACTGAAACGATGTAGTTACGGTTAATCGTGATTTCAGTAGTATCGTTTAAAGCGATAACAATTTCAGCACCTTCGGTTACTTTGGTGATTTTACCAATCAAACCACCAGCGGTTAATACTTCAGTGCCTTTCGCTAATTCAGACATTAATTTTTTGTGTTCTTTGTTACGTTTCGCTTGTGGACGGTAAATCATAAAATAAAAAATTAAACCGAAGATCACGAAAATAAATAACGTGGACATTGGGCTTTGTGCTTCCATTGTGTTTTCCTTATAAATGAAAAGTTAAAAGTGTGCGTAAAATACCATAAAACGGCATTCAGTAAAAGCCGATGAAGGCAATAACAACGAGAATTTTAGGATTAATTGATTTTTTTCAAGCAAACTTCGAAGATTTGCTCGGAAAGCCAATGTTTATCCACTAATTCACATTGATTTTCTTCACAAAAAACAACAAAATTTTCTACCGCACTTTGACGATTTAATTGCAAAACTAATTCATCATTTGGCGCTAAATTTGCCAAAGCTTTCTTCGCCGTTAAAAGCGGAATCGGGCAGGAAAGTGCGGTCAAATTTAATTGATATTTCATGGTTTAAGCTTGGCGACGAGCAAACATAATTTTGCCCATAGCTGTGAGTTGTTCTGCGGATAAATATTGCTTACCAAGCTCAAATAGCGGCTCTTCAAGGGCAAGATGTCTATCATAACTTGCTACAAATAGCGTAATCAGTCTTTCATCTACATCAATCCGTTTCTCTGCAATCAATTCTTCTAGTTGTTCAGAAAGTTTTGCCCAATTTTCATGCAAAGTAACATGTTGGCGTTCTAATTCATCTACCGATTCTTTCGCTTGAGGCGCTTTTTCAATTAAAGCAGGGAAAAAATCTTTTTCTTCATCATCATGATGAAGTGGTGCCGCGTGATTAAAATACTGCAAAATGGTTTTCACATCATTTAATACGGCTTGATTCACGCCATTTTTTTCTAAGTAGCCAGGAAGAATGGTGAGTTGCTTACAAAAGCGTCTCACTTTGCTATGACAGGCATAAAGCATATCAATCGGCTCATTCCAAGTGGCAAATTGTTGAGGTTCAAGGATTTGCATAAGGTTTCCTTTGTTAAAAAGTGCGGTCATTTTTGACCGCACTTTGCATGTGTTATTCTGATAATTGTGTTTCAGAAGATTGAGTAGGATCTAACTGTAATGGTGGAACAGGTTTGCCCATACGAGCATAGAATTCCACCACAAAATCATCAAAACGATCGTCTTCGATAGCTTGACGAATTTCCACCATTAAACGTTGATAATAGCGTAAATTGTGAATGGTATTTAAGCGTGCACCTAAAATTTCACCGCATTTATCTAAATGATATAAATACGCTTTGGTGTAGTTTTTACAGGTGTAGCAATCACATTCAGGATCCAATGGGCTCGTATCATCACGGTATTTTGCATTACGGATTTTGACAATGCCGTCCGTGACGAATAAATGGCCGTTACGTGCGTTACGGGTTGGCATTACACAGTCAAACATATCAATACCACGACGCACGCCTTCCACTAAATCTTCCGGTTTACCCACGCCCATTAAATAGCGCGGTTTATCAGCCGGGATTTGTGGGCAGATATATTCTAAAATGCGGTGCATATCTTCTTTTGGTTCGCCTACCGCTAAACCGCCCACCGCATAACCGTCAAAGCCAATATTCACTAAACCTTCTAGTGATACTTTGCGTAATTCTTCAAATACGCCGCCTTGAATAATACCGAATAGCGCATTTTTATTGCCTAATTCATCAAAGCGATTACGGCTACGTTTTGCCCAACGAAGAGACATTTCCATGGATTTTTTCGCATAATCGAAAGTCGCTGGATAAGGCGTACATTCATCGAAAATCATCACGATGTCAGATCCTAAATCATATTGAATTTCCATAGACTTTTCAGGCGAAAGGAAAATACGCTCACCATTAATTGGGTTTTGGAATTTTACGCCTTCTTCCGTGATTTTACGTAATTTACCTAAACTGAATACTTGAAAGCCACCACTGTCCGTCAAAATCGGACGATGCCATTGCATAAAATCATGCAAATCGCCGTGTTTACGCATCACTTCCTGTCCAGGACGAAGCCATAAATGGAAGGTATTACCCAATAAAATTTCTGCACCTGTCGCACGCACTTCTTCTGGCGTCATGCCTTTTACGGTGCCATAAGTACCCACTGGCATAAACGCAGGGGTCTCAACGGTGAACGTGCCTTGTGGACGTTCAAATACCAAGCGACCACGACGCGCACTGCCGCTGGTTTTATCTAATTCATATTTCATTTTTTTCCTCAACGAATAAACAGTTCGTAGGTTGTTATTCAATAAAAAAGCCTGTTAGTACAGGCTTCTTGATAGGTATTTTATGAGTTGGTTGAAAATAAGTCAAACCACTTATTCTAAGCCTTTCACATTGGGATTTTTAGTAATGAACATCGCATCGCCATAACTGAAAAAACGGTAGCGATTTTCGACCGCACTTTTATAGGCGTTCATGGTGTGGCTAAAGCCTGCAAAGGCAGACACCAACATAATCAACGTACTTTCCGGTAAGTGGAAGTTAGTAATCAACGCATCCACCACACGGAATGATTTACCTGGGTAAATAAAAATAGACGTATCAGAAAAATAAGCTTCAATTAAATCTGGATTGCCATTTTCTTCTGCAGATAGAGCAGCGGTTTCAACAGAACGCACTGATGTTGTACCTACCGCAATTACACGTTTACCCGCTTTCTTTGTTTCAATAATGGCATTACAGACTTCTTGAGAAAGCTCCACATATTCTGCGTGCATAATATGATCTTCGATATTGTCAACACGTACGGGTTGGAATGTACCTGCGCCCACATGCAAAGTCACAAATTCAAAATTGACGCCTTTTTCGTGTAATTTTTGTAAAAGCTCATCATCAAAATGCAAGCCAGCCGTTGGCGCAGCCACTGCACCTGGCACTTTGTTATACACGGTTTGATAGCATTCTTGATCCGCTTCTTCATCTGGACGATCAATATAAGGCGGCAAAGGCATATGACCGATTTCTTGCAACACATCAAGCACATTGCGGTTTTTATCCGCTAATTCCACTTCAAAAAGGGCATCTTGACGACCAATCATAATGGCTTTTACGCCATTATTTTCACCGAGTTTATCTTCACCTAAAAATAATTCAGCACCTTCTTTCGGAGCTTTTGACGAACGAATATGCGCTAAGAAATGGTGTTCACTTAAAACACGTTCCACCAACACTTCAATTTTCCCGCCGCTGGCTTTACGACCAAACATACGAGCAGGGATTACGCGCGTATTGTTAAAAATCAACAAATCACCTTCGTCGATTAAATCCAATACATCCGTAAAAGTGCGGTGAGAAATTTCCCCGTTTTCACCATTGAGTTGTAGCAAACGGCAAGAAGAGCGATCTTCTTTAGGATAACGAGCAATCAGCTCATCGGGTAAGTCAAAATGAAAGTCAGAAACACGCATAATTGTAAATAATGAAAGCTAAAAATGGGGCATAGTCTAGAGCTATTCGGAGGAAAGAACAAGAAAAAAAGCCCTTTCAAAAAGGTGAAAGGGCAAAATATTTGGAGTCATACTATGAGTTGTTGAATTAACAAATCAGGTATGGGATGTATTATAGTACATTCTTTAACAAATGCAACAATTTTTTAACAAATTAATTATGTGGATTGCGTGTGTTGGTGTTGACCAAGTTACGCATTAGCAACGCATAATCAAGTTGGATATCTTGTGGCACATCTAAAAAGACAAAGTGGCCATCGCCAAGTGCGGCTTCCACATTTTCGTTTTTTCGATTGAGCATTTTTTCAATTTTAAAGACGATGTTGCCTTGTGGGGTCATCATTTCCACTTCATCACCAAGCAAGAATTTATTTTTTACTGCCACTTCAGCCATACCTTGCTCATTACGTTTACCGGTAAATTCACCGACAAATTGTTGGCGTTCAGAGATAGAGTAGCCATATTCGTAATTTTGGTATTCATCGTGCGTATGGCGACGTAAGAACCCTTCGGTATAACCACGATGAGCAAGGGATTCCAACGTATCCATTAAGCTTTCATCAAATGGTTTGCCTGCTGCTGCGTCATCAATGGCTTTGCGGTAAACTTGTGCGGTTCTTGCGCAGTAATAGAATGATTTAGTGCGGCCTTCGATTTTTAAAGAATGCACACCAAGTGCGGTCAATTTTTCTACGTGCTGTACGGCACGCAGATCTTTTGAGTTCATAAAGTAAGTGCCGTGCTCATCTTCAAACGCCGTCATTTGTTCATCTGGCTTTTGTGATTCGGTGTAAAGGAAGACTTTATCCGTTACTGCACCTTCGCCTAAAGTTGGTGCCACATTTTTCACTTCGATTTGTTGAGCGGGATCGATTTTAGGCACGATGTTGCCTACTTCATCCGTAGTGCCTTCTTCCATTTTGTATTCCCAACGACAAGCATTCGTGCAAGTGCCTTGGTTTGGGTCGCGTTTGTTGATATAGCCAGAAAGTAAGCAACGGCCAGAATACGCCATACACAACGCACCATGTACGAAAATTTCGAGTTCGATATCGGGCACGTGTTGGCGAATTTCAGCGATCTCTTCAATGGATAATTCGCGCGATAAAATCACACGCGTTAACCCCATTTGTTTCCAGAATTTTACCGTTGCCCAGTTTACGGCATTTGCTTGTACAGAAAGGTGAATATCAATATCCGGGAAGTTTTCACGCACCAACATGATTAAGCCTGGGTCAGACATAATTAAGGCATCAGGGCCCATGTCGATGACAGGTTGTAAATCTTTAATAAAGGTTTTGAGTTTGGAGTTATGCGGCGCAATGTTCACTACTACATAGAATTTTTTGCCAAGCGCATGGGCTTCATCGATCCCGATTTTTAAATTGGCATGATTAAATTCATTGTTGCGTACACGTAAGCTGTAACGTGGTTGGCCTGCATAAACGGCATCTGCGCCATACGCGAAGGCGTAGCGCATATTTTTGAGGGAGCCCGCAGGGGAGAGTAATTCAGGTTTAAATGGGGTTGTCATAATATTCTCTTGTCTGATTTCAGGTCAGTAGCTTGCTTTTGGCAAGCCGTATTAAAGGCCTGTATTTTAGGCGGATTTAGGGATTTGTAAAGTAAAAGTGCGGTTGGTTTTGGGATTGTTTTTAAGGCGAGAAATAAAAAGGCGAACTATTCGTTCGCCTTATCATGATGCATTTAATTAAATCGCCCAGCCGCCAGCATAGAATGCGACAAGCACAACAGCGATGATAATTGTGCCGATGTTGAGTTTTTTCACATCGCCACTCACGATACGGCCGATAACTAATACCGCAAAGCCAAGCATGATGCCGGTTACGATGTTTGCTGTTAACACGATGAATACCGCACAAACTAAGCCGCTCATTGCGCCCACGAAATCATCGAAGTCTAATTTGCTTACATTGCTTAGCATTAATAAGCCCACATACATTAACGCCGGCGCAGTTGCGTAACCTGGCACTAAGAATGCAAGTGGTTGGAAGAATAACATTAATAAGAATAATACGCCGACCACGATAGCGGTGATACCCGTTTTACCGCCTGCGGCTGTCCCTGCTGCTGATTCGATATAAACAGCGGCTGGTGCAGTACCAAATAAGCCTGAGAATAAGCTACTTACAGAGTCAGAGGTTAAGGCTTTGCCACCGTTGATGATTTGTCCGTCTTTATCTAATAAGTCAGCTTGTCCTGCAACGGCACGAATAGTACCTGTTGCGTCAAATACGGCAGTCATCACTAAAGCAAACACAATCGGTAAAATGGCTGGTTGTAATGCGCCTTGTAAATCTAATTGTAAGAAAAGTGAGTTTTCACCAAAGGTTGGCATTTTGAAGATTTGGCCATTGAATGTTACGTTTGGATCGAAGATTAAACCTACGATAGTAATCGCGATGATGACCCATAAAATCCCACCTTTCACTTTCATTTTTTCTAAGCCGATAATGAATGCAAGGCCAATTAAAGACATCATCACAGGGAATGAAGTGAAATCACCTAATTTAACCGGTAAACCCGCTTGGTTGCCGACCACTAAGCCTACGCCATTTGCGGCGATTAAAAGTAAGAATAAGCCGATCCCGATCCCTGCACCGTGCGCAATGCTTGATGGCAGGTTACGTAAAATCCATGAACGAATACCTGTTGCAGAAATTAAGGTGAACACCAAACCCATGAGGAATACGGCACCTAATGCCACAGGAATAGAAACATGTTGACCAATCACTAAGCTAAATGCGGTGAAAGCAGTTAATGAAATCGCACAGCCGATCGCCATTGGCGCATTTGCCCAAAAGCCGATTAAAATCGATCCAAGACCCGCGACTAAACAGGTTGCGATAAAGACAGATTCAGCCGGAAAGCCTGCATCACCAAGCATTTTAGGCACAACAATCACGGAATACACCATGGCTAAGAAGGTGGTTAAACCCGCGATGATTTCTTGACGAACCGTTGAACCGCGTTTGCTGAGTTCAAAGGTTTTTTCTAAACTTGACATAAAGTCCCCTAGGTTAATAATCAAAAAAAGACGTGCTATTTTATAGCAAATTATTTAAATGTAAACGTTTGCGCAATCGTTTTTTTGTCAGGCTGGCGGGGAAGTGCGGTCAGTTTTGAGGATGTTTTTTGCATATTTTTTTATCGACTAAAAACTGCTATACTCTGAAAGTTTTTAACGTAATCAAAAAAGGAAAAACAATGGCTGATTTTAATCAAATTTTAACGCCAGGCGATGTAGATGCCGGCATTATCAATGTGGTAAATGAAATTCCAGAAGGGAGCTGCCACAAAATCGAATGGAACCGCAAAGTTGCAGCGTTCCAATTAGACCGTGTTGAGCCAGCGATCTTCGCAAAACCAACTAACTATGGTTTCATTCCACAAACTTTAGACGAAGATGGCGATGAGTTAGATGTTTTATTATTAACTCGCCAACCACTTGCGACAGGTGTATTCCTTGAAGCAAAAGTAATCGGTGTGATGAAATTCGTTGATGATGGCGAAGTGGACGATAAAATCGTTTGTGTGCCAGCAGATGACCGCGATACCGGCAATGCATACAACAGCCTTGCCGATGTGCCAGCCCAATTAATCAAACAAATTGAATTCCACTTCAACAACTACAAAGCATTGAAAAAACCAGGTTCAACGAAAGTGACTCACTGGGGCGATGTAGAAGAAGCGAAAGAAGTGATTCGTGAATCAATCAAACGTTGGAATGAACGTTAATTTTTCATGTTAGTAAATTTAAAAGGCATCAGATTGATGCCTTTTGTTTTTATAGATGAGTAAAAATACTATTAAAATGGACTAAATACACTCCTAGGAACAGGATGTTTTGACCTTATTCGTAATAAGATTGAAAAAGTAAAATATGGGTGTTATATGACAAGATTTTTGATAAAGTAAGGTTGGGGTGTAGATTTAAAATGTTTAATGTTTTTATTCATGCTTGAAACTTTGGCTATACACTATGCTCTAGCTTTTTAAGAGGGAATCTATATGCTAAGTAGATTAATAGAGTTTTTAGTTTATTTTATAGGTTATTCTCTATTCGTATTTATATTTGGTTTTATTGGTATATCTTTTCTTATTATATTATTCAAATTTATTGTAAGTTTTGGAAATATATCTATGAAAGATGTTACTAATGTATTGTCATTTAACTTATATGGTTTTTCTAGATTATCGCCATTAATAGTATTATCAATTCTTATATCTAAAAAACTAAGAGGTAGAAACGTATAGAAAGTGTTTAATTTTTGGTGTTAAATTCTTAGAAGTTTGTGGTCTGTTTGATATTTAAACAGGCTACAATTTAAAATACAGAAGAACAAAGTGCGATCAATTTTCAAAGAGTTTTAAAACTTCTTAAAAATTGACCGCACTTTTGCATCATTAGATATCGTTAAAACGAGAAACGTAATTCCGCATTCACATTATTCGCTTTGGTATCGTGGTTATAAGCACCTTGATAGCCGATTTTTACACTCAATACTGGTGTAAATTGCGCTTGTAATGCCACACCTGTCGTGACGACATTTTTCAATTCTTTACCATAAAGATTTGCTACACCTTGATTATTGATCACCAAGCTGCCTTCCGCCGCTCTATCTTTGTGGAAGCGATGATACGCCACATCACCTAATAGATTTAATTGAACGCCACCGATTGCAAATGGAATGGATGGACGTAAACCTACAGAGGTGACGATTAAATCACGATTGTTGTCTTTTAACTGGACTTCGCCTTTTGTCACGTCTTTGTTTTTGATATGCATATAGCTTACGCCGGCATAAGGTTCAATCGCAAAATGTTCGCCTTTTAAGCCAGTGTAGGCAAGCTCAGCAAAGACATTTTGTGTTTGGCTATGGCTTTTCACACCTTGTGCAAATTCAGCACGTTGTTCGTGTTTACCCCAACTTTGAATAAAACCAATTTTCGGTGTTAATACGTTGAAACGATGTTCTGCCGTTAAACCTAAATGCACAGCACGATCTTTCGAAGTGCGGTCAATTTTGTGGATGTTTTGTGTTGAACCAACAAATACACCTACATGTTTGTTTGTATCAATGGTTGCATCAATACCCACAAGTTGATTGTACGCATGGCTGCTTAAACTATCCGTGCTGAAGTGGGTGAAGGTGCCACTTGTCCAAATTTGTGTACCTGCATTAAGTTGAGCTCTTACTGCCCCCGGTTGGGCAAGTTGCTGACGAAGCAATAAGCCATTTAACACGTTGTGTTGTTGGGCGGCGAGATCTTCATCATAGCTTAAACGAGCAAAGGCTTGGCGAGCATTCTCTTTTGTTCCCCAAATGAGGTTTTGATATGCCGGGCTGTTTGTTGCTGCATCTAATGCATTGGCGATAGCTACTTCATTTTCAGTGGTTGCTGCAGATGAAAGGGCTTTTTTCTGAACGGTTACTTTCAGCGTATTTGCATTACTTTCATTTTTAACGGCAAAGAAATCATAAGTGCGAGGTGTTTCAACTACCGCATTTTCAGCTCCCACAAATGAGCCAGTACCCTGCACTGACACCGCTTTTTGTGGATTTTGTTGTAATTGAGGCAGAATTTCTTCGTCAAATTTATTTGGTACTAAAATAGAACCGTCAGCAAAGGTTGCATTGACGTTAGCAATACCATTATTCAGTAAGAAACGACCACCTTTTTCTACCGCAGCAGTGACTGTTTTCGCCGTGCTGGTTAAGGTTTCGGTAACAAATCCATTCTCACTAGGTTTAGTTACTTCCGCTTTCGGTAATACTTCCAATGTTGCACCTTGTTTTACGATGACTTGTTGTGCTGAACCAAGGGATTGATTTAACCCTGAAAGCTGACCTTCATTTACAGTAATTGCACCTGTGAAGCTGTTATTACCAGTGAGGGTTAAGGTGCCAGCTCCATTTTTAGTTAAGGCACCAACATAGCTTTGTGCGGCACGTTCATTACGAGCCACTTCACGCGCTAAACCTACTTGATATTCAGCTTTTTCTTCTGCTGTCGCGCCCGCACGATTTTGTATCAACGCTTGTAATTCAGCTTTGCGTGTTGTCCAAGTTGCCGCTTCAGCTTGATCTTCGACTTGACGTGCTTTGATGGCTTTATCGCTAATATCATTTGACCAAACATCATTTTGATTGAGGTTGATTTTCATGTTTCCTAAGAATTGACCAGGGCCAAACATCGCTTTGCCAAGATCTAAAATCCCCCAACCCCAAACATTACTTGGTACACCTTGTTCGGTTTCCCATCGTTCTAATGGTTTACCTTCAAGCCCTTTACGAAGCGTGGTTTGTCTTGCCGTAGTGAGCATAACATCGCGAGCTTGATCGGTTGTCATATATGGATAGCGAGAAAAGATGACACCTAATGCACCACTTACGTGTGGGGCAGCCATTGAAGTACCACCAGCTGATTTGTAAATAGGCTCACCATAAGTGTTGTTGTCTTGTAATTGAATGTAGGAGGAATAGATGTTGGCAGATGGCGCCGCAATCGTCCACCATTTTGAATGGCCGGCTAGGTTAAATTCTTGAATATCTGCACCTGCTTTTTCATCACTCACATCATTATTCGAATCATTAGGATAGCCTTCACCACCGACTTGCCCCGTGACGTTTACCCAGTATTTTTCTGCATCAGGTCTGAAATAAGGCAACATCGCACGCGTAAAGGATTCCGCCATCATACTGCGGTTACCCGCTGTAAAGACTTGAATCACTTGTTTATTTTTTGCCACTTCATAAGCCGCATCAACAAAGTTTTTTTCACCACTCGTGACAAATTGATAATAAGCTTTTTCAGCCTCGCCTAAGTTACTTAAATAAATATGTGCCGCAGGACTAGATATTGGCTCAGGTGCTTTTGGTACATCATAATATTGCACGCCATATTCAGGCACATCACGCCAATCATATTTTGGTTTATAGCCTAAGGCACCGGCAAAGGATGAATTGACACGACGGTTTGAACCCCAACTGTTATTAATTACTTTGGCACCGGCATCTGCTAGTGCAGAGTAGCCTTGTAAGAAGAAATCATAGTCTTGGTTTGGACCATAGGTCATGTTGTCGTTACCACCAGTATTGGCAGAATAGAGGTTAGCGCCGAAAGCCACACCGTGCATTTCATTGCCGTCACGGCTTGCCGCCATTGTTCCGCCAACGTGCGTACCGTGTGCATCATTGGTATATTTATGCCATGCACCGTCAATATTGAAGGCTTCACCTTTAGTGAAGATGCCATTATCTGTTTTATCAAAATTGCGTTTGCCGTTTTTTACTGGTTCATTTTTATTAATTGGACCATTTCCCACAGATGCATCGGGATAACGCATGCCATCTTTACTATAAGTCCCTTCCGTTTTTACAACGTGGATTCGACCGTCTTGAAATTCAGGGTGGTTTAATAGCACACCTGAATCCATCACGCCGATTTTTACGCCTGAACCATTAAAGCCAAGAGCATAAGCCGTGGAGGCATTCATTGAGGTTAAGCCCCAGTCTTTGAGGTATTCAGTGCTTTCCCAACTTTTTGTATTACCGGCTTGGCCTTGTTCAGAATAAGCTGCTGCATTAGCAGCATACCAACCAACAAGTAGTGCGAGTGCGGTTTTTTGAAGTGTTTGAGGTTTCATATTGTCTTCCTTTATCTTTTTGATTTTAGGAGACTATTATTCGCCTCATTGCGAAGCGCTTCAATGACTCAAATCAAAATTCCAGAGAAAAATGTTTATTCTGTGACAACGATCACACCAAAGTGCGGTCAAAAGAGGGGATAAATTTATGTATCGTAGAAATCAATGTTATAATTTGCGAACAAAAATGATTAAGGAGTAACTCATGGCTATTTTAGTAACGGGTGGCGCAGGCTATATCGGTTCACACACTGTAGTAGAATTATTAAATGCAAATAAAGAAGTGGTGGTATTGGATAATTTATGCAATTCATCCCCAAAATCTTTGGAACGCGTAAAAGAAATCACGGGCAAAGACGTGAAATTTTATGAGGGCGATATTTTAGATCGTGCTTTATTACAAAAAATCTTTGCTGAAAACAGTATTCAATCGGTCATCCATTTTGCGGGTTTAAAAGCCGTGGGTGAAAGTGTTCAAAAACCCGCTGAATACTATATGAATAACGTATCAGGCACGATTGTTTTGATTCAAGAAATGAAAAAAGCAGGCGTGTGGAACTTTGTATTTAGTTCATCTGCAACAGTTTATGGCGATCCTGAAATTATTCCTATTACAGAAGATTGCAAAGTGGGCGGCACAACCAACCCTTACGGTACATCTAAATACATGGTGGAACAAATTCTGACAGATGTTGCGAAAGCTGAACCGCAATTTAGCATGACGATCTTACGTTATTTCAACCCAGTAGGCGCTCACGCAAGTGGCTTGATTGGTGAAGATCCAAACGGTATTCCAAATAACCTATTACCTTACATCAGCCAAGTTGCGATCGGTAAATTACCACAACTTTCGGTGTTTGGTAGCGATTATGATACTCATGATGGCACAGGTGTACGTGATTATATCCATGTGGTGGATTTAGCGATTGGTCACTTAAAAGCATTAAATCGCCATGAAAATGACGCAGGTTTACACATTTATAACTTAGGTACAGGTACGGGGTATTCTGTGCTTGATATGGTGAAAGCGTTTGAACAAGCGAACAATATCGAAATTCCGTATCGTCTTGTGGCACGTCGTCCTGGTGATATTGCAACATGCTATTCCGATCCAAGCCTTGCAGCGAAAGAGTTAAATTGGACAGCAGAACGTGGTCTTGAGCAAATGATGAAAGACACTTGGAATTGGCAAAAAAATAATCCGAAAGGATACAGAGATTAATCTCACTTTTGTTGGGCGGAGCATCATTCCGCCCTTACTATTTTAATCAGATAAAACACGCTCAAAAATAACCGCACTTTATGTCAGAACAATCCCTTTCTAGTCAAATATTTACCCGAAAAATGCTGATCTGTGTTTTCACTGGATTTAGTTCGGGTTTACCACTTTTCGTGTTATTGCAAATGTTGCCAGTGTGGCTGACAGATAAAGGGCTTTCCGTTGAATTAATCGGTGCATTGACAGGGGTGATGGTGCCATATGGTTTGAAGTTTTTATGGGCGCCGTTATTAGATCGCTATTTCCCACATTTTTTAGGGCGTCGTCGTAGTTGGTTATTGATTTCTCAAGTGATTTTGCTGATTTCCCTTTATGCGATTAGTCAGTTTGATCCCGTGGCAGAGTTAAGTACGGTGGCTAAAATTGCCACATTTATTGCCTTTTTCTCTGCGACACAAGATATTGTACTCGATGCTTATCGTCGTGAAATTTTAACGGATAATGAATTAGGATTGGGGAACACCATCCATATTAATGCTTATCGTGTTGCAGGCTTAATTCCTGGCGGGCTCTCGCTTTATTTAGCGACGATTTATCCATGGGAAACCGTCTTTTTATTGACCGCACTTTGTATGCTAGCGGGCATATTTATGACGCTCTTTTTAGCGAAAGAACCAAACATTGCACAGGTCGATCGTGATCAACCTTTCTATGTGGTGTTTTGGATACCTTTGAAAGAGTTCTTCCAACGCAAAGGTGTCGCCCAAGCGATCGGTTTTTTACTCTTTTTATTCTTGTATAAATTTGGCGATTCATTTGCTACTACGTTACAAACGAAATTCGTCTATGACATGGGCTTTGAAAAAGAGCATATTGCGTTGGTGGTAAAAAGTACCTCACTTTGGGCGAGTATCTCTGCCGGTCTCGTGGGGGGTGTGATTATGTTGCGCCTAGGCATTAATCGCGCATTATGGGTATTTGGTTTTATCCAATTGATTACTATTGGTGGATTTATTTGGTTGGCTGCATTTGGGCATTTTGACCATATAGGTGCTGCAGAACTTTGGAAATTAGGTTTCGTGATTGCGGGTGAATATATCGGTGTTGGTCTTGGTACCGCCGCCTTTGTCGCCTTTATGGCTCGCGAAACGAATCCGCTTTATACAGCCACTCAATTAGCTTTATTTACCAGCCTTTCTGCTTTACCAAGTAAAGGGCTTGGTATGTTATCGGGTTACTTGGTTAAAGCAGTGGGCTACTATCATTTTTTCTGGATTTGTTTATTCCTCGCTATCCCAGGAATGATTTGTTTATTCTGGGTGGCACCATGGAATGAAAAAGGAAATAAAAAAAGCTTAAAATAAAATAAAGTGCGGTCAAAATTTACAGTAAAATCATTTGACCAAACAAGGCTTTAACGGTATTTTAAACAGGTCTATTATTTATTGGAGATTTGTATGAAAATTATTCTTTTAGGTGCACCTGGTGCAGGAAAAGGCACACAAGCACAATTTATTATGAACAAGTTTGGCATCCCACAAATTTCAACAGGGGACATGTTCCGTGCAGCGATTAAAGCAGGGACAGAATTAGGCAAACAAGCAAAAGCATTAATGGATGAAGGGAAATTAGTACCGGATGAATTAACCGTGGCATTAGTAAAAGATCGTATTTCTCAACCAGATTGTGCAAATGGTTTCTTATTAGATGGTTTCCCACGTACGATTCCACAAGCAGATGCGTTAAAAGAGTCAGGTGTGAAAATTGATTACGTTTTAGAGTTTGATGTACCGGATGAAGTGATCGTTGAACGTATGAGTGGTCGTCGTGTACACCAAGCGTCAGGTCGTTCTTACCACATCGTTTACAATCCACCAAAAGTGGAAGGTAAAGATGATGTAACGGGTGAAGATTTAATTATCCGTGCAGATGATAAACCAGAAACTGTATTAGATCGTTTAGCGGTTTACCACAAACAAACCAGCCCATTAATTGATTATTACCAAGCTGAAGCGAAAGCAGGTAATACGCAATATTTCCGTTTAGATGGTACTCAAAAAGTGGAAGCTGTAAGCCAAGAGTTAGATAAAATCTTAGGCTAAAATAGACTGGAAACTGACCGCACTTTGAAGAGAAAAGTGCGGTTAATTTTTCAAAAGGATTTTGAGATCATAAATTGAGATCGTATTTGGGGACATTATGAGCAAGAAAAGAACAATAGCATTGACGATTTCGGCTATCGCAGTGGCACTTGGGATCGGCGCACAATTTTATACCAATCACAAAATCGATCAGGTATTAAAAAATTTCCCTTACTCTTTGGATAATCAAGCAACATTGAATGTGACGCAAACCGCGAAAAACTTTTTTATTCGTGAGTTGATCTTTAGTGTAAAAGATATCGATGCGAAAAGCACAAATGTGATTTCAACTAAGCTCACCGCGCTGCCTTTCTTCATTACAGCAGAGTCTCAGTTATCCGATCAATTAGTTCGTCAATTAAATAAAACATTAAATATCACGATTGATAAAAACACGATTAATAGTAAATTTTCGCCGGTAGGAGATTATTTACAGTCTGATATTTTGACGGAATTCCGTGATTTCGCGAATAAGTCCCAAAACCTTTCTATCGGTCTTCATTTCTTAAAAAATAAAGAAGTTGAGCTGAAAACTACCTTAAGTGGTTTTAATTACGATAAAGACACGAAACTTGAAGAAATTGATGGTGAAGCTCGCCTTGTGCCTGTCGGTGCAAATCAATACGACCTATCAAGTATTGACCTAACCGCAAAAAATGCCGAAGTAGCATTGTTAAATGGGGAAAATACCCATGTTTATATGAAAAATGCGACTTATCATTTTGACGTAAAACCAGGCGAAGCAGATAAGCGTGATCTGAGTACAAAATTCAGCAGTGATATTTTGCGCGTTGCCAATAAAAGTCGTACGACAGAAGAAAGCCAAGCAACAGCGGGTGGTTTAAATTTATTGATTAAACAAAATGGCGTGCCAAGTGCGGTCAATTTTCATCATGAATTTAAAAAATTAAGTGATGGCTCACTAGACATTAAAGACGGCGTCAATTTGTTAACGAAAATTTTTACACAAAACGATCGTTTTGATGGTTCGTTATCCGTGCTTTCTGTCAATGTGCCTAAAAATAATCAACCTTACTTTAACTTACAAAATGCCGGTCTTGAACTTAAGTTGGCGAATACGGATTTAACCAAGGCTAATGTAGATTTTAAACTGAATGTTGATAGTGTGAAGCAAACCCCTGCCGATGAAGAGCGTAAATGGGAAGCTAAAGGCGGTAAAGTTAATATTCAGTTAGATGATTACAACGTGGCAAACGAATTAGCGTTTGTACCGTTTTTATTAGATGCTTTTGCTGAGAAAGAGGCACCATCAAAAGACAATAAAGACTTCTTGAATGCCAAAGATAAATGGGTGAAAGAATTTAGTGGCAAAACCAATATTGAGGCAGCCTTAAAATCATTTAATATGGCCGATTTAGTGCTTGATGACGTATCAGCCAGTGATAAGACGGAAACATTAGACAATGATCAATATAATGAACATATCACATTGTCTGCGAATAAAGCCAGTTATCCAAGTGCAGGGTTCCAATTTGAAAAATTAGTAGCTGATGCACCATTTAAAATTAATCACAGCAAAGCACATTTATCAGCAAGATTTTGCTCAGCACCGTTTTATGGGGCTTTATGCAGCACGCATTTAACGTCAGCCACATTTGATAAGTACATTAAAAACTCTTGGAAAGAGCTTGATTTAATCGTTGATAATGCAACGTTGAATTTAAATCTTAATACTTATCCGGAGACCAATGCTTATCCAGTTAAATTGGAAGTGAGTGGTATTGTGCCCCAAGTGCCTGAAGATGATTCATCAGACATGATTCCAGATAATATTGAAGGCACATTTAATCTGACATTAAGTAAAATGTTGTTTGATGATCAAAATGAAAAAGCCTTAGCCATTAAGGAAAATTCATACTTTTGGCAATATTTAAGTAGTTTTGTGAAACATGATGGAAAACTTCACCGAGAATTTGTGGAAGAAGGTGATAATTACGTTTCTAGAGTGGAAAAAACGGAAAATGGTTACTTAATTAATGGTCGTACGCTTGAAGATCTTCGTCAAGAAAGCATGATGGAGACTGATGAGGGCGAAGAAGAGAAGCCTGCAGCAACTGACTAGTTGAAAGGATAATATAAAAATGACCGCACTTGAGATTCAAAGTGCGGTCATTTTTTTATCTGTTTTTGATTACTTCACTAATCCACCACTTGCTTGTAAATCAGCATGGTAGGAAGAGCGAACAAATGGGCCACAGGCTGCGTGTTCAAAGCCCATTGCGTTGGCTTTATTACGGAACTCATCAAATTCGGCTGGTGGCACATAGCGCGCAACCGGTAAGTGATGGCGACTAGGTTGAAGGTATTGACCCAGTGTAAGCATGGTGACGCCGTTTGCACGTAAGTCTTCCATCACTTCAAGAATTTCTTCATTGGTTTCACCCAATCCAACCATTAAGCCTGATTTAGTAGGGATGTTTGGGAACATTTCTTTGAAATCATGAAGTAATTTCAAAGACCACTGATAATCAGCACCCGGACGAATTTCTTTATATAAACGTGGCACATTTTCCAAGTTGTGGTTGAACACATCCGGTGGATTGTCTTTTAATTTTTCTAAGGCTTGAGTAATACGTCCACGGAAATCAGGAACCAAAATCTCAATTTTGATGCCAGGGTTTAATGCACGCACTTCTTTTACACATTCAGCAAAATGACCTGCACCACGATCAGGTAAATCATCACGGTCTACAGAGGTAATCACCACATATTTCAACTTCATATCTTGGATAGTTTCAGCTAATTTACGTGGTTCATCCGGATCGGGTGGTAATGGTTTACCATGTGCAACGTCACAGAAAGGGCAACGACGAGTACAAATCGCCCCTAAAATCATAAAGGTTGCCGTACCATGGTTAAAGCACTCGTGTAAATTTGGACAAGACGCTTCTTCGCAGACAGAATGTAGGCCATGACGACGCATCCCGTTTTTGATAGTCTCGATCTTTAATGAGCTAGATGGCAATTTGATTTTCATCCATTCCGGCTTTTTCAATAATTCTTGATTAGGATCGATGTTTTTAACAGGGATGATCGATGTTTTGGCAGCATCGCGGTATTTCACTCCGCGTTCCATTTTAAAAGGCGTTGACATTGTTCTTTCCTAAAGAAAAATGCCTGATTCAGGCATTTTTAAATGTGTTATAAAAGTGAATGTTATAAATTTGTAACATTATAGCCCAAAAGTTCAGCAAAGTGTTTAATTAATTTTGGGGAAACCTTGTCAAGTGTCGCCTCTTCTTTACCGATAAAATCAGCAAGCTGACACATTTCAAGTCCTGCATAGCCACAAGGATTAATGTAGTGGAAAGGATTGAGATCCATATTGATATTAAACGCAAGCCCATGGAAAGAGCAGCCTTTACGGATACGTAAACCTAATGAACAGATTTTTTTGCCATCAATATACACGCCAGGTGCATCAGGTTTGGGATAACCTTCAATGCCATAGTCTGCAAGGGTTTTCACAACAGATTGTTCAAGTGCGGTCACTAATTGACGAACATTTAAATGTTCATGACGCTTGATATCAATGAGCACATACATGACCTGCTGACCAGGACCATGATAGGTAATTTGGCCACCACGATCCGATTGTACAACAGGAATATCACTGCGTTGTAATAAGTGTTCTGGTTTGCCCGCTTGGCCTTGTGTGAAAACAGGATGATGCTCAATTAACCAAATTTCATCGGTGGTTTCTGCATTTCGATTATCCGTGAATTCCTGCATTTTGTGCCAGATCTCTTGATAATCTTGTAATCCTAATTGACGGACAATTAAATCTGTTTTGTTCATCTTAGATAACCATTTTGACACCTTCAACTTTAGCAAGCTCTTTGTAAAGCGTTTCTACTTGCTCAAAGTTTTGTGCCACGATATCAATTGAAACAGAATTATAGGTTCCTTTGCTGCTGGGTTTTTCCTTTGGAATATAATCACCCGGTAAATATTTTTGTATCACTGCTACGATGTCTTGCGCTAAACCTTCACGGTTAACACCTGCGACTTTAAATGTCATTGCAGCGGGAAATTCCATTACTTCTTTTAGTTTTTCATAATCGTTTTCGGTTGTCATGTTGTTTCCTTAATTTAAGAATAAGGTGCGTGAATCAGCTAAATTAACACACCTTACGAATTTATTGATGTGATATAAATGGGGAAGTGCGGTTAATTTTCAAGGTGTTTAGTCAAATAATCCTTTAACTGTTAATACTAACCAGTCCCAACCTTTACCTAAGAAGCCGCCTTCTTGTACATCTTCTAATGCTTGAAGATTTACGGTAGCGACATCTTTGCCGTCTAATTGATAAACGATTTTACCCACCACTTGGCCTTTTGCTAAAGGTGCTTGTAAGTATTTGTTATCTAATTCATAACGTGCTTTTAAGTCAGTTTGTTTACCTTTTGGCACAGTGATAAAGCCATCTTCTAATACACCAAGTTTAACGTCACCTTTATCACCGTAGTAAACAGATTGTTTGGAAATTTCTTCGCCTGCTTTTTGAGTTTTTAAGGTTTCAAAGTTAGCAAAACCCCATTGTAAGAGTTTTTTACTTTCTACTTCACGGCCTTTATAGGTCGGTACACCCATTACAACAGAAATTAAACGCATATTGTTTGGACTTGTTGCTGATGCGACAAGATTGTAACCTGCTTGGCTTGTGTGACCGGTTTTCATACCATCCACGTTAATGGTTTTATCCCATAATAAGCCATTACGGTTAGGTTGTTTGATTTTGTTAAAGGTGAAGTCTTTTTCAGCGTAGATTTTATATTCTTCCGGTAAATCACGGATAATGTGCGCACCAATAATCGCCATATCACGTGCAGTTGAATATTGGTTTGGATCGTCTAAACCATGTGGAGTCGTGAAGTTTGTATTTTTTAAGCCAAATTGTTGAACGTATTTATTCATGGTATCAACGAAGTTAGCCACGGTACCCGAAATATGTTCAGCTACTGCGACACAAGCATCATTACCAGAAACAATGATAATCCCTTTGTTTAAATCACCCACAGACACTTGTTGATTTAAATTTAAGAACATTTTTGACGAATCAGGGAAATTTCTACCCCAAGCGCTTTCACTAATTGTCACCATATCTTCATTATGGATTTTACCTTGTTTTAATGCTGCCCCAACCACGTAGCTAGTCATCATTTTCGTTAATGAAGCGGGGTATTGACGTTGGTCTGGGTTAAGTGATGCAAGTACCGCACCAGAATTGTAATCCATTAAAACATAAGTTTGCGCATTCACTTCCGGTACTGCGATACCGTATTGAATATCTTCAGCAGCAGCAAATGTTGATACTGCCATTAATCCCGAGCAGAGTGCAATTTTTTTCAATTTTGCAGATTGTTTTAACATAGCATTTCCTTTAATAGCTTATTGGTTTTTATAAGTATAAACGATTACGGGTTGCCCATTGATCGTTTTTTGTAATTTTGTTTTTAATTGATTCATATCCGCTTGATCCGCAATTGGTCCAAAATGGATTTCATAGTTTCGCCCGTTTTGGTTAATTTCGGTTTTTATGTCGTCTAACGCGAGCTTTGTGATGATGCTTTCTGCTTGATTTTTTGACGACAGCGCGAGTAGTTTTAGCTTGAAGACAGTTTTGGCATCGTTTGTGCTGTCTAAGTTTTGATTTTTTTTTTCGTTATTTTTATTGATAACTAAACGATCACTGGCCTCTTGCGTTTTAGCATGCTTGGCGAGTGTTTTTGCCCCTGCACCTGAAATTTGACCTTTGTGATCCACATGTAACGCTTCAATTCTTACTTGCCCTGTACCACGAGCAATAAGACCCAATTCTTTCGCAGCAGAATGGGATAAGTCAATGATACGTTTCTCACTGAATGGACCGCGATCATTAATTCGCACAATCACTTTGCGATTATTATGCAAGTTTGTGACAACTGCATAAGAGTTTAAAGGCAACGTTTTATGGGCTGCAGTGAAAAGAGCCGAATTATAGCGTTCACCATTAGCTGTTTTACGACCATTAAATTTATGGTGGTAATAACTTGCTGTCCCTTCTTTTGAATAGGACTTTGCCTCATCACCTTGTGTGGTGTATGTTCTACCATTCACTTCATAGCTTTGTGGCGCTTGAACGGTCGTAGTAATCGACAGCGAATCCCCTTGAATACCATACATTTTTTGTGTATCGGCAAAAGCAGAGAAACTTGAGCTGCTTATCAAGGTGAAAAGTGCGGTCGTTTTTAAGATGTTTTTTAATGTCATACTTATTACTTTCAAGATTATCGGTGCTCTTCATAAGAAAGCCAAAAGGAAAATTAGTTCCCTTTCATAAAGCGAGGTTTGTGAGTATGAATAGACATCACTAAACCAAAGCTCGCCATAATGGCCACATATGAAGTACCGCCGTAGCTAAAGAGTGGTAAAGGCACCCCTACGACAGGCAAAATGCCGCTCACCATACCAATATTCACGAAGACATAAACGAAGAATATCAGTGTGGTTGCACCAGCAAGAATACGCCCGAAAGAGGTTTCTGCATTTACCGCAATCATTAAGCCACGGATAATAATAAACAAATAAATTGCCATCAGAATAAGAAAACCGACCATTCCATGTTCTTCACTCATCACGGCAAAAATAAAATCAGTGTGTGGTTCAGGCAAAAATTCTAATTGGGATTGTGTCCCTTGCATCCATCCCTTGCCAGATATACCGCCTGAACCGATGGCAATTTTGGATTGCAAAATATGGTAACCCGCACCAAGAGGATCTTTCTCGGGGTCAAGTAACGTTAATACACGCATGCGTTGGTAGTCATGCATTAAATACATCCACATGATAGGAATAAATGCCGCTAATCCAACTACAGCAGCAAGAATAAGCCACCAACTCATCCCTGCTAAGAATACCACGAATAAGCCTGATGCACTAACCAGAATTGATGTGCCTAAGTCTGGTTGAATAGCCACAAGTAAAGTTGGCACAATAATCATGGCAATAGCAATAAAGGTTTCGCTCATTTTCGGTGGTAGTGGACGGTTACCTAAATATACTGCGACCATTAATGGTACCGCGAGTTTGACAATTTCAGAAGGTTGAAAGCGAATAAACCCAAGATCTAACCAACGTTGCGCCCCTTTACTGGTTGTTCCGATAGCATCAACCAAGATCAGCATGATAAAACCCACCAAATATAGGTAAGGAGCGAGTCGCTGATAAAATTTAGGGGGAAGTTGCGCCATAATCATCATCACGGCAAAACCTAATATGACCTGAATAATACGATTTTGGAACATGACTTCACTGGCGCCTGATGCACTATAAAGCACAAGCATGCCATAAGCCGTAATAGCGGCTAATCCAATAAATAATAAAAAATCAATATGTAAGCGTTGCCATAATCGCAAGCATAAAGGCACTTTTTCTTCCATTATTCATTCTCACTTGGTTGAGATTCTAGTGCTGGCGCATCTAAATCAGTTTGGTCCGTCTTTTTCTCTTTTTCAGCATTTTCTTGACGTTCAATTTGTGGCAAGCGTTTATTCAAGTAGAAATCCATAATTTGCCGTGCAATTGGTGCCGCATTACTTGAACCACCGCCCGCATTTTCTAAAATAATGGTGACAACTAATTTCGGATCTTCATAAGGCGCATAGGCCGTGAACCAAGCATGGTCATGTAGTTCTTTTTTCAATCCCGCCGCATTATATTTTTGGTTTTCTTTTAAGCTGAATACCTGTGCGGTACCGGATTTCCCTGCTACGTGGTAATTCGTACCGATAAAGGCTTTTCGTCCTGTCCCTGCACCTGAATTCACCACATTGAACATACCGCGCTTAGCGGCATCCCAATAAGCTTGTTTCGGATCGGTAATATCTTCATATAAAAGCGGATCTTGATACGGCTCAATGGTGGCACCTTCAACCGATTTCATTAAGTGCGGTGTATGAATTTTACCGTTATTGACCACAATAGAGGTCGCTTTTGCCACTTGTAATGGTG
The DNA here is from genome assembly GCF_003252725.1 of Haemophilus parainfluenzae. Classification (GTDB taxonomy): domain Bacteria; phylum Pseudomonadota; class Gammaproteobacteria; order Enterobacterales; family Pasteurellaceae; genus Haemophilus_D; species Haemophilus_D parainfluenzae_L. The sequence goes on from NZ_QEPO01000003.1 coordinate 81,207, forward strand.
TAGCCGTCCAATAACCCTGACCTATACCCACTGAGATTGTATCGCCTTGTACCCAAGGTTTTTTGTAACGTTTTTGTTTCCATTCTTTACTCGGCATATTAGCCGTGGCTTCTTCTTGAATTTCAATCCCTGTTGGCATACCAAAGCCAAAACGTTTCATCCACATGGAAAAACGGTCAATACCTAAATTAAAGGCGGTTTGATAGAAGAAGGTATCCGATGATTCAGTAATGGCTTTGTTTAAATCCGTATAACCATGCCCTGTTTTTTTCCAATCTCGGAAACGTTTTGTTGAGTTTGGTAATGTCCAGTAACCTGGGTCAAAAATCGTGGTGTTAGGTGTAATCACCCCTTCAGTTAATGCCGCAACTGCAACGAATGGTTTTACGGTAGAGGCCGGTGGATAGACCCCTTGTGTCGCACGACTGTAAAGTGGTCGAGTAGGGTCTTCTAGTAAACGCTTGTAATCGCTAGAAGAAATGCCATCGACGAATAAATTATTGTCATAGCTTGGTGTGGAAACCATCGCCAGTACGCTGTTATCTTTAGGATCAAGCACAACAACAGCGCCTTTTTGACCTGAAAGAAGCGACATAATAAAGCGCTGAAGGGTAAAATCGATAGTCAGATGAATACTTTTACCCGCGGTGGCAGGTTGCTCACGTAATTTTCGAATAACTTTACCACGATTATTAATTTCAACCTCTTCAAACCCAGTTGTACCATGGAGTTGTTCTTCGTAATAACGCTCAATACCCAGTTTTCCCATGTCCGTAGAGCCGGAATAGTTAGCAAATTTTTCTTCTTTTTTTAGGCGCTCAACATCTCGGTCATTAATGCGTCCAACATAACCCAAAATATGAGTCATGGCTTCTCCATATAGGTAATTTCGTTTGAAATAAGGACGTACATCAAGGCTTGGATATTTATACTGGTTTACTGCAAAACGGGCAATTTGTTCTTCCGTTAAGCTTGGTTTGAGTAAAATCGGCGTATAACGTGTACCACGACGGCGCTCTTTTTTGAAATGCTCAATGTCTTCATCAGTGAGTCCCACAACATAGCGCAATTCTTGAAAAGTGCGGTCTAAATTTTCTGTTTTTTCTGGCACGATATATAAACCGAAAAAAGTGAGGTTTTCTGCCAGTAACTCGCCGTAACGGTCGTAAATTAATCCGCGAGTAGGAGGAAGCGGAAGTAATTTAATACGGTTACCATTTGAGCGAGTTTGGTACATGTCGTAATTCACCACCTGGAGATGGTAAATATTGGCAAATAGTACGCCGCTGAGAGCCAAAATACCGATGAATGCCACCAATGTTCGACGCGCAAACAAATTCCGCTCCGCTTTTTTATCGCGGATCGGTTCATTAGTTGGTGCAGAAAAGAATTTTTTTAAATTCATCGGTAATGTAATGCGTTATTCTCTGTGATAAGGATGGTTTGTTGTCAGTGACCAAGCGCGGTATAAACTTTCTGACACAACAACTCGCACTAACGGATGGGGCAGTGTGAGTGGTGACAGGGACCAACTTTGTTCTGCTGCAGCTTTACATTCAGGGGATAAGCCTTCTGGCCCGCCAATAAGCAAGTACACATCACGACCATCATTTTTCCAACTCTCTAATTGCTCAGCAAGTTGTGGTGTTGTCCAAGGTTTACCTGGGATATCTAATGTTACCACTTTGCCTTTTCCGCAAGCGGCAAGCATCGCTTTACCCTCTTGCTCTAAGATGCGTTTAATATCCGCATTTTTTCCACGCTTGCCTGCAGGAATTTCAATGAGTTCAAAAGGCATATCTTTAGGGAAACGACGTTGGTATTCTTCAAATCCAGTTGTCACCCAAGCCGGCATTTTTGTGCCTACAGCGATTAATGTGATTTTCATCCTTTTCCCTTTCAAAATACAGTCAAAATTGACCGCACTTTATGCCCAAAGTTTTTCTAACTGATACATTTCACGTGCATCACGTTGCATAATATGTACGATGGTTTGACCGAGATCCACCACGATCCAATCAGCTGTATTACGTCCTTCTTCACCAAAGGTTTCATAACCCGCTTTTTTACATTCTGCAATAAGGTTATCTGCCATAGCAGACACTTGGCGGCTAGATGTACCAGTACAAATAATCATATTTTCAGTAATCGATGATTTGCCTTTTACATCAAAATGCACAATTTCCGTGCCTTTTAAATCATCGAGTTTATCAATTACAAATTCAACTAATGACATTTCTTTTCCTATTTGAATAAAGCGATGAATTCTATCATTGAATGAGGGAAAGGGGTAGGCTTAGGGCGGATTTTATTTGAATTGTTTTATGGTTGTAACAGTGCTTGGCATAAACATTGGGGCAGTGATAGTGCCCCAAGTTTGAAAGGGTATTAAACCCATAAAAGAATCGCTAATAATTGTGGTGAAATGATCCGCAGGAACATTGTGAGCGGATAAACCGTCGCGTAGGAAAGGGATGCTGCACCACTTCCTTCTTTCAGTTCGTTTGCGAAAGCGAGCGCTGGCGGATCAGTCATCGACCCCGCCAATAAACCACAAAGTGAAAGATAATTTAATTTGGCATATAAACGCGCAATAACACCTACAATCATTAATGGTACGAGTGTGATAAAAATACCGTAGCCCATCCATTCAAGACCAGAACCATTGGTGAGTGTGTCTACAAAGCTACCGCCAGATTTTAAACCGACTACAGCAAGGAAGAGTACAATACCAATTTCTCGTAAAGCTAAGTTAGCACTTGGCGGCATAAACCAATAGAGTTTACCGATGGAGCCAATTCGAGCTAGGATTAACGCGACAACTAATGGTCCACCAGCAAGACCTAATTTTAATGCTACTGGGAAACCAGGAATGTAAAAAGGAATAGAGCCGAGTAACACCCCTAAGCCAATCCCAATAAATACTGGTAACATTTGCACTTGTAGCAGTTTTTGTTTAGCATTACCGATAACTGAAATGGCTTGGTTGAGAATGTCAGTTTTCCCCACCATGTGCAATACGTCACCGAATTGAAGGGTGGTATGGGCTGTTGGCACCAATTCCACACCCGCACGATTTAAACGTGAAATGACGACACCGTATTTTTGATGAATGCCGAGATGACGAATTTTTTTACCTAATACTTTTTCATTGGTAACCACAACGCGTTCAGAACGAATTTCGCCACTCAAGCTTGCGACCGGAACATCTACTTCTTCCCCGATAATAAGATGCATTTTTTTCAAGCCTTCAGGATTACCAACTAAATGCAAAATGTCACCAAGTTGAACATCGGTATCCGCTTTTGGCACAATGACTAATTCACCTCGTTTTAAGCGAGAACAAACTACATCTTCATCGTCAAAACCAGGGATCTCAATTAAATGGATACCATTAAGATTGGTATTAGTGACTTTTAGAGACATGCTTTTGAGCGCCTCTTTGTCGTGGCCACTTTCTTTTTCAAAATTCGCCGCTTCTTCATCCACTTTAATTTTAAAGAAAAGGCGAATAAGCCACATAGAAAGCAAAATGCCACAAATCCCAAAAGGATAGGCCATCGCATAGGCCATCCCCATGTTAGATGTCGTTTGTGACATCCCTAATTCGGAAAGAATTTGCTGACCCGCACCGAGAGATGGCGTATTTGTGACCGCACCCGAGTAAATACCAAGTGCGACATCGAGGGGAATATCGGCAAACTTATAAATGAGAATCGTCACTAACGCACCGAGCGCAACAATTAAGATCCCTAACCCATTTAAGGTTAGTCCCGACTGCCTTAAGGAAGCAAAAAAGCCCGGCCCCACTTGAATACCAATCGTATAAACAAACAGAATTAAGCCGAACTCTTGCACGAAATGTAGTGTATGGCTGTCCAGTTTAATGCCATATTGCGTGGTAAAATGGGCAACCAAAATACCACCAAATAGCACGCCACCAATACCTAATCCTACACCTTTAATTTTAAAATGCCCGATCCATAGACCAATTACAGCAACGAGGGCAAGCAAACTAATGGTAATCGCAGTTTCACTCATACCAACCTCTAATTTATTCAAAATTTAACTATTTTGGATTATAACAATTTGATTTCCTACCCGCTTGTAACAAAGTCAAAAAATGTTATCTCCATCACATTTTTTCTTGCTTAAAAATAAACACCGCCTAAAATGACCGCACTTTTTTGATTTTATAGGTTGATTATGGATTACGCTCAAGAGGCCATTAATTCGCTTTTATGGATAATAAAAACACTAGCGATGACAGCTGTTGTGTTTAGCTTTGGTATTTTCTTATTAGTCCGTTTTACCCACTGGGGTAAACAATTTTGGCAATTTGCGGGGGGGTATCTTTCACCACGTCGAAGTATTAAACCTTTGCTATTTTTCTTGTTAATTGTGGCGATGACATTAGTCAGTGTGCGTATTAGCTTGGTGCATTCAGAGTGGTATAACAATATGTACACGTCCTTACAGGAATTTAATGAACCAGTGTTTTGGGATCAAATGGTGCTGTTTTGTGTGATTGCGACAAGCTCTGTCATGACGGCATTACTTAGCTATTATTTAGAACAACGCTTTTCTATTAATTGGATTGAATGGTTGAATAGTCAGTTAGTCGATAAATGGATGGATAATCGTGCGTACTACAAAACGCAGTATGTTTCCGCTAACTTAGATAACCCCGATCAACGTATTCAACAAGATGTGCAATCTTATGTGAGAACCTCGCTTTCCTTAAGCACTGGTGTGATTGATGCTGTCACCTCGATGATTTCTTACACGATCTTATTGTGGGGATTAGCGGGGCCAATGATGGTATTTGGTACTGAAATTCCTCGTATGATGGTGTTCTTGGTGTTCACTTATGTGATTATCACAACCGTGATAGCATTCCGTTTAGGACGACCGTTAATTATGTTGAATTTCGTCAACGAACGCTTAAACGCTAACTATCGTTATTCTTTAATTCGTATCAAGGAATATGCGGAAAGTGTAGCATTTTATGCCGGTGAGAAAGTTGAGAGTAGCCAACTTTATAAACAATTCGGATCGGTGATCAATAACATGTGGGATATTGTTTATCGAACCTTAAAATTCTCTGGTTTTAACCTAGTGGTTAGCCAAGTTTCGGTCGTGTTCCCTTTACTCATTCAAGTGGGACGTTATTTCGAGAAGCAAATTAAACTCGGCGATCTTATGCAAACGCTACAAGTATTTGGTAAGTTGCATTCAAATCTTTCATTCTTCCGTAATTCTTACGACGGTTTTGCCGGATATAAAGCCACATTAGATCGTTTAACTGGCTTTAGTTATGCGATTGATATGGCGAATCGTCAATCTACGTCGCATTTACATGAACACGAAACAGACGTGATCTTTAAGGATTTAAGCATCAGTAATCCATTTGGAAAAACCTTAATTGAGAATTTAAATTTGACGCTGCCAAAAGGTTCAACCCTATTAATCCAAGGTAATTCTGGTGTGGGGAAAACCACGTTGTTGAGAACCGTGGCAGGGCTGTGGGCGTATTCTGAAGGGGATGTATATTGTCCAACCCACCAGCTTTTCTTATCGCAAAAACCTTATTTACCACAAGGTAGTTTATTGACTGCACTGGCTTATCCGAATGAAGAAAAGGTCTTTAATCGTGATGAGATGATTGAGGTATTAAAACAAGTGTCTTTAGGGCATTTACAAGATCGTTTAGATCAAGAACAAGACTGGACACGTATTCTTTCTCTCGGTGAGCAACAACGTTTGGCTTTCGCACGTTTGTTATTACATAAACCAAACGTCGCTTTCTTGGATGAAGCAACTGCGAGTATGGATGAAGGCTTAGAAGATACGATGTATCGACTATTAAAAGAACGTTTACCTAATACAACGGTTATTAGCGTGGGGCATCGTTCAACTTTACAAGCTTTCCATCAGCAACAATTGATGATCTTAGGTAACGGGAAGTGGCGATTCACTGATCGAAATCTCGTATAAAACACCATTAAAATTGACCGCAGTTACCTTGTTAGAAAAAATAGTGAGGTAAGTGTAGATGAACAAAGTAAAAAATCCTGTTATCAAACTCAATTTTTTGATACATTTAGGACAATTTTTTTCTATGCTCAGAAATGAGTAATTTTTCACCAAACTAATGACGGAATTCTTATGTTATTCAAAAAAATTCGTGGTTTATTTTCAAATGATCTTTCAATCGATCTAGGTACAGCAAATACATTAATTTACGTGAAAGGCCAAGGTATCGTACTTGATGAACCTTCAGTTGTGGCAATTCGTCAAGACCGTATGGGCGCATACAAAAGTATTGCGGCAGTAGGTAAAGAAGCAAAACAAATGCTTGGTCGTACCCCAAAAAGTATCGTGGCTATTCGCCCGATGAAAGATGGTGTAATTGCTGATTTTTCTGTGACAGAGAAAATGTTGCAATACTTTATCAAACAAGTACATAGCGGTAACTTTATGCGTCCTAGCCCGCGCGTGCTCGTTTGTGTACCGGCTGGTGCAACTCAAGTTGAACGTCGTGCAATCAAAGAATCAGCATTAGGTGCAGGTGCACGTGAAGTGTATTTAATTGAAGAGCCAATGGCGGCTGCTATCGGTGCTAACTTGCCGGTTTCTACAGCGATTGGTTCAATGGTCATTGATATCGGTGGTGGTACTACTGAAGTTGCTGTGATTTCTTTAAACGGTATCGTGTATTCATCTTCTGTACGTATTGGTGGTGACCGTTTTGATGAAGCGATCATCTCTTATGTTCGTCGTACTTTTGGTTCTGTTATCGGTGAGCCAACTGCAGAGCGTATCAAGCACGAAATTGGTTCAGCTTACATTCAAGAAGGTGATGAAATTTTAGAAATGGAAGTGCACGGTCATAACCTTGCTGAAGGTGCGCCTCGCTCATTCAAATTAACCTCTCGTGATGTACAAGAAGCTCTTCAACAACCATTAAATGGTATTGTTGCAGCAGTACGCACGGCACTTGAAGAATGCCAACCAGAACACGCTGCAGATATTTTCGAACGCGGTATGGTGTTAACGGGTGGTGGTGCTTTATTACGCAATATTGATGTATTGTTATCAAAAGAATGTGGCGTACCAGCAATCATCGCAGAAGAACCATTAACTTGTGTAGCTCGTGGTGGCGGTGAAGCAATCGAAATGATTGATATGCACGGCGGCGATATTTTTAGCGACGAAATTTAATCTCTAAAAGTGCGGTCAGAAAAATCGGCGTTTTTTAATTTGTCTGATTTTTTGACCGCACTTTTCCTTTCAACCCTAGGACAGTGAATGAAACCCATTTTTGGTAAAGCACCACCATTAGGTATCCGACTCGCATTAGCGGTGATTGCTTCGATGACACTCATTTTAGTTGATGGGCAAACCTCATCAATGACGAAGGCGCGTAGTGTGATGGAAACTGCCGTGGGAGGATTGTATTACCTTGCGAATGGACCAAGAACAGTTCTAGATGGTGTATCAAGCAATTTGGTGGATACCAATAAACTGCTTATTGAAAATAAAGTATTGCGTGAGCAGTTGCGTGAGAAAAATGCTGATCTTTTATTATTGGATCAACTTAAGGTAGAAAACCAACGTCTTCGTTTGCTGCTTAATTCACCTTTACGTACGGATGAATACAAAAAAATTGCTGAAGTGCTCACCGCTGAAACTGACGTCTATCGTCAGCAAGTGGTAATCAATCAAGGTGAACGTGATGGCGCTTATGTCGGTCAGCCAGTGATTGATGAAAAAGGAATGATTGGACAGATTATATCTGTTGGTGAGAACACCAGCCGAGTGTTGCTTTTAACGGATGTGACCCATTCTATTCCCGTACAAGTTTTACGTAATGATGTACGAGTAATCGCGAGTGGCACAGGGCACTCAGATGAACTTACCTTAGATAACGTTCCTCGTTCTGTGGATATTGAAAAAGGCGATTTATTGGTGACTTCAGGTTTGGGCGGCCGTTTTGTGGAAGGCTATCCTGTGGCTGTTGTGCAAAGTGTTTCTCGTGATGGCTCAAATTACTTTGCAACGGTAAAAGCGAAACCTTTGGCTGAGTTAGATCGTTTACGTTATTTGCTTTTACTTTGGCCGAGCAATCTTGATATGTCGAAAGTCAAATCCATGTCGCCGGAAGAAGTACGTCGCCTTGTACAGCAACGTTTAGAAAGTCAAGCTAATGAAGCAACTCATTCAGTGAGTAAAACCAAAATTACAGATGATCAAGAGGATGGAGTACAGCCGCATACAGGAAAAGAAATTGTGGATCCTGACATTCCGACCACAATGCCTCAACAAGAGGAACCCATTTCTCCAGATCAGCAACAACATAGGGAAGAAGACTAATGCAAGGGCGTTTTATTTTTCAATGGGCGACCATTTTATGCTTCTTTGTTGTGGCATTAATTATGGAATTAGCCCCATGGCCAGCAGGCTTTCAAGCTTTTAAACCGTCTTGGTTGGTTTTAGTTTTGCTTTATTGGACGCTTGCGCTACCCGATAGAGTAAGCATTGGTTGGGCATTTTTACTCGGGGTTTTATGGGATATTGTGCTAGGCTCTATTCTTGGGGTTCATGCACTGGTGCTTTCTGTGGCTTTCTATTTTGTTTCCAAATATTACCTAATTTTGCGCAACCTTTCTCTTTGGTTCCAAAGTTTATTGGTACTTCTTTTTGTTTTTGCGATTCGAGTGGCTATTTTCTTGGTTGAATTCTCTTTGCATGGGGCATTTTTCAACTGGCAGGAAATCTTTGGTGCCATCGCATCCGGTGTGTTATGGCCATGGGTTTTCTTATTGATGCGTACTACACGTCGAAGAGTCGGATTACATTAATCATAAAAAAAGCTGATGAAGGAGTTCATCAGCTTTTCTTTTTAGTTTTTACGACGGTAGTTTGTTTTTCTCGTCGTAGTATTTCTTGTTTGAGGCGCAGGATTGCGTTTTAAACGATAAGGTTTTGGAATATCACTAATCAATGAATTCGGGTCATATTGGCTGACCGGAATAGAATGACCAATGTATTCTTCAATTGCCGGTAAATTCATCGCATATTCTTCACAAGCAAAGCTGATAGACGCACCACTTTCACCCGCTCGACCAGTACGGCCAATACGGTGAACGTAATCTTCTCGGTCATCGGGTAGATCAAAGTTAAAAACATGAGTCACGTCTGAAATATGTAATCCACGCGCTGCAACATCGGTTGCAACGAGAATATCGAGCTCACCATCGGTAAATTGTTTGAGCAATGAAAGACGTTTTTTCTGTGCTACATCCCCTGTGAGTAATCCCACACGATGGCCATCTGCCGCTAAATAGCCCCAAATTTCTTCACATTTATGTTTAGTATTTGCAAACACAATACAGCGCTCCGGCCATTCCTCTTCCATTAATGTCAGTAAGAGAGGAATTTTGTCTTCATTTGACGGATAGAAAAGTTCCTCTTTAATTCGATGTCCCGTTTTTTGTTCTGGTTCAATTTCAATGTATTCTGGGGAATTCATATCTTCAAAGGCAAGTTCGCGCACTTTGTAAGAGAGCGTAGCAGAAAAGAGCATGGTTAAGCGTTCTTGCGGAGAAGGGCACTTGCGTAATAAGTAACGAATATCACGAATGAAACCTAAATCAAACATGCGATCCGCTTCATCTAGTACCACAACTTGAATGTCATCTAAACGAATAATGCCTTGTTTAACATAATCAATCACACGGCCAGTGGTACCAATTAAAATATCCACACCGGCTTCGATAGCCTTGAGCTGTTTATCATAGCCATCACCACCATAAGCAAGTGCGGTTCGTAATCCACTTGTTTTAGCTAATAATTCTGCATCATTATTAATTTGTACAGCTAGTTCGCGGGTTGGTGCAAGAATTAATGCACGAGGTTGATTGGTAGCAAAATCAGGTTGATGCGTTAATAAGTGATGAAATGTTGCCGTTAAAAATGCCATTGTTTTACCCGTGCCGGTTTGTGCCTGGCCAGCAACATCTTTTCCTTGTAAGGTAATTGGTAATGATAACGCTTGAATTGGGGTGCAATATTCAAATCCCTTATCTTGTAGGGCTTTTTGTACGATAGGATGTAATGGAAGATCAGCAAATCGCTGCTGACTTAAATAATTTTCTTGCATAATAAATAATAGGTTCTCAGAAATAAATGGGGCTAAGGATAGCACGAAGCCGGAAAAATATCCTTAAAAATAAAACGCTTATTAACAGGTTTAAGCTTGGGATTGAGCAGATTGGGTTCGTTCCCATTTTCTTGCAATATAGCTACAAGTTGGGTGCAAAGTCAGCTTTTTGGCTTGGATAAAATGAATTAAGGCTTGATAGAGTTTGTTTGCCACACCTTGTCCTCGAAGAGAATCATCAACAAACGTATGATTAGCATTAATGGTATCGGGTGTTTCATAAAAATAGGTAAGTTTCGCGATTTTCTTCCCTTGCTCATCGAGTAAGAAAAACTCGCCTTGTTCACCATTATCGTGATGCTGAAGACTCATTTGATACTCCATTCATCACTGAGATTGGGATCCATGGCAAAATCTGCTGTGTCACTTGGAATGGCTTTTTCTTCTGCAGCCCATTCACCTAAATCAATGAGTTGGCAACGTTTGCTACAAAAAGGGCGAAATAGACTTTCCTGAGTCCAAGGTACAGGCTTTTGGCATGTCGGACAGGGGACTTCAAAAATTTCATCAGACATTTTTCTTTCTCGATTCACTTAAATAAAATTGGTGTAATTCTAGCACTTTTTGTTTTAAGTGCGGTAAGTTTTCAGGCAATTTTGCATCATTTGAAATAATATCATCTGCCCATTTTAATCTTTCTTCACGGCTAACTTGTGCATTCATAATAGCTTGAATTTGCTGAATATTATTATGATCTCTCGATGACGCACGAGCCAGCTGAGTTTCAGGTTTTACATCGACAACAAGTATGCGGTCACAAAGCGTGGTGAGCTTGTTTTCAATAAGCAGTGGAACAACAAACAAGGTATAAGGAGCGGTCTGAGCATTTAACTGTGCCAGCATTCTTTCGCGAATAGCGGGATGTAATAAATGATTGAGCCAGTTTTTTTCATCTTCGTCTGCAAATACTTTTTTTCGTAGCTCGGCCCGATTTAATTCGCCTTCTTCAGTCAAAATCGATTTACCAAAGTGCTCAGCAATTTGAACAAGTAGCGGCGAGCCTTTTTCAACCACTTCTCTTGCTACAATATCTGCATCAACAATGGGTACACCAAGTTTAACAAAAAGATTTGCAATTGTGCTTTTTCCACTACCGATGCCGCCAGTGAGGCCTACAATATAAGTCATAATATTCCTTGCTACTTGATTTAGGGGGGATGTTTTACATCTATCCCCTAAACACAATATTTTTCAATGTTGCCAATATATTACATTTATAGGGTTATTGCACTGGTGATGATTAAAGATAAGCAAAGAAAGGGACCGAAAGGTAAAACGGACTTACGAGAAATCCAATAGACTATGATGCCTAATAAACAGGCAGTGAATAAGAAAAGTGGTAAGTGTGCGATGGTGAGATAAGTGCCTATTCCTAAAGCGAGCCAATAATCGCCACGGCCTAAAGCTTCCTTCTTATAAAACCATTTAGACAAATGATAGATAATATAAAAAACACCGAAAAAACTAACCGCACTTTCTAAACTTTGAGAAAGCATCAGAATTGAAAATTCTTGATGTGCGCCGAATAAACCCAAGAAAAATAAAAACAGGCAAGGTGTCGGTGAAATCAGTTGATAATGCCAGTCTAGCCAACTGATAACAAACAGTAGACTAAGCGTAATTGCTAGCCATAAAGTAAATAATTTATCCTGAAGAAAATAACAGAGTGCAGCAAAACAGAGTCCAAACCCTAAAAAATAAAGACAAATATGACCGCACTTTTGAGATTGAATCGCTGCTTTTTCGCTATGGAAAATAGGACTGTTTTCAGGATAAAGTTCGATGTAGTTCTGATAAATTTCTTGTTGTAGATTGGGGATAAAACGATCAATATAAAGCCAAACAAAGATACCCACTAAACCACCCAATAAGAAAAAGGCTAATATCATCATTGGATTACGGATCCCATATTAAAAATCGGCAGATACATGCCCATCATAATAATACCGATTAAACTACCAATGATGAGCATCATTAAAGGCTCTAAAAGTTGGGAAAGTAAATCAATTTGATGATTGAGCTTTTCTTGATAGTTATCAGCAATATGACGCAACATCAAAGCAAGTTTTCCACTTTTTTCTCCAATCTGTAGCATTTGTTGTGCTTCCATTGGGAAAAGATGACTACTGACACTTTCTGAAAATGGATAACCTTGCGAAACCCACTGTAAAATTGACCGCACTTCTTGTTGTAGCAGAATATCACCTTTTAAGGTACGTTGTGTTTGCCAGGTTTGTTGTTTGGGGAGGAAGCTATTTAAGGCTGGCGTTAATGCCACTCCGGATTGAAGCATTAATTGGAGGTTATGGCTAAAACTGATTAGGCGAGAAAGGCAAATGATATTGCCCCAAATTGGCATGCGGCTAATTAGTGCATTCTTTTTTTGATTTAGCCAAAGGGAATGTTTTAATGCCATCTTCAACATAAAAATAGCGAAAGTGCAGGCAATCATTAACGCAACAAAATGATGTTGTAGGAATTGAGACATAGCTAATAATACGGCGGTTAATGTAGGCAAATCAGCGGAATTTTCGCCATACATTTCAGCAAATTGTGGTACAACGAAGAGTAATAAAATCAACGTAAGTGAAAGCGAAATACCTAATACCATGGCTGGATAAAGCATAATTTTTTGTAATTTGCGTTGAAGCGTTAATGATTGCGTTCGACGTTCTGCAATTTTAGTGCATACCTCTGCCAGTTTTCCTGTCATTTCTCCCACTTGAATAAGTTGAATCTCTTGAAAGTTTAAATACTTTCCTTGTATTTCCAAGCTTTGTGAAAACGGAAGACCACTTTCAATTAACTCAATTAAGGCGCTAAGCCACTGATGCAAACCCAATTGTGTGCAGTTGTCTTGCAAAATATGTAGTGCATTTTTTAATGGAATGGCAGAACTGAGCAATGTAGCCAGTTGATTCAATAAAGCACTGATTTCTGCATTTTTCGGTTTCTGATTAAGTTGCCAATCTTGTTGCAAGCGAATGTGACTAAAACCTTTTGCAATTAACAGAAATTGTGCGGCTTGTTTAGATTGAGCAACAAGGCTACCTTTTTGCCATTGTTGTCGCTGATCATAGGCTTGGAAATAAAAGAGTTTTTGCTTTGCCATAGAGACTCCTATTTTTTACCTAACACACGTTGAATTTCATCAAGATCGGTGATGTTATCTTTTACTTTTTCTAATGCACTTTGATAAAGTGAATCGAAATCAGTTTGGTAACAGTTATTTTCACATTGTAAAAATTGATACACCCCAATACGCCCTTGATACCCCTGATGGCAATCGCAAGAATCACTAAAATGTTGACCGCACTTTAAACAACGTTTACGCACCAATCTCTGTGCGATAACTAATAAGAGACTATTTTCAATTTCATGAGATTGAATGCCTAGTTGTTGCAAGCGTGAAATTGCTGAGAGGGCATCGTTGGTATGTAAGGTCGAAAGCACTAAATGGCCGGTTTGAGCTGCTCTTAATGCCATTAATGCACTTTCTTCATCTCGAATTTCACCAAGCATAATAATGTCGGGGTCTTGCCGTAAAAATGTACGAAGTAATCGGCTAAAATCTAAACCGATTTGTGGATTTACTTGAGTTTGAATAATACCTTCCAATTCAATTTCAATGGGATCTTCTGCCGTCATGATATGTTTATCTGGCGTATTGAGCCATTGAAGTGCAGTATAAAGCGAAATACTTTTTCCGCTTCCCGTTGGCCCAGTCACGAGGATTAAACCCTGAGGTTGACCGAGTGCATGTTGAAATTGATTTTGTTGGTTTTTTGTCATGCCAAGTTCAGCAAAACTTAACTGAACAGGTTTATTTTGTTGTAACCGTAATACCGCTTTTTCTCCCCAATGCGTGGGCAAGGTAGAAAGGCGGAAATCTAAAATATCGGAGAATGTCGTTTTGAATTGAAAGCGGCCATCTTGTGGTAGCCGAGTTTCACTGATATCCAGTTTGGCTAAGAGTTTTAAACGAGAAATTACACGATTGGCGAGTGATTTACTGATAATCGGCTGTGGTTGGAGTACGCCATCAATACGTAAACGAGTTAAGAGCCCATTTGGCTGAATTTCTAAATGAATATCGGAGGCATTTTTTTGTAGGGCAGTTTCAAAAACACTGTTTAATAATTGAATAACAGGTTCATCTTCATTAGATAAATTGGCAGTGCTTTCATCTTCTGAATGATGATAAAACGTCGTTTGCTCTTCTATTTGATTGGCTTTCGGTGCAAGGGATTGTAAAAGTTGTTTAAGTTGGGCCGTTTCAAATAAAATCGGTTCAACTAATTTTCCACTTAAAAAAGCAAAGGTTTCACAAGCTGCAAGATTATTCAGCGAATCTACTGCAAGCCATAAATGGTGTTCGTCTTCTTTAATAGGGAGTGCAAAGTAACGTAACAGCAATGCTTGTTGCTGTTGGTTTTGTTGCCAATATTGTGGCGAGATTTGGTAAATCTCGCCATTTTTTGCGATTGCTTGATAAGCCATGTTTCGCTATTTAGCTGAAGAGCAGAAACCTGCAGGGAATAAATCTGCATTGCTTGGGCAAGCGGTTGTCCAGGTGACACCTGATGAGGTTGAACCTGTCGCCGTTAAAGAATAACTGATCCCATCTAATGCACCATTTCCTGTCACCGTAATCACCCCCGATTTCGTGGTGATGGATTTGACATAGCCTTTTGCGGTTGTGATGTCTGCAGCAATTCCATTTGAGCCACCTGAACAGTTTGTTGGGGCATTGGTGCTATAGATACATAGTTCCACATCAGATTTATAAGGTGCAGAAGCTTGTAACAATTCGGAGATAGCCGCTTTTTTGGTATAATTTTGATAAGACGGAATGGCGATCGTCGCGAGAATAGCAATAATCGCAATTACGATCATCAATTCAATTAACGTAAAACCTTTATGTAAAGGTTTAGAAAAAGTCAGTTTCATTAAATTAAATTTCCTTTTGGTTGAATAAAAAAATGCCAGAATTGGCGGCAACATTGTCTAAAAGGGAAAAATGAAAGTAAAACTGACCGCACTTTTTTTGCGATCTCGATCGCAAAAATGAAATTTAATCGCAGAAAAACAGATGAATAAGATAAAAAATGGCTGGTTAAGCCAGGCAAGAAAAGTGATTTCACCCCATTTTGATGAA
Organism: Haemophilus parainfluenzae; assembly: GCF_003252725.1. Classification (GTDB taxonomy): domain Bacteria; phylum Pseudomonadota; class Gammaproteobacteria; order Enterobacterales; family Pasteurellaceae; genus Haemophilus_D; species Haemophilus_D parainfluenzae_L. The sequence continues at coordinate 96,590 of NZ_QEPO01000003.1, forward strand.
CGTCCTGATGTAGAGGATATTTCATTACTCGTCATTCATTACATCAGTTTACCGCCAGAACAATTTGGTGGGGGATATGTAGATGATTTTTTCCAAGGAAAACTCGATCCCACTATTCATCCTTATTTTGAAGAGATTTATCAATTTCGTGTGTCAGCCCATTGTTTAATTGAACGGGATGGCAAGGTGACGCAATATGTGAGTTTCGATGATAGAGCATGGCATGCGGGACTTTCTTGCTTTGAAGGACGCGATAAATGTAATGATTTTGCGATTGGTATTGAGCTAGAGGGCAGTAATGAACAGCCTTTTACAGAGGCACAATACCAAGTGCTTGCTGCATTAACACGAGATATCATGCAAGCTTATCCGAAAATAACGCTCGATCGTATCGTTGGTCATTGCGATATTTCGCCAGGTCGTAAGATCGATCCGGGTCAATATTTTGAGTGGGAACGCTATTTAGCGTTAGTCAAAAAAGGCTTGGATAAAAAATAATCACTAAAATTTTTGATTGAATGTGAGTAAGATAATTTCTGGGAATAAGCCTTATCTTAATGAAATTAAAGAGAAAATTTTCTCTCTAAAATTGAGGCTAAAATGCTGAGAAGAGTTATGCAACACTCGCCATTTGCTCAATCACAATTTTATCCACAGAAATATTGAATAACTCACAGCTATTATTTCTTCACCAAACAAGGAATGTTTAAACTAAAAAATGGCTGAATTTTTGACCGCACTTTGATGAGAAAAAGTGCGGTCATTTTTTTTGGAAAATTTTTGATTAAAGGTTATACAAAAATGAAAAAAGTGAAGTGTGAAAAGCGATTTTTGATCTTTATACACAGTTAAATTTAGATTATCCAAGTGTTACCCACAGAGTTATCCACAATAGGGTAAATATGCCCATTCGGTTGATAAAAAAGCGAATTTATGAAACAATCTGTAAATTATTTTTGTACAAAATTTAAGGTGAACGATAGTGATCGATTTTGATGGCTACCGTCCAAATGTAGGCATTGTCATTTGTAATCGCAAAGGGCAGGTGCTTTGGGCTAAACGATACGGGCAGAATTCGTGGCAATTCCCGCAAGGTGGAATTAACGATAACGAAAGTGCCGAACAAGCCATGTATCGTGAATTATATGAAGAGGTTGGCTTGCAACCCAAAGATGTGAAGGTGCTTTATGCCTCTAAACATTGGTTGCGTTATAAGCTGCCGAAAAGATTGCTGCGTTATGACAGCAAACCCATGTGTATTGGGCAAAAACAACGTTGGTTTTTGTTGCAATTAGTGGGTGATGAAAAAAATATTAATATGAACACAACAAAATCACCCGAATTTGATGGTTGGCGTTGGGTGAGTTTTTGGTATCCCGTACGTCAGGTAGTGTCCTTTAAGAAAGATGTTTATCGCAAAGCGATGAAAGAGTTTGCTCAAGTGATGTTTGGCAACGAAAAAACATTGCTTGAAAATACGCAAGAGCATGAGACAAATAAACCTTATCATGCGCTGCGTAAAAATGGTTTTTCTAAATATCAAAAACGTTCATCTTATAAATCAAGGGGACAATAATGCTCACTTTTATTCTGCTTTGTTTGATTGTTGGGTCTGTTGTTGGTTTTCTTGCCGGATTATTTGGTATAGGTGGTGGGTTAATTATCGTCCCAACTTTAGTCTATTTATTGCCGATGGTAGGCGTGCCTGAACCCTTGTTGATGTCCACGGCATTAGGGACTTCATTTGCGACCATTGTGATTACTGGATTTTCTTCTGCACAGCGTCATCATAAACTAGGCAATATAGTTTGGAGTGCAGTTAAAGTATTGGCACCGATGGTCATGATTTCGGTCTTTATCTCTGGTTTGTTTATTGGCAAGCTTGATCGTGATGTATCAGCTAAAATCTTTGCCTGTTTAGTTGTGTATTTAGCGGCAAAAATGGTGATTTCTATTAAGAAAAACACAGGGAAAACCAAACCTTTAACAACACAAGCATCTGTTATCGGTGGTATTTTAATTGGGATGGCATCAAGCGCAGCGGGCGTAGGCGGTGGTGGTTTTATCGTGCCATTTTTAAATTCCCGCGGCATTGATATGAAAAAAGCCATCGGTTCTTCCGCATTCTGTGGGGCACTTCTTGGTTTATCAGGCATGTTGAGTTTTATGGTGAGTGGTTGGGGCAATCCTGCCATGCCAGATTATTCTCTGGGTTATGTTTATTTACCTGCCGTGCTTGGTATTACGGGTACTTCATTCTTTACTTCTAAACTAGGGGCAACCGCCACCTCCAAACTCCCTGTCCCAACCTTGAAAAAAGGCTTTGCCTTGCTATTAGTTGCGATCGCAGTTGATATGTTTATGAAATAAGGAATGTTATGAATTCAGAATTTTTGATGCTTCCACATTTTGATCCGACTATTTTCACTTTAGGTGATAGCAATATAGGGTTGCGTTGGTATGGCTTAATGTATCTATTAGGTTTCATTTTTGCCCGCTGGTTAGCTGTTCGTCGTGCAAATCAACCGAATAGTGGTTGGACGGTCGATCAAGTGGATACGTTACTTTTTAATGGCTTTATGGGCGTATTCTTAGGTGGTCGCATTGGTGATGTCTTTTTCTATAACTTCGATCATTTTGTGCAAGATCCGCTGTATTTATTCCGTGTTTGGGAAGGCGGAATGTCATTCCATGGTGGATTAATTGGGGTGATTATCTCAATGATTTGGACCTCTTATTCTCAAAAAAGAAGCTTTTGGCAAACGGCAGATTTCGTGGCGCCCTTGATTCCATTTGGTTTAGGGATGGGCCGAATTGGTAACTTCATCAATTTAGAACTTTGGGGACGAGAAACGGATGTGCCTTGGGCCATGATTTTCCCAAATGATCCATTGTTATTACCGCGCCATCCTTCACAGCTTTATGAGGCGTTCTTAGAGGGTTTCGTGTTGTTTATTATTCTGAATGTCTTTATTAAAAAGCCTCGTCCTGTGGGTTCAGTAGCTGGATTATTCCTGGTTTGTTACGGTATTTTCCGTTTTATTGTTGAATATGTCCGTGAGCCAGAAGTGGAATCTTTCTTAGGCATCATGACACGTGGACAAGCCCTTTGTTTGCCGATGATTATTGGCGGTGGATTAATTATGGCATGGGCATACAATCGCTCGAAAAGTGCGGTTCATCACTAAGGAGTTTTTTATGAAACAATATTTAGATCTTTGCCGACGCATTGTAAATGAAGGTGAGTGGGTTGCTAACGAGCGTACTGGCAAGCGTTGCCTGACGGTGATTAATGCGGATTTAGAATATGATGTTGCCAATAATCAATTCCCCTTAATTACCACGCGTAAAAGCTATTGGAAAGCAGCGATTGCGGAGTTTTTAGGTTATATTCGTGGTTATGATAATGCGGCAGATTTCCGTAAGCTTGGCACCAAAACGTGGGATGCAAATGCCAATGAAAATGCAGCATGGCTTGCCAATCCACATCGTAAAGGCACCGATGATATGGGCCGCGTTTATGGCGTACAAGGCAGAGCATGGTGTAAACCGAATGGCGAAACCATCGATCAACTTCGTAAAATTGTGAATAATTTAAGCCGAGGGATTGATGACCGCGGTGAAATTCTGACTTTCTTCAACCCAGGCGAATTTGACCTAGGCTGTTTGCGTCCTTGCATGCACACACATACTTTCTCTTTAGTAGGTGATACATTGCACTTAACGAGCTACCAACGCTCTTGTGATGTGCCACTTGGCTTAAACTTCAATCAAATTCAGGTCTTTACTTTTCTTGCTTTGATGGCGCAAATTACCGGTAATAAACCGGGTAAGGCATATCATAAAATTGTAAATGCGCATATTTATGAAGACCAACTTGAGTTAATGCGTGATGTGCAATTAAAACGTGAACCATTCCCTTCACCACAATTAGAAATTAATCCTGATATTAAAACCCTTGAAGATCTTGAAACTTGGGTAACGATGGATGATTTCAAGGTGGTGGGTTATCAATCTCACGAACCAATCAAATATCCTTTCTCTGTTTAGGCATTCAAAGTGCGGTCAGATTTAGACGAGAAATTTATGCAACACGCCCTGATGCTTGCCGATCGTGCAGAAGCACTTGGCGAGATTCCTGTTGGGGCGGTATTGGTAGATGATGAGGGAAATATTCTCGGTGAAGGCTGGAATTTATCTATCATTGAAAATGATCCGACCGCTCACGCTGAAATTGTCGCATTGCGTAACGCCGCACAAAATATTCAAAATTATCGTCTGCTCAATACTACACTCTATGTCACCCTTGAGCCTTGTACCATGTGTGCGGGTGCTATTTTACATAGCCGGATTAAGCGATTAGTCTTCGGTGCATCAGATTATAAAACGGGGGCAGTAGGTTCTCGCTTTCACTTCTTTGATGATTATAAAATGAATCACACATTAGAAATTACCACTGGCGTGCTCGCAGAAAAGTGCGGTCAGAAATTGAGTGATTTTTTTAAAAAAAGACGAGAGCAGAAAAAGGGAGAAAAGCGGGAAAAGAATCTCCCGCTTGATGTTGAGTCGCAATCTTAAACTTGCCAATCAATTTCACTTAAACCATTTTGTTTTAAATATTCGTTAGTTTTAGAAAAATGATGACATCCTAGAAAACCACGATGTGCCGAAAGTGGAGAAGGGTGTGGGGCAGTTAAAACATAATGACGATTGCGATCAATAAATTGCCCTTTTTTCTGAGCATGGCTTCCCCAAAGTAAAAATACGACTTTTTCACGGTGTTCATTAAGTGCTGCAATCACTTGATCTGTAAAAACTTCCCAACCAAATTTAGCATGTGAATGTGCCATGCCACGTTCTACCGTTAGCACGGTGTTAAGCAACAGTACACCTTGCTCCGCCCATTTCACCAAGTAGCCATGATTTGGCATTTTAAAACCTGGGATATCGTTAGCCAATTCTTTGTACATATTCAGTAGAGAAGGCGGAATAGCAACCTCAGGTTTCACCGAAAAAGCTAAACCGTGCGCTTGATTTGGTCCATGGTAGGGATCCTGCCCTAAGATGACGACTTTCACCTCATCAAATGCCGTATATTTAAAGGCATTAAACACTTCGTCTTGCGGTGGGTAAATGGTTTTTCCCGCGAGTCGCTCTTGATGGACTTGTTGTAAAATGTGTTTAAAGTAAGGTTTTTCTTTCTCTTGACCGATAACATCTGTCCAGGTTTTCATTCTGTATTTCCTTATTGGATAAGCTTGAGTACATTATAAATGAAATTGCTTAGAAAGGCTTTATCTGAAGTTATGTTAATATTTTGTTAAATGAGATAGTGTATTGAGGCCTTGCAGTGTCAGAAACTTTAATCTAGATCAATTTTTAAAAATTAGTCAGAAAAAAGAACCTGTTTTAGGTCAAAATTAATTGAATTCTTCAAATAGTTTGATAAAATTTGCACAGTTTAATAAATATACAACCGCCAAATTAGGAGGCACTTTATGATCAAAGGTATTCAAATTACTCAAGCAGCAAATGACAATCTTTTAAACTCATTCTGGTTATTAGACAGCGAAAAAAATGAAGCTCGTTGTTTATGTGCAAAAGCTGAATTCGCAGAAGACCAAGTAGTAGCAGTGAGCGAATTAGGCCAAATCGAATACCGTGAATTACCGGTAAACGTAGCACCAACTGTTAAAGTTGAAGGTGGTCAACACTTAAACGTAAACGTATTACGTCGTGAAACTTTAGAAGATGCTGTAAACAACCCGGATAAATACCCTCAATTAACTATCCGTGTTTCTGGTTACGCAGTACGTTTCAACTCTTTAACGCCAGAACAACAACGTGACGTTATTACTCGTACTTTCACTGAAAGCCTATAATTTCAGTTTGAATGAAAAAAGAAACCCCGAAGTAATTCGGGGTTTTGTTTTATCTAAAAGGTTTGAAAATTTGACCGCACTTTTCCCTTTCATCCCTAGCGATTTCCACGCTTTTCAGGTACAATCCGCCAGTTAAATTTAATGATTTTTGAGAAAACTAATCTATTTATGAAGAATATTCGCAACTTTTCTATTATTGCCCATATTGACCATGGTAAATCGACCCTTTCTGACCGATTAATTCAGACCTGTGGAGGCCTTTCGGATCGTGAAATGGAAGCGCAAGTGTTGGATTCCATGGATCTTGAGCGTGAGCGCGGTATTACCATTAAAGCGCAGAGCGTAACTTTAAATTATCAAGCCAAAGACGGTGAAACATACCAATTAAACTTTATCGATACACCAGGGCACGTGGACTTCTCTTATGAAGTGTCGCGTTCTCTTGCGGCTTGTGAAGGGGCATTGTTAGTTGTAGATGCGGGACAAGGTGTTGAAGCCCAAACCTTGGCAAACTGCTACACCGCCATTGAAATGGATTTAGAAGTAGTGCCGATTTTGAATAAAATCGACTTACCGGCAGCAGATCCTGAACGTGTTGCAGAAGAAATTGAAGACATCGTGGGTATTGATGCGATGGAAGCGGTACGTTGTTCGGCTAAAACCGGTGTGGGTATCGAAGATGTATTAGAAGAAATTGTTGCGAAAATCCCCGCGCCAGAAGGTGATCCTGATGCACCATTACAAGCGTTGATTATTGACTCTTGGTTCGATAACTATTTAGGTGTGGTGTCATTAGTTCGTATTAAGAATGGTGTGTTGCGTAAAGGTGACAAAATCAAAGTAATGTCCACAGGACAAGCTTACAACGTCGACCGTTTAGGGATTTTCACGCCAAAACAAGTGGATACGACCGTATTAAATACCGGCGAAGTAGGTTGGGTTGTTTGTGCGATTAAAGATATTTTAGGGGCACCAGTAGGGGATACCTTAACTCATCAACATAATCCAGCAAGCCATGTATTGCCAGGCTTTAAGAAAGTAAAACCACAGGTTTATGCAGGTTTATTCCCAGTGAGCTCTGACGATTATGAGGCTTTCCGTGATGCGTTAGGTAAATTAAGCTTAAACGATGCATCGCTGTTCTATGAGCCAGAAAACTCAACGGCTTTAGGTTTTGGTTTCCGTTGTGGCTTCTTGGGGCTTTTACACATGGAGATCATTCAAGAGCGTTTAGAACGTGAATACGATCTTGATTTGATTACCACAGCACCAACTGTAATTTATGAAGTTGAAATGACCAATGGTGAAGTGGTTTATGTGGATAGTCCATCAAAACTGCCACCATTAAATAATATTGCAGAAATTCGTGAGCCGATTGCAGAGTGTAATATGCTCGTGCCACAGGAATTCTTAGGTAACGTGATTACCCTTTGTGTGGAAAAACGTGGCGTACAAACTAATATGGTATATCACGGTAACCAAATTGCGTTAACTTATGAAATCCCAATGGGCGAAGTTGTCTTAGATTTCTTCGATCGCTTGAAATCAACATCGCGTGGTTATGCGTCTTTGGATTATGGTTTCAAACGTTTCCAAGCAGCGGACATGGTACGCGTGGATATCATGATCAATGGTGATCGTGTTGATGCGTTAGCATTAATTGTTCATAAAGATAATGCCCCTTATCGTGGTCGTGAATTAGTTGAAAAAATGCGTGAACTGATTCCACGTCAACAATTTGATATCGCGATCCAAGCCGCGATTGGTAACCACATTATTGCGCGTTCAACGGTAAAACAATTGCGTAAAAACGTATTAGCAAAATGTTATGGTGGTGACGTGAGCCGTAAGAAAAAACTCTTACAGAAACAGAAAGAAGGTAAAAAACGAATGAAATCTTTAGGTAACGTGGAAGTGCCGCAAGAAGCGTTTTTAGCGATCTTACATGTAGGTAAAGATAAATAGGAAAGTAGAGCAATGTCGAATGTATTTTTTATTCTGTTGTTAGCCGTAGGCTTTGCTGGTTGGAAAGCGTTAGATTATTTCCAACTGCCTAACACATTCAGTATTTTATTGCTGATTTTAACCGCACTTTCCGGCATTTTATGGTGCTATCACCGCTTTGCCGTGATGCCAAGACGTCGTCGTCAAATTGCACGCGCAGAACAACGTTCAGGCAAAGCATTAACAGACGAAGAAAAAGCGAAAATTGAGCCTATTTCAGAAGGTTCAGAATTTATTTCTTCGCTTTTCCCTGTGTTATCCGTGGTATTCCTTGTGCGTTCATTTATTTTTGAACCATTCCAAATTCCATCAGGATCAATGGAAGCGACGTTGCGCGTAGGGGATTTCCTCGTTGTTAATAAATATACTTATGGTATTAAAGACCCCATTTTCCAAAATACGATTATTGAAGGTAATAAACCAGAACGTGGTGATGTGATCGTGTTTAAAGCGCCGGAACAAGCGTTACTTCGTACAAGTTTAGGGGCAACGCGAGCGGCTTATGCTGAAAATCTTGCATTAACATCTAAAAACAATATGTCTGGGGTAGATTACATTAAACGTATTGTAGGGAAAGGCGGTGACCGCATTATCCTTGATGTTGAAAAAAGTGCTTTAACACTGGTTTATGGCAAAGATGGCAAACCTTGCGAAGTAGATTGCCAAACTAAAGCGTTTGAATATAAACAAGAACCTACAAATCCAGCATTCCCAACGCAAGTGGAATATTTGGAAATCGGTGACGTGACACACAGTATTTTAGTGGAGCCAATGCGCCGTTATTCGGGGATTGAATTCTATCCACAAGAAGGCTTACCTACTGCAGAATGGATTGTGCCAGAAGGGCAATATTTTGTGATGGGTGATAACCGTGATCATAGTGATGACAGCCGTTTTTGGGGATTTGTACCAGAAAAAAATATCGTGGGTAAAGCCACTTATATTTGGATGAGTTTAGAAAAAGAACCAAATGAGTGGCCTACAGGCTTCCGTTTAGACCGTTTCTTTACAAAAATTAATTAATATGAATCATTTAGATCGTCTAGAACGAAAAATTGGTTATCAATTTTCCGATCTAAAAAATTTAAAATTGGCACTGACACACCGCAGTGCCTCCACTCAACATAATGAACGCCTAGAATTTCTAGGTGATTCGATTCTCAATTATGTCATTGCTGATGCGCTTTATCATCAATTCCCTCGTTGTAATGAAGGTGAACTGAGCAGAATGCGTGCAACATTAGTTCGAGAGCCAACTCTGGCGATGATTGCCCGTAATTTTGAGCTTGGAGATTATATGTCCTTAGGTTCAGGTGAATTGAAAAGTGGGGGATTTCGTCGCGAATCTATTTTGGCCGATTGTGTTGAAGCGGTAATTGGCGCAATGGCATTGGATTCAAGCTTTGATAAAGCGGCAGATATTGTGCGTAGTTGGTATAAAACCTTATTGGCTGAAATTAAGCCTGGCGATAACCAAAAAGATGCAAAAACGCGTTTACAAGAGTATTTACAAGGTAAGCATTTCGCTTTACCAACCTATGAAGTAATAAAAATTGAAGGTGAAGCACATTGCCAAACCTTCACCGTGGAATGTACAGTAAAAAACGTACCCAATATTGACCGCACTTTTATTGCGAAAGGTTCTAGCCGCCGTAAAGCAGAACAAGCGGCCGCAGAACAAATCTTAAAAACATTGGAAATTAAATGACCGAATTAAATCAAGAACAAGAGACCTATTGTGGCTTTATCGCTATCGTAGGTCGCCCAAATGTAGGGAAATCTACCCTGTTAAATAAAATTTTGGGACAAAAAATCTCGATTACATCTCGCAAGGCGCAAACTACACGTCATCGTATTGTGGGAATTAAAACGGAAGGTATCTACCAAGAAATTTACGTAGATACGCCGGGGCTTCATATTGAAGAAAAACGAGCGATTAACCGTTTAATGAACCGTGCAGCAAGCTCGGCAATCGGGGATGTGGATCTTATTATTTTTGTCGTGGATGGCACACATTGGAATGCTGATGATGAAATGGTGTTAAACAAATTACGTAATGCCAAAGCGCCTGTTGTACTCGCTATCAACAAAGTTGACAATGTTAAGAATAAAGATGATTTATTGCCATTCATTACAGAATTAGGCAGTAAGTTTGATTTCGCACACATTGTGCCGATTTCTGCACAACGTGGTAATAACGTGCATCAATTAGAGAAAATTGTTCGTCAGTCCTTACGTAAAGGCGTTCATCACTTCCCTGAAGATTACGTGACCGATCGTTCACAACGTTTTATGGCGTCGGAAATTATCCGTGAAAAATTGATGCGCTTTACCGGTGAGGAATTACCTTATTCTGTGACTGTTGAAATTGAACAATTCAAAGTAAATGAGCGTGGTACTTACGAGATTAATGGTTTGATTTTAGTTGAGCGTGAAGGTCAAAAGAAAATGGTGATTGGTGCTCAAGGACAAAAAATTAAAACCATTGGTATGGAAGCGCGCGCTGACATGGAACGCTTATTTGATAATAAAGTACATCTAGAACTTTGGGTCAAAGTGAAGTCTGGTTGGGCGGACGATGAACGCGCCTTAAGAAGTTTGGGGTATATGGACGAATAAAAACTTGAGTAATACTCTATACTATTCTATTATTAGCGAAATTTTTATGTTTACTAATAAAAACAAGGAGATGGTAGATGAGTATCTATGCCTTAAAACCCAAATTTCAGAATTTACTTCGGCCTTTAGTTAGGCAATTAGCGGCAAAAGGCGTAACAGCAAATCAAGTTACGCTAATTGCTTGCTTACTTTCTATTTTATTAGGTGTGGTTCTCGCACTATTTCCGACATTTTCTTCTCTTTTCTTCCTTATCCCTATTTGGTTATTTTTGCGTATGGCGTTGAATGCTATTGATGGAATGCTTGCACGTGAATTCAATCAAAAAAGTCGATTAGGGGGGTATCTTAATGAAATTACTGATGTCGTCTCTGATGCAGCACTTTACCTTCCTTTTGCTTTTGTCGCACCTTTTGATGGTATTCAAATCTCAGGTATTATTTGGCTTGCCGCGTTGAGTGAGTTATGTGGTATTTTGGGGCAAGTTCAAGGCAAAACGCGTCGTTATGATGGTCCAATGGGTAAAAGCGATCGTGCGTTTGTGTTTGGTGTACTCGGTTTACTCTATGCGGTGAATGGTAGCTTGCATTCACTTTTCTGGTGGGTAGCCAATATCCTGATTATCTTGCTCATCGTGACTTGTATTAAGCGAGTAAAAAATGGATTAGCGGAAGTGGCAGAGTAATAGGAGTAAATATGATCGCGAGATTAATCGATTTTTTATTGTGTCGTTTTGCCTCTTTTATTACAGGTGTTCGACCTCAAGCAGCAATTGCTGAACAATCTTCAGAGGGGCATCGTGTCTATTTTGCCAATCATAATAGTCATGGGGATTTTATTTTGCTTTGGATTTCATTGCCTTATGAAGTGAGAAAGCAAACCCGCCCTGTTGCAGGCAAAGACTATTGGACGAAAGGCGCAATTCGTCGCTTTTTAGCCTATAAAGTTTTCAATATGTTACTCATTGAGCGTAATAACCAAGATCCAAAAGCCGCCATACGACAAATGAGTGAAGCATTAGTCAATGACTCCCTGATTATTTTCCCTGAAGGAACTCGTAAGATGGATGATGATTTGCCTCTCCAACCCTTTAAAAGTGGTTTGTATTATCTAGCAAAAGAAAATCTTGATTGTGAATTTGTCCCAGTTTGGATTAGTAATATGAATAATGTTTTACCAAAAGGCTTTATTTTACCGATCCCGTTGTTATGTGATCTTTATGTCGGTGAACCATTAAAAATTGGGACAGATGAGACTAAAGGTGAATTTTTAACACGTGCGCAATCGGCATTATTAAGTTTAAACATCAGTGAAAAAGGCAAATCTTAGGAGTAAATGATGACGGAAATATGGCAACTCTTCGGTGGTTTATTCATCGCCTTAATTTTTGCTTCCACAGTGGGATATATTTTAAAACGCAGATCGGGCGTGGATACACCTAACAGTGTTATTGATAACCTAAACGCACGCATCAATGCTTGGTGGGTGATGATTGGGATTATCTTTATTGCGAGCTTATTAGGCTTTTATGGCGTGATTGTGCTCTTTTTGATTATTTCATTTATGGGATTGCGTGAGTTTCTTTCTCTGTTGAATATTCGTCGAGGCGATCATCTTGCACTCGCAGCCTGTTTTTATGTGATCTTGCCATTGCAATATTTTTTAGTCGCCATTGATTGGTTTAGTATGTTTACTATCTTTATTCCCGTATATGGCTTCTTATTTTTACCGATTCTTTCAGCATTACTGGGTGACCCAGCGAATTTCTTAGATCGTTCTACGAAAATTCAGTGGGCATTGATGATTAGCGTATTCTGTATTTCACATATCCCCGCTTTATTGACACTTGATATCTCAGGTTATGAAGGAAAAAATCTTTTATTAATGATCTTCTTAATCTTGGTAGTACAGTCAAGTGATGTGTTGCAATACGTTTGGGGTAAACTCTTCGGTAAACATAAAATTGCGCCAACCTTGTCACCATCCAAAACGGTAGAAGGTTTTGTTGGTGGGGTATTAAGCGCAAGTTTATTAGGTATGCTACTTCATTGGATGACACCATTTTATGCATGGCAAGCCTTTTTAATGAGTCTGTTAATTTGCTTAATGGGATTCTTAGGTGGACTCGTGATGTCGGCAATGAAACGCAGTATGGGTGTGAAAGACTGGGGGAATATGATCAGTGGCCATGGTGGTATTTTAGATCGAATGGATTCACTTTGTTTCTCCGCACCTATTTTCTTCCATGTGGTGCGTTATTTCTGGGCATAGTTATAAATCATGAAATAAAAAAAGAGCGGTTAATTAACCGCTCTTTTTTATTATTGACGATAAGTTTCTAAGAATCGCGCCAATTTGCCAATGGCTTCTTCTAATTGACCGGTATAAGGAAGTGTCACCACACGGAAGTGATCCGGTGAGTGCCAGTTAAATCCTTTACCATGCACGAGAAGTACTTTCTCTTTACGTAATAAATCGAGCACAAATTTTTCATCACTATGAATGTTGAATTTTTGGATGTCGAGTTTCGGGAACATATACATCGCCCCCATTGGTTTTACGCAGCTAATACCCGGGATTTGAGTCAGTAACTCATAGGCTTTATTACGTTGTTCCAGTAAACGCCCGCCCGGTTGAACAAATTCATTAATACTTTGGTAGCCGCCTAATGCTGTTTGAATGGCGTGCTGCATTGGTACGTTTGCACATAAACGCATAGACGCTAGCATATCTAAGCCTTCAATATAGCCTTTAGCATGTTGTTTCGGCCCATTTAAAATCATCCAACCTTGACGAAAACCCGCAACACGATATGCTTTTGATAAGCCATTGAATGTAATGGTTAATACATCTGGTGCAAGGGCTGCAATATGATGGTGGACAGCACCATCGTAGAGAATTTTGTCATAAATTTCATCCGCAAAAATAATGAGATTATTTTCACGTGCAACTTGGATAATTTCTTCGAGTAACTCTTTGCTATAAACCGCACCCGTCGGGTTGTTCGGGTTGATCACTACGATAGCTTTAGTTTTGGCATTGACTTTCGACCGAATATCATCAATAGCAGGGAACCAACCCGCTTCTTCATCACATAAATAATGCACCGCGTTTCCGCCCGCTAACGTTACCGCCGCCGTCCATAATGGATAATCCGGCATTGGAACCAATACCTCATCACCATCATTAAGAAGGGCTTGCATGGACATGGTAATCAATTCAGATACACCGTTCCCGATGTACACATCGTTTACTGTCGCATCATGAATACCTTTAGACTGATAGTATTGCACGATAGCTTTACGTGCAGAATACAAACCTTTGGAATCGCAATAACCTTGTGCAGAAGGTAAGTTGCGGATTACATCGACTAAAATTTCATCTGGCGCTTCAAAACCAAATGGGGCAGGGTTGCCGATATTAAGTTTTAAAATTTTATTGCCTTCTTCTTCTAGGCGTAAAGCTTCTTTGTGAACCGGTCCACGAATATCGTAGCAAACGTGTTCTAATTTGTCTGATTTCGGAAAAGATCTCATTAGTAACATCCTATGATAATTAGATTTTCATTCAAAAATTGTGTCTAATTTACGCTTAAATTCTTATCTTGAAAAGATTTAATAAAAAAATTTTTTGAATGTATTAAAGTGCGGTAGAATATGGGCTAATTTTTTTGTGTTTTATTATTTTTCATGGGCCCTTTAGAACAAGCTAAATCTGAGCTAATTCGCCAATTTGAAACTTTGGCGATAACTGATCAGCAACCCGCTATTGCACGTCTTCAGATGAAGATGAAATTGGGGGTTGATCTTTTGGCATGGATGAAAGGACAGCTTGTTTATCCACAATTTTATTTACGTTTTCGTGATGAAGATAAAACCGTCGCAGCGGTGGGGAAAGTGCGGTCATTTTCAGATGTGAATTTAGCACAGAAATTTATTCAAGATCACAATTTCCCGTTAGTGGGCGGTTTACAGTTCCAAGGTGAAAGTCAGTTTATTTTGCCGCAAGTTTTAATTGAACAGCAAAATGGTGAGAGCGTGGTTTCAGTTTTTGTTGAGCCAAATGAGCTTGATTCGGCAAAAATGATTTTGAATTCATTTGAAAAAATGACCGCACTTTCACCGCTTAATCAATTAACCATCAAAAGTGTAGAGCCAAAAGCGAATCAAGACACCTGGTGTAACTGGGTCAATCAAGCACTCACTCGAATTCGACAGGGTGAATTGACTAAGCTCGTTTTGGCAAATGAAACCGTGTTTGGTATTCAGGGTGAGCTAAACGGAAAAGATTTTCTTGCTGCAAGCCAAGCAAAAAATAGTGGTTGTTACCATTTTTTATGGGCAGATAATGCTCAAAACTGTTTTGTGGGATCGACACCAGAACGCTTATTTGCACGTGATGATCGTCAGTTATTCACGGAAGCGCTTGCAGGGACAGCACCTGTTAGTGATAATCCGAGTGAAAATGACGAACGTGCGAATTGGCTGTTAAATGATGAAAAAAACCTCAATGAAAACTGGTTGGTGGTTGAAGATATTTCACAAAATATCAGTCACTTAGTGGAACAAATTACTGTTGATGATGTCGCATTAAAGTCACTACGCAAAGTGCAGCATTTAATTAGAAAAATGCAAGCAAAATTGACCGCAGTTTGTACGGATGCCGATTTGCTGAAAGCGATCCATCCAACGGCGGCTGTATCCGGCTTACCACAGCAGCAAGCGAAGAAAGCCTTGGCTGAAATAGAAACCTTTGATCGTCGTTGGTATGCCGGTACATTAGGTGTGATGAATCAACATCTATCAGAATTTTGTGTCACCATTCGTTCGGCTTTTATCGAAGAAAAACAAGTGCGTGTATTTGCTGGAGCCGGTATTGTAGAAGGCTCACAACCTGTAGAAGAGTGGTTGGAAATTGAACGTAAAGCGGCAGGGCTCATTTCCCTGTTTGCAGAGAATAACGGAGAATAAGAAGAATGTCTGTAAGCGTATTTAATCGTTGTTGGTCAAAGGTGATCTTAGAAACCTTGGTTCGCCAAGGGGTGAGTCACTTTTGTATTGCGCCAGGTTCACGATCAACACCTTTAACGCTAGAAGCTGTGCGTTTACAAAATGCCTCTCGAGCAACGTGCCATAGTCACTTTGATGAACGTGGCTTAGGCTTTTTTGCGTTGGGTATTGCAAAATCCACGCAAGCACCTGTTGCCGTGATTGTAACCTCAGGGACTGCGGCAGCAAATTTATATCCAGCGATTATTGAAGCTCGCCAAACAGGCGTGAATTTAATTATTCTTACTGCCGATCGACCACCTGAATTGTGGGAATGTGGTGCAAATCAAGCGATCGTGCAACAAAATATGTTTGCTGATTACCCAGTGGCAAGTGTCAATTTACCGAAACCTCAAGCAGATTATGCGGCAAAATGGTTAATTTCTACGTTAGAACAAGCTTGCTATAAACAAAAACAACAACCAGGCGTGGTGCATATCAATGTGCCTTTTGCAGAGCCACTTTATAATGCTCAAGAGCAAGAAATTGACGGTCATCCATGGTTAATGCCAATTCAACGTTGGTTAAGTCAGCCGAAAAATTGGGTTGATCATCAACCATTACAGCAAGAAGTGTTGATGCACGAGAATTGGGATACTTGGCGTACGAAACGTGGTGTGATTGTGGCAGGGCAATTAACGCCTGAACAAGCAATGGGTATTAACTCATGGGCAAATACCATGGGTTGGATTTTGCTTACGGATATTCAATCAGGTGTAGAACCTCTCATGCCTTATGCGGATATTTGGCTAGCAAACCAAACTGTGAAGCAAAAATTACTTCAAGCTGATATCGTGATTCAATTTGGCTCTCGCTTTATCAGTAAACGGATTAACCAATTCTTATCGGAATTCCAAGGCGAATTTTGGGTGGTGGAGCAAAGTCAAAATGCAGTTGATCCAAACCACCATACGCAAACTCGCTTTAACGCCAAAGCTCATCATTGGTTGCGTGCACACCCGCCATTGCGTCAAAAACCTTGGTTACTCGAACCACTCGCGCTTTCAAAATTCTGTGCAACTTTTATCGAGCAACAAGTCGGTGGTAATCTTAATGAAGCCTCACTAGCACATCATATTGAGCGTGTTTTACCTTACAACGGTATTTTGTTCTTAGGAAATAGCCTTTTTGTGCGCTTGGTTGATGCGTTAACGAAACTACCAGAAGGATACCCAATTTTCACCAATCGTGGTGCAAGCGGGATTGACGGCTTATTAGCAACAGCTGCAGGTATCGGTATCGGAGCCGATCAACCAGTGGTAGCCATGATTGGTGATACGTCCACACTTTATGATTTGAACTCTTTAGCCTTATTTAAGAATGTCACTCAACCGACTATTATTTTTGTGATTAACAATAATGGTGGTGCGATCTTTGATATGTTGCCGGTGGATGAAGAGGTAAAAGAGCAGTTCTATCGCTTGCCACATAATGGTGATTTCTCTCAAGTCGCCGCAATGTTTGGTTTAAAATATGCCTTGCCTTACACCTGGGCAGATTTAAGCTCCGTGTTAAAACAAGCTTATACTCGCCGCCGTGCGACATTAATTGAAATCAAAACAAACCCAAGTGATGGCAGCGCAACCTATAAGCGCTTGATTGAACAAATCAGCCACGCGGTGATTGGTGAATAATTTCTTTCCCCTCTTATATAGAGGGGATTTCTTTATATGGCATTATTATGATGAATCTTGTTTTTCTCCATGGCTTATTAGGTACGAAATCAGATTGGCAAAAAGTTATCGAAAATCTACCGCACTTTCGTTGTTTCTCTCTCGATTTACCGTTTCACGGTGAGAATAAAGCTGTTGCCGTTGAAGATTTTGAGCAAACCGCTCAGTTCCTTGAAGAACAAATTCAACATCTCATAAAAGATGAGCCTTATATCTTAATTGGTTATTCACTTGGTGGACGAATCGCACAATATTATGCACTACAAGCGAAAGTGAAAATAGGGCATTTAAAGGCAGTCATTTTAGAAGGGGCTAATTTAGGCTTACAATCTGAACAAGAAAAACAAAGCCGTCTAGTTAATGACAAAATGTGGGCTGAGCGTTTTTTCCATGAAAAGCCTGAAACCGTGCTCGAAGATTGGTATCAACAACCTGTTTTTTCTCATTTAAATGAACAGCAACGTAAGGCATTAATTGAAAAGCGAAAAGCCAATTGTGGGGCCAATATTGGCCGAATGTTATTAGCCACTAGCCTTGCCAAACAGCCTGATTTTAGAGAAAAAGTGCGGTCAAGTTTGCTGCCATTTTTTTATTTTTGTGGTGAACGAGATCAGAAGTTTCGTCAAATGGCTGAAGCTAATCAACTCAATTTAACGCTTATTCCTGATGCTGGTCATAATGCCCATTTAGAAAATCCGACATATTTTGCTGAAAAAATCGAAAATATCGTATTAAAAATTGCTCAACCTTAAGGGAAATGCTAGGATTTAGCCCTTTCATTTTATTTGACTCTTAAGGAAGCAAAATGTCCTCACAACTTCGTAATGATCCACTTAAGGTTGCTTTAGCATCTATGGTGGGTACCGCAATTGAATTCTTCGATTATTATATCTATGCCGCTGCGGCAGTATTAGTTTTTAACACGCAATTCTTCCATAGTGGCGATCCCCTTTCAGATGATTTGCTTTCTCTTTCAACACTAGCCTTAGCGTTCTTTGCTCGTCCGATTGGCTCAGCTTTATTTGGGCACTTTGGTGATAAGATTGGTCGTAAGAAAACCTTGGTCGCCTCTTTGGTTTTAATGGGCGGATCTACGGTCGTTATCGGTTTATTGCCGACTTATTCTCAAATTGGTATTTGGGCACCGATTTTGTTATGTATTTGCCGAGTCGGTCAGGGTATTGGTCTTGGTGGTGAATGGGGCGGTGCTGCTTTAGTGGCAACAGAAAATGCACCAGAAGGAAAACGTGCTTGGTATGGTACATTCCCTCAATTAGGTGCGCCAATAGGTTTATTTGTGGCTAATGCGACCTTCTTCTTAGTGAGCTATTTCTGGGGGCAACAAGCCCTTGTTGAGTGGGCATGGCGTATCCCGTTTGTTTCTTCTTTAGCCTTAGTTTTAGTTGGGTTATATGTTCGCTTAACCTTACATGAAAGCCATGTCTTCGTTGAAGCGGAAGAAAAAGGGAAAAAATTAAAAGCACCGGTGAGTGTGGTTTTCACTAAACACTTTAAACCGATGGTGATTGGTACATTTATCATGGTGGCAACCTATTCCTTGTTTTATATTATGACTGCCTTTGCTCAAGCGTATTCTCGTACACCGGCAACGCTTTCAGAAGCGGGCTATCCTATGGGGTTAGGTATTCCTGCTAATACCTTCACAGGATTACTTTTAATGAGCGCGATTGTTTTTGCGATTTTTATCAGTATTTCAGGTCTTTATGCAGATAAAATCGGTCGCCGTAAATGGTTAATTTGGACAACGGTCAGCATTTTAATTTTTGCATTATGTATGCCATTATTCCTTGGAAACGGTACACCAGCTTCTGTATTTGCTTTCTTGGTTATTGGTATGGCATTAATGGGCATGACATTTGGCCCAATGGCAGCGTTATTGCCTGAATTATTCCCAACAGAAGTGCGTTATTCTGGTGCCTCTTTAGCTTACAACATTGCATCCATTATCGGGGCAACCATTGCAGCAATGATTTCATTAAAAATCAATGCGCTTTATGGCTTAATGGGCGTGGGGATTTATTTAGCTATTAATGCATTCTTAACCTTGTTAGCATTATTAGCCTCAAAAGAAACGAAAAATGTCGATTTAACGCAAATCTAGTGATAAATTAATCATGAAAAAGCTGATGTAAATAACATCAGCTTTTTTTATTTGTTGAAAGGATGCAATAAAAAAGAGCGTATTGCTACGCTCTCAGTCGATAAAAGTGCGGTTAAAAACAGCATGTTTTTAACATAGGTATGAAAGAATTAATCTTCACCCCATACTTCTTTGGCAATTTCTTCAACATAACGAACTTTAGCCCATTGCTGTGCTTCCGTCATGATATTCCCTTCTTCTGTTGAAGCAAAACCACATTGTGGGCTTAAGCAAAGCTGCTCAAGCGGAACATATTGTGTCGCTTCTTTAATGCGAGTTTTAATAGCCGCTTTATCTTCTAATTCCGGGAATTTTGAACTGATTAAACCTAATACAACACGGCCTTTGTGTGGATTATTGGCAAAATGTTTTAATGGTTCAAAACCACCAGAACGTTCATCATCATATTCCAGGAAATAGCCATCGTATTGAGTTTGGCCGAATAACGCATCCGCAATTGGGTCATATGCGCCAGTTAGTAAATAAGTTGAACGGAAGTTGCCACGGCAAACGTGCGTTGTGATAACCATATCTGCTGGTTTAGCGGCTAATACAACTTGAATATTTTCAAGCGCTTGTGCTTTATCCGCTTCAAATTCTGGTTTTAAGTGATTATTACAGAGTGAGCCCCAATACACATCATCAAATTGTAAATAACGACAGCCTGCATCATAGAAGGCTTTAATCGCATCTTTATAAGCTTGCTGAACATCTTTGGCAAATTCTGCACGTGTCGCATAAACGCCAGTATCCCATTGGATTGGATACATTAATTGGTTTGGACTAGGGATGGTATATTTTACAACGCCACGATCCCCAACAATGTCTTTTAATTTTTTAAAATGTTCGATAAATGGATGGTTAGGATTCCAAGAGACTTTACCGCAGCAACGTGTATTGTAAGGTTGGGTTTCCACGCCATTAAATTTATAACCGTGTTCTGGGTGATAACCTTCGATGCCATTTAAGTTTTCTAAGAAATCGATGTGCCAAAACGCACGGCGATATTCCCCATCCGTGATGACTTGGATACCTGCATCTAATTGTGCTTGTACTAATTTAGCAATTTCTTGATCTTCAACTTCCGTTAATTGTTCACGAGAAAGTTCGCCTGCTGCAAATTTTGCACGGGCTTCTTTTAAAGGTTGAGAACGTAAGTATGAGCCCACAGTATCAGCATGGAAAGGAAGTGTTTTTGATGTCATGTTTATATCCTTCTTTTAATTTTAGCATGATAATTTTAACGTAAGGATATTTCATGATCAAAGTAATGATTTTTTCACTCATGATGAAAATAATTAATACAGAGAAATATTAGCTTTCAGCAATTCCCATCGCACAAACGGCTGCAGAGCTCCATGCCCACTGGAAGTTATAACCACCTAACCAGCCGACAACATCCAACACCTCACCGATAAAATAGAGACCTTTAATCTTTGTCGCCTCCATGGTTTTGGATGAAATCTCATGAGTATCAACGCCCCCCATCGTGACTTCAGCCGTTCGGTAGCCCTCAGTGCCATTAGGAATAAATTGCCAATTGTGGATTAAATTCTCTAAATTTTCTAACCGCACTTTACTTAAGTTTGCGATCACTTCATCTTGAATCAAGCCTTGTTCTAACCAAAGTTCGACTAATTTTTTCGGCAATAAACGACTTAATACGGTTTTAAGCTGCAATTTCGGCGAAGATTGACGCATCTCATCTAGGTGATGACGAATATCGTTATAAGGCAATAAATCTAAATGAATGCTTTCACCAGGTTGCCAATAATTGGAGATTTGCAAAATGGCTGGGCCAGATAAACCACGATGGGTAAATAGCATTTGATGAGTAAAGGTTTTGTGTTGATTCGTCGCAGCCACATCTAATGAAACGCCAGAGAGTGCAGAGTAGAATTTGTCACTTTCTCGCCACGTAAATGGTACAAGGCTTGCACGCGGAGGAATCACATTTAATCCGAACTGTTCTGCAATTTGATAACCAAAAGGTGAGGCGCCTAAGCCAGGCATAGAGAGCCCGCCTGTCGCAATAATCAAATTCTGGCATTGCCATTCAACCGCATTTACCTTTAATTTAAACCGCACTTTAGGGTTGTTTTCAACCGCTTCAACATCACTCACTTCGCTGCGTAGTTGAATGTGAACACCGTATTTGTCACATTCGGCTCCGAGCATCTTCACAATATCTTCTGCACCGTTATCACAAAATAACTGACCTAATTCTTTTTCGTGGTAAGGAATGCCATACTCAGCGACTAAAGCAATAAAATCCCATTGTGTATAACGTTTTAAGGCGGATTTGACGAAGTGTTTGTTCTGGCTGATATAACGGCCAGACGTAATTTCCATATTGGTGAAATTACAGAATCCACCGCCAGACATTAAAATTTTTCGGCCAATTTTCTTACCATTATCAAAAATAGTGGCTTGTTTGCCCAGTTTGCCTAACTGAGCGGCACAAAATAAGCCGGCGGCACCAGCTCCAATAATGATATTTTCTGAATAGCGACTCATAATTTATTGTGATACTTGCCCTTTTTCAAAATAGTCTATCATTTTGATTCGTTGGATGACAGTACGGCGATCCACGGCAGCATTACCTGAATCTAATAATTGCTGCCAATAAGCTTTGGCTTTTTCAGCTTCATGATTTTTAAAGGCCTCAGTCGCCAATAATGTTATTACCGATATTTCATGTTTATCTTGTTTTAATGCGTCATCCATTATTTGCTGGATTTGTGGTGTGATGTTTTGACCGGCTTGATAATAAAGTGCGGTCGCTTTTAGGCCTAAAATAGCGGGTGTTGTACCTGAAATTTTTTCTGCATTGCTATAGGCGATGAGCGCATGATCAAATTCATCATTTTGCATATAAGCATCGCCTAGCTGAGCCCAAAGCTCAGGGTTATTCACATCTTCTCGAATTTTATTTTGAATTTTGAGTACCACATCTTCTTTTTGATGCACCATTGGCGTATCCGTTTTTTTATTGGCGAGTTCAATCATCTCTTTTTCACCTTGCTGAACACGCTCAAAACGATCAAGGGAGAAGTAATAACTTAAAGGAAGAATCAATAAGATTGCAAAGACCCAAATGGCGGATTTGGTTTCAAATTTGACCGCACTTTTTTCTTCTTTAGGGTCAGTATGAGGTTGATTTTCGAGTTGTTTTGGTTCGCCTTCTGATTTTTTGGTGGAAAATAAAATTAACGCAAAAGCCCCAATTAATAGCAAAATAGGCAATAGCCAGAGTAGTGCCGTATTCCATTGGAAAGGTGGCTTATAGTTCACGAAATTACCGAAACGAGCTGTCATCGTGTCGATAATTTGCTGATTCGTTTTTCCTTCATCTACCATTTTATAGACTTCAATACGTAAGTCATAAGCAATCGGTGAATTAGACTCAACTAAGTTTTGATTCTGACACTGTGGGCAGCGTAAGGATTTTGCCAGTTCAACAGCACGAGTACGATCAGCTTGGTTTTTAAACGCATAGGTATCCACCATTTCTGCGTGAGCAAAAAGGGCGAAAGTCAGTAAAAGTGCGGTCAGAAATCGGGTTAATTTTTTCATTTTACTTTTTAGTTAATTCATCAAGTTTTGGTTTGATCTCAGTGAGCCATGTTTCGCGATCCATATAGCCAGAATGACGATAACGGATCATGCCGTGCTCATCGACAACATAGGTTTCTGGGGCTCCATCTACGCCCAATTGCATCGCAAATTCACCACGGCTATCGTCAATAGTGAGTATGAACGGATTGCCCATACGTTCGAGCATTGCAATGCCGTTTTGAGGTTTGTCACGATAGTCGATTCCAACAATGGGCACTTCTTTTGAAATTTCCATCAAAAGAGGGTGTTCCTGTTGGCAATAGCCACACCAACTTCCCCACACATTAAGTAGGAAAGGTTTCTTTGGAAAATCTCTTGGGCTGACAATTTGATTCGGTTCAAGCAAATTCGCTTGATAGAATTCCGGCACAGGCTTATCAATGAGTGCTGAGGCAATTTGTTTTGGATCTTTGTGTAAGCCAACAAAAAGCAGTAAGCAAATACTCAATAACAAAATCAGCGGTAAAAACAAAATAAACTTTTTATTCATCACGTTTTCTCTTCAAATTGATGGCTGAACATAATGCGCCAAGTGCCATTAAAATGCCTCCGAGCCATAACCAGCGAATAAGCGGTTTGTAATGTAAGCGGAATGTGAACTCGCCTTTGCCTAAGTTATCACCCATAACAATATATAAATCACCCCAAAAGCCTGCATCTAAGCCCACTTCACTCATGGTCATGGTGCGAACATCATAATAACGGCGCTCCGGTACAATTTCAGCGTAAGGTTTGCCTTTTTCTGACACGCTAAAGAAAGCGACTTCGGCGGTAAAGTTTGGCCCAATTTCATTGGAAAAACGATCGTAGTGGAACTCAAATTGGCCTAATTGTTGGCTTTGTTGTGGTGCGAGTCTAACACCTAATTCACTGCCAAAGTAACTACTCATCACTGCACCTATTGTGGCAATAGCTACGCCGCAGTGTGCGAGAATCATCCCAAAATAGGCAAGTCTTACTTTTGCCCAATTTTGCCATAAAGTGACGAATAAGACCCAAATCGCGAGGGTGAGTAATACATAAGCGAAGAAATGGAAACGTAATACACCATCATTTTGCAACGCATTCCAAATCATGCCATAAGCAATTACTGCAGCGGGAATGAGTAATAACAAGCGTTTGAAAAAGCGTTTTTTATCGGCTTTAAACCAACTTAAGCAAAGCGTCGCCGCCATTGCAAAAAGCACTAAAGTGAGCAATGGCAAGAAAATGCTATTAAAGTAAGGCGCGCCCACAGAAATACTTCCCCAATTCATAGCTTGGAATAGCATTGGATAGAAAGTGCCTAAGAAGGTACTGACGGTGGCAACGGTCAATACGATATTTAAGCCTAAAATAGCCCCTGTTTTAGAAATAAGAGGGAATTTGACCGCACTTTCATTGCTATTTGTGCGTAGGGCAAATAAGCTCAGCGAACCAACAGTTAGTAAGAAGAAAATGAGTAATAACACATAACCGCGAGAACTATCCAAGGCGAACGCGTGAACTGATGTTAATGCGCCTGAACGGACAATAAATGTGCCTAATACACTGAATGCAAAAGCGAGTAGGGAAAAGAGTATTGTCCAGTAGCTAAACATGCCTTGTTTTTCCGTCACCATCAAGCTGTGTAGCAGTGCGAGTCCCAATAACCATGGCATAAGTGAGGCGTTTTCTACAGGGTCCCAGAACCACCAGCCGCCCCAGCCTAATTCATAATATGCCCACCATGCACCGAGCACTATCCCTAATGTTAAGAATAACCAAGCAACGAGAACCCAGGCTCGCATCGCACGAGCGATTGCTTGTGCAGAACGATTAAAGATTAAGGCAGAAATGGACATGGCAAAGTTAACGGCAAAGCCCACATAACCCACATATAACAGTGGTGGATGGAAAATTAAGCCAATATCTTGCAGCATTGGGTTGAGATCTCGCCCTTCCGAAGGGGCAGGAAAAGCACGTCCAAATGGATTGGAGTAGAACAAAATAAAAATAGCAAACCCAAGACAAATTAAGCCGAGTAAAGAAAGGGTTTGAGCAGAAAAAGTGCGGTCATTTTTGCGAGAGAAAAAGGCAAAAGCCACTAACCAAAGACTTAATGTGAAAAGCCAAAATAAAATGGAGCCTTCATGTCCGCCCCAGGTGGCGGCGACTTTAAAAAATGTTGGTAGTTGAGAATTGGAGTGCGCTGCCACGTATTCCAAAGTGAAGTCATCCATTGCAAAAGAGTAGGCAAGAATACCGATTGAAACGCTCGTAAAAATACCGAAGCAATAACTTAATCCCCAAGCTGTGTTGGTGAGAGAGGGTTTATTTCGCCAAATACCAATTTGCGGCACGATGGAAAGTAAGAGCGCCGCGGTGGTGGCAAAGAGTAATGAGAGAAATCCGAATTCGGGGAGCATAGTATTGTTCAGTATTAATGGTTGTATTTGACAAAATAAGGTTAATTTTAAGCATGAAAAACATACGTAAAATTAACCGCACTTTAGTCTTCTAAATAAACAAAAGGCGTATTGTATACGCCTTTTGATTAAATAAGAAATTTATCCTTACGCAACGGTAAGTTGTCCTGCATACAAGATGAAGTAACGTAAGCAGAGAACCCCGATTAAGTCGAAGATTGACACAAGGATAATAAAGTTCTTGTTGTATTTTAAGTTGTCTTTTACGGCAAGGTTCGCAAGTAGAGGAATGATGATACCAATTAAGAATACCCCAATCCAGAACACTGCACCCCAGAAGCCGGAAAGTGCATTGTGTAATGCTACTACTTTCTGACCGCCACCGAAGTGTAGACCAACAAAGAAACAGATTAATAAACCAAGTTCAGTCACCATAATTGGCACTTCAAATTTGTGAATGAAGTGTGATTCATGGCTATCACCTTTTAATTTACCTGCAATGAGGATAAATAAGAAGGTTGCTGCGATACCTGAAGAAGTACCAGAAGCCAAGAATAACGCTGGTAGAACAGGGTTATTTAACATTGGGTAACTAATCAATGCTGAAAGTAAGAAACCGGTATAAGCCCCTAGTACAGCAGCTAAGATGAAGAGAATGACTTCTACAGGACCAGTTAAACGTTCTAATACATTGATAATTTTACCGACGAACCCAAGTTTTGGCATAAAACGTTGAATGAACGCCATGATATCTTCTTTGAAGATAACCGCACACCAACATACCAAAAACAGCATATAAACTTGGAATAACATTACCCCCATAGACATTACAGAGTTAAATTGATAGTTAAACATCAATTTCCAGAATGTCCAAGGACGTGCCAAGTGGAAAATTAACAGGGTTAAACCAATTAATGTTGGCACAGAACCTAAAACAGCTGCTGCTCGGATAATCCAATTTTTGCTTGGATTTTCTAATTTGTGACTACGTTTATAAGCAATCGCTAATTGTACCGCACCGGAAGAAATACCAAGTAAGAACAAATAGATAGCGATTGTTGAATCCCACACCAAGTTAGGTGTGTGAAACGGAACAGGATAATCTAATGTCATCTTCTTGGCTCCCCGTGTTGGAATGGAATATGGTAAAGATTTGGTTGAGTACCTAATTCCACTTTAGTGCGATAAACCGGATTTTCTTTCACTTTGCGGGAAACTGCACTGCTTGGATCATTCATATCACCAAAGGTTAATGCTTTGGTTGGACAAGCTTCTACACAAGCAGGTTGTTTGCCTGCTGCTAAGTTTGTATCGCGACAGAAGTTACATTTATCCGCAGTACGGTGTACTGGGTGAATGAAACGTACGCGGTAAGGACAAACTGCAACACAGTATTGGCAACCTACACAAAGATCTTTATGCACATCTACGATACCTGTTTCAGGATCAATAAATGATGCACCGGTTGGACAAACTGCCACACAAGGGGCGTTTGTACAGTGTTGGCAAGATTGACGGAAAAACTCGTATTCTTGATTTGGGAATTCACCGTAAGGTTCACTACGGAGAATTTCCAAACGTGAAACGCCTTCAGGAACGTGGTTTGTTTCACGACAAGCATCCATACAAGCGGTACAGCCGATACAAGCTGTTTCGTCGTGTACCATTGCATAGCGTTTCGGTTTATCCGCCTTTTCCTCTTTCGCTAAAGAGGTAACTGATGTCCCCGTCATAAGGATTAATGCCCCCATGCCGGAAACAAAGTTTCGGCGTGAACAAGCTGTCATTATTTATCCTTTTGTTCGGTTGATTGCGTTTGTGATTGTGCGTCTTTTGCCGCTTTGCGTTTTTGTTGTTCGCCGTGGCAATCTACACAAAGTTTCACACGATTTTTCGGTTGAATACCTTTCATCGCATCATCTTTCGGGTGTAATGTGTGGCAGCTTGCACAAGGCAATTTCATTGCGTGAACATCGTGTGCCCAAAGTTTTTCACGAAGTTTTGCCGGTTGGTGACAAGCAAAACAAACTTGGTTTTGTTCTTGCGCGGTATACATTGGTTTTTTATCACCAAAGATATCGCCATCAAAACGCATCACATCTTTTGCACCACGACGGTGATTTTCCGAAATATTACCGTGACAGTTTACACAGTTGATCGGTTTACCCGTGTTAGGGCTTTTTTGACTTAAGTGTGTACCATGGAATTTACCAAAATGTAATTCACCACCAGATTGATCCAAGGTTTGGTTTTTATCAACTTGGTCAAATTTGTGACATTTCGCACAATATTGGTTTGGATCACGTTGGTTATCCAATTGTGGCTCATAAGTGATTTGAGAGGCCGGTGTTTTTGCCATCTCTTCCGCACTTGCAGCCATTGGCATTGCCGCAAGCATTGCAAGCAATGCGAGGGATTTTGCCGATTTGCTGATTAAAGAAGTTAAATTCATTCTGATTACCTCAAATATATGGTTAAAAATGACCGCACTTCGGCACTTTAGTTACAAAGTGCGGTTCTTTTTTTATTGTTTTGTTGCGGTATCTTCAGCTAATTTGCCATTGGCTTTCGCTTCTTTTACCCATTGAGGTACAACAGTTTCTAAGAATTCTTTTTTCGCTTTACGTTCTTTCTCGATATCAATACCCATTACTTTCCATGCTTTATCAGCTGTAGAAATATCTGGTACTTCAACCGGAGTTTTCACGCCGTGTTTAGTTAAGATTGCTGCAAGTTTAGCACGTGCATCTGCTGCTTTGTCGATACCAGAACCTAATACGCGAAGCATTACATCAGGTGCGTGCATGTGACCACCGTGGCTTGCTGCTGCGTAGTCCCAACGCCATTGAGCGTGACGGATATCCATTAAAGCAGGTTCCATTTCTTCTTTAGTTGCACCAGCATCCCATGCCGCTTTCGCTTCAAAGTGAGCACGAACAACTTGATCTTCTAAACGACCCATTACATCTTTCACTTCTTTTTTACGTGAAGCAACGATGTCTTTAAGTTTTTCTTTGCTTTGATCGTGACAGTTTGCACATGTGGTATCAAATGCATCGAATGGGTTTTGGATTTGGTGGTCGGTGTAAACTTTACCGTCTTTACCTTGTACTTTAGGCATGTGACAGTCGATACAAGTTACGCCGTTTTTACCGTGCATACCTAAAGACCAAATTTCAAAGTCAGGGTGTTGAGCTTTTAACATTGGTGCTTTAGAAAGAGAGTGAGTCCAGTCACTGAAACCGATATCATCGTAGTATTTTTCGATGTCATCAACAGTTTGACCGTTATCCCAAGGGAAGGTTACTTGTTTTAAATCACCTGCGAAGTAGTACTCAACGTGACAGTTAGCACAAACTTCAGCACGTTTTTCAGTGCGAGCAGCTGTGTTAAAGCTTAAGTTAGCTTGTTCTTTACCTTCAGCTTTTGCTTTTGCTTGAAGTGCATTATTTAAGTGATCTAATGCACGAAGAACGTGTGGACGAGCAATACGTAATGCTGGTTTGCCTTCGGCAAAGTCTTTTGATGTAGTATCGTGACAGTCTGCACAACCGATTGAGTTGACCACTTCAGGTCCACCTTTAGCCCATTTTGCACCAAAGTAACCATCTTCACCCCATTCTGCAATTAAACGAGGAACGTCTGGACCTTTACAAGTCCAACATGCCATTGGTTGAGGGCCATCATTTGCATTTTTGGGCGCACCAGTACGTAAAATATTACGTACATCTTCTACTGCATAAACGTGACCACGAGGTGCGTTATATTCTTTTGCGAAAGAATAGCCCCCCCATAACACGATTAAACGAGGATCTTGTTCATTAGCATAGATGATTTTGTCGCCTTTTTCAGTCGCTTTCCACGAATTGAATTGGCTAGGATATTTCTCAGCAAATTTTTCATTCACTGCTTCGATTTTTAAATTAGGGTTTGGTGCTTCCACAGGTTGTTCAACAGGCTTGTATACCATTTCAGCCATCGCTGAGTTATACACACCTAAAGCTGCGAAAGAAGTGGCCAAAACAAGGCTTTTTCTCAATGCGTTCACGATAATCACTCCATTAGGAAAGAATAAAAAAACAATTTTAAATGCGAACAATTCCTATTAAGCTTTTGAATTCACTCATAAAAATAGCTCAACGCAAGCATAAGATACCAAAAAGCAGTAGTTTTCCTAAGGTTTTTTTTCAAAAGTTTGAGGTTGATCAAACTTTAAAATCAAAATACTCACAAAGAGGTATGTTTGGGTATAGATAAAGTGGTAAGAGGAGAATACCTTGAAAGAGGAAAAAGTGCGGTCGATTTTCATCGTGTTTTTTACTTGTTTGAGAGAGATTAAATCCTTGTGATTAGTCACTCTAGATGGCTTTTTCTAATACTATTGTTACGCAAACGTTAAAATGTAAATTTTTTGTAAAAAAACAGTGTAAAAAGCAAACATTTCCTTGATCTTATATTTGGGTCAGTTATACTCCCAAAACTTAATGATTTATTCGCTTAGTTTGTATTATTTGAGCGTGTTAGAAACTTGACCTATTTGTTTGGGAGAACCTTTTTATGAACAAAGTATTTAAGATTATTTGGAACAAAACGACACAATCTTTCGTCGTGACATCAGAATTAGCGAAAGGAGCCGTAAAAGCTTCTTCTAACTCCGAACAACGTGTATCAAGCGAAACACGTTTATCTTCTCTTTTCAAACTTTCTGCATTTGCACTTTCTTTATCTGCAGTGATGATGCCGGCGCAAGCGAACGTGATTGTGGGGGATGGAAGCAATGCGCCTACAAATGTACATCCTTTTAGTATTGCGGTTGGGAACAGTGCCACATCAGCAAGCGGTGGAAGTACTACCGCTATTGGTTATGGCGTAAATGGTCGTTATGACAATAGTGTGCTGATTGGTGATGGCACAGGAAATTATGGTGGAACAACGGGTAGTCGTAATATTCTCATCGGTCAAAATGCTCAAGTTGGCGATAGCACTTCTGTTGTACGAGTAAACCAGTCTATTGCTATTGGAGCTGGCATTAGAGCTGATAAAGCGGCTACATTTGGTGGTAATTCTATTACTGAGGGTGCATGGGCTCGAGGCGATCAATCAATTGCGATTGGCGGTAATGTTATTTCTTATGGTAATGCATCGGTTGCGATTGGTGGGGATGATACTGATAAAGCAGCGGCTACACAAACGACTTATATCAATACTAATGGCCAAGATAAAACGGGAACGGTTCAACAAGCATTTAAAGATTTAACTGGAGGGGATCTTCAAACTCCCCGTTGGATGAATACGATTGCTGGTGAGGCTGCTGTATCATTAGGAACAAAAACAAAATCTGGGGATCTTTCATTAGCATTAGGTTCATTGGCTGCAGCTCAAAAAACGAATGCTGTCGCTGTTGGTACAGGAGCTAATGCAACTTTTGCAAACTCTGTTGCGATTGGTGGCGGTTCTGCGACGGATAAAGCGGGGGTTGCCTATACTACTCGTACTATTTTAGGGACAACTTATACTTGGGCTGGTGGTGCTGATACTATCGCGGGGGACGTTGTTTCCATTGGTAAAAAAGGCTATGAACGTCAACTCATCAACTTATCACCAGGTGATATTTCTGCAAACTCGACTGATGCAATCAATGGTTCTCAGCTTTATGCTGCGATGGCAGAAATTGAAAAAATTCGTTATTTCTCGGTTAATTCGACTGTTGAGGGAAATAAAAATAATAATGGTGCAACGGCAGTTAATTCTATTGCAATTGGCCCAGATGCGAAATCAAGTGCAGTTAATGGCGTTTCATTAGGTAATAATGCAACCAGTAATTTTTCAAATTCTACAGCGATTGGTTTTGCGACCCATGCTAATGGTGGTAATGCTACAGCAGTGGGTACAAATGCTAAAGCCGTTACTAACTCGACAGCACTAGGTTCTAATACAGATGCTAAAGAGTTAGGCGTGGCCATTGGCCATACTGCCTCTTCTGCTTATGCAGGCGTTGCTACGGGGGCAAATGCAAATGTTAGTGGCATTTATGGTATCGCAATAGGTAATAATGCTAATGCTTCAGAACAAGCATCTATTGCTATCGGTAAGGGCGCAGCTGGCTCGGCAGCTGATGGTGTAGCGATTGGTTCATCAGCTAATGCAACGGTGCAAAATTCGGTTGCGTTAGGTAAAGATAGTGTGGCAGGTGGCAATATTTTCGGTGGAACAGCCCATGAAGCCGCTTTCAAAAATGATAATGGCGTGAGTGAAAATAAACAGTTTAAAGCTGGTTTAGCTAATAATTCGCTTGGTGCTGTTTCTGTTGGTAAAGAGGGTTTTGAACGTCAAATTCAAAATGTTGGTGCGGGCCGTGTTACTGCAGACTCTACTGATGCAATTAACGGTTCACAGCTTTATACCGTATTAACTTATAGTGGCTTTAACGTACAACAAAATGGTACTTCTAAATCACGTATCAATAACAATGGTTTTGTGAACTTTAAAGATGGTAATTTAACCACAGTAAATGTAACTGATGCTGAAAATGGCACTATTGTGAAATTTGATGTGAATACAACAAATATCACGACTAATACGACAACTGGTAATGCAACAGCTACAAATCCTAATAATATTGCTACGGCAGGTGATGTCACTGACGCAATTAATAAGGTGCGTAACATGCCAATTACTTTCACGGGTAATACCGGAAGCGCGGTCAAAAAATTAGGTGAATCTTTAGGCATTGTAGGTGATGGTACCGATATTACAAGTACAGCCGATGCAAACAATGTGACATTTACGTTAAATAAATCAACTGCCGTTACAGCAGGGGATAATAAGGCTGTAACCAGTGGGGCAGTTGATACCGCCATTAAAGCCATCAACCTGACTACAGCAGGTAATACAGGGGCTGGCGAGGTTAATCTCGCAACACAATCTTTAAATATCACAGGTTCAAATGGTTTAACGACAGTCGCAACTGGCAATGGTATTGAAGTTAAAATTGATGATGCAACTCGTCAGAAAATTGATAGAGAAGTTTCGGCCTCTGTTTCAAATGGTTCAGCTGCAGTTTCTGTTACAACTAACGGCACGACTAAAAATGCGGATGGCGTAGACGTAACAGATTATGCTGTCGATCTTTCTCAAGCAACAAAAGATGATATTCAAAAAGGTGTTGATGCGAATACTACCGTTAACACTAAAGGTTTAACGTTTACAGGTGATACTAAAGAGTCTGATGTTAAGAAATTAGGTGATAAAGTCGCAATTACTGGTGATGATAATATTACCACTGAAGCGAATCCTAATGGTGTTCAAGTTAAGTTAAACAAAGATCTTAAAGTTGATAGCGTCAAGGCAGGTGATACAACCATTAATAACGATGGTTTAAATGTTAACGGTGGACCAAGTGTAACCAAATCAGGTATTAATGCAGGTGACAAAAAAATCACAGGTGTTGCAGCAGGTACCGATGACACTGATGCAGTGAATGTTTCACAATTGAAAGAAGTGAAAGAGATTGCTAACAAAGGTTGGAATCTATCAGTAAATACCGGTGAAAATAAATCTAATATCGCACCAGATGGGACAGTCGATTTAAGAAGTGCTAATGACAACATTCAAATCACTAAAGATGGCAATAATGTAACATTTAAGTTAAATGACACGATTAATGTGACTAATGTTAATGCTACAGGTAATGTAACAGCAGGTGATACAACCATTAATAACGATGGTTTGACGATTACTGGTGGCCCAAGTGTGACTAAATCAGGTATTGATGCTGCAGGTAACAAAATTAGCAACGTGGCAGACGGTAATGTAGCACCGGATAGCAAAGAGGCTGTAAACGGTAGTCAATTATATTCATTAGGCGATACAATCAATAAGAAAATTGATGGTATGGGCTTTAATTTAACGACGAATGGTACTGAGACACCGGCTCTTTCCGAGGCAGATAAACGTATTACTAGCAATGAAACATTTGCAATTAACCAAGGTAAAAATATTCAAGTAACCCAGATTGCAAATGGCTATGAAATTGCTACAGCGAATAACATGACACTAGGCGAAAAAGCAGAGAATGGTCAACCGGGCAGTGATGGCTCATTAGATGTGAAAGGTAAAGATGGTTCTTCTGTTTCACTCAATGGAAAAGATGGTTCAATCGGTCTAGCGGGCAAAGATGGCGCAAATCCACTTACAATTAAGACCGCAGAGGGGCCTGCTGGTGTAGATGGTGACGATACAACTAAGAAACCGCGTTTAGATGTAAACGGTGAAAGTGTTGCTACTTTAAATGATGGCTTGAAGTTTACAGGTAATAATGAAAGTACAGTAAACAAACATAAACTGAATACCTTAGTGAAAATTAAAGGTGAAGGTGTAGCTGAAGCAGAGTCAACAAACTTTAAATCAGCAGCAGGTAATATCAATGTTAAAGCAGATGGCACTGATACATTAGAAGTTCAGTTAGCTAAAGATTTAAAAGGTTTAAATAGCGCTGAATTTAAAGATGCCGTAGGTGATGTGACAAAAATCACTCCAGCAGGTGTTGAAGTTAATAAAGCGGATAACTTGAATGCAGATGGTTCAGTTAAAGATCCAAATAAAACGGTATCAATCTCTAATACTGGCGTGAATGCAGGTGGAAATAAAGTCACTAATGTTGCAGATGGTGATGTTAATGCTAATAGCAAAGATGCGATAAACGGTAGCCAACTTTATAATGCTGTAGCGACCACTGATTTAACACCTAATACAACAGGAAAAATTGATGCACCTGTAGATGGAGCAAAATTGGTGAATGCAACCACAGTTGCAAATGCAATCAATAATTCTGGTTGGAATGTCACTGTGAATAAAGACGGTGGTGAAGCTGAAGGTGAAACTGTTCAAAAGGTAAGCCCAGGTAATACCGTGACTTATATTGCTGGACAAAATGTCAAAATTAAGCAAGATGGCATGAATTTCACTATTTCTACTACCAAAGATTTAAAAGCTGAAAATGTGACGGCAGCAACCGTTAACACGACTACAATCAATCTTGGCGAAGGCGATAATTCAACGCCAATTACAGTGGTAAGTGGTAAAGGTGCAGCACCAAACTTGGATGGTAAAACACCAAATCGTATGAACTTTGGTGGTGAAACTATCGCAACATTAAGTGATGGCTTAAAATTTGGCGCAAACGTAGGCGATGTTTACGGTGCGAAATTAAATAGCCAAATCAATGTGAAAGGCGCAGATAGCAACACAAACTGGAGTGAGTTTGATGGTGGCGATAATGTGATGACAAACATTGATAAGAGCGGTAATGTTCGTGTAGGTATCAAGAAAAACCTTAAAGTGGAAAGCGTAACTGCAAACAAATTCACTGCGGGTGATACGGTGATTGATGGCAATGGCGTCACCATTAAAAATGGTCCAAGTATGACTAAAAATGGTATTGATGCAGGTAATAAACAAATTACCAATGTTGCACCAGGACGCATTGCAGCAGACAGTACTGATGCGGTAAACGGCAGCCAATTACACGAAGTAAAAGCTGACATGAATAACAAGATCAACCACTTAAATGGTCAAGTGAACAAGTTAGGTAAACGTGTAAATGCAGGTACAGCAAGCGCGTTAGCGGCGTCTCAATTACCACAAGCTTACATTCCAGGTAAGAGCATGGTATCTGTGGCAGCGGGTAATTACCAAGGTCAAAATGCAGTGGCATTAGGTATGTCACGTATTTCAGACAACGGTAAAATCATTATTCGTTTAGCCGGTACTAGCGATACACAAGGTAAAGTGGGTGTAGCAGTTGGTGCAGGTTACCACTGGTAATTTATTGTTAATGAATAAAAGGCATGGGAAACCATGCCTTTTTTATTGTTAAAAGTGCGGTCGATTTTCATCCTGTTTTTCGT
This sequence comes from Haemophilus parainfluenzae, assembly GCF_003252725.1. Taxonomy (GTDB): domain Bacteria; phylum Pseudomonadota; class Gammaproteobacteria; order Enterobacterales; family Pasteurellaceae; genus Haemophilus_D; species Haemophilus_D parainfluenzae_L. The sequence continues at coordinate 131,888 of NZ_QEPO01000003.1, forward strand.
ATAATAGAAAGAACTTAACTCGGAGAAGAATATGATTATCGGACCTTATATTAATGCACTGGCGATTATCAGTGGCGCAGTTATTGGGGCCGCACTCGGTGGGCGCATCCCAGAGCGTTTACGCACTCATCTAACCTTAATCTTTGGTTTGTGTTCCATGGGGATGGGTATTGTGATGGTGGCGAAAACCACCAATATGCCGGCAATGATTTTATCGGTGCTATTAGGGACGATAATCGGGGAATTGCTTTTATTAGAACACGGAATAAATAGGCTTGCCTCATCAGCGAAAGGCCTTGTTGAAAAGATGTTCCCTGATACACCAAGTAGCATGCATAGCCAAGAAGAGTTCTTGTCTAAATTTGTTGCAATTGTGATTTTATTTTCATTTAGTGGAACAGGGATTTTCGGGGCGATGAATGAGGGGATGACGGGGAATTTTGATATTCTTATTGTGAAATCCTTTCTAGATTTCTTCACGGCGATGATCTTTGCTACATCGCTTGGCATTTCTGTAGCGAGTATTTTTGTGCCACAAACATTAGTTCAAGTGATTTTAGCTTATTCTGCGGTGTTTATTATTCCTTTCGTGACACCTGAAATGCGAGGTGATTTTGCTGCGGTAGGCGGTATGCTAATGATAGCGGCAGGCTTTCGCATTTGTAATATCCAAATGTTCCATGTAGCGAATATGCTGCCGGCTCTTTTCCTTGCCATGCCAATTTCTCATTTCTGGAGTACCTTTTTCTAAAAAATAGGCGTGTATAACGCCTATTTCTTTTTCTGACAATAAGGACAATAAAAGCTGTTGCGTTGCCCAATAATCATGCTTTCAATTTTAGTGCCACATTTGGGACAAGGTTTGTCTTTGTTTCCATAAACCAACAATTTCTGCGCAAAATAACCAGGGCGACCATCGGGTTGTAAGAAATCTTTTAATGTTGTACCGCCTTGTATAATAGCTTTTGCTAATATATCTTTAATTGTTTCAACGAGTAAGGCGCATTGGTTTCGCGTGAGATTTTCAGCTAATTTCATCGGATGCAAACCACATAAAAAGAGCGTTTCATTAGCATAAATATTTCCTACGCCCACAACGACAGCATTATCCATTAAAAAGGTTTTAAGTGCGGTCGATTTCTTGCGTGATTTTTTAAAAAGGTATTCGGCGTTAAATTCATCTGAAAGCGGTTCAGGACCAAGTTTTAGGAAAAGATGAAAGTCATCTAAGCTTTCCGTCCATAACCATGCACCGAAGCGTCTCGGGTCGTTATAACGCAGTAATTTGCCATTATTCATTACAATATCAAGGTGATCGTGTTTATCAATAGGACTATCGTGCGGCACAATTCGAACAGAGCCAGACATGCCTAAATGGCCAATGATATAACCTTTTTCAGTATGAATAATGAGGTATTTCGCACGGCGAGAAGTATCTAAAATTTTGACGTTTTTGAGCGTTGTTAATTCAGGAGAGACAACCCAGCGTAATTGTGGTTGACGCACTACAATTTTTTCAATGGTAAAACCTTTTAAATAGGGACTGACACCGCGTAGGGCTGTTTCGACTTCAGGAAGTTCAGGCATAGATAATCTCGGTAATGAATTTGTGATATAAAAAAACCCGAACAATGTCGGGCTTTTTTCAAATCAGCAAAATTATTTGATTTTTGCTTCTTTATAGATAACGTGTTTACGCACTACTGGATCAAATTTTTTGATTTCCATTTTTTCAGGCATATTACGTTTGTTTTTATCAGTTGTGTAGAAGTGACCAGTCTCTGCTGTAGAAACTAAACGGATTTTCTCACGAGCGCCTTTAGCTGCCATGTTTTAGCTCCTTAGATTTTTTCGCCACGAGCACGGATTTCAGCTAACACTGCATCAATGCCTTTTTTATCGATAATACGCATACCTTTCGCAGTTAAACGTAAGGTCACGAAACGGTTTTCACTTTCAACCCAGAAACGGTGAGTGTGAAGGTTTGGAAGAAAACGACGACGTGTCGCATTCAACGCGTGTGAGCGGTTGTTACCCACAGCTGGACGCTTGCCTGTTACTTGACAAACTCTAGACATAATAATCTCCAATAATTTAAATATAAGCTCGAGCTTATGGTTCGGATAATGAAGCTTAAAACTAAGCTTGCTTCCTCGTCAGGTCGCAGTATCCGACCCACTTACTATATTAAAGGTCGCAAATTATACTGACTTTATTTTCATTTCTCAAGTCCAAAAGCGATTTTTCCGTCTTTAAATGGAAATGAACGATAAAAAAATCATCAAATTCCCTAAAACTATAACAGATTATGTTCTGCAAAAGAATAACAAGTCCCTTTGCCGACAATAAAATGATCTAAAATGCGAATATCCATTAACTCAGCGGCTTCAATAATTTTTTGTGTAATCAGTTTGTCGGAATAACTGGGTTCTGCGATACCAGAAGGATGATTATGAGCCAAAATTAAAGCGGCTGCATTGCAGTAAAGGCTTTCTTTGATGATTTCTCGTGGATAAACATTCGTTACATTAATTGTGCCTAAAAATAACCGCTCTTTTTTAATCAAACGATGTTGATTATCTAGAAATAACACCATAAAAATTTCACGTTCTTCGTGGTGAAGCTCCGCTTGAAGATAAAGCTTTACCGTAGATGTGTCGCTAAATACATGCTCTATCAGTAATTCTTGCTTCAGATAGCGTTTTGTCATTTCTGTGGTGGCTTGCAGTTGAATAAACTGAGTAATGCCTAATCCTTTTACTTTGCAAAAGGCTTCTTTATCTGCGCTTAATAAGGTTCGAAGAGAGCCAAAATGTTGCAGCACGTTATGTGATAATTCCATGACAGGGCAACCTTTAATCCCTGTTCGTAGAAAAATAGCAAGTAATTCATGATCTTCGAGGGCTTCAACGCCATATTTCAGTAATTTTTCACGAGGCATTAAAGGAGAGTTTGTCTGCATATTAAGATGATGAAAAGAAAAAAGTGCGGTCAATTTTCAGGATGTTTTCAATCTTTGCGAGAAATCAGTTTTGTTTTTGGTATAGCGATCGCAAAAATAAAATTTTTTATTGGTGAAATTTGAAGTAAAATAGGCGACCTTAAGTTGTTAAGTACTAACACACAAAACATATCCATTCTATTAAGTCGTAGCGGAGTAGCAGATGAGCTTGAGCGGAAAGCGTATTGTTGTCGGGATTACAGGGGGCATAGCCGCCTATAAAACCATTGAGTTTATTCGTTTATTACGCAAATCTAACGCAGAAGTTCGAGTAGCTTTAACGCCTGCCGCCGCTGAATTTGTCACGCCTTTAACGTTACAAGCCATTTCAGGCAATGCGGTTTCTCAATCTTTACTTGATCCTCAAGCCGAATTAGCCATGGGGCATATTGAGCTGGCTAAATGGGCTGATGCGATTGTGATTGCGCCAGCCAGTGCCGATTTTATTGCGCGTTTAACCGTTGGAATGGCAAATGATTTACTAAGTACGATTTGTCTTGCGACAAGTGCGCCTATTTTGCTCGCACCGGCTATGAATCAGCAAATGTACCGCCAGGCGATTACACAACAAAATTTGACCGCTCTTTCTGCGCGAGGCATTCATTTTGTTGGACCCAATAGTGGTTTTCAGGCTTGTGGTGATGTGGGCGCGGGCAGAATGTCAGAACCCGCTGAAATCTTTGAGTCGCTTCAATCACTTTTTGCTGTTCAACAAGATTTAGCTGATTTAAGTGTCACCATTACGGCAGGTCCGACGCGTGAAGCTATCGATCCTGTTCGTTATATTTCTAATCACAGCTCAGGCAAAATGGGCTTTGCAATTGCCGAGGCTTTTACAAAACGTGGGGCAAATGTCACCTTAATTGCAGGCCCTGTTAATCTGACTACGCCGAAAAACGTTCATCGTATTGATGTGACAACTGCCCATGAAATGTGGCAAGCCTCTCTTGAAAGTGCGGTCAAAAATCGTATCTTTATTGGCTGTGCCGCAGTGGCAGATTATCGAGTTGCGGAAGTTGCCGAGCAAAAAATTAAGAAAACCAATGATAACGATGAGCTTTCCCTTAAATTGGTGAAAAATCCAGACATTATCGCAAGTGTGGCAAGTTTAGAAAAAGATCGTCCATTTGTTGTGGGCTTTGCAGCTGAAACACAAAATGTTGCTGAATATGCGAAGAGCAAACTTCAACGTAAAAATTTAGATATGATTTGTGCCAATGATGTATCGGGTGGGCAAGTATTCGGACAAGATCAAAATGCCTTACAGATCTTTTGGAAAACAGGCGAAAAATCGTTGCCGTTGGCTGACAAAAATAAATTGGCAGAAGTGTTAGTCACCGAAATTGTTGAGCATTATCACAAATAAAATAGGCTCAAAATTCGTTGGATTTTGTGACCGCACTTTTGTATGACAGATTTCTTTTAAAGGATAAATAAGCATGAAAAAAATTGATGTAAAAATTTTAGATAGCCGTATTGGCAACGAATTTCCTTTACCAACCTATGCAACCGAAGGTTCTGCAGGTTTGGATTTACGTGCATTGCTTGAAGAGGGCATTGAAATTCAACCAGGTGAAACTAAACTTATCCCAACAGGCCTTTCAATTTATATTGCCGATCCGAACCTTGCAGCAGTGATTCTGCCTCGTTCGGGTTTAGGCCATAAACACGGTATCGTATTAGGTAACTTAGTGGGCTTAATTGATTCAGATTATCAAGGTCCATTAATGGTATCTGTATGGAATCGTGGCCATGAACCGTTCAAAATTGAAGTTGGCGATCGTATTGCACAATTAGTGTTTGTGCCAGTAGTACAAGCGGAATTCAATATTGTCAGCGAATTTACCGAAACTGAACGTGGTGAGGGCGGTTTTGGTCATTCAGGTAAAAAATAAACTATGGTAGAACAATTATCTCTCGTAGAAGTTGATGAGATTGCCGCGGAAATCAAACCGCCAAAAATCGAAAAACGTACAGTAAAAGAACGTCGGCAACAAGTGTTGACGGTGCTTACCCATATGCTGCATTCTGAACGCGGAATGGAGCGTATGACAACAGCGCGTTTGGCGGAAGAAGTGGGGGTGTCAGAGGCGGCACTTTATCGTTACTTCCCAAGTAAAACCAAAATGTTTGAAGCGTTGATCGATAATATTGAAGCAAATTTATTTAGCCGTATTACCACATCGATTCGTAATGAAACTAATACGATGAATCGAGTGCGTGACATTATGCAGATGATCCTCGACTTTGCGCGTAAAAATCCTGGTTTGACACGTATTTTAACCGGACATGCCTTGATGTTTGAAGAGCCACTTTTACAGGCTCGTGTTGCCCAATTCTTCGATCGCCTTGAAATGCAATTTGTGAATATTTTACAAATGCGAAAATTACGCGAAGGGCGCGGTTTTAATGTCGATGAACGTATTATTGCGGGGCATTTAGTGACGCTTTGTGAAGGACAGTTTATGCGTTATGTCCGCACAAACTTCCGTTTAGGCGCAAATCAAAGTTTTGAACAGCAATGGCGTTTTCTCGAACCGCTTTTTGCTTAATTGACTTTAGTTGATAAATATATGATTATTCCGTGGCAAGAATTGCCAACAGAAACCTTAGAAAATATTGTGGAAAGTGTGGTACTTAGGGAAGGCACCGATTATGGTTCACACGAATTTTCTTTAGAACAAAAAAAACAACACCTACTAAATAAGATTCACAATGGAAGTGCAGTGATTGTTTGGTCAGAATTACATGAATCCATTGATATCAAAGATAAAATGGAATTTCTAAAATGAATCAATAGGAGCTTATATGTCAGAAGATGTAGAATTACTTGAAGAACAAAAGTTACAAGACGATGATCAGCAGCGCGATCCTGCTCTGGATTGGTTCCTAACTCACTGCCATTTGCATAAATATCCGGCAAAATCGACCTTAATCCATGCAGGGGAAGATGCGAATATTTTATATTTCTTAATTAAAGGAAGTGTGATGGTTTCATCGAAAGATGATGAAGGCAAAGAGATGATTTTATCTTATTTAGGTGCCGGACAATTTTTTGGTGAAGCGGGTTTATTTGACGAAGGTTCGAAACGTTCTGCTTGGGTGAAAACCAAAACCCCTTGTGAAATTGCAGAAATTTCCTATAAAAAATATCGTCAGCTTATTCAAATTAATCCTGAGATTTTAATGTTCCTTACTTCTCAGTTATCAAAACGCTTGCAAAACACGTCTCGACAAGTGACTAACCTGGCCTTTTTAGATGTGGCAGGGCGTATTGCTCAGGCGCTTATGCATCTAGCAAAACAACCTGAAGCCATGACTCATCCTGATGGTATGCAGATTAAAATTACGCGTCAGGAAATTGGTCAAATGGTGGGCTGTTCACGTGAAACCGTAGGGCGAATAATTAAGATGCTGGAAGATCAGAATCTCATTCATGCGCACGGCAAAACCATTGTTGTTTACGGCACTCGATAGCAAAAATAACCGTCTTTAATCAGACGGTTATTTTATTTTTGTTACATTGATGTGATAGTTGAAATGCCTTTGTTAATTTTTATACAAAAAGTGAGAAAATACTTCTTTTAGTGAAATATCTTAATTGACAAAATAGCGGAAGACTTCTATCATAATACAGCCTTCCAATGTGGTTTGTTTGGAAGTCAGGATTGGTCTCCTGAATATATAAGTGGCTTTTAAAAGATTCTTAATCTTTTAATTTTATATCGCAGACTGGAACCCCAGAGATGCTTTAAATCTATGGTGGGCTAGGTAGAAATCCCGCAGGGATGCGATGCAGTAAGCCACTTGCTGTTAAGACCAATTCTGCTTAGTTCCACCACCCTTCAAAACAATCTTCAATTTTCAAACTTTCATTTAACTCACTTCGAACGAGAAATTCTCAGCTAAAGAGCGGTCATTTTTTACTTTATTTTTGGCAAAAAAATACCGACCCATTTCTGAGTCGGTATTTCATTTTGTGTATTTTATTTTACTTTTTGTTTCATGGCTTCTGCCACAAGTTCAGCTTCAGGTCCAAGAACCACTTGTAAGCCATCGTTACCAATTTTCACGATACCTTTTGCACCAAGAGACTTAAGCTGTTCTTCATTGATTTTGTGTTGATCCACTAAGCTTAAACGTAAGCGAGTGATACAAGCATCAATATTTTTGAAGTTATCTGCACCACCTAAAGCATCAATAAATTTGACCGCTCTTTCTTCGCGAGATTGGCTCGCTGCTGGTTGTGCAGTAGTGGTTTCTTCCGCTTCTTCGGTACGACCTAATGTTTTTAAGTTGAACGCTTTAATTGCAAAACGGAATACGGCATAGTAAATCACGAAGAATACTAAGCCTTGTACGATTAGCATATACCATTCAACGGCTAACGGGTTGCGTGATGAAAGCACCATATCCACGAGACCCGCACTGAAACCGAAGCCTGCAATCCAATGCATTGTCGCCGCGATAAAGACGGAAATACCGGTTAATACCGCGTGGATGAAGTAAAGCACTGGCGCAACAAACATGAAAGAGAATTCTAATGGTTCAGTGATACCGGTAAAGAATGAGGCAAATGCACCTGCAAGCATAATGGATGCAACTTTCGTTTTTTGGCTTGGTTTAGCACTGAGATAAATCGCTAATGCCGCACCCGGTAAGCCGAACATCATGACAGGGAAGAAACCGGCTTGATACATACCCGTTACACCAACTGTTGCCGTACCTTCAGTAAGTGATTTTGCACCACCTAAGAAGTTTGGAATATCGTTGATACCGGCTACGTCAAACCAGAATACTGAGTTTAATGCGTGGTGTAAGCCAACCGGAATGAGTAAACGGTTGAAGAAACCATAAAGACCCGCACCAACTGCACCTAAATCTTTAATGCTTTCACCGAATGACACTAAACCGCCGAAAATATATGGCCAGATGTAAAGCAATACGAAGCTGAGAAGCATCATAACAAAAGAGACAACAATCGGCACGAGACGTTTTCCGCTAAAGAAGGAAAGGGCTTTTGGTAATTCCACTTGATAGAAGCGGTTATAAAGTTCAGCCGAAATTACCCCGATTAAAATCCCAATAAATTGGTTATTGATTTTCCCGAAAGCGGCGGGCACTTCACTTACATCGATATGTTGTAGCTGAGCAACACTGCCAGGTGAAAGTAGAGTGGTTACCACATAGTAACCCACTAAACCTGAAAGTGCAGCGGAGCCATGTTTGTCCTTAGATAAACCGAAAGCAACACCAACGGCAAAAAGCAGGCCCATGTTATCGATGATAGCACCGCCTGATTTAATTAAAAATGCAGCAAGTTGACTGTTAGCTCCCCAGCCATCTGGGTCAAGCCAATAACCAATACCCATCAGTACAGCCGCTGCTGGTAAGACAGCAACAGGTACCATTAAGGCTTGCCCAATTTTTTGCGCATAACCTAACACATTCATTTTTTTCTCCTATTTATAAGTAATGAAGTATTACTTCATATTCTAAAGTAAAAAAAAATATTTTGTACAAATGTGGCAACTTTATCTCAAAATTGAGAAGCCGATCACAAATTTTGAAATTGTACTTCAAAAAATATTTTTTTATGGTGCAAGTTTTACTGCGTTTTACTATAATGACCAAAAAGCCAAAAGGAAACCAAGTGTTACTGTCTAATGTAGGAGTTTATATGTCGAAATTATCACATAATGAAGTCTTAGATAAAATCAAATTTGGTCTTATTGCTTCTTGTCAGCCTGTCGATGATGGCCCGATGGATAAACCAGAAATCGTGGCGGCCATGGCACAGGCTTCTGTTGCTGGTGGCGCAGCGGGCTTGCGTATCGAGGGCATAGAAAATCTTAAAGCAACACGCCCTACCGTGAATGTACCAATTATCGGTATTGTGAAACGTGATTTACCTGACAGCCCTGTACGAATTACCCCATTTTTGCATGATATTGAAGATTTAGCGAAAGCTGGTGCAGATATTATCGCCGTGGATGGGACAAATCGCCCTAGACCCGTAGATATTGAAAGTGCGGTCAAAAAAATACACGAATCAGGCTGTTTAGCCATGGCGGATTGTTCGAATTTAGAAGAAGGCTTGTACTGTCAAAAACTCGGTTTTGATATTGTGGGCAGTACGATGTCTGGCTACACCGGTGGCACTGTGCCGGAAGAGCCTGATTATCAATTAGTTAAAGATTTGAAAGCAGCAGGTTGTCGAGTCATGGCAGAAGGACGCTATAACACCCCTGAGTTGGCGAAAACGGCAATTGAAATTGGTGCTTATTGTGTGACAGTAGGTTCTGCATTAACTCGCTTAGAGCATATCGTAAGTTGGTTTACCGAAGCCATTCATTCAGCAAAAAAATAAAGGAAGAAGATATGTCATTAACAGTGGATAGTGGTCAGACATTACAGCGTTGTTTGGCATTAGATATTGGTGGCACGAAAATCGCTTCTGCTATAGTGAAAAATGGTGAGATTCAACAGCGAAAACAGATTTCCACGCCACAAGATGATGCTGCGCAAGCAATGCATCAAACCCTTGCTCAGTTGCTAAAAGAATATGAAGGACAGTTTGATTATGTCGCCGTTGCTTCAACAGGCATTATTAATCAAGGCATTCTGACCGCACTTAACCCTAAAAATTTGGGTGGATTAGCCCAATTTCCATTAAAAGATAGCATTGCACAGCATACTGATAAACCGATTGGTTTACTTAATGATGTGCAAGCTGCCGCCTATGCCGAGTATCAATTACAAAATCCTAATGATGTTCAAAATTTTACCTTTATTACGGTTTCAACAGGCGTAGGGGGCGGTTTAATTTTAAATCATCGTTTACTTACTGAGCCAAACGGCATTGCTGGGCATATTGGCCATACATTATCTGATCCTAATGGTCCAATTTGCGGCTGTGGTCGCCGTGGTTGTGTTGAAGCCATTGCATCCGGTCGCGCGATTGAAGCAGTTTCTTCTCAATGGGATGATCCTTGCGATCCAAAAGAGGTCTTTGCACGTTTCCGTCAAAATGATGAAAAAGCAACCGCACTTGTGACTCGTTCAGCACAAGCCATTGCGAATTTAATTGCGGATTTGAAGATTGGATTAGACATGCAAAAAGTCGTGGTTGGCGGTAGCGTAGGGTTGGCAGAAGGCTATTTACCGTTAGTTCAATCTTTATTAAGTGAACTTCCCGCTGTTTATCACTGCGAATTAGAAAGCGCTCAATTTGGACAAGATGCGGGCTTGATTGGTGCGGCGTACTGGGTAAAAGATTGCTTATTACAAGCAAAAAATACGGGGGTAGTGTATGGCTAAAAACGGCAATATTTTAAATACCATCAGCTCGTTATATCGTAGTTTAACGAAGACGGAAAAGAAAATTGCGGATGCAATTTTATTGAATCCCGATCTTGCAGTGCAAGCTCCTTTAGCTGAAATTGCCGCTCATTTAGAAGTGGGGGAGGCGACCTTTGTGCGTTTTTGCCGTACTCTCGGCTTTAAAGGCTTCAGTGATTTTAAATTGGAATTATCCATCGAGCTTGCCACAAAAGATGGCAAAGATAATACCGTATTAGATTCAGATATTACCGATTCTGACAACTCATTGAATATTGCACATAAGCTGAAATCTGCCATCAATAACGTGATGGATGAAACCATTAATTTATTAGATTTTGAGCAGTTGGAAGAGGCAGTAAAAGCCATTCAACAAGCAAATCGTGTCTTTTTATTTGGTGTGGGCACATCCGGCATTACTGCGGAAGATGCCAAAAATAAATTGATGCGTATCGGTGTGCAAGTGGATGCGACAGGTAACAACCATTTTATGTATATGCAGGCATCGTTATTGACGAAAAAAGATGTGGCAATTGGTTTGAGCCATTCAGGTTATTCTCAAGAAACCACTCATACCATGAAAATCGCCAAAGAAAACGGTGCCAAAACCATTGCGATTACGCACAGTTTGCGTTCACCCATCACAGAATATGCTGATCTTGTTTTAGTGAATGGGAATAAGCAAGGTAAGCTACAAGGCGACTCTATCGGCACGAAGATTGCTCAATTATTCGTATTAGATTTGATTTACGCTTTATTGGTACAGGCATCACAGGAAAGTGCGGTCAAAATAAAGCAAAAAACATTAAATGTCATTTTAGAACAACGTATCAAATAGGAGAGAAAAATGCGTAACTTAAAAGGTATTTTTAGTGCGTTATTAGTATCATTCAATGAAGATGGCTCTATCAATGAAAAAGGTTTGCGTGAAATCATTCGCTATAACATTGATAAGATGAAAATTGATGGTTTATATGTAGGCGGTTCAACAGGTGAAAACTTCATGCTTTCTACGGAAGAGAAAAAACAAATTTTCCGTATTGCGAAAGATGAAGCAAAAGACCAAGTCGCGCTAATCGCACAAGTGGGTAGTGTGAACTTACATGAAGCAGTGGAATTAGGTAAATATGCAACCGAATTAGGCTATGACAGTCTTTCTGCAGTAACCCCGTTCTACTATAAATTCAGCTTCCCTGAAATCAAACATTACTATGACACGATCATTGCTGAAACAGGCAATAATATGATTGTGTACTCAATTCCGTTCTTAACAGGCGTGAATATGGGGATTGAGCAATTCGGCGAACTTTATAAAAACCCGAAAGTGCTTGGTGTTAAATTTACCGCTGGGGATTTATATTTATTAGAACGCTTGAAAAAAGCTTATCCAAATCACCTCATTTGGGCTGGTTTTGATGAAATGATGGTGCCGGCAGTCTCTCTCGGTGTAGATGGTGCAATTGGTAGTACATTCAACGTAAACGGTGTGCGCGCAAGACAAATCTTTGAATTAACCAAACAAGGTAAATTGGCTGATGCACTTCAAGTTCAACACGTGACCAATGACCTTATCGAAGGCATTTTAGCAAATGGCTTATATCTCACTATCAAAGAGTTATTGAAACTAGAGGGTGTGGATGCAGGTTATTGCCGGGAACCAATGACAGCAAAAGCAACACCAGAGCAATTAGCGAAAGCGAAAGAGTTAAAAGCAAAATATTTATAAATTAATGGAAAAGTGACCGCACTTACTTCTTTCCTCTCTCTATAGCGGGGAGGAAAGAGTGTCAGTGTGGTACGGATAAGGAAGGTTATTATGCGTCTCATTCCTCTGAACAATGAACAACAAGTCAGCCGTTGGGCGGCGCGTCATATTGCTGATCGAATTAATCATTTTAAACCTACAGCAGAACGTCCTTTTGTATTAGGTTTACCAACAGGCAGTACACCACTTAAGACCTATCAAGAATTGATTAAATTAAATCAAGCCGGAGAAGTGAGTTTTAAACATGTGGTGACCTTTAATATGGATGAATATGTGGGTTTGTCAAAAGAACATCCAGAAAGCTATCACAGTTTTATGCATAATAATTTCTTCAATCATATTGATATTCAACCGCAAAATATCAATATTTTGAATGGTAACACAGCTGACCATGATGAAGAATGTCGTCGTTATGAAGAAAAAATTAAATCTTACGGCAAGATTCATTTGTTTATGGGCGGTGTAGGCGTTGACGGTCATATTGCCTTCAATGAGCCAGCGTCTTCTTTAAGTTCGCGTACCCGTATTAAAACCTTAACACCAGATACGATTATTGCGAATTCTCGTTTCTTTAATAACGATGTAAATCAAGTACCAAAATATGCTTTAACAATCGGTGTGGGTACATTACTTGATGCAGAAGAAGTAATGATTTTAGCAACAGGCCATAATAAAGCCTTAGCCGTGCAAGCTGCGGTAGAAGGCAGTATTAATCACCTTTGGACAGTAAGTGCCTTACAGCTCCATCGTCATTTTGTTTTAGTATGTGATGAGCCAGCACTGCAAGAATTAAAAGTGAAAACAGTGAAATATTTTACTGAATTGGAAAGCCGTGCGATTCATAGTGTGTTATAAGTGCGGTTAATTTTAATTGGATTTTAGGAAGGTATGATGAAGTATGCATTGATTAACAGCGTAATCTACACCAAAAATGAGGTGTTAAGAGATTATGCGGTGGTTATTGAAGGGGAATATATTCAATCCGTTATTCCACAAAGCGAATTAGAAAGTGGGATTAAAGCCATTGATTTAAAAGGGCATAATCTCACAGCTGGCTTTATTGATCTGCAATTAAATGGCTGCGGCGGCGTGATGTTTAACGATCAAACAAGCGTAGAAACATTAGAAATCATGCAAGCCACTAATTTGAAATCAGGCTGTACCAGTTTCTTACCAACGTTTATCACTGCACCAGATGAAGATATCAAACGTGCAGTAAATATTATGAGAGAGTATTTGAATAAGCATAAAAATCAAGCGCTTGGATTACACATCGAAGGTCCTTATTTAAGTATTGAGAAAAAAGGGGTGCACCGCCCAGAATATATCCGTGAAGCGACGCCTGAGATGAAAGATTTCTTATGTGATAATGCGGATGTTATCACCAAGCTTACCATTGCAGCTGAAAACCCAACGGTGCAATATATTCCTGATTTTGTGAAAGCAGGTATTATCGTGTCTATTGGGCATTCTAATGCGACTTATGAAGTGGCGAAAGCTGCCTTTCATAAAGGTGCGACTTTTGCGACTCACTTACACAATGCCATGTCGCCGATCAGCTCAGGACGTGCGATGGGTGTAGTTGGTGCGGTATTAGACTCCGATGTTTACACAGGCATTATTGTAGATGGCGTGCATGTGAATTTTGGTAATGTTCGCTTAGATAAAAAAGCGAAAGGTGACAAACTTTGTATCGTGACCGATTCTCTTGCTGCTGCAGGTGCGCCACCTGAATTGGAAACCTTCACTTTTGTAGGAAAACCGATTTATGTGAAAGAAGGTCGTTGCTACGATGCGAATGGTACGATTGCAGGTGCATCAATTACCATGATGGAATCCATCAAAAATGCTGTGGAGTATGTGGAAATTCCATTAGCAGAAGCAATTCGTATGAGTAATCTTTACCCAGCAAGAGCTATTGGCGTAGATGATCGTTTAGGCTCAGTTGAAGCTGGTAAGGTAGCGAACTTGGCGGTGTTCACAAAAGATTATGATGTGATTGGTACCGTATTGAATGGTGAATGGAAACCAAACTAAAGTGCGGTCAAAAATAGCATTGTTTTAAACGTAATCCGATCCTTAAACCGATCGGATTATTTTTTATGGTTGCAATTCGGTGATCTTACCGGTATCCACTTGGAACAATTTTCCTTTTTCCACTTGCATCTCTTTGAGTTGACCTTGAGTGATGGCAGTAACAAAGACTTGAGATCCACTTTGTTGCAAGCGTTCAGCTAGAAGCGCACGTTTATGTTGATCCAATTCAGAGGCAAAGTCATCAATTAAAAAGATACAATGACGTTGTTTTTGAATCATTAAGTGTTCACCTTGGGCTAAACGTAGCGCACACATCAATAATTTTAATTGACCGCGAGAGAGTACATCTTCCACGGGGAGCCCATTGGCTTTAAAGCGGAAATCGGCTTTTTGTGGACCTGAAACCGTATAGCCAATGGCTTTATCTCGCTCAAAGTTTTGCGCCAATAATTCTCCATATTCTGTCTCTTTCTCCCAGCCTTGATGAAAGCTCACAGTAATTTCTAATTCAGGTAAAAATAACTGGCAGGTTTTTTCGATCTCAGGACGTAAGGCTTCTGCATATTCAGCGCGCCAATCACTCACTTGATGGGCTAATTTAGCTAATTTAATGTCCCATATTTTTATTGCAGAATAAGGCTGGTTTTGACTGAGTGCGGCATTTCGTTGTTTTAATAAACGGTTTAAGGCAACCCAAGAGGAATGAAAGCTATTATGGTGGTGGAATAAACCCCAATCTAAAAATGCACGTCGAAAACTTGGCCCACCGTTTAATAGGGTAAGTCCTTCAGGCGTAATTAATTGCATGGGTAAAAGGTGAGCTAGATCGGCAATTTTATTACCGTCTTCACCATTTATTTTCGCAATGGTATTACCTTGACGAAGTTTTTGTAAGCCAACAGACCATTGATGCTGGCTTTCTTGAATTTGTCCAAAAAGCGTGAAATGAGGTTCGTCGTAAGAAATGATGCGATTTGCGACCGCACTTTTGAAAGAGCGCCCATGTCCGAGATAAAAAATGGCTTCTAATAAGCTTGTTTTTCCGCTGCCGTTGTTGCCGACTAAAAAGTTAAAGCCGTGATCAAATTCAAGATCCACGGCATTTAAATTTCTAAATTTTTCAACAATTAAGCGAGAAATGGCCATTATTTTTAGAGGCGCATTGGCATAATGACGTATTCTGCGCTTGCATCATCGCTGTTTTCAATTAAGCAGCTTGATGACGCATCTGTGAGGCGAATACGTACTTGTTGGCATTTTAAGGCATTTAATACATCTAAAATGTAAGTCACATTAAAGCCCACTTCCATTTCTTCACCTTGATAATTCACATCCACGATTTCTTCTGCCACTTCGTGTTCTGGGTTAGATGCGGTAATTTTAAGTTGGTTTTCACTTAAGTTTAAACGCACGCTACGTACACGTTCATTTGAAAGGATAGATGCACGAACAAAAGCTTGTTTTAAGGTTTCCCAGTTACCTTCTACGATACGAGTTGCATTACGTGGTAATACACGACGATAATCAGGGAAGCGACCATCAATGAGTTTTGAGGTAAACACTATGTGGTTTAAGTGGATACGAAGATTATTCGTGCCAATTTGCAAACGAGCAAGTTCGTCACTGCTTTCTAATAGGCGATTCAATTCTAATACACCTTTACGAGGGAGAATAACTGAATGAGTTTGCAGATCTTGATCTAATTCGATCGTGCAAACCGCAAGACGGTGACCGTCAGTGGCAACAGTACGTAATAAATTACCTTCTGTTTCAAATTTCATGCCGTTTAAGAAATAACGAGCATCCTGGTTTGCCATTGAAAATTGGGTTGCTTCAATTAAGCGACGCAAGGTGCTTTGCGGTAAGGCAAAATCCACTTCAGATTGCCAATCCGTTAGATTTGGATATTCTTCAGCAGGCAGAGTAGTGAGATTAAACTTACTGCGGCCTGATTCTACAATGGCGCGATCTTCTTCAAAGGTAACTGTAATTTCAAATTCATCTGATAGCGTGCGGCAAATATCTAAGAATTTTTTAGCCGGAATGGTGAAAGCGCCATCAGCGCTTGAAGAAGAAAGTTGAGTATAGCTAGAAAGCTCAACTTCAAGGTCTGTACCTGTAATGGTTAAACGGTTATCTTCAATTTGTAATAACACGTTATTTAATACAGGAATATTCGGACGATTGCTTAATACGCCACAAACTTGCTGTAAGGGTTTTAATAGATTTTCTCTTGAAATGCTAAATTGCATCATTGGCTCCTTATGCAGATAATGTGCGAATTAAATTCGCCCAATCTTCTTGAATACTGCTGTCTTTTTCACGGAATTTTGGCACTTCACGGCAGGCATTTAAGACTGTCGTGTGATCGCGTTCAAAGGCACGGCCAATTTCCGGTAAGCTTTTATTGGTTAATTCTTTTGCTAACGCCATCGCAACTTGACGAGGGCGAGTAACTGATCTCGCTCTGCTTTTTGATTTTAAATCAGCCACTTTAATTCGATAGTATTCTGCCACGACTTTCTGAATGTTTTCAATGGTTACCAAACGTTCTTGTAAGGCAAGAATATCTTTTAATGTGTCACGCACAAAATCAATATCAATGTGACCACCTTTGAAGTCTTGCATCGCTTTCACACGGTTTAACGCACCTTCTAATTCACGAACATTGGTGCGTAAGCGTTGGGCAATAAAGAATGCCACTTCTTCTGGCAGATCCATATGATGTTCTTCTGCTTTTTTCAGTAAAATCGCAACACGAGTTTCTAAATCAGGTGGTTCAATAGCAGTGGTTAAACCCCAACCGAAACGAGATTTTAGGCGTTCTTCAATTTTCTCAATTTCTTTTGGATAGCGGTCAGAGGTCAAAATAATTTGACGGCCGGTTTCAAATAAATTATTGAAAATATGGAAAAATTCTTCTTGTGTTTTTTCTTTTTCAGCAAAGAATTGAATATCATCCACTAATAATGCATCAAGAGAACGATAGAATTTTTTAAATTGATCCATTTTATTATCACGCATCGCTTTTACCATGTGTTGCATAAAATTATTAGCATGGATATAAAGCACGCGGGCATTCGGTTTATTCGCTAAAATGCCATTACCGATTGCGTGTAATAAGTGGGTTTTACCTAAACCTGTACCCCCATATAAAAAGAATGGGTTTGCTGTTGGTTCACCTGGTGCGAGAGCGAGTTTTTGACCTACGGCACGGGCGAGTTGGTTTGATTTACCTTCAACAAAGTTTTCAAATAAATGCTTACGATTTAGGTGCGATTCAAATTTGCTTGGTGCATCAGATTCTTGCTGAAAACTGACCGCACTTTCTTGATGATTAACTGTTTGAGTTGGGGCCGATTCAACAGCTTTTGGAGCAGGTTTTACCCCTTCTTTTACGATAATGTGTAAATTTGGATTTTTAGCAAGGGCTTGGCAAATTTGATGAATTTGAGCCAAATAATGATTTTCCACCCAGCTTTTTACAAACATATTGGACGCATATAACACCACTTGATTTTGCGAGATTACATCCGCTTGTAGTGGGCGTAACCAAGTGCTGAGATCCATCGGAGAAACCTGATCTTGTAGTTGTGATAAGCAATCTTGCCATAGGGTAGAAAGGCTCACGATAAATTATCCTTATGTTATATGCGTATAAAATAAAAGCCGCAAAAGTGCGGTTAAAAATCGAAGAGAATTTTACAATAATTTAGGCAAAAGATCTTCTGTTGCCCATCAAAAAAAGACAAAAAGGTTGCTTGAGATTTTGCCCAAAATCCGTATAATCCCCACGATTTTAGAAGAAACGGAAGATTATTTCGGAATTTTCTCTTTTCTTATTTGACGAAAGCCCAATTTATGATTAAAATTGCGGTCTATTTTTTATAACCCTTGTTGTGTTTTGAATATCAAAACAGTAAACCATTTTGATTTAGGTAGATTACAATGAAACGTACATTTCAACCTTCTGTATTAAAACGTAGCCGTACTCACGGTTTCCGTGCTCGTATGGCAACTAAAAACGGCCGTCAAGTTTTAGCTCGTCGTCGTGCTAAAGGTCGTAAGAGTTTATCTGCATAATCACCTCTTTTAGTGATTAAGCTAAACTTCTCTCGGGAGTTACGATTGTTAACTCCCGCTCAATTCAAAAATGTCTTCGAACAACCGTTTCGAGCAAGCACCCCTGAAATTACCATTCTCGCACGCAAAAATAATCTTGAGCATCCACGCTTAGGTTTAACTGTGGCTAAAAAACATCTTAAACGAGCACATGATCGTAATCGTATTAAACGTTTAGTTCGTGAAAGTTTTCGTTTATCTCAACATAATTTGCCTTCTTGTGATTTTGTCTTTGTGGCGAAACGTGGCATTGGTCAGCTTGATAATAAAACGTTTTTACAAACTTTGGATAAATTATGGGCACGTCACATTCGTTTGGCACAAAAATCCTCATCGCTTTAATTAAGTTTTATCAAGTAGCGATTAGCCCTTTAATCGGGCCCCGTTGTCGTTTTGTGCCAACCTGTTCTTGTTATGGTATTGAGGCGTTAAAAACACATGGATTGTTAAAAGGTAGTTGGCTTACGCTAAAACGTGTATTAAAATGTCACCCCTTAAGCGCCGGTGGATTCGATCCTGTTCCGCCGAAAAAGATTAATAATAACGATGAGAAAAAATAATGGACTCAAGACGTAGCCTATTAGTGCTTGCACTACTCTTTATTTCTTTCCTTGTTTATCAGCAATGGCAACTTGATAAAAATCCACCTGTTCAACAACAGACCACGGAACAAACAACAGCCGCCTCTTCTGATGTCCCGGCAAGTTCTTCTTCATCTGCCGAAGTAGTGGCAGACTCACAAACAAAAGGTCAAATTATCACATTAGAAAATGATGTACTCCGTTTGAAAGTGGATACATTAGGTGGTGATGTAATCAGTTCTGAACTATTAAAATATGATGCAGAATTAGGTTCAAAAGAACCTTTCGTCTTGTTAAAAGATACAAACGAGCATGTTTACATTGCACAAAGCGGTTTAATTGGTAAAAACGGGATCGATACAAAAGCAGGTCGCGCGCAATATCAAGTTACTGGCGACAATTTCAAATTAGCAGAAGGTCAAAATGAACTTTCAGTGCCATTAACATTTGAAAAAGATGGTGTGACTTATCGTAAAATCTTTGTATTAAAACGCGATAGCTATGATGTAGGTGTTAATTTTGAAATTGTGAACCAAAGTGGTAGCACAATTGAAGTTGAACCTTACGGCCAATTAAAACATACATTAGTTGAAAGCAGCGGTAACGTGGCAATGCCTACTTATACCGGTGGTGCATATTCTTCTTCTGAAACAAATTACAAAAAATACAGCTTCAGCGATATGAAAGACAAAAATCTTTCTATCGATACCAAAGCAGGTTGGGTTGCTATTTTACAACACTATTTCGTATCAGCTTGGATCCCAAATCAAGATGTAAATAACCAACTTTATAGTATTACAGACAGCAAAAATAACGTTGCGTCTATTGGTTATCGTGGTCCAGTAGTATCTGTTCCAGCGGGTGCAACAGAAACAATTACCAGCTCATTATGGACTGGTCCAAAATTACAAAACAAAATGGCTGAAGTGGCTAACCACTTAGACTTGACTGTAGATTACGGTTGGGCATGGTTTATCGCGAAACCATTATTCTGGTTATTAACGTTCATTCAAAGTATTGTATCTAACTGGGGTGTGGCAATTATTTGTGTCACCTTAGTGGTGAAAGCGATTTTATATCCGCTTACAAAAGCACAATACACTTCTATGGCGAAAATGCGTATGTTGCAACCGAAAATGCAAGAAATGCGTGAACGTTTTGGTGATGATCGCCAACGTATGAGCCAAGAAATGATGAAACTTTATAAAGAAGAAAAAGTGAATCCACTTGGCGGTTGCTTACCATTAATCCTTCAAATGCCAATTTTTATCGCATTATACTGGACGTTTATGGAAGCGGTTGAACTTCGTCATGCGCCATTCTTTGGTTGGATTCAAGATTTATCGGCACAAGACCCTTACTACATTCTCCCAATCTTAATGGGCGGATCAATGTTCTTGTTACAAAAAATGTCACCGACACCAGTTGCAGATCCAATGCAACAAAAGGTGATGAACTTCATGCCGTTGATCTTCATGTTCTTCTTCCTCTGGTTCCCGGCAGGTCTAGTACTTTACTGGTTAGTGTCTAACTTAATCACTATCGTACAACAACAAATGATCTACCGTGGTTTAGAGAAAAAAGGGTTACATACCCGTAAAAAATAATCACTAACCGCACCTTTGGGTGCGGTTTTTACATATATTTATGATGTTCAATACAAGACTAAAAGTCATTTCGTTATTTATTTTAATTGGGTTAATTATATATCCTACGTTTTCAGATAAGACCCTACTTCCTGGTGCACGTCTTGATGTTTATGTTTCCCTTGTATTAAGCATTCTTCTTTTTTTTGTCGTGATTTATTGGAAAGTGGAAAATGTCCTTTTACAAAGAAAGGCAAAGCCTAAAAGAGCTTCCAATAAAAAGAAACCCAAAGAAAATATTTTTTATCACATACTCATGAAAGTATTGGGGTATATTATTATGTGTAGTGGTTTTTTTTGTTGCTTTTTCTTACTTTCAAACACTTTCTTAACTTTCTATGTTTCCATTTGGGGACAAGAAGAAAACTATATAGCCGAGGTTACTTATAAGCGTAAAAACAAATCGATATATAGTATTAATATTTCATCTAATCAATATGGAAATGAAAGATTCACTTCTAAAAAGGTTTATAATTCGGTAGAGAATGGGCAAATACTCCAAATTTATAAAAAAAGAACGAGCTCGCTCTCCTATATTGATGCATCTGAAGTAATGAAACTTAATGCTCTTTCCAATTAATTTTTCCTCAAGATAACCGCAATATTAGAGCGGTCAATTTTTAGTGAGTTTTTATGAAAGAAACAATCGTCGCACAAGCGACAGCGCCAGGACGTGGTGGTATTGGTATTTTGCGTGTATCCGGCCCAAAAGCGGTTGAAGTAGCACAAGCAGTTCTCGGTAAATGTCCTAAACCAAGAATGGCAGATTATTTACCTTTTAAAGATGCTGATGGCACAGTATTAGATCAAGGCATTGCACTTTATTTTAAATCGCCGAATTCCTTTACCGGTGAAGACATATTGGAATTGCAAGGTCATGGCGGACAAGTGGTATTAGATTTGTTGCTAAAACGAATTTTACAACTTGATGGTGTTCGTCTTGCTCGTCCAGGTGAATTTTCTGAACAGGCTTTTTTAAACGATAAATTAGATTTAGCTCAAGCAGAAGCGATCGCGGATTTAATTGATGCGACTTCTGAGCAAGCTGCTCGTTCTGCATTAAAATCGCTACAAGGTGAATTTTCCAATAAAGTGAATCAGTTAGTGGATTCCGTGATTTATCTGCGTACTTATGTGGAAGCGTCGATTGATTTCCCCGATGAAGAAATTGACTTTTTGGCAGACGGTAAAATAGAAGCAAAATTACGAGAAATTATTGATCAACTTGATTTAGTTCGTAGCGAAGCGAAACAAGGCTCGATTTTGCGTGAAGGGATGAGAGTGGTGATTGCCGGTCGTCCAAATGCAGGTAAATCAAGTTTACTGAATGCTTTAGCGGGCAGAGAGGCCGCCATTGTGACAGATATTGCAGGAACCACTCGTGATGTGTTGCGTGAGCATATTCATATTGATGGCATGCCTTTACATATTATTGATACCGCAGGGCTTCGTGAAGCGACAGATGAAGTTGAACGTATCGGGATCTCGCGTGCCTGGACGGAGATTGAGCAAGCCGATCGTATTATCTTAATGTTAGACAGTAGCGATCCTGATAGCCAAAATATTGAAAAAGTGCGGTCAGAATTTTTGTCAAAATTACCTAATAATATGCCGGTGACTATCGTTCGCAATAAAGTAGATTTAAGTGGCGAGGCCGTTGGGCTAAAAGAAGAAAATGGAACAACGACCGTTTGTTTATCCGCCCAAACACATCAGGGTGTAGATTTATTGCGTGAGCATTTAAAACAGGCTATGGGCTTCCAAACAGGGATGGAAGGTGGTTTCTTAGCACGCCGTCGTCATCTTGATGCCTTAGAAAAAGCGGCTGAACATTTACAAATTGGGTTAGTCCAATTAACTGAATTTCATGCAGGTGAATTATTGGCGGAAGAACTTCGTTTAGTACAAGCTAACTTAAGTGAAATTACGGGGCAATTTACTTCGGATGATTTGCTCGGCAATATTTTCAGTTCTTTCTGTATTGGAAAATAAACTGTAGTTTATGACTTTTCATATGTTGTGGGTCATTGCACTTGGTCTTTCGATGGATGCCTTTGCAGTTTCCATCTCTAAAGGCTTAGCAATGCGCGCTTTTCGATGGAAACAAGCATTAGCTATCGCATGCTGTTTTGAGCTATTCCAAGGCATCATGCCTGCGATAGGCTATGTTGTCGGACTGCAATTTAGTCAGATGATTCAAAATTGGGATCATTGGCTTGCCTTTGTTTTGCTTGCGCTCATCGGTGTGAATATGATTCGAGAAGGACTTAGCTCGAATGATGAACCCGCTCCCTCATTGATTAGTTTAAAACACTTGCTAACACTTGGTGTGGCAACGAGTATTGATGCGTTAGCCATTGGTGTCTCTTTTGCTTTTCTTTCCGTGGACATTTTATTGGCTGTCTTCATCATAGGTTTAACAACCTTTGTCATCTCTTTTATTGGAGTAAAGAGCGGTCATTTTTTAGGAAAAAAATTCAAAAGCAAAGCAGAGATTTTTGGTGGTTTAGTGTTATTAGTCATAGCTGTGAAAATCCTACACGAACATGGTGTTTTTTAAGTGCGAATTTTCGCCTTTTAGATTATAATCTTACGAACTTTGTCTTTTTTAAAAGGGTAATAATTGAATGTTAATTGAAAAAATGCATGGCATCGCCCACAGTTTTATCGGAAAAGCGATCTTTGCTTTAATTCCAGTTTCATTTTTGATTGGTGGGATGTCGGGTTATCTGTATAGCAGCAATGATAGTTTTGCAGCAAAAGTAAATGGTGAAACAATCTCTCAACAAGATTTTTTAAATCGTTACAACCAAGAGTTTGAAGCGCGCGCACAACAAGAAGGCGAGAGTTTCTTAGCGAAAACTGACTCTGTGGAATTTGTGACAGCACTTCGTCAAAATTTAATTCAACGTTTAGTGGATCAAGAATTAATCCGTCAATATGCGAAAGAATTAAAATTAGGTGTAAGTGACGACATGATCAAACGTGCTATTGTCAGCGATCCTAACTTACAATCTAACGGTAAATTTGATAACGCCCGTTATCAACAATTATTGACTCAAAATGGTTTAACGTCCGATACTTATGCGGCTATTTTACGTAATGCATTAACACTTGAACAAATGCAAAACGGTTTGGCTGATAGTGAGTTTGTTGTGCCGGCTCAAGTAAAAGATAGTGCACAAACCTTTTTCCAAAAACGTATCGCTCGTCTTGCAACACTTCCATTAGCGGATGAAGTGGCAAAACAAAAGGTTACAGAAGAAGAAATTAAAGCATATTACGATGCGAATGCGAAATCACTTGTTCAACCAGAACAGGAGAAAGTGCAATATATTCGCGTTTCAGCAAATGCATTAGGTAAATTACAACCTGTAACTGAAACACAAATTGCACAATATTATCAAGAAAATAAAGCGCAATTCATTAGCCAAAAATTAGCACATATCCAATTAGCAACTGAGAAAGAAGCGGATGCCGTTTATCAAGAACTGCAAAAGGGTGCTGATTTTGCTGAATTAGCAAAAACAAAATCCCTAGATAAACTTTCTGGTGCACACGGTGGTGAATTAGGTTGGGTAAAAGACAACGAATTACCGAAAGACTTTGAAGATGCGGCATTATTATTAAATGTTGGTCAATACAGCACACCAGTTAATGTGGATGGGGCTTACCATATTATTTTAGTGCAAGATCGTAAAGAACGTACTTTAGACGAAGTAAAAGAGCAAATCGCGGATACTGTACGTAAAAACTTAGCAGAAAGCCGTTTCCAAGCGGTAGAAAAAGCGGTTCGTGAAAAAGCAGCAGAAAGTAGTGATTCTTTAGCTGCAGTAGCAGAAGCAGCAGGCGTGAAAGTGGAAGAAACAGATTATTTCGGTAAAAATAATGTCCCTGCGGCATTAAATTTCCCAAATGTGACTTCTGCCATTTTTGAATCAGATATTGCAAATGGCGGTGCAAATTCTGAACCATTAACTGTTGGTGAAAATGAATTTGTTGTGGTGCGTGTCGTGGATCATAAAGCTGAAGGTTTACAAAGCCTTGATGAAGCGAAATCAACGATTGAGCAATTCTTAAAACGTGAAAAAGCTGATAAAGTATTAGCTGAAAAAGCAGAGCAAGCGGTTAAAGCGTTATCTGCCGATCCAACTAAATTACCAGCAGGTATTAGTTTTGGTGAGCCACAAACCTTTACGTTAGTGGATAATAAAGATCCAGTGCTTTATGAAGGTGTATTTGCCATTGCAAAACCACAAGATGGCAAAGCGGCTTATCAAGTTGCTCGTAACAGCAAAGGTGATGTGGTTGTGGTTGCCCTTGAACGTGTAGAAGAACCTACTTTAAATGAGCAAGAATTAGCAAAATTTAGCACTCAACTTCTTCGTGCGCGTCAAGGTGAATTACAAGGACAGTTAATGCAAGCATTGCGTGAAAAAGCACAAATCGAGATTAATACCAGCTTTATTAATCAAGATGATTCGGAAGAAGGTGCGGCTCACTAAGCCGATTGAAATATCATTCATCATCAATTTCTGATGGAAAATAAAAGCAAAGTGCGGTAAATTTTAACCGCACTTTTTTATATAAAACAAGGAGAAGACTATGGCTCAAGAAACCATTTTCAGCAAAATTATTCGCAAAGAAATTCCTGCTAATATTGTTTATCAAGATGAATTAGTGACCGCATTCCGTGATATTTCACCTCAAGCGAAAACCCATATTTTGATTATCCCAAATAAAGTTATTCCAACGGTTAATGATGTGACAGAACAAGATGAAATTACCTTGGGTCGCTTATTTACTGTCGCGGCTAAAATTGCTAAAGAAGAAGGCATTGCCGAAGACGGTTATCGTTTGATCGTGAATTGTAATAAACACGGTGGACAAGAAGTATTCCATATCCATATGCATCTTGTTGGTGGTGAACCTTTAGGTAGAATGTTGGCAAAATAATGAAAAAGATCCTCATTACAGCAACGGTATTATTTTTAACGGCTTGTTCATCTGCACCAAATATTGTGGGAACCAATAAGCCAATTTTAAATATGGCGGCAAATTTAGCACCGGCTTTAGATGTTGATTTGTCTGATAATACGGCAGCTTTAAAAAATAAAACCACGCAACAACTCAATGTGCTTTACCATCTTTATTGGTATAACACACAAGGTGTAACGCAAGTTTGGCCGAATCAGCAAGAAAGCCAATCAGGCAATATTTTATTGCAACCACAAGAGAAGAAAGTGTTTGAACTACCAAAACCAAGCACAGAAAGTAGCAATTACCGTCTTTATTTACAATAGTTTATGTCTACACTATTAATTGACCTTGAAGGTCATGAACTGAAACAAGAAGAAGTTGAATTACTGGAACATCCTTTAGTTGCCGGTTTAATTTTATTTACCCGCAATTTTTATGATCGTCAGCAAGTTCAAGCGCTAATTAAATCCATTCGTCAGCGAGTAAAAAAGCCTTTATTGATCACAGTTGATCAAGAAGGTGGTCGCGTGCAACGTTTTCGTGAAGGTTTCACTCAGCTCCCTGCGATGCAAGTTTTTGCGGCGTTAGTTGAGGGCTCAACTCAGCAACAGCAAATAGCAAAAGAAGCGGGTTGGCAAATGGCGGCTGAAATGGTGGCGTTAGATATTGATTTGAGTTTTGCGCCAGTGTTGGATTTAGGTCATGAATGTCGTGCGATTGGTGATCGTAGTTTTGGCTGTGATGTAAAAAGTGCGGTCAATTTAGCAGCAGCTTTTATTGATGGTATGCACCAGGCGGGCATGGCAACAACAGGAAAACACTTCCCAGGACACGGCCATGTTTTAGCCGATTCTCATCTTGAAACCCCTTATGATGAGCGACCAAAAGAAGTGATTTTTAATCATGATATTTTGCCATTCCAGCAATTAATTCAACAGAGTAAGCTTGATGCGATTATGCCGGCTCACGTGATTTATACACAATGTGATAGCCAGCCAGCAAGCGGGTCGACTTATTGGTTAAAAGAAGTTTTGCGTAAACAGTTAGGCTTCCATGGGGCGATTTTCTCTGATGATTTAGGCATGAAAGGCGCAGGCTTTATGGGTGATTTTGTGGCTCGCAGTGAAAAAGCCTTGAAGGCTGGTTGTGACTTATTATTGCTTTGTAATGAGCGTGAAGGAGTCATTCAAGTGCTTGATAATCTGAAGCTAGAGGAAACAACGGAGCATTTTGCAGCTCGCCAAGCTCGCTTGAAATCGCTCTTTAAACAAAAATTCTTTGATTGGTCAGAACTCACCAAAACTTCGCGTTGGATTGAAAATCATCAAAAACTGACCGCACTTCAACAAGAGTGGCTTGCTTCTAAATGATTGATTGCCATCATTATCAAAAAGGTGATTGCCGTTCTTGTCAATGGCTTGAAATGCCTTATGAAGAGCAACTCGCCAAGAAAGAAGAGCATCTTAAACAACAACTTGCCAAATTAGATTGTAATAATTTAATTTGGCATC
The DNA here is from genome assembly GCF_003252725.1 of Haemophilus parainfluenzae. Lineage (GTDB taxonomy): Bacteria > Pseudomonadota > Gammaproteobacteria > Enterobacterales > Pasteurellaceae > Haemophilus_D > Haemophilus_D parainfluenzae_L. Next base: position 158,872 of record NZ_QEPO01000003.1, read on the forward strand.
CACCTTTTTATTCCTCCGAGTCTGCCTTTCGTAATAAAGCGAAAATGGTGGTAAGTGGCGCAGTGGAACGTCCCATTTTAGGTATTTTACAAGACCCGAATGATCCACAAAGTGCGGTGGATTTATGTGATTGTCCGCTTTATCCGCAACGCTTTGCAGAGCTATTCCCAATTCTAAAAGATTTTATTGGACGCGCGGGTTTAGTTCCTTATAACGTGGCTAAACAAAAAGGTGAACTGAAATATATTCTGCTTACAGAAAGCCAACATACAAAAAAATTGATGTTGCGTTTTGTATTGCGTTCAGAAACTAAATTACCGTTAATTCAACGTGAATTTGCAGGGTTATTGGAAAAATTACCACAACTTGAAGTGGTGAGCGTGAATATCCAACCTCTGCACGCAGCGATCTTAGAAGGTGAGAAAGAAATCTTTTTGACGGACCAGCACACCTTATCAGAAAGTTTTAATGGTATTCCGTTGTTTATTCGCCCTCAAAGTTTCTTCCAAACGAATCCACTTGTCGCGCAAGGGTTATATGCAACGGCACAAGATTGGGTACAAGATTTACCAATTACTAAACTTTGGGATCTCTTTTGTGGCGTTGGTGGCTTTGGACTTCATTGTACTAAAGCTTTACAGGATAAACATCAACAAGAAGTGGAGTTGACGGGGATTGAAATTTCCCCATCTGCTATTCAAGCGGCGACTCAATCCGCTCAGGCGTTAGGGCTAAACAACGTTAAATTCCAATCTTTGGATGCCGCTAATTTTGCTTTAGCACAAGATGAAAATAAACCAGATTTGGTGATCATCAACCCACCTCGTCGAGGCATCGGAAAGGAACTCGCAGAATTTCTCAATGAAATGCAACCGCACTTTATTCTTTATTCCAGTTGCAATGCGATTTCCATGGGAAAAGATTTGCAACATCTAACCAATTATAAGCTTACTCAAATTCAATTATTTGATATGTTCCCGCATACAGCACATTATGAAGCACTGACATTGCTGGAACTCAATCCTTAATAAAAAAGCTAACAGAAATGTTAGCTTTTTTATTAAGGATTTAATCGCACTTTTATTTTGCTATAAATCAGGGCAAGCAAGAAAAATGCCGCTTGTAACAAAATAATGCATGCACCAGTGGACGCATCAAAATGATAGCTAAGTAGCACGCCTAGTAAACTTGCAGTTACAGCACTGATGATCGCGATAACAAGCATCTTATCGAAGCGATTCGTCAGGGTTAGCGCGGTGATGCCAGGCGCAATTAGCATCGCTACAACTAGAATAACCCCAACGACTTGCATCGTACTCACAATGGTGAGTGCGAGTAATGTGAGCAAGCCATAATGCAATAATTTAGGCGAGAGACCCGCAACGCGAGCATGGCTAGGATCAAAGCAATAAAGCAGAAAATCACGGCGCTTTAAGCCAAGTAAAATAAAAATGATCAAGGCAATAATTGCCGTTTGAATGAGCTCTTCTCGGCTTACACCCAATACGTTACCGAATAAGATGTGTGTGAGGTGTTGTGAGGTTTGGATTTTAGTGAACAGCACCAAACCAATGGCAAACATCCCTGAAAATACAATCCCCATCGCGGTATCTTCTTTGATACGGCTGTTTTCTTTTAAATAACCTACCCCTAAGGCGCAGGCAATACCTGAGACAAAGGCTCCAATCACTAATGGAATACCGGCTAGAAAAGCTAATACAATACCTGGTAAGACGGCATGGGAAATAGCATCACCCATTAATGACCATCCTTTCAACACTAAATAGCAAGAGAGTAGCGCACATATAACGGCAACGACTAATGCCGTGAGTAACGCATTTTGCATAAAAGCAAATTGAAATGGCTCAACTAAAATAGAGAATATTTCACTCATGGGCCACCGCCTTACGTCGTTTTTGACTCATTAATCCGTATTTAGGCGAGAAGAGAAAAGCCAATAAAAATAACAAGGTTTGTAATGTCACGATGACACCACCCGTTGCACCATCTAAATAATAGCTTAAATAGACGCCGACGAAACCCGTGATTGCCCCTAATGCTACGGCAATTTTGATCAGAGTTTTGAACTTGTCAGTAAGTAAATAAGCGGTTGCGCCTGGTGTGATTACCATCGCAATCACTAAAATCGCCCCGACAGTTTGTAATGCCGCAACGACACAAGCACTCAAGAGTGTAAAAAAGAGAACTTTGTAAAACAGTGGTGAAAGTCCAACTGTAATTGCTTGCGTTTCATCAAAGAAAATCAGTAACAGATCCTTCCAAAAAATAAGCAATAAGACCAAGCAAATCAACATAATGATGGCTACTTGATAAATATCTTCATCGGCAATCCCGAGAATATTACCGAGAATGATGTTTTGCACATTTATCGAGGTCGGATTCAAGGAAATAATCAGCAATCCAAGGGCAAAGAATGTGCTGAAAATAAAGCCGATAACGGCATCTTCTTTGAGTTTAGAAATGGATTTTATCCATAAAATGGAAAGTGCGGCCAAAATTCCGGCAAAAAAAGCACCTAAAGCATAGGGGAGTGAAAAGGCATAAGCTATCGCCACACCCGGAACCACGGAATGAGAGAGCGCGTCGCCAATTAATGACCAGCCTTTCAACATTAAATAGGCGGAAAGAAAGGCACAAATGCCACCAACTGCGGCACTTATCCACATGGCTTTTTGCATATATTCATAGGAGAAAGGTTCCAGTAAATATTCAAGCATGACTTATTCCTTGTCAGACGGAGGTAGACGACAGGATTTTACAGCCGTTGCGGGCGGATCATTTTTGGTTTCGCCATAGAAGACAACGGGACGTTCATCATCCGTAAGCACGGTGACTGCACGTTTATCTTCATCATTATGCAGATCTTCACCCAATAATTTGATGTGTCGTAATACACCACCAAAGACTTTTTCCAAATTATGCTGATTGAATGTATCTTCCGTTTTACCGGCAGCAATCACAGTACGGTTAATCATCACCACTTGATCACAGAAGTCTGGTACTGAACCTAAGTTGTGGGTAGAAACTAAAATTAAATGGCCTTCAGCACGTAATTGGCGAAGGAGTTCCACAATGGCATTTTCGGTTTTAACATCCACACCTGTAAAAGGTTCATCAAGCAAGATAATTTTACTTTGTTGTGCTAATGCACGAGCCAAAAATACGCGTTTTTTCTGCCCACCAGAAAGCTCGCCGATTTGCCGTTCAGCTAAATGCTCGATGTTTACTCGTTGCATCGCTTCGAGCACTTTTTGTTTGTCTTCAGCTTTTGGAATGCGTAGGAAATTCATGTAGCCGTAGCGTCCCATCATGACAACATCATAAACGGAGACTGGAAATTGCCAATCGACCTCTTCCGCTTGCGGCACATAGGCAACCAAATTTTGTTTCAACGCTCGATTAATTGGCAAACCACAAAGCGCAATATTGCCTTGCTGTGGCTTGATTAAGCCCATGATGCTTTTGAATAGCGTTGATTTTCCGCTCCCATTTACGCCGACAAGAGCACAGATGGTTCCCCCTTGTAATGCAAAGGTCACATCATAAATTGCAGTGTGCCCGTTGTTGTAACGTACGGTTACATCATTAACGGAAATAGAAGCGGAAAGTTCAGTCATTATTTTTCAAATCCTTTCACGATGGTGGATACAGTGACATTCAGTAAGTCAATATAAGTTGGTACAGGACCGTCAGCGGCAGAAAGAGAATCGACATAAAGTACGCCACCGTACTTAGCACCGCTTTCTTTTGCTACCTGCTGAGCAGGTTTAGCTGATACGGTACTTTCACTAAATACCACTGGAATGTGATTTTTTTTCACTAAATCGATAAGTTTACGCACTTGTTGAGGCGTACCTTGTTGTTCTGCGTTAATTGGCCATAAATAGCCTTCTTTGAGATCGTAATCTTTCGCTAAATAACTAAAGGCACCTTCACTGGTCACTAACCAACGTTGGTCGGCAGGAATCTGTGAGAGTTTTTCACGTAAAGGTTTATCGAGCTGTTTGATTTTTTCTGCATACGCCGCTGCATTTTTTTGATAAGTATCAGCATTTTGCGGATCGTATTTAACTAATGCATTTTTGATATTTTCGACATAAATCAACGCATTAGATGGCGACATCCAAGCGTGTGGGTTAGGGGCATCTTTATAAGGGCCTTCATAAATAGAAAGTGGCGTGATGCCTTCGGTTACCACAACGGCTGGTTTATCTTTGATATTTTGGAAGAAACGCTCAAACCAACGCTCTAAATTTAATCCGTTCCATAAAATTAAATCAGCAGATTGAGCTTTTACAATATCTTTAGGGGTCGGTTCATACTCGTGAATTTCTGCACCAGGTTTGGTGATAGATTCCACCGTCGCGGCATCGCCCGCAACATTTTGTGCGATATCCTGAATCACAGTAAATGTGGTCACCACTTTAAATTTCGCTTCGGCTTGTAAAGCTGCTAAACCTAGAGCGATAACAGATAGGCTTTTAAATAAATGCTTCATGAGATCTCCTTAAAAATAATGATCGATTAGCATTCTGCAGAATAATATCATTTTTTATAAAGTTTTCAAATGAAAATAATTATCAAATCGATAGGTGATTAAAATTAAAAAGCGGAAAATTTTGTGCAAAATTGACCGCTCTTTTTGAAATGATTAACCACCAACTTGTTGGATTAGGCGATCCATACCCGCTTCATCATAGCCTTCTTCATATTGGGCTTCATCAACGGTAAAGTTGTGCATGCTACGCCCTGCGATACAACCGTATTGTTCCAATTTTCCTTTAGTAAAGTTAGTACGAAACGCAGATGAATGGTTATTTAAACTGATCACCCCAATGGTAGCGCGATTACATGGATTTTTATTCACAAAGACTAAATTATAGCCAGATTCGCGAATGTAACCGGTTTTATTAATTGCCGCATCGAAGACTTCTTCACGTACTAATTTATTGGTATTTTTGACGAAAACACTGCGTCCACCTGCTTGAATGAAGGCGCTTGGCATATTAGAAAGATTTTTAATTTGAGCTTTGTTGAGCGAGTATTTGGCTAGCTTAACCAAATCCATTGCACTTGAAATGTTGCTGTCAGATAAACCTGAGCTGTCTGAAAAGCGAGTAGAGCGCATGCCTAATTCTCGTGCTTTTTCATTCATTTTTTGGATAAATTGCAAACGACTCATACCTGCAGAACGAGAAAGTGCATGAGCAGCATAGTTATCAGAATGAACGAGCATTGCTTTTAACAATTCATTACAAGAAATTGGCGTATATTTAGGTAATTTTGTATGAGTTCCTTTAATGTAATCGAAATCATCGTCAGTAATCGATGCAGTACAGTTTGCGTTTCGATTATTTTCAAGGAACACATTCGCCGTCATTAATTTGGTGACCGAGGCGATAGGTTGAACATGATTGGGAGAGCTACTTTCTAATACTCTATCATGGGTGAAGTCATACACAATATAAGATTGTGCCGTTGCGACGGCGGGCACTAAACACAATACAGAAAGCACTTTTTTTAACATATCTTTTAATATTGCCAACTTAGAGAATAAAACAAAGCTTGTATTCTATCAGTTTTTGTAAGGGTTTGGGATGTGTGAAAGAGAAAAAATTTAAAGTTTTTTAACCGCACTTTTTTCTTTTGTTTTTTGATTTTTGCGATAGCGATCGCAAAGAAGTGCAGTCAAAATTTTCTTTGTTTTTCAAATCTGCTAGCTTATCCGTCGGTAAATCTGTAAAATCTCGGCTCATTTTTAATATGCGAATTTTTTGTTGCTCAATTCTGAGTAACATCATCGCCGTAATGTGTAATAACGAGGCTTTATGTTAGAACAACCCCTTTCATCCGAAACGAATACAAAAAAGATTAACTTAATGGATTTAACGCGTCAGCAGATGCGTGAGTTTTTTGCTGAATTAGGCGAGAAACCATTTCGTGCGGATCAATTAGTGAAATGGATTTATCATTTTGGCGAAGATAACTTCGACAATATGACCAATATTAATAAAAAATTACGAGAAAAATTAAAAGCGGTCGCTGAAATTAAAGCGCCTGAAGTCGCGGTTGAGCAACGCTCTGCGGATGGTACCATTAAATGGGCGATGCAGGTAGGTGAACAGCAAGTTGAAACGGTCTATATTCCTGAGGCGGATCGCGCAACACTTTGTGTTTCTTCTCAAGTAGGCTGTGCCTTAGCTTGTACTTTCTGTTCAACAGCACAACAAGGCTTTAACCGTAATTTAACGGTGTCTGAAATTATTGGGCAGGTTTGGCGTGCATCAAAAATTATTGGTAATTTTGGTGTGACGGGTGTTCGTCCGATTACCAATGTGGTGATGATGGGCATGGGTGAACCTTTGTTAAATGTGGCCAATGTTGTACCCGCGATGGAAATTATGCTCGATGATTTTGCATATGGATTGTCTAAACGACGCGTGACGTTATCCACTTCAGGTGTTGTGCCTGCACTCGATATGTTACGTGATAAGATTGATGTAGCATTAGCGATCTCGCTTCACGCACCGAACGATGAATTGCGTGATGAAATTATGCCGATCAATAAAAAATATAACATCAAAATGTTGATGGATTCGGTACACAGATACTTAGAAGTATCAAATGCTAACCATGGTAAAGTGACTATTGAATATGTGTTATTAGATCATGTGAATGATGGCACAGAGCATGCGCATCAATTAGCTCAAGTATTAAAAAATACCCCATGTAAAATTAACTTGATCCCATGGAATCCGTTCCCAGAAGCGCCTTATGGTAAAAGCTCAAATAGCCGTGTCGATCGTTTCCAAAAAACTTTAATGGAATACGGCTTTACGGTGATTGTGCGCAAAACCCGTGGTGATGATATTGATGCCGCTTGTGGTCAGTTGGCGGGCGATGTAATCGACCGAACCAAACGTACAGCAATGAAACGTAAGTTTGGTGAAGGTATTGACGTAAAAGCTGTTAACTAAGCTAAATATAGCAATACTTGTAAAGGGAAAATGGCTTTAGAAGAGTGATAAGATAGAGGAGTGATAAGATGAAATTAATCCCAATTAACATTCTAAGTGCGGTCATTTTTCCTTTTGTTTTTTCGGCTTGTGTCTCTCAATCTTCTGTTGATTTTAATAAACAACAAGCAGCCAAAGCGCGTGTTGAATTGGCATTAGGCTATCTGCAACAAGAGGATTTTGTTCAAGCAAAACTGAATTTAGATAAAGCCTTTGAACATGATGACCACTATTATCTTGTGCACTCGGCACTTGCGCATTTTTATCAATTACAAGGCGATACGGAAAAAGCGAAGCAAGCTTATTTACAGGCGATTAAGTTAGATGATAAGCAAGGCGATGTGTATAACAACTTTGGTGCATTTCTATGTGGGCAAGGTGAGTTTGAACAAGCTTATTCACAATTTAATGCGGCCCTCGCTGCACCAAATTATTATCATCAAGCCGATACTTACGAAAACATGGCACTTTGTGCTTTTGCTGGAAAACAAACCGATGTTTATCAACAAGCGTTGGATAAATTACGCCAAGTTGATCCTTCTAGAGCGGAAAAGCTCCGCACGCTCAAATAATCATTGCCAAAAGCCCCTTTCGACTTTAAAATTTGGTATTTAGTTTTTTATTTCTATTTCTCTATTTTTATACCTATGAATACAATCGTCGAACAAACTGAAACAACTGAAATCTCCTTTGGGGATAAACTTCGCCAAACACGCGAAGCACTAAACCTTTCTCTAGAAGATGTGGCAAAGGCTATTTCTTTACGTCCAAGCATTTTGGCAAAATTAGAAAATAATGAATTTGTCCAAAAAAATGTACCTTCAACCTTTTTGAGAGGTTACGTTCGCAGTTATGCGAAATTTTTACGTATTCCTGATGCTGAATGGACACATTTAACTTTTGGTGAAGCACATAAAAATGATTTAAGTAAAAATACACGTGCGACTCGTTCAGTTAACCAATATTCTTCTCACAGCCGTTGGGTAGGCACACTCACAACAATTATTTTACTCGCTGCTGTTGGAATGACTGGCTTATGGTGGTGGCAAAATTATCAAAAATCAAACGAAGAACGTGATAATTTAGTGCAAACCTACGTTGAAAAAGAAAAAACAGCAGAGGTACCAGTTACTCATTCGAATGAAATTCCAGTAACAGTAAATAGTCAGCCTGCGGTGTCAAGCAATGAAACTACGTCTGTAGCGGAAAAAACAAATAATGCCGCTGCTGAACCTGCTGTTTCAACGACTCAAGAAAATCAAGCTCAAACAGTAAACGCAGAAGTTTCAACCGCTGCAACTTCAGCGCCTACCGTTGAACAAGCTCAAGCACCGGTTGTGGAACAAACGTTACCTAACACAGAACCAACAACAGAGAAAACCGTGCCAGATACACAAAGTGCGGTTGAAAACCCCGCTATTTCTGAAGCACCAACTACAGCGAAAGGCGATCTCGTTATTGAGATCACGAAAAATTCAAGCTGGATTAGTGTGAAAGACCAAAACCGTAAAGTATTAGCACAAAAAGAATATAAACAAGGCGAAGTTTTAACCTTTAATGGTAACGAATATGCTTTGATTATTGGTGCACCAGGTAACGTTCGCATTACTTATAAAGGCGAAGCGTATCCGCTTACAGTTGATGGCCGTGTGGCTAAATTTAAATTACCAAAACCTTAACGAATAATTTACGAAAGAATGTCAGCAGTAAAACCTACTATCAAACGTCGTGAATCGACAAAAATTTATGTGGGCAATGTACCAATCGGTGGTGATGCGCCGATTGCAGTGCAATCCATGACAAATACTCGCACAACTGATGTTGAAGCGACCGTTGCACAGATTAAATCTTTGGAACGAGTTGGAGCAGATATTGTGCGTGTTTCTGTACCTACCATGGATGCCGCCGAAGCCTTTAAAATCATTAAACAGCAAGTGAATGTGCCATTGGTGGCGGATATTCATTTTGACTATCGCATTGCGTTAAAAGTGGCTGAATATGGGGTGGATTGCTTACGTATTAATCCAGGCAATATTGGTCGTGAAGATCGTATTCGTGCAGTGGTGGATTGCGCGCGTGATAAAAATATCCCGATCCGTATCGGTGTTAATGCTGGATCATTAGAAAAAGATATTCAAGAGAAATTTGGAGAACCAACACCAGAAGCCTTATTAGAATCAGCGTTACGCCATGTTGAGATCTTGGATCGTTTAAACTTCGATCAATTTAAAGTGAGCGTAAAAGCATCCGACGTCTTCCTTGCAGTGGAATCTTACCGTTTACTAGCAAAAGCCATTAAACAGCCGTTGCATTTAGGAATTACGGAAGCAGGTGGCGCGCGAGCGGGCTCTGTGAAGTCAGCGATTGGTTTAGGAATGTTGTTAGCAGAAGGTATTGGTGATACCTTGCGTGTCTCTTTAGCTGCAGATCCAGTTGAAGAAATCAAAGTTGGTTTTGATATTTTAAAATCATTACGTATTCGTTCTCGCGGGATTAACTTTATTGCTTGCCCAACTTGCTCTCGTCAGGAGTTTGATGTGATCGGCACGGTGAATGCACTGGAACAACGTTTAGAAGATATTATCACCCCAATGGATGTGTCTATTATTGGTTGTGTGGTAAATGGCCCTGGTGAAGCATTAGTGTCTGACCTTGGCGTGACCGGTGGTAATAAGAAAAGTGGTTATTATTTAGATGGTGAGCGTCAAAAAGAACGTTTTGACAACGACGCGATTATTGACCAATTAGAAGCAAAAATTCGTGCCAAAGTTGCACAACAAGATCCAAAAAATCGAATTATTTAAGGAAAACTCGTGGCAAAAAATATTCAAGCAATTCGTGGGATGAATGACTGTTCCCCAACTGAATCTCCACTTTGGCAATGGATTGAAGGGCAGGTTCGCCAAGTTTTAAGCAGCTACGGCTATTCAGAAGTGCGTATGCCAATCGTGGAAAGTACGCCATTATTTGCTCGTGCAATCGGTGAAGTAACCGATGTTGTATCAAAAGAAATGTACACATTCTGGGATAATGATGAACAATTAACGCTTCGCCCAGAAGGCACAGCTGGATGTGTACGTGCTGCGATTGAACACGGTTGGATTTACAACAATGAACAACGTTTATGGTATATGGGACCCATGTTCCGCCATGAACGTCCACAAAAAGGTCGTTACCGTCAATTCCATCAAGCGGGCGTCGAAGTATTTGGTATCGCAACCCCTGAAATTGATGCTGAGTTAATTATTTTAACGGCACGTTTGTGGAAAGCCTTAGGTATTGATCAACATGTTTCACTTCAATTAAATTCGATTGGTTCATTAGAAGCACGTGCAAACTATCGTTCAGCATTAGTGGCCTTCTTAGAAAATCACCAAGATTTAATGAGCGAAGAAGAGAAAGAACGCCTTGTAAAAAATCCATTACGTATTTTGGATACTAAAAATCAAGCATTACAAGATGTATTGGACGGTGCGCCAAAATTATTGGATTATTTAGACGATGAAAGTCGCGAGCATTTTGCGCAGTTATGTGGTCTATTAGATGCGGTTGGTATTCAATATGAAATTAATCCAAAATTGGTTCGAGGTTTAGATTATTATAATAAAACTGTATTTGAATGGGTGACATCAGCATTAGGTGCGCAAGGGACTGTATGTGGTGGTGGACGTTATGACGGCTTAGTTGAACAACTTGGTGGCCACGCAACAAGTGGTGTCGGTTTCGCAATGGGCTTAGAGCGTTTAGTGCTACTCGTTCAAGAAGTGAATAAATCGATTCCGGTAAAAAGTGCGGTAGATATTTACGTTGTTTATCAAGGTGAAGGCACTACATTAGCCGCATTCCAACTAGCTGAAAAACTTCGCTCAGAATTACCGCACTTAAGCACAATGTTGCATTGCAGCGGCGGTAACTTTAAAAAACAATTTAAACGCGCAGATAAGTCTGGTGCGACTCTAGCTCTTGTGCTTGGCGAAAGTGAAGTGCAAAATAATCAAGTTGTGGTAAAACACTTACTTGGCGCAGCGGAGCAGCAAACCATTGATGTGGACAATTTAATTGAACACGTAAAAGCCCAATTTTAATTTTAGAAGGATAGGAAAATGGCATATACCATTGAAGAAGAACAAGAACTGAACCAGTTAAAAGAATGGTGGAAAGACAATGGCAAAACCATTATTGCTGCTTTCATCCTTGGCGTAGGCGGGATGTTGGGCTGGCGTTATTGGCAGTCTTATCAAGCCAATCAAATTATGCAAGCGTCTGCTGAATATGATGCCTTAGTTTATACCACAAACAAAGATGCCGCCGCACAACAAGCTAAAGTAGCTGAATTTGTGAAAGCGCATGATAAAACTAGCTATGCGGTATTTAGCTTATTAGATGAAGCAAAAGGTTTTGTTGCAAAACAAGATTACGCCTCTGCTGAAAATAGCTTAAAACAAGCGATTGCTCAATCACAAGATGATATCTTAACTTCTCTTGCAGCGCTTCGTTTGTCTGCGGTGCAATTCCAACAAGGTCAATTTGATGCAGCATTAACAAGTCTAAATCAAGTGAAAAGCCAAGGCTTTAGTGCGCGTAAAGATCTTTTAGCGGGCGATATTCAAATCGCAAAAGGCGATGTGAATGGTGCTAAAGCAAGCTTTGAGAATGCACAAAAAAGCGGTAATCCGTTAGAAAAACAAATGGCTCAGATGAAATTAAATAATCTGTAATATTTTAATTTAGCCCGAATTGCTCGGGCTTTTTTATTGGATTTTTGATCTTATGATTCAGAAACCTATTTTGCCGCCACCCGTCATTTTTATTGGGTGTGCACTTATCATGGCATATTTGCCTAATCCTTATCCATTTAAAATCAATGTATTAGCAGTTTATTTGATTATATCGGTTTCTTCTGCCATCGCTTTTTTTAGCCTTTGGCAATTCTATAAAAGTAAAGCAAATATCAATCCAATTCACTTAGAAAAAAGTAATGTGTTTGTGGTAAATGGTATTTATCGTTTTAGCCGCAATCCAATGTATTTAAGCTTAGCAGGCTTGTTAGTGGCATGGGCATTTTATTTGCAAAGTGCGGTCAGTTTTCTCGGTGTTTTTCTGTTTATTTATTTCATCACACAATGGCAAATAAAACCTGAAGAATACTGGCTAGAGAAGAAGTTTGGTGAGTCTTATTTAGCTTATAAGAAAAAAGTCAGACGTTGGATTTAACCAATAAAAAAATCGCCTAAAATAGGCGATTTTTTATATATTTTGAGAAGCTATTATTTAGCTGCACATCCGCAATCTGCTAATTTTTTAGCTAAACGCTCTGCAACAAAATCCCAGTTCACTACGTTCCAGAATTCTTTGATGTAGTCTGGACGACGGTTTTGGAATTTCAAGTAGTAAGCGTGTTCCCAAACATCTAAACCTAAAAGAGGGAAACCTTCACAACCTGCGATTTCTTTACCCATTAATGGAGAATCTTGGTTTGCGGTAGAAACAACAGATAATTTACCTTGGTTAATCACTAACCATGCCCAACCAGAACCGAAACGAGTCGCCGCTGCTTTTTCAAATTCATCTTTGAAGTTTTCTACAGAACCGAAATCACGTTCGATAGCTGCTTTTAAATCACCTTGTAAAGTAGTACCTTTTTTCAATGATTTCCAGAATAAGCTGTGGTTTGCGTGACCGCCTGCGTTGTTACGTAATGCAGTACGTTTTTCAGCAGGGATTTTATCTAATTGGCTGATTAATTGACCTGCACACATTTCAGAAAATTCAGCAGGTAAAGTTTCTAACACCGCGTTTGCATTATTTACATAGGCTTGGTGGTGTTTAGAGTGGTGAATTTCCATTGTTTGTGCATCAAAATGTGGTTCTAACGCATCATAAGCGTAACCTAATTCAGGTAGAGTATAAGACATAATATGTTCCTTTTTTAAATGAAGTTAAGGTAATGTTTTTGATAAAACAACATCAAAAAGTAGTTAAATGGTAGCAGAAAATTTGATTTAGATCAGTAAATCTTTTAATTATTTGATTATCCGATGAATAGACTAGAAAAGCTTAATTTGTTTTAAATCAATAAACACACCGATCTACTTCTAAATAGTTATACCTTTTAGCCCTTAAAATCTCGTCAAAATTTCCCCTTGTGGTAGAATACCCGCTGATTTTTAACAAGGTTTTATTTTTAAGGCTGAGACTATGTTTCCTGCTCATCAACTTCAATTAGAACAATTAGCGTGTCAACGTGGCGATCGCATATTGTTCACTGATCTTTCACTGCAATTTCAAAGCGGTGATTTCGTGCAAATTGAAGGGCACAATGGTATCGGCAAAACAAGTTTATTGCGCATTTTAGCTGGCCTTGCACAGCCTGTAGAAGGTAAAGTGCGGTGGAATTCAGACGAGATTACAAAACAACGCGAAGAATACCATCATCAGCTACTTTATCTCGGCCACCATTCTGGTGTGAAACCTGAATTAACGGCATGGGAAAATTTAAAATTTTATCAGCAGATTAGTCAAAGTCAGCAGGGCACAGATATTTTATGGGATGTGTTGGAAACTGTGGGCTTACTCGGTCGCGAAGATTTACCGGCAGCCCAACTTTCAGCAGGTCAGCAAAAGCGAATTGCCTTGGCGAGATTATGGATCTCTGAAGCGCCACTTTGGATTTTGGATGAACCTTTTACAGCAATAGACAAAAAAGGGGTTGAAGTTTTGACCGCACTTTTTGAAAATCATGCTAAAAAAGGTGGAATGGTCATTTTAACGAGCCACCAAGAAGTGCCGAGTACATTATTGAAAAAAATCAATCTTGCTGATTATAAATATAACTCTTAGATTTTTATGATATTTTTACAGATTATAAAGCGTGAGCTGAAGATTGCGACCCGTAAACAAGCGGAAATATTGAACCCGCTTTGGTTCTTTTTAATCGTGATCACGCTGTTTCCATTGGTAATTGGGCCGGATCCTAAACTACTTTCTCGCATTGCACCCGGGGTTGCTTGGGTGGCGGCATTGCTTTCTGCGTTGCTATCTTTTGAACGTTTATTCCGAGATGATTTTATTGATGGCTCTTTAGAACAATTGATGCTTACGGCTCAGCCTTTAGCCCTAACGGCGCTTGCAAAAGTTGTTGCGCACTGGTTATTAACAGGTTTGCCGTTGATTCTGCTTTCTCCTATTGCCGCTTTATTGCTCTCATTAGAAGTGAATATTTGGTGGGCATTGGTGCTTACACTCTTAGTGGGCACGCCGATTTTAAGCTGCATTGGTGCAATTGGTGTGGCATTAACGGTGGGGTTGCGTAAAGGTGGCGTATTGCTTAGTTTACTTGTGGTACCATTATTCATTCCGGTTTTAATTTTTGCTTCAGCAATTTTAGATGCCGCTACGTTAAATCTCCCTTATGGTGGACAGCTTGCTATTTTAGGTGCAATTTTGGCTGGCGCAATAACCTTATCGCCTTTTGCTATTGCCGCGGCACTACGAATTAGTTTAGATAATTAATCATCATGACGGTGAAAGTGCGGTCAGATTTTTAACTGTTTTTTATTTTTTGGAATTAAGGATCTTTTATGTGGAAGTGGTTACATCCTTACGCAAAACATGAAACCCAATATCACTTATGTGGCAAATTAAGTCCATTTTTTGGTGTGATTGCGGTTTTATTATTGGCTGTTGGCATCGTTTGGGGTTTAGCTTATGCTCCGGCAGATTATCAGCAAGGCAATAGTTTCCGAATTATGTATGTCCATGTGCCTGCAGCAATTTGGTCAATGGGTGTGTATGGTTCTATGGCTGTGGCTGCCATTATTGCGTTAGTTTGGCAAATTAAAGCCGCTCATCTTTCAATGATAGCCATGGCACCGATTGGTGCAATGTTTACCTTTATTGCCTTGGTAACAGGTGCAATTTGGGGCAAACCAATGTGGGGAACTTGGTGGGTATGGGATGCACGTTTAACTGCTGAGCTCATTCTTTTCTTCTTATATATCGGTGTATTAGCGCTTTATTCTGCATTTTCTGATCGTGCTGTGGGCGCAAAATCAGCGGGTATCTTGTGTATTGTTGGTGTGGTGAATTTACCAATCATTCACTTCTCCGTAGAGTGGTGGAATACCTTACATCAAGGGGCAAGTATCACTAAGTTTGAAAAACCTTCGATTGCAACACCGATGTTAATTCCACTGATTTTATGTATTTTTGGATTTTTATTTTTATCCATTTGCTTTACGCTTGTGCGTTACCGCGTTGAATTGCTAAAAGAAGACAGCAAACGCCCATGGGTAAAAGAGTTAGCAAGTAAGCTGAAATAGTTTTTTATTTTTATTTTAGGGAGCGGAAAATGTTTTTCCAAAGTTGGAGTGATTTTATCAATATGGGAGGCTACGGTTTTTATGTGTGGCTTTCCTATGGCATTAGCCTCGTGGCAATGATCATTTTGGCGATACAAAGCGTCAAGGGGCGTAAAGCAGTATTAAAAGAAGTGTTACGCGAGCAACAACGTGAAGCCCGTTTAAACCAAGCTAATAAAGGAAATACGCTATGAATCCAAGACGTAAATCAAGACTTTCGATCATCATCTTTGTGATTTTAGGTATTTCGATTGCGACAGGTTTGGTGCTTTATGCGCTTCGCCAAAATATTGATTTATTTTATACCCCTTCGGAAGTTGTAGAAGGGAAAGACGGAAATCCTGATCAAAAACCTGAAGTTGGGCAACGTATTCGTGTTGGTGGTATGGTGGTTGAAGGCTCTGTTAATCGAGATCCGAAAAGTCTCAAAGTTCGCTTTGATGTGAATGATATTGGTCCATCAATTACAGTTGAATATGAAGGTATCCTGCCGGATCTTTTCCGTGAGGGACAGGGTATTGTTGCGCAAGGTGTGTTAAAAGAACCAACCTTATTAGAAGCAACAGAAGTGCTTGCTAAACATGATGAAAATTATGTGCCGCCAGAATTAGGTGAGAAAATGCAGAAAATGCATAAACCAATGGGGGCAGAACTAAAAGGCGAGAGTGAAGCCGATCGTCGTTATAAAGAAACCCAGCAAAAATCGCAAGAAGGTCGCTAATGATTGCTGAATTAGGAAATTATGCGCTTGCTTTAAGCCTTGCCGTTTCATTCTTTTTAGCCATTCTCCCATTATGGGGGGCTGAAAAAGGTCATCCGCAACTTATGTCATTGGCTCGTCCAATGACTTATGGTTTATTTTTTACTTTAACCATTGCGTTTGCAGCATTGTTCTATCTGTTTGCTGTAAATGATTTCAGTGTGCAATATGTGGTAAATAACTCTAACAGCAGCTTGCCGATTTATTATCGTTTATCTGCAGTTTGGGGCTCACATGAGGGGTCATTATTACTTTGGATTTGGTTATTAACACTTTGGGGTGCAGCAGTAGCCTTATTTAGCAAACACTTGCCACAGGAAGCAGTAGCTCGTGTATTAGGTATTATGGGGATTATTAGCATCGGCTTTTTACTCTTCGTATTATTTACCTCAAATCCGTTTACCCGTACATTCCCTGACTTCCCAGTAGATGGCAGAGAACTCAATCCAATGTTGCAAGATGTGGGCTTAATTTTCCACCCACCATTACTTTATATGGGATATGTTGGTTTTTCTGTTGCTTTTGCCTTTGCGATCGCATCATTAATGACGGGTAAATTAGACTCAGCTTGGGCTAGATGGTCACGTCCTTGGACGATCGCTGCTTGGGTGTTTTTAACACTCGGGATCGTGCTCGGTTCTTGGTGGGCATATTATGAGCTCGGCTGGGGTGGCTGGTGGTTCTGGGATCCAGTAGAAAACTCTTCTTTAATGCCTTGGCTTGCGGGAACCGCATTAATCCACTCTTTAGCGGTGACTGAAAAACGTGGCTCTTTTAAAGCTTGGACTGTGCTTTTAGCGATTTTGGCGTTCTCCCTTTGCTTACTGGGTACATTCTTAGTTCGTTCCGGTATCTTAGTGTCAGTACACGCCTTTGCTTCAGATCCAACACGTGGTTTGTATATTCTTGCTTATTTGGTTGTAGTGATAGGTGGCTCGTTAACCTTGTATGCTTATAAAGGCAACCAAATTCGTTCGCGTGATAATGCAGAGCGCTATTCTCGTGAAACGTTATTATTATTAAATAACATCCTATTAATGACCGCACTTTGTGTGGTGTTCTTAGGAACGTTATTGCCGTTAGTTCATAAACAATTAGGTTTGGGATCTATTTCGATCGGTGCGCCATTCTTTGATCAAATGTTCTTGATTATTATGACTCCGTTTGCCTTATTACTGGGTATTGGACCGTTAGTAAAATGGCGTCGCGATCAGTTCTCTGAAATTCGTACACCGGTTGTTGTGAGTGCCATTGTGATGGCGATTGCAGGTTTTGCTTTACCGTATTTCCTACAAAATAAACTCACCGTCAGTGCTGTGCTTGGTACCATGATGTCCGTCATTATTGTGTTACTGAGTCTCTATGAAATGAAACAACGTGCAACACACCGCGAATCTTTCTTTAAAGGTATTACTAAACTTTCTCGTTCCCATTGGGGGATGATTTTAGCTCACCTTGGTGTAGCGATGACCGTTTGGGGAATTGCCTTTAGCCAAAACTTCAGTGTAGAACGTGATGTGCGAATGGCTGTGGGTGATACAGTGCAGATTGCTAATTATGACTTTAAATTTGCTGGCGTGAGTGATGCAAATGGTCCTAACTATATGGGCGGTAAAGCACAAATCGACATTTCAAAAGCGGGTAAACCAGAAGCAACATTATTTGCTGAAAAACGTTTTTATACCGTCAGTAAAATGCCAATGACGGAAGCGGCAATTAATTGGGGCTTTACTCGCGATCTTTATGTCGCTTTAGGTGAAAAAATAGATGATAACTCATGGGCACTACGTCTTTACTATAAACCATTTATCCGTTGGATTTGGATTGGCGGATTGTTTATGGCATTAGGTGGCTTGCTCTGTATGTTTGACCGTCGTTATCGTTTTAGTCGATTAGTTAAACAGTCTTAATTGTAATAAGGGGCCTATTGCCCCTAGAAATAGATGTAAAATTGATAGTGTTATGAATAAAAAACTACTTATCCCACTTATTGTTTTTCTTGCCGTGGCGGCAGCTTTTTTAGTTCAGTTAGGACGTAACGCGCAAGGTGATGATCCAAAAGCGTTAGAATCTGCGCTTGTGGGAAAACCAGTGCCACAGAAAACATTAACGGATTTATTGGAAAATAAAACCTACGGTAATGAAATTTTCCAACAAGGCAAACCGATTCTATTAAATGTGTGGGCAACTTGGTGTCCAACTTGTTATGCCGAGCATCAATACTTGAATCAATTGGCTAAACAAGGTGTAACAATCATTGGTATCGACTATAAAGATGAATCACCAAAAGCGATAAAATGGCTGAAAGATTTAGGCAATCCTTATAGTCTTGTGCTTAAAGATGAAAAAGGTTCTTTTGCATTAGATTTGGGGGTTTACGGCGCACCAGAAACATTTATCGTGGATGGCAAAGGTGTGATTCATTATCGCTTAGCGGGTGATGTGAATGAACGCGTTTGGAATGAGACCTTAAAACCGATTTATGACAAACTCGCGGAGAAACCATAATGAAAAGATCATGGCTTTTTTTAACCGCACTTTTTGTGAGTATCTCGGCGACAGCTTCTATTGATGCATTGAATTTTGCATCACCAGAGCAAGAAAAAGACTATCATCAATTAACACAAGAATTGCGTTGTCCTCAATGTCAAAATAACAATATTGCTGATTCGAATGCAACCATTGCAGTAGATATGCGTGGTAAAGTGTTTGAGCTGTTACAAGAAGGTAAAAATCGAAATGAAGTGGTGGATTATATGATCCAACGCTATGGCAATTTCGTGACTTATGATCCACCAATGACGATGTCAACAATCGTTCTATGGATTGCCCCAATTTTGTTAGTGTTGATTGGCATTCTATTTGTATTTAAACGTAAATCTAAAAGCCCAAGTGCGGTCAATTCTGACGCGATTTTAGATGATGAAGAGAATGCACGTCTATCGGCTTTACTCAAAGAAAAGGATAAATCATGAATTTTGCATTAAGTATTATTGCGCTCACTTTAGTCGTGGGATTGATTTGTTTTTATCCCTTGTTACGTTCTGTTAAAGCGAAAGAAGATAAAAAGCGTGATGAATTAAATAAAGCGTTATATTTTTCTCGTTTGCAAGAGATTGAGCAAGATAATCAACAGGGTTTAGTTGAAAATGTTGAACAACTCAAGCAAGAGCTACAAAAAACATTATTGGAAGATATTCCTCAAAAAGAGACTCAAACAATCGATAAAAATGCTAAAAATTACGGTAAGTTGTGGTTTGTTTCTGGTTTATTAGGTTTGGCCATTATTGCTGGTGCGGCTTATTTCCCTCTGGGATCTTGGAAAGCCGAAGATATGATGGAAAAGACATTGGCAAAATTACCTTATTTCTTTGAACGGATCAAAGAAGAAGACACAAACCCAATGACAGATGCAGAAATGCAGCAATTTTCGACCGCACTTCGTTTGGATTTACAAAAAACACCAAAGGATGCTAAAAAATGGTGGTTGTTAGGTCAGGTAGGGATGAATTTAGGTAATGGAAAATTAGCCTTTGATAGTTATCAACAAGCGAATAAACTTGAGCCGGATAATTTAGATTATAAGCTTTCTTATGCGCGTATGTTAATGTCTTCTGAAGATCAAACGGATAAACTGAAAGGTAATCAGCTTTTACGCGAGATTATTCGTCAAGATCATTCTAATCCTGAAGCATTAAGTTTACTTGCTTTCAGTTATTTTGAAGGTGAGGATTATAAAATGGCAGCCGTTACCTGGGCAATGATGCTACGTTTATTGGAACCAGATGATCCTCGCGTGCCAATGCTTGAAAAGAGTATTCGTGCGGCACGTGATGCTCTTGCTTTACAGGAAGAAGAAAAAGCAAAAAGTGTCACACCGGAGAAATAATGAAACCTCAATTATTAGGTTTTCACCATATTGCAATTATTGCTTCGAACTATGCTCGTTCGAAGCATTTTTATATGGAGATTTTAGGGGCAAAACAGTTAAATGAAACTTATCGTGAAGAGCGAGATAGTTATAAATTAGATTTAAGTTTTCCTGATGGGAGTCAAATAGAGCTATTTTCTTTCCCAAATCCGCCTCAAAGAGTAACTAGCCCTGAAGCCTGTGGTTTACGGCATTTGGCATTCAAAGTAGAAAATATTGATGAGTATGTCGCTTATCTTTTTGAAAATAGCATTGATAGTGAACCAATTAGGGTTGATGAATTAACGGGAATGAAGTACACTTTCTTTAGAGACCCAGATTATTTACCTATTGAGTTATACGAAAATAATTATTAACGTAGAAAATCAAATTATTATGAGTCATATTAAGAAAAAAATTGGGATTTACTCTTTTTGTATTTTAGCATCGTCAGTTGTTTTAGCCGAAGGTAGTAGTGTTGTATATGCAACAAAGGTAAAAACGCCTGAAAATAATCTTTCAGTTAATGTTTCTGAAAGTAATATTTCTGAAACAGTGAAATATATTGATGGAAAAGGGCAAAGAAGTTTAGATCCTAAATCTGAAAAAGATATGGAAGAGCTTGCTAATAGTGTTGAATTTGAAGTATATAAATTTAACGAAGTTGCGGCATCCAAAACAACGTTTCTTTCACCAGCGGGAATCTGTAGCGGTTTTAAAAGTACAGATGGTGTAGATGTAACAAATTCTAGTAATTATTACATTAAGCCAAATGATGCCAGTGAATATTATGGAAGCGTGTTAGGGGCAACAATTTATAAACAGAGCGAAACGAAAACTTCGCAGTATGTGCCTGTTTATGCAATAAAGAATGCCAATGTAGCGAAATACATTGAAAATAACGAAGATCCTAATGTTAGAAGAAAAGCGAACGAACGGATCAAAGAAGGCAGAGAAACACTTAATAAAGTGGTTTGTAACAAAAGGTAAAATTTATGAAAAAATTAATCTCTATTGCAGCGTTAGCTGTTTTAACTGCGTGTACTGCACCTCAGGAAGCTTCAAGTATTGGTAATGGCGCAGCTGCGTATGATATGAATACTGTACAAGATTATAATGCTCGAGTAACAAGTGGTAATACTGTTACTGCTCGAGAAAAAGCGAGAGTCGCACAAAGAGATAGCGTTCCAAATGAAGTGAATGCAAGCGATCATCGTCCAAAAATGACAGGCTATTCTCGTTATCCAGTGGCCATTATGCCGGCATTTGGCTATTGTCACCATTGCTGGTAATTAAATAAAGAAAAAATAACCGCGCTTGAAAAAGTGCGGTTATTTTTTTTGCTTGTTTATAAGCCTAAAATCGATTTCACAAAAGGAATCGTCAGATTTCGTTTGGCTTGTAGTGAGGCTTCATCGAGTTTCACTAATGCTTCTTTTAGTGTTGCCATATCACGATCTAAACGCGTGAATATAAAATTGGCAGTCTCATCTGAAAGTATGATGCCTCGTTGATGGGCATTCTGTTTCAATACTGCAAATTTTTGTTCATCGCTGAGTGGAATCAATTGATAACTTTCTCCCCATTTTAAGCGAGAAGCAAGATCCGGTAATTTAACGGGTAGAGCCGTTGGAGATTGATCTGCACTGACAACTAATAAAGTTTTGCCATTAGCCTTAATACGATTAAAGAGATCAAATAAGGCAATTTCCCATTCTGAATTTCCAATAATTGTTTGCAAATCATCTAAACAAACTAATTCTTGATGTTCCAAATTCTCAAAAACTGCAGTAGAAAAATATTGTGATTTGCTCAATGGGACATAAATGGCGCTCCGTTGTTTCTGAATATATTCATTACAGAGTGCGCGTAGAAGATGAGTTTTTCCGACGCTTTGGTTTCCCCAAAGGTAGAAGAATTGCTGTTGTAAATCAGTCATGTTTTGGCGTAAAGAATTGAGCAATAATGCATTATTATCGCTATAAAAATTCTCAAGCGTTTCATCATCAATTTGATGAATAGGTAAAGAAAGTTGCTGATTCACGGATTAACGAGTTGATTTAAAATAAAAAAGAAAGGGCTAAATTTTCATTTAACCCTTTTGTTTGGGAAGTTTTATTCTACTTCATTTTTCGCTTTTGGCAAAATCAAGTTCAGCACAATGGCAACGATGGCACAAAGGCTAATTCCTTTTAGGGAAACAACATCGCCTACGTTGACAAACATATTACCGATACCGAAGGTCATAACTACCGAAATGATACAAAGGTTGCGAGGTTCAGTTACATCTACTTTGCCTTTAATTAAGGTACTCATCCCAACAACGGCAATCGAGCCGAATACCAACATCATAATGCCCCCCATTACGATGGTTGGAATAGTAGAAAGGAATGCGCCTACTTTACCACAGAAGGAAATCGAAATTGCCCATACCGCAGCCCAAGTCATAATATTTGGATTGAAGTTGCGAGTTAGCATGACTGCACCCGTTACTTCGGCATAAGTGGTATTTGGTGGACCACCTACTAATGACGCTGCAGCCGTTGCTACACCATCCCCTAATAGAGTACGGTGTAAGCCTGGTTTTTTAAGGAAATCTTTACCTGTTACAGAACTGATTGCCATAATACCACCCACGTGTTCAACGGCTGGTGCGATAGCAATCGGTAGCATATAAAGAATAGCTTCTAAATTAAATTCTGGTTTGGTTAACTCAGGTAATTCAAACCATTTTGCGTCTAAAACAGGTTGGAAGTTAATTAATCCTAAGAATAAACAAACCACATAGCCAGCAACGATACCAAACATAATTGGAATCAGTTTCATCATACCTTTAGCAAATACCGCAACAGAAAGGGTAGTGACCAAGGTAATCATAGAAACTAATACCGAATGCTCATAGCTATATGCACTGTTTTTACCTAATGCCATATCCACAGCAACGGGTGCAAGTCCCATACCAATAATGATAATTACGGGACCGACAACAACAGGCGGGAAGATACGCTCAAGTGCAGCACTACCGCGTAATTTTACTAAGGTTGATAGTGCGAAATAGACTAAGCCTGCACAAGCAAGTCCACCCATTGTGGTTGGGATACCCCAAGTTTGTACACCATATTGAATAGGCGCAATAAAGGCAAAAGAGGAGGCCAAGAAAATAGGAACCTGTTTACCGGTACAAAGTTGGAAAAGTAGTGTACCGATACCTGCGGTAAGAAGGGCTGTATTAGAATTTAATCCGGTGATTAAGGGAACTAATACTAAGGCGCCGAAGGCCACAAATAACATCTGTAAACCGACAAACGCTTGTTTGCCCATGCTTTGCACCTCAACAGGTGCGGTTGTAGTTTGATTACTCATTTAGTTTCAACTCTCGGTTTGAATTAACTGAAAGTGCGGTCGGTTTTAATGCTTTTTTAGCTTTTGTGTTTTCACGCACGGAAAAAAGACGGCCATAAATGCCGTCTTATTAAAAGGGAATTATTTCGTCCCAAAAATCTTATCGCCTGCATCACCCAAGCCTGGAATGATGTAGCCTTGTTCATTTAAGTGATCATCAATAGATGCGCAATAAAGTTCGATATCTGGATGCGCTTTTTCTAATGCTTTGATTCCTTCAGGTGCCGCGACTAATACTAATACTTTGATGTGTTGGCAACCTTTTGCTTTTAATAAATCAATTGTGGAGATCATTGAACCACCGGTTGCGAGCATTGGATCCACAACGATAGCTAAACGTTCTTCTAAATCACTCGCAAGTTTTTGGAAATAAGGAACAGGTTCAAGGGTTTCTTCATTACGATAAATCCCGACTACACTGATACGAGCGCTTGGAACGTGCTCTAATACACCGTCCATCATACCAAGACCCGCACGTAAAATTGGCACAACAGTGACTTTTTTGCCTTTGATACGTTCAATTTCAACAGGACCATTCCAACCTTCAATAATCACTTTTTCTGTTTCAAGATCGGCAGTGGCTTCATAGGTAAGTAAGCTACCCACTTCAGTTGCAAGTTCACGGAATTTTTTGGTATCAATATCAGCTTCGCGCATCACGCCTAATTTATGTTTAACAAGCGGATGTTTAACTTCAACAAGTTTCATCTTTTTTCTCCCTTTTAAAAAACAAATCGGAGAATTTTATATCAGAAATATTGAATTTCCTAGTGTTTTTATTATGACAGTTCGGTATAAAAACGGGGATAAAATTTACCGCACTTTGCTATTAAATACATCCACCACAGCTCCCACATCGCCAGTCTTCCTTATTCACCGCTTGATAGAATGCACGCATGGTTTCTTCTTCTAAAGGGATATTATGCTCGATAAAAACATCTGAAAGCCAATCGATATTTTCCACAATCCAATCATCTTCCATTAAGCCTTCTCGATAAAGCTCATCTTCGGGATCCATGAAATTATAAATATTATTTGTTCTCATATCTTTATCACGGCGTTCAAGTGGCAGTACCACAGGTAAACCAAGATAAGTAATATCCCAATGACCTAGACATAGCGTATTGCCCTTTGATGACCAACTAGCGTTGAATGGATTGTCACTCATGTTGAAATGTTATAAGAAAAGTTGAAAAGTATGGAAAGTATAGCTCTAAAGACAAATTTAATCATACTTAAAAGAAGGTAAATGGTTTGATGGAGATCAAAGTAGAGTCAGAAAATTTAACGAATTTTTCACAAATAAAAAGCGGCCAATTACTTAGCCGCTTTTGCATGATTATTAATTTAATTATGCTGCTCTTTTCGGTTTAAAGAAAATCATCGTAAAGATTTGCCAGAAGAAAGCTAATGCACCGAAGATGAAGACAACGTCGCCACCGAAACGAACCCAACGTAGGGTATCGAATAGAGGTTGTTGCATAAATTCTTCACTACGAGCATACCATAAGCCTTCAGAGATACTTGCATAACCTTGAATAATACCGATTGGTAATAAGCTTGATACGATCATTAATACTAAACCGCCATTTAATAACCAGAAGCCCCATTTCATTAACTTATCGTTAAATGGTGTATCCGGACGTAAATAACGAGCGATTAAGAATACGAAGCCTAGTGCTAAGAAGCCATACACACCGAATAATGCGGCGTGAGCATGAACAGCAGTCGTGTTCAAGCCTTGGATGTAGTAAAGCGAAATTGGTGGATTGATTAAGAAACCAAATACGCCAGCACCTAACATATTCCAGAACGCTACAGCTACGAAGCAGTAAAGAGGCCATTTTAAACGGTCCATCCAAGGTGTTTTTTGTTGCATTGCCCAGTGTTCCCAAGCTTCATGACCTAATAACACTAATGGAACCACTTCAAGCGCAGAGAATGATGCACCTACTGCGATAATTGGTGTGGTTGCACCTGCGAAGTATAAGTGGTGGAAAGTACCAGGGATACCACCGATTAAGAATAACGCTGCTTCAGTAATGGTTGCCACAGTTGCAGTACGACGTGAAACTAAACCTAAACTTACAAAGATGAATGAGAGTGCCGCTACAGAGAATACTTCAAAGAAGCCTTCTACCCATAGGTGAACTACCCACCAACGCCAGTATTCCATCACAGAAATGTGAGTGTGCTCGCCATAGAATAATGCAGGGCCATAGAATAAACCGATCGCAATTACTGAGGCGAAGAATAATGCCAATAAGTTTTTATCACCAGGTTGTTTGAAGGCATTCACTGTACCGCGAAGCATTAATACTAACCAGAATAAGATGCCTGCGAATTTCACTGCTTGCCAGAAACGACCTAAGTCAATGAATTCATAGCCTTGGTGACCGAACATGAAGCTCCATTCTTCAGGGAGAATATGAGCAATTGCTAAGTAGCTACCAGTGAATGAACCAACGACTAATACCACTAATGCCCAGTAGAGAACATCCACACCCAATTTTTGGAATTTCGGATCTTTACCGCCATTAATGATTGGTGCGAGGAATAAACCACCGGCTAAGAATGCCATTGCAATCCAGAATAAGGCAGCTTGAATATGCCATGTACGAACTAATGAATATGGGAAGTATTGAGAAATATCAATACCATAGAATTCCTGACCTTCAACCGTATAGTGTGCTACAACCGCACCTAATGTGACTTGCAATACGAAAAGAGCAAGCACAGTAAAGAGGTATTTACCTAACGCACGTTGAGAAGGAGTAAGTTGTAATTTTGTGAGTGGATCGAACTCAGGCATTGGTGGTTCTTTTTCATCTTCACGTTTTTTGAATGACCAAATCCATACAACAAAACCAATACCTGCAATGAGGAATACCACACTCGCAATAGACCAAATTACGTTTTCTGGTGTTGGTACGTTATTAATTAACGGTTCATGTGGCCAGTTGTTGGTGTAACTTGCGTGAGTGTTTGGACGTTCAGCTGATGCAGTCCATGCTGTCCAGAAGAAGAATTTAGCTAAGTCTTTACGAGCTTGTAAATCAGGAAGAGTATTATCCTTCATCGCAAAGTGTTCACGAGTCACTTTGGTTGCAGGATCATCACCATATAAAGAAATGTAGTATTGTGCTGTTTTTTCCATTGCCGCTAAACGGGTGTTTGACAGCACAACAGTACCGTTTTCAACTTTGCTACCACGATATTCTTTGGTTAAACGCGCTTTTAATAACGTTTGCTGTTCATCATTTAAATCAGCAAAGTTTTTACCAAATTCTTGGTTCGCTGTAATATCCAACCAGTTAGTTAATTCACGGTGAAGCCAATCTGCTGTCCAGTCTGGTGCTTGGTATGCCCCATGACCCCAAACAGATCCCACTTGCATACCACCAGTGGTTTGCCAAGCGGTTTGACCATGTAAAATTTCATCGTGAGTAATCACTTTTTCACCTGATTCTGAAACATATTGTTGCGGAATTGGTGGTGCTTCACGATAAACTTCGAACCCATAGTAACCGAGAATGGAGAATGCTCCAATTAATACGGCGACTAATAGGTACCAGAACTTTTTATACTGTCCCATTTTATCACTCCTAGATGATTAAAAAATATGATGCCATGATGGTTAACTTTCCGAGAATAGCCATCAAGGGCTAGATTTTACTCGAAGAAAAATACCTGAGCAATTATATCGACTATCAAATGATGAAAATATTACCTAAAACTGAGTAATTTAATCGGGTAATAGGAAATGCTAACTAAAAAGATAAAAAAAACGGCCAAAAACCTATTGATTTTTGACCGCACTTTATTTGAAGAGGGGATTAACGTTTAAACATGCCGCCTAAACCACCGAGACCGCCTAAGCCGCCTCCGCCCATTAAGCCTTGCATGCCGCGCATCATTTTTGCCATTCCACCTTTGCGCATTTTCTTCATCATGCGTTGCATTTCGTCAAATTGTTTCAGCAACTTATTCACATCTTGCACTTGTGTACCTGAACCTAATGCAATGCGACGACGGCGAGATCCTTTGATAATATCTGGATTGGCTCGTTCTTTTAAGGTCATGGAATTAATGATGGCTTCCATTTTGATAAACATTTTGTCATCTACTTGATTTTTGACATGATCCGGTAAGTTTTTCGCACCCGGTAATTTTTCAAGCATCGACATCATACCGCCCATTTTTTTCATTTCACGGAGCTGTTCACGGAAATCGTCCAAGGTGAAATCATCACCTTTCTTGAATTTCTGTGCCATTTTTTCCGCTTTTTCACGATCCACTGAACGTTCTAGATCTTCGATAAGGGAAAGTACATCGCCCATGCCTAAAATACGCGATGCTACGCGATCAGGGTGGAATGGCTCAAGGGCTTCTGTTTTTTCACCCACACCAAGGAATTTAATCGGTTTGCCAGTGATTTGACGAATAGATAAGGCCGCACCACCTCGTGCATCACCATCCACTTTGGTTAAGATAACCCCGGTAAGTGGCAAGGCCTCGTTGAAGGCTTTTGCTGTATTTGCCGCATCTTGACCGGTCATTGCATCAACGGTGAAAAGCGTTTCGATTGGATTTAATGTCGCGTGAACTTGCTTGATTTCATCCATCATCTCGCTATCAACGTGTAAGCGACCTGCCGTATCCACAATTAACACATCGTAGAATTTGAGTTTAGCGTCGGCAAGTGCCGCTTTTGCAATCTCTACCGGTTTTTGTTTGACATCAGATGGGAAGAAATCCACACCAACAGATTGTGCTAAGGTTTCAAGCTGTTTGATTGCCGCAGGACGATATACGTCGGCAGATACTACAAGCACTTTCTTTTTATGACGTTCGCGTAAGAATTTTGCTAATTTACCCACGCTGGTGGTTTTACCCGCACCTTGTAAACCCGCCATTAAAATAACTGCGGGTGGCTGTGTTGCAAGGTTTAAGCTTTCATTAGCTTCACCCATAGCTTTTTCGAGTTCGCGTTGAACGATTTTTAAGAACTCTTGGCCAGGTGTTAAGCTTTTATTAACTTCTTCGCCTAACGCGCTTTCTTTTACTTTGGTGATAAATTCACATACGACAGGCAAAGCAACATCAGCTTCTAATAACGCCATACGAACTTCGCGTAGGGTTTCTTTAATATTATCTTCAGTTAAACGCCCTTTACCGCTAATGTTTCGTAGCGTTTTGGAAAGGCGATCCGATAAATTCTCAAACATTTTAAATCCTGTTTTTTCTTAAAAAATTGCCGTGATTATACCGAAATTTGGGCGTTTTTCATCATTTCAAATAAAATTATGGCGATCTAGAGAAAAGATCCGTTAAAATAAGAATAATTCCTAGTAAAGAGAAAGCATTATGTGGTTTGCCCTTTTTTCGATTATTTTTTACATTCTTAGTTTATTGTTGATCGCCCCGTTTTTGATGAACTCATCAGAAGGGAAGTTGAGTCAAAGTAAAATCCCGTTTTTTCTGACCGCACTTGCAGCAATCATTCTGCATGCTGTTAGTACTTTCCCTCTGTTAGAGGATCTTGCTTCAGGGCACAGTTTTACGCTAATGCAAATTGCTTCCTTAATGAGCGTAATTATTGCGGCATTGGCGACGCTTTCAATGTTTCTCGTTTCGACAATGTGGTTTGTTTTACCGATAGTGTATGCGTTTTCGATCATTAGCTTGATCTTTGCGACATTCTTATCAAGCCACATTATTCAAATGCTTAATCAAAATACATTGATGTTATTCCATATTGGCTTGTCGCTATTTACCTATGCAGTTTGTTTTATTGCAACGCTTTATGTGATCCAATTGGTATGGTTAGACCGTAATTTGAAAAAACGTAAAATTCAATTTTCGCCAGCAATTCCGCCATTGATGGCAGTAGAACGCCATTTCTTTTGTTTATTTGCCATGGGGGAGGTTTTACTCACGCTGACGTTAATTTCAGGCACTTATCATGTGTTGCAAGCAGTGACCCCAGAAAATCTGCACAAAGCAATTTTCTCTTTCCTAGCTTGGATTAGTTTTGGTATTGCTTGTTTTGGTCATTGGCGATTGGGCTGGCGTGGAAAAAGGATGATTATTTACGCAATTTCAGGTATCATTCTGCTTACGATTGGCTATTTTGGTAGCCGTTTGATTTAATTAAAATCAAAGAACAGGTAAAAAGTGCGGTGAAAATGACCGCACTTTTTGTTGATTAACGAACAAAAGGATTTACCCTTGGACAGTATCCCCCTTAGTACTTTATTTATTACACTCATTATTTGTTTAGTTTTATCAGCCTATTTCTCCGGCTCAGAAACCGGATTACTCTCTCTCAATAAATATCGCCTTCGTTTTATGGCGGAACAAGGCAATAAAGGCGCGCAAAAAGCAGAAAAACTGCTCGAGAAGCCCGATACCTTGTTAAGTTTTATTCTGATCTTTAATAACCTTGTTAACATCAGTGCTTCCGCTATTGCAACCATGATTGGTATGCGTTTATATGGTGATGCGGGTGTAGCAATCGCAACAGGTTTATTAACCTTTGCTATGCTTGTTTTTTCTGAAATTTTCCCTAAAACCGTTGCGGCGATGCATCCAGAGAAAGTGGGATTATTTTCAAGTCACATTTTGTCGCTATTGTTAAAAGTGTTCTATCCATTAGTTTGGTTAATGAATATTTTTACGAAAACCTTAATGCGAATGGTGGGTTTAAAACCCGATATGCAAAAACAAGTGATTAGCCGTGAAGAACTTCGTAGTATTGTATCGGAAGCGGGAGAAGCTACTCCAGATGAACAGCATCCACAAATGTTGCTCTCTATTTTAGATATGGAAACGGTGACTGTCGACGATATCATGGTACCACGTAATGAAATTGCTGGGATTGATATCGATGATGATTGGAAAGCTATTATGCGCCAACTTAATCATGCACCACATAACCGAATTGTGTTGTATAAAGGCAGCCTTGATGAACAAGTATTAGGGATTTTGCGTGTGCGTGAAGCGTTTCGTTTGTTATTAGAAAAAAATGAATTTACCAAAGAAACCTTATTACGTGCCGTCGATGAAGTATACTTCATTCCAGAAGGGACACCACTGAAAACACAATTAGCGAATTTCCGTACGAAAAAAGAACGTATCGGTTTAGTGGTGGACGAATATGGTGATATTAAAGGATTAGTTACTCTTGAAGATATTTTAGAAGAAATTGTAGGTGATTTTACAACCACTACAGCACCGACCATTGAACAAGAAGTTGTTCAGCAATCTGATGGTTCGATGATTATTGAAGGTTCGGCAAATCTTCGTGATTTGAATAAAATGTTTAGTTGGGAATTAGATACAGAAGATGCACGCACCTTTAATGGTTTGATTCTCGAGCATCTTGAAGATATTCCTGATGAAGGAACTGTTTGTGAAATCAATGGCTTAAGAATTACCATTTTAGAAGTCAGCGATAACATGATCAAGCAAGCAAAAGTGGAGAAGTTAGCCTCTTAAATACGGCTTTTTCTGACCGCTCTTTTTGTTTAAGAAATACGTTATTTTAACAAAGGATTGAATATGACGGATGAGATTCGTTTAACACAATACAGCCACGGCGCAGGTTGAGGCTGTAAAATTTCGCCTAAGGTGTTAGGGACAATTTTACAGACTAAACTCGAAAAATTTGCTGATCCCAATTTATTAGTGGGAAATGAAACAGCGGATGATGCAGCGGTTTATGATCTTGGTAATGGTACTGCAATTATCAGTACCACGGATTTCTTTATGCCGATTGTGGACGATCCTTTTGATTTTGGACGTATTGCCGCAACCAATGCCATTAGCGATATTTTTGCAATGGGTGGTAAGCCGATTATGGCAATTGCCATTTTAGGTTTCCCGATTAATAAATTACCGGCAGAAGTGGCACAGAAAATTGTTGATGGTGGCCGTTTTGCTTGTCATCAAGCGGGGATTTCACTGGCTGGTGGACACTCGATTGATGCGCCAGAACCTATTTTTGGTTTAGCCGTAACAGGCGTTATAGCAACGGATCGTGTAAAACGTAATGCCTCAGCAGAAGCAAATTGTAAGCTTTATTTAACCAAGCCATTAGGTATCGGTGTGCTGACTACTGCTGAGAAAAAAGGCAAGTTAAAACCAGAACATCAAGGATTGGCAACTGCAGCCATGTGTCAAATGAACCTGATTGGCAGCCAATTTGCAGAAGTTGCAGGTGTAACCGCCATGACAGATGTAACTGGTTTTGGTTTATTAGGGCACTTAGCTGAAATCTGTGAAGGCTCAAATCTTAATGCGGTTGTGCATTTTGATAAAATCAAGTTATTAGATGGTGTAACAGATTACATTGAAGAAGGCTGTGTGCCAGGTGGAACAAACCGTAACTTTGAAAGCTATGGTCATAAAATTGGTCCTCTTACGGATTATCAAAAGGCGGTACTTTGCGATCCTCAAACCTCTGGTGGCTTGTTGATTGCGGTTAAACCAGAAAGTGAGGCGGAAATCTTAGAGATTGCAAAAAAAGCCGGTATTGAGCTTAGTGAGGTCGGTGTATTAAAACCTCATCAAGAAGGTGTATTGGTTAAAGTCGAATAAATTATTTTCGTCAAAATAAAAGTGCGGTGAAATTTACCGCACTTTTTTTATTCTTTATTTTCCTTGTTTTCTTTGTTGTTGGAATACATCGAGTCAATAATATGACGATAGCGTTCCATAATCACTTTTCGGCGTAATTTGAGCGTAGGCGTGATTTCACCAAGTTTGACGCTAAATGCCTGAGAGAGTAGCGTAAATTTCTTCACTTGCTCGAAGTGAGCCAATTCTTTTTGAAGGCTTTCGATACGTTGTTCAAACATCTTGATAATTTCAGAGTGTTTGAGTAATTCCATGCGATCTTGATACTTAATATTCAGTTTTTTCGCATATTCTTCTACGCTATCAAAACAAGGTACGATCAACGCTGAAACATATTTTTTTGCATCAGCAATAATCGCAATTTGTTCGATAAATTTATCTTTACCGATTTTACCTTCGATATATTGTGGCGCAATGTATTTACCGTTGGAGGTTTTCATCAATTCTTTAATGCGATCGGTAATAAATAAATTACCTTCAGCATCAAATTCACCGGCATCTCCCGTTTTTAAGAAATCATCCTCAGTGAAGGCTTGGGCAGTTTCTTCAGGCTTTTTATAGTAACCTTTCATTACCATGCCACCACGAACCAGAATCTCGTTATTTTCCCCAATTTTAACTTCGGCATTTGGCATTAATTTACCAATAGAATTCGGATTAAAATGATGGTCACCCCAGCAAGAAACGGTAGCTGTGGTTTCTGTCATGCCATAACCGAGTTTGATATTAATCCCAATGCTATGGAAGAAAAGGCCAATGGTTGGTTCTAATTTTGCGCCACCACAAGGCATCATTTTGATACGTCCGCCTAACAATGAACGCAGTTTAGACAGCACCAGTTTATCGGCAAGCGCATAACGTTTTTGCAAGAAGAACGGGACTCTTTTATTTTGAGAGAGAAGATCAAAACGTTTTTGTCCCACTGCAATCGCCCAATGGAAAATCATCTGACGAATAAAAGGCGCTTTTTGGACTTTATCCAGTACAGCAGAATAAATTTTTTCATAGAAACGCGGTACGGCACACATAAAGGTTGGGCGCACTTCTGTTAATGCTTCACGTACTTGATTGGTATCTTCGAGATAACAAAGGATTGCTCCGCGATGTAACACATAGGCAACCCAAGCTCGCTCAAAAATGTGGCTAAACGGTAAAAAAGAAAGTGAAACCTCATCTTGATTAACATCTAATGCAATATCATGGGCTTCAAGTTGATGCGCTAAGTTACTGTAATCGAGCATTACGCCTTTCGGTTCACCTGTTGTGCCTGAGGTGTAGATGATCGTGAATAAATCATCCATCGTTTTATTTGCTAAACGAGTTTCAAATTCAGTCTGGAACTCTTCTGTACCTAATTGAATTAAATCTTCCCAATGGCAAGAAAGTGTAGTTTCAGTCAATTGAATCTGTTCTTTCATGGCCACAATTTTTTGTAATTGTGGGCATTGATGCGCAATTTCTAACGCTTGATCATATTGTTCTTGAGCGCCGACAAACAGAATTTTGACATCGGCATGGTTTAAAATAAATTCAGCTTGTTGTGCGGTATTTGTTGCATAAATTGGAACGGTGATGGCACGGATTTGAAGTGCTGCAATATCTGCGATTGTCCAACGTGACATATTGTGCGCAAAAATTGCAATTTTATCTTGTACTTGAATATTACAAGCAAGAAAAGCTAATGAAAGCTGATCAAGCTGTTGTTGGAATGCGTTCCATGAAATATCTTTCCACAAGCCATTAATTTTATGGCGAAGTGCGGTTGCATTTTGACGAGTTTTTGCCTGCTGGCGAATTCGATTGACGAAATGACGTTCTAAATTCATATAAGCCTTATTTGAGCGAACAACTGTACGCTAATATAAACGAAATAAATTTAAAATCTAGTAAAATGTTATTCTTTTGTGAATATAGAATAAATAATAGACATATTATTTTTCTATTTTTATATTGAAATGAGCAATAAAGAATATATAAAATATTGAGAAAATCTAAATTGATTAGAAATAAAAAAAACCGCTCTAAAAAGAGCGGTTAATTTTTTAGCTATTTTGATTAGCCTTTGTAGTTGTATACGTGTGCAACTAAGTCTAATACTTTGTTTGAGTAACCAGTTTCGTTATCGTACCAAGATACTAATTTAACGAAAGAGTCAGTTAATGCGATACCCGCGTCAGCATCAAATACAGAAGTTAAAGCACAACCGTTGAAGTCTGTAGAAACTACTGCATCTTCAGTGTAGCCTAAAACGCCTTTTAATTCGCCGTTGAAAGTTTTACCTTCAGCTGCATCTTTGATTGCTTGTTTGATTTGTTCGTAAGTTGCTGGTTTTTCTAAGTTTACAGTTAAGTCAACTACAGAAACGTTTGGAGTAGGAACACGGAACGCCATACCAGTTAATTTACCGTTTAATGCTGGTAATACTTTACCCACAGCTTTCGCTGCACCGGTAGATGAAGGGATGATGTTTTGTGCTGCACCACGACCACCGCGCCAGTCTTTAGCTGATGGACCATCAACAGTTTTTTGAGTTGCTGTGGTTGCGTGAACAGTGGTCATTAAACCATCTTTGATACCGAAAGTTTCGTGAACAACACGTGCTAAAGGTGCTAAACAGTTTGTCGTACAAGAAGCGTTAGACACAATGTCTTGACCTGCATATGCACCGAAGTTTACACCACGTACGAACATTGGTGTGCTATCTTTAGAAGGACCAGTTAATACGACTTTTTTCGCACCAGCAGTGATGTGTTTGCGTGCTGTTTCATCAGTTAAGAACAAACCTGTTGCTTCAACTGCAACATCAACGCCGATCGCACCCCAGTTAAGGTTTGCAGGATCACGTTCAGAAGTAACACGGATAGTTTTACCGTTTACGACTAAGTTACCGTCTTTAACTTCAACAGTACCGTCAAAACGACCGTGAGTTGAATCGTATTTCAACATGTAAGCCATGTATTCAACGTCGATTAAGTCGTTGATACCTACAACTTCGATGTCATCGCGATGTTGTGCTGCACGGAATACGATACGACCGATACGGCCGAAACCGTTGATACCAATTTTAATAGCCATAAGATTTTCACCTTCTATTTTTTTAAGTTAAACAAAATCGTTGCTCTAACGAGTTCTCATGGATTATAGCATGGGCATTTTGATAAAAAAAAGGGTATATACCACTTTTTTGTGATCTCGATCACTTTTTAACAATTTGGTAAAACAAATGAAAATTTGACCGCACTTTTCATTTTCTTTTTGTATAATAAAAACAAACAACAAGAAGAGGTTTCAATTATGTCTCAAGGTAATTTATACATTCTTTCTGCACCAAGTGGGGCGGGCAAATCATCATTAATTTCCGCGTTATTAGAAAAAAATCAAGGCACGAAAAAAATGGTGTCTATTTCACACACAACGCGTTCACCTCGACCAGGTGAAAGTCATGGTGTGCATTATTATTTTGTTTCAGTAGAAGAATTTAAAACCTTAATTGAAAAAGGCCACTTCTTAGAATATGCAAAAGTGTTTGGCGGTAATTATTACGGCACTTCATTGCCAGCAATTGAAGAAAACTTAGCAAAAGGCATTGATGTGTTTTTAGATATTGACTGGCAAGGTGCGCAGCAAATTCGTCAAAAAGTACCTTCTGTAAAAAGCATTTTTATTTTGCCTCCATCATTGCCAGAATTGGAGCGTCGCTTGGTTGGGCGCGGACAGGATAGCAAAGAGGTTATTGCTGAGCGAATGTCAAAAGCAATCAGCGAAATTTCGCATTATGATGAATATGATTACGTTATTGTGAATGATAATTTTGAACAGGCATTGGCGGATTTGCAAAGTATTTTGCAGGCAGAACGCTTGACCAAAGCTTATCAACAAACAGAAAATGCGGACTTAATTCATCAGCTACTAGCAAAATAAGCTTGAATTGAGTACAATATTTTCCCTTTATAGACATTATTTTTAACATCGGAGTAAAACATGGCTCGAGTGACTGTGCAAGATGCAGTAGAAAAAATTGGTAACCGTTTTGATTTAATTTTAACCGCCGCTCGTCGTGCGAGACAATTAGAGTTACATCAAAGTGAGCCGTTAGTGCCGGAAGATAACGATAAACCAACTGTAATCGCATTACGTGAAATCGAAAAAGGTTTAATCAACCAAGAAATCATGGATGCAAAAGAGTATTTAGATGCGGCAGCTTCTCAACGTAACGAAGAAGTGGCAGTAGCGTTAATCGCAGAATAATCTCATTAAAGTGCGGTCAAAATTAAAGTATTTTGATCGCCTAGTCTTTCTCTCTACAAAAAAGTCAGGTGTCCTTTGGAATTGTTTGCAGATTTAGATCGAATTATTCAGGGGTATTTGTCCGTCGATAAAATTGAATTAATCAAACGTGCATTCGTCATTGCGCGAGATGCTCACGAAGGACAATTTCGCTCAAGCGGCGAACCTTACATTACTCACCCTGTTGCAGTAGCCTCAATTATTGCGGAAATGCATTTAGACCATGAAGCAATCATGGCAGCATTGTTGCATGATGTTATCGAAGATACCCCTTATACCGAATCTCAATTAAAAGATGAATTTGGCGCTAGCGTAGCCGAAATTGTTGATGGTGTATCGAAACTAGATAAATTGAAATTCCGTACCCGCCAAGAAGCACAGGTTGAAAACTTCCGCAAAATGATTTTAGCGATGACTCGAGATATTCGTGTCGTCTTAATCAAACTGGCTGACCGTACCCATAATATGCGAACACTGGGAGCATTACGTCCAGATAAACGTCGTCGCATTGCAAAAGAAACCCTAGAGATTTACTGTCCATTAGCCCACCGTTTAGGCATCGAGCATATCAAGAATGAATTAGAAGATTTATCTTTTGAAGCAATGCATCCTCGCCGTTATGAAGTACTTAAAAAATTTGTCGAACAGGCGCGCGGTTCTCGTCAAGAATTAATCCAACGTATTTCTAATGATATTTCACAACGCCTTGAGGATGCGGGTATTCGAAGTCGTATTTGGGGACGTGAAAAACATCTCTATAAAATCTATCAAAAAATGCGCATGAAAGATCAGAAATTCCATTCTATTATGGATATTTATGCTTTCCGCGTTATTGTGAATTCGGTTGATGATTGCTATCGTGGATTGGGGCAAATGCATAGTTTGTATAAGCCTCGCCCTGGTAAAGTGAAAGATTATATTGCTGTGCCACGTGCAAATGGCTACCAAGCACTACAAACCTCGATGATAGGCCCTCATGGGGTGCCTGTGGAAGTCCACTTGCAAACTGAAGAGATGGAACAGGTTGCTGAAATGGGAGTTACCGCCCATTGGGTGTATAAAGAAGGTGGTAAAAACGATAGCACCACAGCTCAAGTACGCGCGCAGCGTTGGTTACAAAGCCTGGTAGATATTCAACAAAACGTGGGTAACTCCTTTGAGTTTATTGAGAACGTAAAATCTGAGTTTTTCCCGAAAGAAATCTATGTCTTTACGCCGAAAGGTCGCATCGTTGAATTACCAATGGGCGCAACAGCTGTCGATTTTGCTTATGCAGTGCATTCTGATGTGGGAAATCATTGTGTTGCGGCAGTAGTAGAGCATAAACCTTATCCGTTATC
The DNA here is from genome assembly GCF_003252725.1 of Haemophilus parainfluenzae. Classification (GTDB taxonomy): domain Bacteria; phylum Pseudomonadota; class Gammaproteobacteria; order Enterobacterales; family Pasteurellaceae; genus Haemophilus_D; species Haemophilus_D parainfluenzae_L. The sequence continues at coordinate 196,608 of NZ_QEPO01000003.1, forward strand.
ACAAGCTTTAGAATCTGGTCAAACCGTTGAGATTGTGACCAGTGAAAATACTCATCCAAGCGTTAGCTGGTTAAACTTTGTAGTGACGGCTCGCGCAAGAACCCGTATTCGTCATTTCTTAAAATTATTGCGTGCAGATGATGCCGTTCAAACTGGTAAAAAACAGCTAGAAATGGCTTTGAAACCTCATTATCTCTCTGAAGTTTCTGAAGAGAAAATCCAAGCGTTACTAAATGAATTGAACCTCTCAAGTCTCAATGAGCTTTTTGAGGAAATCGGTGTAGGCAATCAAATGTCGAGTGTCATTGCGCATCAATTAATGGATGAAGCTATTGAAATTGATGTGGATGGTGTGTCTGAAAATACTCAAAGTACACTAACATTGAGCCGAGATGGAGAAATGAAAGCGTCTTTCGCTCAATGTTGTCATCCAATTCCAGGTGATCCTATCGTGGCATTAGGTACTGCGAAGAAAGGTGTGGTTGTACATCATCAAGCTTGTTCTAATTTAACGTCAGGTAATGCCAAAGATTTCACCGCGGCAAAATGGGAAGAGGCTGAAAGTGCGGTCAATTTTGATGCCGAATTACGCATTGAAATGCTTAATGAACAAAATGTATTAGGTAGCCTCATGACAGCCGTCGCGACTTGTGAAAGTAATATTCAAAGTATTTGGACGGAAGAATTAGAGAATAATGTGCTATTAGTCATTATCCAAGTTGGCGCGAGAGATATCTATCATTTAGAAAACATTATGCGAAAAATCAAACAAATTACCAGTGTGATTCGTTTGAAGCGCAATATTAATGAAGCATAATGAGTACGCAACTTCTCGATGCCGTTCCTCTAACCACTTTATCTGGTGTTGGCGCGGCAATCTCCGATAAATTAAGCCGTCTTGGAATTCATAATCTCCAAGACTTGCTTTTTCATTTACCTATCCGTTATGAAGATCGCACGAGAATTACACCCATTGCCGATCTTCTTCCTGAACAATATGCCACCATTGAAGGCGTTGTCCAAACCTGTGAAGTTGCCTTTGGGCGCCGTCCTATTTTAACCGTAAGTCTTTCTGATGGAACGAGCAAGATTATGCTCCGTTTCTTCAATTTTAATGCGGGGATGAAAAACAGTTTTCAGATTGGTACGCGCGTCAAAGCGTTTGGTGAAATTAAACGTGGACGCTTTATGGCGGAAATTCATCATCCTGAATATCAAATCATACGGGATAATGCGCCATTGGTTTTAGAGGAAACACTTACGCCTATTTATTCCACAACTGAAGGTTTAAAACAAAATTCATTACGTAAGCTAACCGATCAAGCCTTGGCTTTACTCGATAAAATCCAATTAACGGAAATTTTACCTAATGAATTTAATCCACATCCTTTTAGCCTAAAGGATGCTATTCGATTTTTGCATCGTCCACCGCCAGATATCTCATTAGATATTTTGGAGAAAGGACAACATCCCGCACAGCAACGACTTATCTTTGAAGAGCTTCTTGCACATAATCTTGCGATGCAAAAAGTGCGGTTGGGTACGCAGCAGTTTTTAGCGTTGCCATTGCATTATCAAACCGATTTGAAACAACGTTTTCTTGCATCTTTGCCTTTTCAACCAACAAATGCTCAAAATAGAGTAGTGGCGGATATTGAACAGGATTTAGCGAAAGATTATCCAATGATGCGCCTTGTTCAAGGGGATGTAGGCTCAGGGAAAACGTTAGTGGCAGCCTTAGCTGCCTTATTAGCGATTGATAATGGCAAACAAGTGGCTTTAATGGCACCAACGGAAATTTTAGCAGAACAGCATGCAAATAATTTCCGCCGTTGGTTAGAACCTTTTGGTATTGAAGTTGGCTGGTTAGCGGGTAAGGTAAAAGGGAAAGCTCGCCAAGCCGAATTGGAGAAAATTAAATCTGGAACGGTACAAATGGTGGTGGGTACGCATGCTTTATTCCAAGAAGAGGTAGAATTTGCGGATTTAGCCTTGGTGATTATTGATGAGCAACATCGTTTTGGGGTGCATCAACGGTTAATGTTGCGAGAAAAAGGTGAAAAAGCAGGATTTTATCCCCATCAACTGATTATGACTGCAACACCAATCCCAAGAACATTAGCGATGACGGTTTATGCTGATCTTGATACGTCGATTATTGACGAATTGCCACCAGGCAGAACGCCGATTACGACAGTGGTTATTTCAGAAGAGCGTCGTGATGAAATCGTTGCTCGAGTCAAAAACGCCTGTATTAATGAAAAACGTCAGGCTTATTGGGTTTGTACGTTGATTGATGAGTCTGAAGTATTAGAAGCGCAAGCAGCCGAGGCAATTTGGGAAGATTTAACAAAAGCGTTGCCGATGCTTAAAATTGGTCTTGTACATGGGCGAATGAAACCGCAAGAAAAACAAGATATTATGGCTGCCTTTAAAAATGCAGAACTCGATTTGCTTGTGGCCACAACCGTGATTGAAGTGGGCGTAGATGTGCCGAATGCCAGTCTAATGATCATTGAAAATGCAGAGCGTTTGGGCTTATCACAACTCCATCAGTTACGTGGACGAGTAGGGCGTGGCAGTACGGCGTCTTTTTGTGTCCTAATGTATAAACCGCCGTTGGGTAAAGTGTCGCAAAAACGTTTACAGGTATTGCGTGATAGCCAAGATGGCTTTGTGATTTCGGAAAAAGATTTAGAAATTCGCGGTCCAGGTGAGGTGTTAGGCACCAAACAGACGGGAATTGCCGAATTTAAAGTGGCGAATTTAATGCGCGATCGTAAAATGATCCCAACAGTTCAACATTATGCTAAGGCATTAATTGTAAAATATCCGGATGTGGCAGAAAGTTTAATCCGCCGTTGGCTAAATAATCGAGAAATTTATTCGAATGCCTAAAGTGCGGTTATTTTTGAAAGAGTTTTATAAATGAATAAATCAACGGTACTTTTCTTTGATTCTGGAATGGGGGGCTTAAGCGTTTATCGCGAAGCGAAAAAGCTGATGCCAGATAACCATTATTTGTATTGCTTTGACAATGCTGGCTTTCCTTATTCAGAAAAATCAGAAGAAACAATTATTCAGCGAACATTGGGTATTTGTAAAAAAATTAATCGGAATTATCCACTTGATGCCATTGTGATTGCTTGTAATACCGCGAGTACGGTGGTGTTGCCGCCTTTACGTGAACAATTTTCTATTCCGATTGTAGGCACCGTACCAGCTATTAAGCCTGCAGCAGAAATCTCACAAACGAAACATATTGGTCTATTGGCAACAAAGGGTACGGTTAAACGCCCTTATGTTAATGATCTTATTCATCAGTTTGCCTCCCATTGTATAGTTGAACGATTAGGCTCAACTAAACTGGTTGAAATCGCAGAGCATAAAATCCAAGGGAAATCGGTCGATTTGATTGCATTGAAAAATGAATTAAGTCCTTGGGCTTCAATAGAGAACTTAGATACGATTTGTTTAGGCTGTACCCATTTCCCTTTAATAAAAGATGAAATACAAATTTGCTTACCTCAAGTGAAGAATTTTATGGATCCAGGATTCGCCATTGCCAAGCGATTGCAGTTCTTACTTAATAAATTAGAAGTGCGGTCACAATCAGAGGTAAAAAATCAGGTTTTTTGTACGCAAGACGTAGAGAATAAACACCAATTAGAACAAGCATTGGCTCTCTGGGGATTTGATGGCATTACCGTTTTAAAATGATTTTTTCTCGTCACGTTGATGCGTTTGTAAGCAAATAGCAAAAAAATTTACATTTTTTTACAAAAAGATCTTGCAAAGGCATCTGAAATGCCTATAATACGCCCCACACAACGACGCGCTGTTGTGAATCTTAAGAAAAACCAGTGCGTCGTTATTTTTTGCTCTTTAACAATATATCAGACAATCTGTGTGGGCACTTGTTGATTGACTTGTTTTAAAAATATTTTTTAATTTTGAAGTCTTGATAGGTGCTAACTAGAAATTCATAATACTTTTTTAAGTAGTGACATTTTATGTCAGCAGTATTGAGCGATTGAACTTGAATTGAAGAGTTTGATCATGGCTCAGATTGAACGCTGGCGGCAGGCTTAACACATGCAAGTCGAACGGTAACATAAAG
>NZ_QEPO01000004.1 GCF_003252725.1 Haemophilus parainfluenzae
AAAGAGTCCCTCTAAATAGACACGGTTATCGATGGGTAAATTAAACCACATTAACCAATAAAATCATTACTATTTAATAAGGAGAGAGGAATTTGGAAGGCTGGTGCTGATAGGCGGATTTGAACCGCCGACCTCACCCTTACCAAGGGTGCGCTCTACCAACTGAGCTATATCAGCGTTTGGAGCGGGCAGCGGGAATCGAACCCGCATCATTAGCTTGGAAGGCTAAGGTAATAGCCATTATACGATGCCCGCAGTCCTAAATTCATCTGTCCCATCAGAATTCATTTAGAAAATGGTGGAGGGAGAAGGATTCGAACCTTCGAAGGCTGAGCCAACAGATTTACAGTCTGCCCCCTTTGGCCGCTCGGGAACCCCTCCACGCTAAATGAATACTTGTTTACTAAAGGATGGTGCCGACTACCGGAATCGAACTGGTGACCTACTGATTACAAGTCAGTTGCTCTACCTACTGAGCTAAGTCGGCGTGTTGTAAGCAAGTGAGGCGTATTATATGGAAAATTTTATGCCTGACAAGTTTTTTTTATGAAAAATACGTTTTTTTTAACTATTCGTCTAATTTACAAGCAAAAAACCACATTCTTGATTTAAAACTCACCACTTTTAATAAAAAACGATGATCACAACTCATTTATAGGGTATATTTTGTCCAATTTTTTCACTCTAGATATAAAGCATCGTGGAAATTACCGAACAACTAACGCCCTTTCTAAACTTTAGTCGTCAGCAGTGGGCTGAATTAAGAAAATCTGTTCCGCTAAAATTAACGGAGCAAGATCTCAAACCGCTTTTAGGTTTTAATGAAGAGCTTTCTCTCGATGAAGTGAGCACCATTTACCTGCCACTTGCACGTCTCATCAACTACTATATTGATGAAAACCTTCGTCGCCAAACCGTTTTAAATCGTTTTCTTGGCGGACAAAGCCCTAAAGTTCCTTACATCATTAGTATCGCTGGCAGTGTGGCTGTTGGGAAAAGTACATCAGCACGTATTTTGCAATCGCTACTAACTCATTGGCCTACCGAACGAAAAGTTGATTTAATCACTACCGATGGTTTCCTGTACCCATTAGAAAAACTAAAAAAAGATGATTTGCTACAAAAAAAAGGCTTCCCTATTTCTTATGATACGGCCAAATTAATTCGTTTTTTAGCTGATATCAAATCAGGCAAGCCATCTGTAAAATCGCCTATTTACTCTCATCTGACTTACGATATCGTTCCTGATAAATTTGATATTGTCGATCAACCGGATATTCTAATTTTAGAAGGGTTAAACGTCCTTCAAACAGGTTCAAATAAAGCCAATCAAACCTTCGTGTCTGATTTTGTGGATTTCTCCATTTACGTTGATGCAGACGAAAACTTGCTCAAAGAATGGTACATCAAACGATTCTTAAAATTCCGTCAAAGTGCTTTCACCAATCCGGATTCCTATTTTAAACATTATGCTAATCTCTCGGAGCAAGAAGCTATTGAAACGGCCAGCAACATTTGGGATAACATTAACGGATTGAATTTAAAACAAAACATTCTGCCGACTCGTGAGCGCGCCAATCTGATTCTTAGAAAAGGTGAAAATCACGAAGTTGAATTAGTGAAATTAAGAAAATAAAAAAGAGCGGTCAATTTGATCGCTCTTTTTCTCACCTACCTTACGACATCCTTCCATTCTCAATACCAATCACCTGATCACAAATAGCCATGGTGGATTGGCGATGACTCACGAGAATAATCAATTTTTCTGCTTTCACATTCAACAATGATTTCAAAATCATCGCTTCGTTTAAGCTGTCCAAATTACTGGTCGGTTCATCGAGTAAAATAATCGGTGCCTTGTGTAGGAATGCTCGAGCAATACCGATACGTTGTTTTTCACCATCAGAGAGATTGCCACCCAATTCGGTCATTTTCGTTTGATAGCCTTCTGGCAAACTCAAAATGAAATCATGAATTGAGGCTTTCTTCGCTGCTTCCATAATTTCTTCTAATGTTGCATCACGGCGAGCAAGGCGAATATTTTCCTCGATAGTTTCGTTGAAAATATAGGTTTGCTGGGTAATGTACGCCATATTGTCACGCAAACTACGGGTATTGATATTCGGCAAAGTTTCACCGTTAATTTTAATGCTACCCGATTTAGGATCGTAAAAACGCATCAGCAGTTTTAACAGGGTACTTTTACCACTGCCGCTTCTGCCATGAATCCCTAAGATTTCACCCTTTTTCACAGACAAGCTAACATCCGATAAAATTTGTTCTTCACCGTAGGCAAAGTTTACGTTCTCAACATCAATACGAGAAACCTCTTTCAAATCGATCGCACTTTCTACGTCTTTTAATTCGGGTTCTTCCGCTAGCAAGCTCAATACACGCTCACCAGAAGCCAAGGTTTGTAACAAGTTGCTTGAAAGGTTACTTAACGCAATAACCGGGCCATAGCTCGACATCAATAAAATCACGCCAATTAAAAAGGCAGAAAAATCAATTTTATCTAGGCTAAACAAAATTAAACCCGTGAATAACATAATGATGTTAAACGCCGATACCGCCACTTCAGTGTAAACACGTACTTTCGCTTCTTGGTCTTTAATACGTTCAAAAGCCGTATCAATTTTTTGGCTGCGTTGCTGAATTTCATCTAACCGTTGTTTCGCATAACCGAACAGCTGAATTTCTTTCATACCTCGCACACTGTCGAGGAAGAAATCATTCATTTCGCCTACTAATTCACGATAGCGTCTGCCATCTTCACGCGCCAATTTGGTGGTGATAATGGGTAGAATTACACCCACCGTTAAATACGCAGACAATGCCACAAGTACAAACCAGCCAGAAAGATGCCCAAAGACCAACAATAAAATCGCAGAGGTAAAAAACGCGATCATAATTGGCGCGATAGTATGTGCATAGAATACTTCGAGCAATTCAATATCATTGGTGACTAATGACACTAATTGCCCCGCTTGTTTGTCTTGCAACTTCACAAAAGCCAAGCGACGTAAAGAAGAAAACACTTTATCGCGCAATAATGCCAATAATTTAAAAGCAATATAGTGCCCGGACATTTGCTCTAAATAACGCAACGCACCACGAGCTACCGCCAACACGATAAGTGCGGTCAAAATTCCAGAAAAACTTAAATGGGTGTCAAAGTTGAGAAGGTTCACTAAACCCATCGCACCAAGCACCATAATAAAAATAGCGGCAAGGAAACCGAGCGTTCCCATGGTGATAGTAAACGCCATGATATGCGCCAGTGGAGTCACTAATTTCAACAAATGCCCCATCACAACAAAACCATTTTTACGCATTTGCCACCTCTCTAATTTGTTCTAAATCTTTTTGTTGTTGGAACATTTCAGCATACGCACCTTGTTTTGCCATGAGCTCTTTATGCGTGCCTTGCTCAATCAATTTGCCTTGCTTAAGTACATTAATGCAATCAGCATTCACGGCATTCGCCAAGCGGTGAGAAATCATCACAATGGTTTTTTGTTGTTTAAATTGCTGAATGAACTGCAAAATAATTTCTTCGCTTTCCACGTCAATGTTACTGGTCGCTTCATCAAAAATATAAAGCGCTGCATTATGTAATAACGCGCGTGCTAAAGCTAAACGTTGAATTTGACCGCCAGATAAATTCGCGCCACGGCTTAATAGCTGCATATCTAATCCACCATTATCTCGAACGAATTGCGCCAGATTGACTTGCTCTAAACACGCATAAATTTTCTCATCTGTGGCATCAATTTTCGCCATCTTCATGTTTTCACGTAGCGTACCTTTAAACACATAACTGCTATGGCTCACCAAAGAGACTTTTTCGTAAAACGAATGACGATCAATCTCTTGAATTTCTTGGCCGTTGAATAGAATTTTGCCTTGTTGCGCTTTATTAAAGCCCATTAGCAATGAAACCAAGGTAGATTTACCACAACCACTTTTACCCACAAATACCGTAAGTTGATTTGGTAAGATGCTTAAATCTAAGCCTGTAATCGCTGGTTTCTCTTCGCTGTAAGCAAAATGCAGATCTTGAATATCCACTTGAATGGCATTTTTCGCTGCAAAATCGACCGCTTGAGCTTGAGTTTCCACTGGCGTATCTAACAATGTAAAGATCTTATCTGATGCCGCTTTACCATTCATCGCCACATGGAAGAAAGAACCCAATAAACGAAGCGGAATAAAGAATTCAGAAGAAAGCAGAATAAATAAAATAACACCTAATACGGTTAATTGATCAGCTTGAAATTGCAACAAAGCCGTTAAAATCCCGATTGCCGCACCTCCGTAAGCCAGTAAATCCATCAGTGATACCGAGTTAAGCTGCATGGTAAGTACTCTCATAGTGATTTTGCGGAAATGTTCTGCTTCTTCATCCATCGCTTTCGCTTTATAAGCATCATCTTGGTAAATTTTTAGCGTGATTAAACCTTGTAGGTTATCTAAAAAACTGCTCCCTAACCCCACATAAATGGACCAATATTTTGCCAAGAGTTTTTTCGCAATTTTATTCACTGCAATAATAGACATTGGAATAAGCGGCACGCAAATCAGCAAAATCACGGCTGTTTTAAAGCTGAAAAAGATCAGAAAAGCGAAGAGTGTGAGCGGGGCAAGCAAGCTATAAAAAAGCTGTGGCAAATAACGTCCGAAATAGATTTCAAGTTGTTCTACGCCTTCTGAAGCCACTTGGATAATACTTGAAGTAGATTGTTGATTCACTTGGTTAAGTGGCATGGAAGCCAATTTACGATAGATGAGGCTACGCAGCTCATGTTTTACTTTCGTACTGGCAAAATAAGAGGCCTGCACCGATTTTTTACCCGCAAAGGCACGCAATGCCAAAGCGGCAATTAAAACAATGCCCAAAATGACCGCACTTAGTGGGCCCAATTCGTTAAAATAAGCCGCCTGTAAAATATAAGAAAACACGACGGCACTGATAATCCCGCCAATTAACGCCACCCAGTTCCATAACACCGTAATGCCAATCCATTTTTTACTGTCGGCCACCGTGTTAATTAGGCGTTTATCTATCATCATAATATTGCTCCTAAAAACAAAAAGAAGTACGCACATTACTATGCGTACTTTGCTATAAACAATTTAATAATTAAAAACGAATTTCAACAGATGCTGCGAAGTTACGGCCTGGTGCATAGAAGCGTTCAAGACCAGGATAACCACCATATGTAAAATTAGGGTACAACCCTACAGAGTTTATTTTACCCCCTGTATTATTTAATCCACGCAAAGCATCCCAAGTGTGATATTTACGATTAAATACATTGTAAACACCCGCACGTAGAGTAATATCATCTGTTGGTTTATAGAAACCAAACATATCAAATACAAAGGCCTTCCCATTTAGATGTTTCCATGTTTCGATTGATACATCCTCGGAATATTGCTGACACTCTGTTCCTGTTATTTGAGATCCAGACCAAGGATCAGTAGACACTACTGTTTTTTCTTTCAAACAACGCTGTGTTGAGTCTGCTTTGACATATTTGGCATCCTTCGCTTTTTTTCCGGCAAGATAAGTCAGACGAGAAAAAATTCCCCACTTGCCATCTGGATGTTCATAATCAAGTCCAATAATAACCTTAATTGGTTGAAGCGACATTAAGCTAGCCCCGTTAGACATACTCCCTTTACTGTAACCTAACGAACCAAATAATTTCCAACCATTTGGTATTGGTGTAACTTCATTTAAGTTAAGCTTACCTGTAAATTCAACACCATAAATTTTTGCAGAATCAATATTTTGCATTTGTTGAACTGGACGCCACCAAGGTCTGCCGTAAGATATGTAATTTTCCACTGTTTCTTGTTCATACAAAAAATCTTTGTAATTTGTATGATGTAAATTAACTGTGAGGTAACCTAAGTTACCATTACCTTGCAATATTAAATTTTGGGTTAAACTACGTTCTGCTTTTAAATTAGGATTTGACATCCAAGCACCAGCTGGATTATTTCGATAATCAAAATACATTTCAGATGCATTTGGTATACGGAAACCTGTTCCAAGGTTGTAACCTAATTTCCAATCATCATTGATTGTTTTTTCAATACCAACTGTCCAACTAATATTATGAAATTTAGCATTATCAACTTTTCGGCAAGGCTTACAAGCTAATCCATTCAAACTTTGCTGTTCGTGCTTGGCCCAGTCATATCGTAAACCTAAATGACCTTTCCACTCTGGAGTAAATTCAACATTATCTTTTAAAGACATAAAGTGATGGTGAGTTTTCACTGGCATCATCATCGTTTCAAGAAACTCTTGTCCATAAGACCAAGTTTTTTCATCAAAATAAGAGTCCTTATGTAGCACATCAAATTCTCTTTCTGAAAATGATGTTTTAAACGATAACGTATGAGTTGTATTACGTAAAATTAATGGTTGGCTGTCAATACGAAAATTAATACGCTTAAATTTTGTATTAAATATTCTGATATTTCTATCATTTGGTGTTTTAACATCCTTATAGAATGGCCCTCCATCATCTTTAGATCGAAAACCTTCATCATTAATAGCTGAAGTTTCTGTTTTTTGATAATCTAAGTCCGTTTTGACTAATGCAATAATTTTTGAATCTGGCATATATTCATAAAAAATATTGATGGTATCACGTTTAGCACGATCATCTGCCTCACGCCAAGCTGACGGAGTAGTAGTTGCTGAATCTTCAATAACATAATTTTTATTACGTGAACCACTATAAGAAACCCCAACTCGATGGCTATCATTAAAACGATATGCAAATTTAGCTAAATAACTATGATTATTATGCGTTGAGTCATCTGGAGTTTGTTTACTATAGCCGCGAGAACGCGTATAAAGTGAGTCTTCAGGAATAGTATAGCCACCCGCACTTTTCATCTCATGCCCGTGACGATTGGAATAAAGTAATAATGCTTCCGCTTTTTCGCCTGCATAAGCCATACCTAAAGTATTAGTCCACTCATTATTACGAGATGCATAACCAGTACGATACAACGCACCAAATTTTCGACCGTTTCTTACAATATCAAAGGGTTCAAGAGTACGATAATTAACCCCCCCACCAATATTACCACTCCCCTGGTTGAAAGAATCAGCACCTTTAGCAATATCAATGGTTCGAGCTAATTCAGGGTCGATACTTTGACGAGAAGTATTCAAGTTACCATAACGCTTGTAAAGCGAGTTTTCTTCTGAATCAGGTAACGCAATTCCATCAATACTAATACCTACGCGGTTATCCTCTACACCACGAATAGCGAAACCTTTTTGATGACGACCTTGATCAACAACCCCAACATCAGGACTATAACGTACAAGATCTTTGTTATTTTGAATGAGTTCTTGTTGAATAATCTTTGCCGTTTTCTTTTCAGAATGATTGGCTTTTGTCGAATCATCCAATTCTGTAGAAACATTAATCGTTTCTAATTGTTCCTCAGCAAAGGAAGATTGAGAAATGGATACTGCAGCAACAGGCAAAATCCCGTAAGTCACTGCTAAAAATGTATTCTTTTTCATATTGTTATCCTTAAATACCAAAATTGGCAGAATTATAAAAAAGAATAAAATAAAAAAACAGATACAATTGAGAATTATTTTTATTTTTGTGATCTAACTCAAAAAAATACCGCACTTGGTTTCCCTAAGTGCGGTCATTTTTAGTGATATTTTTGAGTGTTAGACTAAACGTCTAGATTTGCTCTCAATGCATTCATTTCAATGAATTCACGACGTGGCTCAACTTCATCACCCATCAATGTGGTGAAGAGTTGGTCTGCTGCAACTGCATCTTTAATTGATACTTTTAACATACGGCGAGCATTTGGATCCATAGTGGTTTCCCAAAGTTGCTCAGCGTTCATTTCACCTAACCCTTTATAACGTTGGATTTCTAGGCCACGGCGAGATTCTTTCATCAACCATTCAACAGCTTGTTCAAATGATTGAACGGGTTGAGTTTTTTCACCACGAGTAACGTAAGCGCCCTCTTCTAGCAAGCCATTCACTTGCTGACCGAATGCGGTAATCTTTGCAAATTCATTTCCCGTTACAAAATCAAAGTTGATGAAGTAATCGGTATCAATACCATGTTTACGAACAGTAATGACTGCTTCATATACTTGGCGTTCGCTGTTAAATTGCGTTCTTGCTGAATATAAATGTGCTTCCGTTTCTTTTACGGTTAAGTACGCAACAAAAGAATTTGCCCAATTTTCGACTGCACTTTCATTACGCATTAACTCAACGGTTAATTGTGGTTGATAAACCAAACCTTGTAATAATGGCTCAGGATAGTAACGACTTAAACGAGTAATTAATTTCTGAACATTGTTATATTCGCCTACTAATTTCTCAAACACTAAATCATTCATTGCTGGCGCATTAGCACTGATATGCAACGCTGCACCATCTAACGCAAGCATTAACTCATATTGCACCATTTCGTCGTTATCTTTGATGTAACGCTCTTGTTTACCTTTTTTCACTTTATAAAGTGGCGGCTGAGCAATATACACGTAACCACGCTCAATTAATTCCGGCATTTGACGATAGAAGAAGGTCAACAATAAAGTGCGAATGTGTGAACCGTCCACGTCCGCATCAGTCATGATAATGATGTGATGATAACGTAATTTATCCGGATTATATTCATCGCGGCCAATACCACAGCCTAGCGCCGTAATTAATGTACCCACTTCTTGAGAAGAAAGCATTTTGTCAAAACGTGCTTTTTCAACGTTAAGAATCTTCCCTTTTAACGGTAAAATTGCTTGAGTTTTACGATCACGACCAGATTTTGCAGAACCGCCTGCTGAATCCCCCTCCACGAGGTAAAGTTCTGAAAGAGCTGGGTCTTTTTCTTGGCAGTCTGCTAATTTTCCTGGAAGCCCAGCAATATCTAATGCGCCTTTACGACGGGTCATTTCGCGAGCTTTACGTGCGGCTTCACGCGCACGTGCAGCTGTAATAATTTGATTTACAATGATTTTCGCATCGGCTGGATTTTCTAATAGATATTCCTGCATACGCTCATTCATGGCAGATTCAACCGCACTTTTCACTTCAGAAGACACTAATTTGTCTTTTGTTTGTGAAGAGAATTTAGGATCGGGCACTTTCACCGAAATAATCGCCACCAAACCTTCACGTGCATCGTCACCTGAAGTACTTACTTTCTCTTTTTTCAGTAACCCTTCGCTTTCCATATAGTTATTTAAGCTACGCGTTAACGCACCACGGAAACCGGCTAAGTGAGTACCACCATCACGTTGTGGAATGTTATTGGTAAAGCAATAAACATTTTCGTTTACGCCATCATTCCATTGCAATGCAACTTCCACGCCAATGCCGTCTTTTTCCGCTGAAAAATAGAATGGTTTTGGATGAATTGGATTTTTATTTTTATTTAAATATTCAACGAATGCCTGAATACCACCTTCGTAATGGAAGTGATCTTCCGTGCCATCACGTTTATCGATTAAACGAATCGATACACCAGAATTTAAGAATGAAAGCTCACGTAAGCGTTTTGCTAAAATTTTGTAATCGAAAGTTGTAATTGCAAAGATTTCTGGACTTGGCCAGAAACGCACGGTTGTACCCGTTGCTTGAGTTTCACCAATAACGGTTAAAGGTCCTTGAGGCTCACCCAAGTGATAAAATTGCTCATGCACATGACCTTGACGACGAATGGTTAATTGCAATTTATCAGAAAGTGCATTTACTACCGAAACACCCACGCCATGTAAACCACCTGATACTTTATAGGAGTTATCATCGAATTTACCGCCTGCGTGAAGTACTGTCATGATTACTTCTGCTGCAGAAACACCTTCTTCTGGGTGAATATCTACTGGAATGCCACGACCGTCATCTTGTACGGAAACAGAATTATCATCATGAATAGTGACGATAATATCGGAACAATAACCCGCAAGGGCTTCATCGATCGCGTTATCCACCACCTCAAACACCATATGGTGTAGGCCTGTTCCATCATCGGTATCCCCAATATACATGCCTGGACGTTTCCGAACCGCATCAAGCCCTTTTAAGACTTTAATACTTGATGCACCATAAGCATTTTCTGTAACCGGTGTTTCTGACATAGTTTTTCTCTATTTTGTAATGAAAATCGTGCGGAATTATAGCAAAAAACTGACTATTTTGCGAAATAAAAGTGCGGTCAAAATTTTCGTTATTTTTTATTTACTATTTGACATCTCTATTTTTCCCCTTATATTGACCACCTCATTTTGTTGTATAGAAATGAGTTTTGTTGTATTAAAAATTTAAGGACATTCAATGATTTCATTCCTAAAATCTAATCCAGGTACGCCTGTTCCTGATGCGGAAATTAGAGAACGTTATAATCGCTTAAGATGGCATGCATTATTTGGCATCTTTATCGGTTATGCGGCATTCTATATTTTACGTAATAACTTCCTTCTTTCTTCTCCTGAATTAATTAGCGATTTTGGTTTCACCAAAAAAGATATCGGTTTTATTTCCGGTACCATGTTAATTGTTTATGGTTTAAGTAAAGGTTTCATGTCTGCAATCGCAGATAAATCAAATCCGAAACACTTTATGATTTTCGGCTTAATGATGTCGGCAGCAGTAAACTTAATGATGGGCTTTAGTGCATCATTCTGGGCATTCTTATTCCTTTGTGTACTTAATGGTATCTTCCAAGGGATGGGGGCTGGTCCAGCTTACATCGTACTAGCAAGCTGGTTCCCGCGTAAATCTCGTGGTGTAACAACAGCTATCTTCAATATCTCTCACAACGTAGGTGGTGGTTTAGTTGCACCAATTGCGGGTGCAAGTATCGCTTGGTTAGGTCAAGAGCATTGGCAAGCCGCACACTTTGTTGTACCTGTAGCAATTGCTACTATTGTTGCGATTATTTTCTACATTTTCGGTGCGGGTCGTACTTACAACGAAGGTTTACCACCAGTTGGTAAAATTCTTGAAAATGAGAATGAAGAGTTAGTTGTCACAAAAGAAGAAAACGTCAACTTAACCACATGGGAAATCTTCCGTGATTACATTATGAAAGACATTAATGTATGGTTTGTTTCTTTCATTGACGTATTCACTTACATGATCCGTTTTGGTGTATTAACCTGGCTACCACTTTATTTATTAGAAACTAAAGGTTTCACTAAAGCTCAAATGGGGACAGCATTTGCTATCTTTGAATGGGCAGCCATTCCTTCTACGCTATTAGCAGGTTGGTTAACTGATACTTATTTCAAAGGTCGCCGTATGCCACTTGCTATCATCACCTTATTCGGTGTGGGCGCAGCAATGTTTGTTTACTGGGGTGGTAGTGACTTAATAACTGTAACCATCGGTGCAGGTATTATTGGATGCTTAATTTATGTTCCAATGTTCTTATCTTCACTTCAAACTATCGAGCTAGTTCCTTCTTTCGCAGCAGGTTCAGCAACGGGTTTACGTGGTTTATTAAGTTACATTTTAGGTAGTTTCTCTGGTACTGCATTATTTGGTATTTTGGCTGATAAATTCGGTTGGGATGCAGGTTTCTACCTATTATTATTCGCTGTAGCAGGCTGTATTTTTTGTTGCTATATGACACATTTAGGTGTGTTACGTTTAGAGCATAAAAAAGCACAAGCAGCAAACAACGCCTAAAAACTCATTAGATAAAAAAAGACGAGTTTATTATTTAAACTCGTCTTTTTTATTACATTAACACTTATTTCCAAATATGGTTATTTAACCCGAGTTCTTTCACCATATCTGTAAAGCCTTTGATACTCGAAATATAATCACGAATCGTATTGTTTTCTAGCAATGACTTTTCAAAGGACGGTTCAAAACTATTCTTTCCTAAATTAAGTGCAATAATCACTTCTCGGTTACGAAGCACCATCGAAACAGGGCAATTAAATTTCTCTTTCAATCCACAAAAACGTTCCATTAACTTAGGCGATAAGGCATATCTGGCTAAGATTTGATCTTCAGTAAAGACATCAAAGTAACGATTAAAAGACGGATTATCCATCAATGCAATCTCACCTTCTTTTCTTAACCCAGCTTCTTTCTTATCGCAAACATAAACCCAGTGAGCCAGTTCTTTAGGGAAAGTGGCTTTAAATAAAATGCCTTGGAAATTCTGAGCACCTAATGCCTTAACGGATTTCTCTTTCAACGACATATTAAATGCTGAAAAATCACAGATTTCAACTTCAGTTTGATTAAACTCACCAAAGATTAAATCCTCACTACGGAATGTCGCGGGACCACTATCATAAACAGAGAGAAAATCAGCAATACTCAGGCCTCTATCCGCGTTAAAGTGAAAACCAAATTCCTGGACAATCGTATTAATCACGCGAGTTTTAAATTCTGCGATAAAACGCTTATATTTAAAAAATAAATGACGAAAAGAATAAATGAGCACACCAAGGATTAAAGCTGTACTTAATAGATACCCATTCCCTATCGTTCCGATGAGGAAAAATAACCCAACGCATAGCATAATAATCCATTTATTGATGAGCGATTTTATGGCTAAACGTTCCTCATCTAACTTTTCCAATCCAAGAAAACGAATCCCTTCAATCTCTTTCGCTGTATTCATGTTTTTTCCACTTATTGTTTAAATAAATTACCCACATTAGGCACTTGAGCTTCATTCTGAGGAATATCAAAAAATGTTCCTTTCTGGAAATTAAACAAGTTTGCAATTAAATTTGACGGGAACATTTCCACAGCATTG
This sequence comes from Haemophilus parainfluenzae, assembly GCF_003252725.1. Taxonomy (GTDB): domain Bacteria; phylum Pseudomonadota; class Gammaproteobacteria; order Enterobacterales; family Pasteurellaceae; genus Haemophilus_D; species Haemophilus_D parainfluenzae_L. Next base: position 12,795 of record NZ_QEPO01000004.1, read on the forward strand.
TTATACTCTTCAACTGCTGAATTATAAGTACGTCTTGCTGCAGAAATTTGCTCTTCCACGTCACTAAGTGTGGTCTGAATTTGCAAAAGATTTTGATTGGCTTTCAGATCCGGATAATTTTCTAGACGAACCTGTAAATGACGCAATAAACCCGAAATCTCATTATTGAGTTGGAATTTTTCACTTGTAGAATGGGCTGATTTAGCACTTTCACGTAACGTCACGATACGCTCAAGCAGGCTACGCTCATGCGACATATATTCCTTGGCGGTGGCGACAAGGTTTGGCAATAAATCATAACGACGTTTCAACTGAACATCTACACTGGCTTCAACACTACTCACCTGATTACGTTTTCTAATCAATTTGTTATACATTGAAATAGTGAAAGCTAAACCGAGAAGGACAATACCTACAACTATATTCATCATTATTTCTCCATAGAAAATTTCCCCTACTCAGTATAGGGAAAAGCACAATAAAATCTATTCACTTAGACAATATTTTGTTGATAAAAATCAATAAAACCAAGAATTTAGTTTTATTCACTTCCCCCATTCATATCACCCAAAAGTGCGGTCAATATTCACGAAGTTTTTCTGAGCCCAAATCCTTACTTTATTATTATGATTTAGTGTACAAAAAATGGACTCCAAGTGAAGGTGGCGTCAATAAATAACAATCATTCTCAATAACCAAGTAAAAACAATCACTTACCCACTTATTTTGTAAGGAAAATAAGGGTATTTTTGATTACGATCAAATAAATTTCCCGCATCAAGGCATATCATAGCTAGATTAACCATACAAGTAACGTGCCAATTGGAGTGATTATATGCAACGAAGTGATGGATTATTTTCTGCTTTAGCAGAAGTTTCCCGTCGGGATTTTATGAAGTTATGTACCGCGCTTGCGGCGACTATGGGGTTAAGTTCAAAAGCGGGGGCAGAAATGACCGCTGCTTTAACCGAACCTAAACGTCCACCAGTATTATGGATTGGTGCGCAAGAATGTACGGGTTGTACTGAATCCTTGCTACGCGCGACCCACCCAACAGTAGAAAACTTGGTATTGGAAATGATTTCCTTAGAATACCACGAAACTCTTTCTGCAGCCTTTGGGGAACAAGCTGAAGATAACAAACACAATGCAATTAAACAGTATTATGGAAAATATGTTTTAGTCGTAGATGGATCTATTCCGGTGAAAGACGGCGGCGTCTATTGTATGGTAGCAGGCAAACCGATTGTAGAACACATCCAAGAAGCAGCTAAAGGTGCTGCAGCGATTATTGCAATCGGTTCTTGTGCAGCATGGGGCGGCGTACCTTCTAGCGGTGGCAACCCAACTGGTGCAAGCAGCTTGTCTGAAGTATTACCAAAAGGTACCCCAGTGATTAATATTCCAGGTTGTCCACCAAATCCACACAACTTCCTTGCAACTGTCGCTTATATTCTTACTTATAAGAAACTACCGGCAATGGACAAATTAAATCGTCCATTATTCGCCTACGATCGCTTAATTCACGAAAACTGCTATCGTCGTCCGCACTTTGATGCTGGTCGCTTCGCTAAAGAATACGGTGATTATGGTCACCGCAACGGTTGGTGTTTGTATCATCTTGGTTGTAAAGGACCTGAAACTTACGGCAACTGCTCTACTTTAGAATTCTGTGATGTCGGCGGTAATAACTGGCCGGTCGGTATCGGACATCCTTGCTATGGTTGTAATGAAAAAGGCGTCGGCTTTACCAAAGGTATTTTCCAATTAGCAGGTGTCGAAAACCCAACACCACGCGTTGAAAAACCAGATGTCAACAACACTGAAGGTTCAGGTGCAACCATGACGGCTATTGGTTTATTAGGCGGTGCAGCTGCAATCTTAGCTGGTGTGAGTGTTGTAACCTTACGCGAATTAAGCGCTCAACATAAAGCCCGTTCTGAAGCTAAAGCCGCAGAAAAAGAACAACATACAGGTAAATAACAATGGATAGACGAAAATTTCTAAAAGCGGGTATGCTTGGCGGAATCGCATCTACTTTGCCTGTGCCAAATGTACAGGCATCAGAAGCGGTTGAGCCTATTCCCGGCGCACTAGGAATGCTTTACGACTCTACCCTTTGTGTAGGTTGTCAAGCATGCGTGGCTGAATGTCAAAACGTAAACCATACACCAGTAAATCCGAAAGGTGATCAAACTTGGTCAAATAACGATAAACTCACTCCATTTACTCGTAACATTATTCAAGTATGGAGTGATGGCGACGGCACAAATAAAGACAAAACAGAAAACGGCTATGCTTATGTGAAAAAACAATGTATGCATTGCGTTGATCCTAACTGCGTTGCCGTTTGCCCTGTTCAAGCACTTACCAAAGATCCCAAAACCGGTATCGTAAAATACGATCCGGATATTTGTACCGGTTGCCGTTATTGTATGGTGGGTTGTCCATTTGATGTACCAAAATACGACTACGACAATCCATTCGGTGAAATCAGCAAATGTGAACTCTGTAACCAAAAAGGCGTTGAACGCTTAGATAAAGGTGAATTACCTGGTTGCTGTCATGTTTGTCCGACTGGTGCCATTATTTTTGGTACACGTGAAGAATTATTGGCGGAAGCAAAACGTCGTTTAAGCTTATTACGTGGTACTGAATATGATTACCCACGTCAACACGTCAATAGCACAGATAAATACCGTGCAACCGTGCCGGCATATCAATATCATATCTACGGTGAAAAAGAAGGTGGTGGTACACAGGTGCTCGCCTTAAGTGGTGTACCTTTTGCTAACCTTGGTTTACCAGACTTAGATGAAGTCGCGACAGGTTCTCGTGCGGCGCATTTACAACACTTCTTGTATCGCGGTTTAGCATTGCCATTAGTCGCACTTGCCGGTTTAACCTTTATGACTTACAAAAATATGCATGGCGATAAAATCGCTGAGCGTATTGCAGCACAAAAAGAAGCCATGCGTCAGGCACGCAAGGAAATCGAAGAAGCGGAGGATGAGCATCATGAGTAATCCACGTCCGGTAGGCGGTCGCCTTGTTTCTGCCGCAATTCTCTTTTTTGCACCACTTGCTGTGCTTTGCGTTTTATTAATTTTAAAACGTTTGGTTTTCGGTATTGGTTCTGTGACCGCACTTAATGGCGGTTATCCTTGGGGTTTATGGATTGCCTTTGACTTACTTGTCGGTACAGGATTTGCCTGTGGCGGTTGGGCCCTCGCTTGGACCGTGTATATTTTCAATAAAGGGAAATATCACGCTCTTGTTCGCCCAGCATTGCTTGCAAGTTTATTCGGCTATTCCCTTGGTGGTTTATCTATCACCATTGATATGGGACGTTATTGGCATTTACCGTATTTCTACATTCCAGGCCAGTTCAACACGAATTCCGTTCTATTTGAAACGGCATTTTGTATGACAGTGTATATCATCGTGGTGACCCTAGAATTTGCCCCTGTATGGCTTGGTTTCTTCGGCTTGAAAAAATGGTTTAATAAACTGAATAAAATCATGTTTTTCATTATCGCCTTAGGTGCCTTGTTACCAATGATGCACCAATCTTCAATGGGTTCCTTGATGATTGTAGCTGGTCACAAAGTCCATCCGGTATGGCAAAGCTATGAAGCGCTACCAATTCTCTCCTTGCTGACTGCTTTCATTATGGGCTTCTCTATTGTGATTTTTGAAGGTTCTTTAGTTAAAGCGGGTCTTGCAGGAAAAACACCAGATGAACGTCATTTATTTACTCAATTGGCTCGCGTTACCGCAGGATTAATTTTCTGTTTCTTAGCGGTGCGTTTTGGTGAGTTGATTTATCACGACAAACTGCAAATGGTTGTAGGTTTCGATAAATTAACTAAATTTGAAGCATGGATGTTCTGGATGGAAGTCTGGTTGATGGTATTACCATTACTAACACTCTTCCTTGGGGAGAAAAAATCAGATTCCCGTTGGTTATTTATTTCGGCATTAAGCATGTTACTCGGTGCAGCATTATGGCGTATGAACTACTCGCTTATCATGTATAATCCTGGCAACGGCTATCAATATTTCCCATCTGCGGAAGAATTGCTTATTTCAATCGGTTTCGTTTCGATTGAAGTATGTGCCTATATTTTAATCATTCGTTTATTCCCTGTATTACCGGTATTTAAAGAAAAACATACTGAAGACTCAGAAAAAATTATTGCCGAAAAAGCGGCATTCAGCAAAAAAGTTAGCGGAGCAGAATAATGTCAGAAAAAAAACGTATCTCAATTGACCCAATTACCCGTATTGAGGGGCATTTACGTATTGATTGCGAAATTGAAAACGGTGTTGTCACCAATGCTTGGTCATCAGGTACCATGTGGCGCGGTATGGAAAATATCGTAAAAGGTGCCGACCCACGTGATGCATGGATGATTATGCAACGTATCTGTGGCGTATGTACTACAGTTCACGCGATTATCAGCGTACGAGCCGTAGAAGATGCTATCGGTGCTAAAGTCCCCGTCAATGCACAGTACATTCGTAACATGATTCTTGCTGCACACAGCATTCACGACCATATCGTGCATTTCTATCAACTCTCTGCGATGGACTGGGTGGATATCACCGCTGCGCTAAAAGCTGATCCTGAAAAAGCGGCAGATATGCTAAAAGGTGTCTCTACATGGTCATTAAACAGTGCTAACGAATTCCGCAACGTACAGAAAAAAATCCAAGCATTAGTGGATAGCGGACAACTTGGTATTTTCGCTAACGGTTACTTCGGTCATGCTGCAATGAAACTTCCACCAGAAGTCAACCTCATTGCCGTCGCACACTATTTGCAAGCTCTTGAATGTCAACGTGATGCTAACCGCGTAGTGGCATTACTCGGTAGTAAAACACCACATATTCAAAACTTGGCGATTGGTGGCGTAGCAAACCCAATTAACTTAGATTCCCAAGCGGTACTAAACCAAGAACGTCTCATGTTCGTGAAAGCTTGTATCGATCGCTTAACTGACTTCATTAACCAAGTGTATAAAGTAGATGCGGCAGTATTTGCGGCCTACTATCCTGAATGGTTAAGTCTTGGTAAAACATCAGGTAACTACTTATCTGTGCCAGAATACCCAATTGATGCAGATAACTCTAAATTCATGTTGAAAGGTGGTTATATCGAAAACGGCGATTTATCCATTTTCCGTGCAATCGACCAACAAAAAGATGAGTTCGTTGTAAAAGGTATTAAAGAAAGTGGTAAACACGCTTGGTACGAAGATGATGAGCCATTAGAACCTTGGGCTGGCTTAACTCGTCCGAAATATACCGGCTGGCAAGATGACGGTAAATACTCTTGGGTAAAAGCACCAACCTTCTACGGTAAAGTTGTCGAAGTAGGCCCTCTCGCCTATTTAATGTGTGGTTTGGCTTCGAATGACACACCAACTGTCAACCACTTCAATGAATTAAAAGGCATTTATGAAAAATTGACTGGTAACACGTTAACTACCGATCAATTACATTCTACCCTTGGACGTATTATCGGTCGTACCGTGCATTGCTGTGCGATCAATGATATTTTAAGTGCTCAATGGCAAATGCTCATTGATAATATCGCTAAAGGTGATATGACGGCGTATATCAAAACAGATATTCCAGCAAACGGTGAATTCCGTGGTGTTGGTTTCGGTGAAGTACCACGTGGTATGCTTTCTCACTGGGTTGTCATCAAAGACGGTCGCATTGAAAACTATCAAGCGGTTGTACCATCCACATGGAATGCTGGCCCGCGTAATGAACAAGACCAAATGGGCCCTTATGAGCTTTCCATTATTGGTACACCGGTGGCAGATCCAACTAAACCGTTAGAAGTGGTCAGAACCATTCACTCTTTCGACCCTTGTATGTCCTGTGCCGTGCACGTAGTTAATACCGAAAACGGCGAAGTGACTGAAGTGAAGGTGTTGTAATGAAGCCGTTAATTCTTGGCGTCGGCAATATTTTGTTAAGCGATGAAGGTGTCGGTGTGCGCGTGGTGCAGGAGCTTGAAAAACGCCCTGAAATTCAACCGCACTTTGACATCATCGATGGTGGTACTTGTGGCATGGAATTACTGGATGCGATGGCAAATCGCGAGCATTTGATTATTGTCGATGCCGTGCTTGCTAATAAACAGCCAGGCGAGATTATCGTGTTGCATGACGAGCAAGTGCCCACCTTTTTCTCTCGCAAAATTTCGCCACACCAACTCGGCATTTGTGATGTACTTTCTGCAATGAAATTAACGGACGAATTCCCAAAATACCTTTGTCTCATCGGTATCCAACCAGAATCGCTAGAATCTGGAATTGGCTTGACGGAAACAATACAAAACGTATTGCCAAAGGTTTTTGAAACGTTAAATCAAGTCATTAAGGAATACGGCTTAAATCTAGACTCCCCTCTTTAGAAAAGAGGAGCAGGGGAGATTTGACTTAATTAATAGAGACAAGAGTTAAATCTCCCCTAACCCCTCTTTACGAAAGAGGGGAACTTTCTTTAAGATTTCACCTGCTATGCTTTAATCTTATTAATATTGAAAAATAAACCATGTATCGACACGAAAAAACACCTGAAAACTCTACCGCACTTTTAACCTCTGTCACTGGCTTTGAAGAAAACCCAACGGAGATTTTCCTTGCCGAAATGCAAAATATTGTACCTGAAATGCAAGATCTTCCTTTCTTTCATAAAGGCATCGAGTGTTTCTGCCCTAAATTTGTTTTATTTGAAGACCAATGGATCGGCACAGTATTAACGCCATGGATGATGAGTGTGGTGATTCTACCTGGCCCTCAACAACAATGGGAACCGCGTGAATTAGGTGATAAACTCACCGTACAACTGCCTTATAAGGCGCTCACTTTCACCGTCAGTAGCGTTGAAAATGTACCGCAATATTTAAGTTGTTCCTTACATTCACCACTCGACCCGAACCTAACTAACGAGCAAGCGGTTCAGCTGACGCAAGACTGTTTGCGTATGATTTTATCCATACCAACCGCACAGCCGACATTTAATTCTGATCGCCGCAATCTATTTAAAGCCATGATAAAATAAATGTAGGCCGCAAACAGTTAATAAAAATGGGCAAAGTAAGATAACCTACTTTGCCCATTTTGTGTCCTATCCCACACAAAGTGCGGTCAGTTTTCACTTAATTTTTCAAATTAATACAACACACGTGCTTTAATTGTGCCTTCAATTTCACGAAGTTTAGCCAATAACGGGGATGCATCATCTGTTTCGATATCAACGACGACATAACCAATTTTTGGATCGGTTTGTAAAAATTGCGCCGCAATATTGAGATTAGCTTCAACGAAAATTTGGTTCAATTTGTTTAATACACCCGGACGGTTTTCGTGAATATGAAGTAAACGTTTTGTACCAACGTGTTCTGGTAAAGATACTTCTGGGAAATTCACGGAAGAAAGGGTTGAACCGTTATCAGAATATTTCACAAATTTACCCGCGACTTCAAAACCAATGTTTTCTTGGGCTTCTGCAGTTGAACCACCGATATGCGGGGTTAAAATCACATTATCAAATTTGCGTAGTGGAGAAACAAACTCTTCATTGATTGACGCTGGTTCAACAGGGAATACGTCAACTGCCGCACCACGAACTTTACCTTGTTCAAGCGCTGCTGCTAAAGCATCAATATCCACCACCGTGCCACGTGCTGCATTGATTAAAATAGAATCTTGTTTTAACTGTGCAATACGTTCAGCACTCATTAAATTACGGGTTGAAGGTAAATCAGGTACATGAAGCGAAATCACATCACAAGAACCCAATAACTCTTCAAGTGTGTGTAATTGTTTTGCATTACCTAATGGTAATTTATTTTCAATATCGTAGAAATATACTTCCATCCCTAGAGATTCCGCAATAATACTTAATTGCGAACCGATATGGCCGTACCCCACGATACCGAGTTTTTTGCCGCGCACTTCATGAGAACCCACTGCCGATTTATTCCATAAACCGCGATGCACATCTGCATTCGCTTGAGGAATATTGCGCATTAAGAGCAAAATCTCACCCAACACTAATTCAGCAACAGAACGGGTATTAGAGAACGGTGCATTAAATACTGGAATCCCACGCATTTTGGCTGCATTAAGATCCACTTGGTTGGTTCCGATACAGAAACAGCCAATAGCAATAAGCTTCGGTGCAGCTTCAATCATTTCAGCAGTTAATTGGGTACGCGAACGTAAGCCGATAAAATGCGCATCTTTAATGGCTTCTTTTAGCTCATCACCATCTAAAGCTTTTTTGTAAAAGTCAATGTTGGTGTAGCCCGCCGCATGTAAGGTATCTAATGCACTTTGGTGCACGCCCTCTAATAGCACAAATTTAATTTTTGATTTGTCGAGTGAGACTTTGTTTGTCATGTTTGCTTCCTTATTTTTATTAATCAATAATTTTTGCGCCGTCTGGTGTACCAACAATCACAATATCCGCCCCACGTAAGGCAAAAATACCATTTGTTACTACACCTGCGACATTATTCAGTTCTTTTTCCATTTCCACTGGATTTAAAATAGCGAAGTTATGTACATCTAAAATCACGTTGCCGTTATCAGTCACCACGCCTTCACGATATTCAGGTGCACCACCAAGAGAGACTAATTTACGACCGACTTGTGAGCGAGCCATTGGAATCACTTCTACTGGCAATGGGAATGTGCTGCCTAACACATCCACTTGTTTACTAGAATCCACGATACAAATAAATTTTTTCGCTAAAGCGGCCACAATTTTTTCGCGAGTCAGTGCCGCACCGCCGCCTTTGATCATCATTTTTTGTGGATTGATTTCATCTGCGCCATCCACATAAATATCTAAACTGGATACATCATTAGCACTAAACACTTCAATGCCCTGTTTACGTAATAATTCTTCTGAGGCTTTAGATGCCGCTACCGCGCCTTGAATTTGATCTTTTAATTCTCCTAAGGCTTCAATAAAACAATTCACTGTTGAACCACTTCCCACGCCAACAATGGTATCGGGCTTAACATATTTTAACGCCGCACGTGCCGCTAATTTTTTCATTTCTAATTGGTCCATTTTTCTCTCCCTTTTAAATCGTGGATACAACGTAAACGTTTGCTTTACTTTAATACGACACTATTAAATAAACAAGTGTAAAAATTTATTCATGATGATGAAAAAATTTTATTCATCTAAAAAAAGCGCTAACAGCTCATTCAAAAACAATTTGCCGTGTTCGGTGATCTGCCAATAATCAGGTGTTTCCACGATATAATTTTGTTGAATGGCAAAATCAATTTGATTTTTGACCGCACTTTGCGAAAGCCCCGTGTAATACTCAAACTCTTGTTTAGGCACCGCTTCCAATAAACGAAAACGATTCATAAAGAACTCAAAAGCGCGGTCATTTTTTTCCACATTTTTTTCTTCATAAAGATATTCACCACGCAAGTAGCCTTTTGGATGCTTCGTTTTAGAAAAACGTAAAATATCGCCATCAAGAAAAGTCAGTTTTCCATGTGCACCACAGCCTATCGCCAAATAGTCCCCGAATCGCCAATAATTCAAATTATGCTGACATTGAAAACCCGGTTTTGCATAAGCAGATGTTTCATATTGTTGATAACCGGCTTCGGTTAAAAGCTGGTGGCCTTGCTCAAAAATATCCCAAAGCTCATCATCATCCGGCAATGTAGGCGGACGATAAGCAAACATGGTATTGGGTTCAATGGTGAGCTGATACCAAGAAAGGTGTGGCGGAGCAAGCTCAATGGCTTGTCGCAAATCATCTAGAGCTTCCTCAAGCGTTTGATTTGGCAAGCCGTGCATTAAATCCAGATTGAAACTTTTCAAGCCCGAAACTTTCGCCAAACTGACCGCACTTTTAGCTTCCGCCGCATTATGAATGCGCCCTAAACGTTGTAATTTATCGTCATTAAAACTTTGGATGCCCATGGAAATACGTGTGACACCAGCATCCACATAGCCTTTAAAACGCTCCGCTTCGACAGTGCCAGGATTAGCTTCCATGGTAATTTCAATATTCTCTGAAAAAGGAATGCGACGTTGAATTTCTGCCAATAACAACTTGATACTTTCCGATGAAAATAAACTCGGCGTGCCCCCACCAATAAAAATTGAATGAAGTGGACGATTTTGAATACTAGCCTGATATTTCTCTAAGTCTGCCTCAAGATCGGCTATCAGATGTTGCACATATTCTTGTTCAGGAATTGTGCCTTTTTGTGCATGCGAATTGAAATCACAATAAGGGCATTTCTGCACACACCAAGGAATATGTACATAAAGGGAAAGAGGGGGAAATTTTTGCATAATTAAAAGTCAAAAGGGCTTGTTTTCACAAGCCCTAAAAATGAGTCATTAATTGACCGCTCTTGCTGTTTTAGTCGCAGCTTTACGGCGTGGTGTTTTCGCTTTCGTTTCCACTTTCACGAATTCAATGCCTTCTGGTGGATTTTCTAACGCTAAGCCTAACACTTCATCAATGGTTTCAACCGCATGAATCGCAAGATTTTCTTTTACGTTATCTGGAATTTCTTCCAAATCTTTCACGTTATCTTTTGGAATCAATACGGTTTTAATGCCACCACGATGTGCCGCAAGTAATTTTTCTTTCAATCCGCCAATTGGTAATACTTTACCGCGTAGGCTGATTTCACCAGTCATCGCAACATCGGCACGCACAGGGTTACCTGTTAAGCAAGAAACCAACGCCGTACACATTGCGATACCTGCACTTGGACCATCTTTTGGTGTGGCGCCGTCTGGTACGTGAATGTGAATATCACGTTTTTCATGAAATTCAGAATTGATACCCAATTTCTCCGCACGCGCACGGACTACGGTCATCGCTGCTTGGATAGATTCTTTCATCACATCGCCTAATGAACCAGTGAAGGTTAATTTACCTTTGCCCACCACTGACGCAGTTTCAATAGTCAGTAAGTCACCGCCCACTTCTGTCCACGCAAGGCCAGTTACTTCGCCTACACGGTTTTGGGTATCCGCTTTACCAAATTCAAAACGTTTCACACCAAGATAGTCATGCAAGTTGTCTGAATTAACGGTAATGGATTTCACTTTTGGGTTGATCAATAGATTCTTCACCGCTTTACGACAAATTTTAGAAATTTCGCGCTCTAATCCACGCACACCGGCTTCACGGGTGTAATAACGGATAATATCTAAAATCGCGTTTTCTTCGATGGTTAATTCACCTTTTTTCAATCCATTACGTTCAATTTGTTTTTGTAACAAATGTTGCATCGCAATATTGAGTTTTTCATCTTCGGTATAACCAGAAAGACGAATGACTTCCATACGATCTAGCAATGGACCTGGAATATTCATGGAATTTGAGGTTGCTACAAACATCACGTCAGACAAATCGTAATCTACTTCAAGATAATGATCGTTGAAGGTGGTATTTTGTTCAGGATCAAGCACTTCTAACAAGGCTGATGCTGGATCACCACGCATATCCGAAGACATTTTATCAATTTCATCAAGCAAGAAGAGTGGGTTTTTCACGCCAACTTTTGCCATTTTTTGAATCAATTTACCCGGTAATGCACCAATATAGGTTTTACGGTGGCCACGGATTTCCGCCTCATCACGTACCCCACCTAATGCCATGCGTACATATTTACGACCTGTTGCATTGGCAATAGATTGACCTAGTGAGGTTTTACCTACCCCTGGTGGTCCTACTAAGCAAAGGATTGGACCTTTGATTTTGTTTAAACGCGCTTGCACCGCAAGGTATTCTAAAATACGTTCTTTCACTCGTTCTAAACCGTAGTGATCCGCATCCAAGACTTGTTGTGCTTTTGCGATATCTTTCTTCACTTTGGTACGTTTATGCCATGGCACTTGAAGCATCCACTCAACATAACTGCGCACCACCGTTGCTTCCGCAGACATCGCTGACATCATTTTAAGTTTTTGTAACTCACTCTCTACTTTTTCGCGCACATCTGCCGGCATACCAGCTGCCTCAACCTTTTGACGAAGCTGTTCAACTTCATCAATGGTATCTTCGCTCTCGCCTTCGTCCATTTCTTTGCGAATCGCTTTAATTTGTTCGCTAAGATAATAGTTACGCTGGCTTTTCTCCATTTGTTTTTTCACACGGCCACGGATGCGTTTTTCAACTTGAAGAATATCCGCCTCTGATTCCATCATGCCGAGCAAGTATTCCAAACGCTCTTGCACATCTGCCAGTTCTAACACGCTTTGTTTATGACGAACGGTCACTGGAATATGCGCAGCCATGGTATCCGCTAAACGATCGGCATCATCAATGCGTTGAAGCGCACTTAAAACATCTGCAGGGATTTTTTTATTGAGTTGCAGATAGCTTTCAAATTCATTTAAAACGGCTGCCTTCACCACATCTAATTCTTTTTCATCGCCAAACGTGGTTTCAATCGGCGTGATTTCCGCAGAAAAATGGTCTTCACCATCATTTAATTGATTAATTTTTGCGCGCTGTTGCCCTTCCACCAACACTTTCACTGTGCCGTCTGGCAATTTTAATAATTGAATAATATTCGCAATCGTCCCGACATCGAATACATCATCAACGGTAGGTTCTTCTAAATCAGCTTGCTTTTGTGACACCAATAATAATTGTTTGCCCTCATTCATGGCTTCATCAAGGGCACTAATCGATTTTGCGCGCCCAACAAAAAGTGGCATCACCATATAAGGGAAAACGACAACATCCCGTAATGGCAATACAGGAAGTGTACGTTGTTGAGTTCTTTTGGCGTTCATAATTATCTCTCTTACATCAATTCTATAATTTTATTGAATATGGGGATGAGTTGCATAAATTCAAGGTAGGATTTGGCATATTAAGGAGAAATCGAAAAATAGGCAAGTAAAGAACCTCCTTTATTGTTGCTTAATTGGAAAAACCATGGAATACAGGTACAATAAGTGCGGTCAAAAATCAGCATGATTTTACTTAATAAAAACGTTTGAAAAAATAACCGCACTTTATCCATTATGACAGCAAAACAAACTATTACTTTCGCGACCTTTCAAGAATTACTGCCTGATTCTTGCAATCACCCATTAAAAAAACAATTAAGGGATAAAGCCCGTTATTACGGACGAAAATTTTTATTTAAAAAACAATGTGATGCACTGGTTGATTTCTTGAATACTAATCAAACCTGGATTCCACTTTTTCAACAAAATCCATACCGTTTTAATGCATTGCTCGCCACCTATTGCGACAAACGTTTTTCTGCCACAGAGCGACTCAATGCCATTACCAATAATCTGCTAATGCTTGAAGAAAAAATGGGCGTGGAATTTTGTAAGAAATTGCTACAAGAAAAATCCCTTTTATTAGCGCAATTAACGGATCAACTTGGTATTTATTTCAATATCAATCAGATTGACCCTTTCGAAGGGTATTTTTCTATTAACTTAAAAGATAATAATGGACGTAGTATCTATGATGCTTCTTTTACCTTCTTAAAGCCAAATAAGTTACTTATTGCCTCAATTCAAGGCCCTTCTTATGAAGAAGCGCAAGAAGCGGTAAAACAAGCCACAAAAGAATTACACGGTGTTCGCCCGATGTTTATGTTGATGAATGTTTTCCGCTTGTTAGCTGAAAAATGGCAATGTGATTTAATCGGTATCCCTCACACTTCACAAGGTAAATACCGTTTATCTGCGCGCAGTAAAATCCTATTCAACTACGATGAATTTTGGCAGGAAAACCAAGGGCAATTAAAAGGTCAATATTGGCAATTACCGCTTGAAAGTGCTCGAAAACCACTCGAAGAAATCGCCAGCAAAAAACGCTCCATGTACCGAAAACGTTATGAAATGTTGGATGATTTGAGTGAAAAAATTGCTCAATTTTCCTAAATAAAATAGCCTTAAACCAGGCTTACTCACAACAAGACCTGGTTTAGGTAAACGATTGCTCACCCCGTTATTATTGCATTCTCTCAAAAATCACACTTTGCTTTTTTGCTCATTTTGTGTAGAATACGCGCTCGGCTTATTGATTAATCCGAACACAAGGAGTTCTCCATAATGGAAGCATCAAAGAAAAAGATGAAATTCCCTTCCGCATTTAGCATTCTCTTTATTATTCTTCTTATTGCTATTGGTCTTACTTGGCTTATTCCCTCAGGGTCCTACTCTAAACTTTCCTACGACACCACCGAAAATCATTTTATTGTCAAAACTCACGGAATTCCCGATCAAAGCTATCCAGCAACAGAACAAACCCTTAATCAACTCAATATCAAAATTCAACTTTCTAATTTCACCAACGGCATTATCAAAAAGCCGATTGCTATCCCAAATACCTATCAACGCATTGAACAACACGAAAAAGGCATTACCGATATGATTCACGCCATGGTAGATGGCACCATTGAAGTCGCGGATATTATGATTTTTATCTTCATACTCGGTGGAATGATTGGTGTGATAAACAAAACAGGAGCATTCAATGCCGGATTAATGTCTCTCACCAAAAAAACGAAAGGAAATGAATTCTCCGTTGTCTTTGCTGTCTGTGTGTTAATGCTGTTAGGCGGTACGGCTTGTGGTATTGAGGAAGAAGCGGTAGCCTTCTACCCAATTCTTGTTCCTGTCTTTTTAGCCTTAGGCTATGATTCTATTGTCTGTGTTGGTGCCATATTCCTCGCCGCCTCAATGGGAACGGCATTCTCTACAATCAACCCCTTCTCCGTTGTCATTGCCTCAAATGCTGCGGGCATTCCATTCACGGAAGGAATGGGATTTCGTACACTGGGACTTATTCTTGGTGGAACCTGTGTAATTGCCTATATGTATTGGTACTGTAAAAAACTGCGTGCTAATCCTGAATTTTCTTATACCTATGACGATCGCCAAGCCTTCTATGATCTCTATATGAAAGATATTGATCCGAATGCAACCGTTGAATTTACCTTTAGAAGAAAACTGATTCTGATTCTATTTAGTGGCGCCTTTCCTCTCATGGTATGGGGGGTGATGTTTGGTGGTTGGTGGTTCCCTCAAATGGCGGCTTCCTTCCTAGCTATTACCATCATTATTATGTTTATCAGTGGATTGCCTGAAAAAGATGTCGTAAATGGATTTACTCATGGTGCTTCTGAATTAGTCGGCGTCGCATTGATTATCGGACTTGCTCGAGCAGTTAATATCATTCTAGAGCAAGGAATGATTTCAGACACGATTCTCGATTATATGACTCATCTTGTTGGAGGAATGAATGGCGGCGTCTTTATTATTGGTCAGCTCATTGTCTTCATTTTCTTAGGATTGGTTGTACCTTCCTCTTCAGGCCTTGCCGTACTCGCTATGCCAATTATGGCACCGCTGGCTGATACTGTTGGTATTCCAAGAGATATCGTGGTATCGGCTTACAACTGGGGACAATATATTATGTTATTCCTTGCGCCAACAGGATTGGTCCTTGTCACGCTACAAATGCTTGGTATTCCATTCAACAAATGGTTGAAATTTGTCATGCCAATCGTAGGCTGTCAGTTTGTTATCTCATCGATACTTCTCCTCGTTCAAGTATTTATGTATGCACAATAAGCAATAAAATAAAAAGCCACGCAATCTCTAGCGTGGCTTCTTTTTATCATCTTATGTTATTTGACAAACTCATCAAACTCTAACTCATAATCATCACCATCTCTGGTGTATTTGATATAACGTGGAAATTGTTCACCTGAGAATTTCTTCACCATAATATCTTTATTACCTGTTTTAAATGAATAAGTTATTTCAGTGACAGTTTGCTTGTTATATTGGATCTGTTTTTCCACTTTCTTCACATTCACATTTTCCATTGGGTAAAGTTTTTTACCGTTTGTAATTTGGAAACTGGTTGGCAATTTATCGTAATAGCTCAACTGAAATGCCATGGTGAATAAGTCAAAAGTCGGTAATATTAATGGTTCGGTTTCTAACCCATTTTTCACTTTACCGTATTCAATTGTTGTTGGCGAAATTTTAGAAATGGCATAAGGCTTACCATTACGCACATCTTGATAATTCACCATTTTAAATTGGCTCGCAGTTTGCGAACCACGAGAAGTAAACACAATGTTGTACAACGGAATATTAATTTTCGCATTGACTGAATACTGTGAACCATCAGCTTTAAAATGCACATACGCCGGCATTAAATAATTGGAACTGTATTTAATATTATAATCCACCGCAGACCATGCTGTTGGCACATAAGCAATTAATGCGGCAAAAAGGATTTTAAATAACTTCATTGGTTTTCCTTATATATAAAAATAGGTTGCCCTTTAGAGTATCACAGCGAGAAGAAGTTCCCCATTAAAAAAACCATCTTATCTGCAGACAAGATGGTTTTCATTTATGTTAGCTTAATGGGAGATTATAAAACTGCACCCGCCATTAAGAAACCGAATAATACAGATAAACTGATTGCAATCACACCCGGCACTAAGAATGGGTGGTTGAATACATATTTACCGATACGAGTTGAACCAGTGTCATCCATTTCTACTGCCGCAATTAAGGTTGGGTACGTAGGAAGGATAAATAATGCTGATACTGCGGCAAATGCTGCAATCGCGGCTTCCGGAGAAACACCTAATAAAATTGCAGTTGGATATAATGCTTTTGCAGTTGCAGCTTGTGAGTAAAGTAAGGTACTTGCGAAGAACAAGATTACCGCTAAACTCCAAGGATATTGTTGTAAAAACTCAGCTGATACCGCTTTGATTTGATCGATATGACCTTCAACGAAAGTATTACCTAACCATGCTACGCCAAGCACACAAATTACTGCTGACATACCTGATTTAAAGGTTGCTGCATTGGTAATTTTTGCGGTATCCACTTTACATGCCATAGTGATAATGGCTGCAGTTGCAAGCATGAAAGAGATAATGGCGTTATCACGAGAAAGAATTGGGTTTTGAATTAAACCAACTGTTTTACTGATTGCAGTTGCATAAAGCATGACCACTAAAATCGCGATAAGGAAAATTGCAACAGAACGTTTTGCATAAGGTTTGATCTCAATTTGCATTTCACCACGCATAGTAATTAAACCTTTTGCTAGACGATCTTGGTAAACTTCATCATCTTTCAAATCTTTACCAAGGAAGTTGCAAATCACCGCAGTAATCATACATGCCGCGTAAGTAGTTGGGATCCAAATACCTAATAATTGTAAGTAACTTAAACCAAAGTTTTTCTCTAATTCAGCAGAAAGGAATACCACCGCAGCAGAAATTGGAGACGCTGTAATTGCAATTTGTGAAGCGATAACCGCAATAGAAAGTGGACGTGAAGGACGAATACCTTGTTCTTTTGCCACTTCAGCAATCACTGGAAGTGTTGAGAACGCTGTGTGACCAGTACCCGCAAGTACAGTCATAAAATAAGTCACAGTTGGCGCAAGGAAAGTGATGTATTTTGGATTTTTACGTAGGATTTTTTCAGCCATTTTTACTAAGAAATCCATACCACCCGCAACTTGCATTGCCGCAATCGCCATGATTACAGACATGATAACTGAAATTACATCAAACGGAATGGCACCCGGTTTTAAGCCAAGTAGTGAAAGTGCCACAACACCCATACCACCCATGAAACCGATACCAATACCGCCTAATCTAGCCCCTAGGTAAATAAAGAGTAGGACGACTAAAAGTTGAGCCCAAATCATAATATTTTCTCCATATTAATTTTAAAAATAATTCCGGAACATATATTAACAACAAACTAGTGCATTATCTATATTTATTACTTGGATTAGTCTATTTTATCCGAAAGTGCGGTTAAAATTTGATTCAAATTCTGACCGCACTTTCAATGACTTTCCTAGAAATCCTCAAAGTATTGTTGAATCACTTTTGGATCTTTTGTTTGTGTTAAGGCTAATTGCAATAACACACGTGCTTTTTGTGGATTCAATGTACCTGAAGCCACAAAACCATATTTAGAATCATCTACTTCCGCATCACGTGTGGTGTAACCGGTTGGCACACGAGATGAACGTACTACTACCACACCATCTTTCGCTGCTTTTTCTAAACGTTCTAAATGGGCTGCATTCACGTTACCATTACCCACACCAGCAGAAACAATACCTTGATAACCCGCATCCAGTAATGAATTTAACGGTTCAATTGGTGCATTAGAATAAGCATAAATAATGCCCACTTTCGGTAAGCTATCTAATTTATCTACGTTGAATGGTGTGTTCACCGTATGTTTGCTCTCAGGTGAGCGCTCGTAATCTACTTTACTGTTATGGATGTAACCCAAGGTACCATAGTTTGGAGAATGGAACGTTTGTACTGCAGTAGTACTCATTTTGGTCACATCACGTGCGCCTAATACTTCCCCATTCATCGCTACTAATACGCCACGACCTGATGATTTTTTATCGGTTGCTACGACAACTGCGTTATAAAGGTTTAACGGACCATCCGCACTTTTTTCTGTCGCTGGACGCATTGCACCCACTAATACAATTGGTTTTTCACATTTCGCTGTAAGATCTAAGAAATAAGCAGTTTCCTCCATGGTATCGGTACCATGAGTAATCACAAAACCATCAGTGTCTTTACATTGTGCATTAATCGCTTTCGCTAATTTTAACCACACATCATCACTCATATCTTGTGAACCAATTTTTACAATTTGCTCACCTTTTACATTTGCGAGTTGCTTAATTTCAGGCACCGCATCAATTAATGCGTCAACATTGAGTTGCCCCGCTTTATAAGCAGAAGAAACTGCGGTATCACCGCTTCCGGCAATCGTGCCGCCCGTTGCTAAAATTGTAATATTAGGTAATTCCGCAGCTTGTGCGACCGAAAAACCGAATCCGAGCATCATAAGTGCCGTTAATTTTTTTAATTTCATGTGCGTCTCCTTTCACGTTTAATCATCTAAGTTTGGCTATTCTCTACTTAATTAGGCGTAGAATAAACACAAAGATAATATATTTATGATCCCGATCACATTTTTATTGATCCGATTGTATAAGCTTTCACCAACGTTGCGTTTCCTTGATAATTTTTTTGAAAGATAACCAAAGTGCGGTTATACTTAAAGCCTTATTTCATCTGAAGATAAACTCTTATTCATTATCAAAATTAAGTTGAGAACAACATGCAAGAATTTATGCCTCAAGCAATTGAATTTGCTCAAAAACACACTTTTTTAACGATCGCATGGTTTGCTGTCCTTTTTATGACACTTTTCACCTTTTTTAAAAGTGCGACACAAAAATATCGCGTTATCACCAATCCTGAAGCGGTTCGCTTAATGAATGACGAAGAAGCCGTGGTGATTGATTTACGCCCTATTGATGAATTCCAACGCGGCCATATCATTGGTAGCGTAAACTTGCTTCCAACTGAAATTAAAAATCAAAATGTAGGCAAAATTGAACATCACAAAGAAAAACCGCTTATCATTGTGGATGTTAACGGTGTTTCTTCTGCTACGTCCGCTGAACTTTTAACCAAACAAGGCTTTGAAAAAGTTTATGTGTTAAAAGACGGTTTAGCGGCTTGGGCGGGTGCAAATTTACCATTAGTAAAAAAACATAAGTAAGGATCCTCTATGTCTGAACAAAATCAACAACCTGAAGTAGCAGCTGAAGAGCAACAAGAAGCGGTACTTCAAATTCAACGTATTTATGTAAAAGATGTTTCTTTTGAAGCACCAAATCTTCCTCATATTTTCCACCAAGAATGGAAACCTAAACTCGGCTTCGACTTAAGCACTGAAGCGGTTCAAGTAGGTGAAGATTTATACGAAGTCACTTTAAACATCAACGTAGAAACCACCATGGAAGATTCTGGTGATGTAGCATTTATTTGTGAAGTGAAACAAGCTGGCGTATTTACAATCAGCGGTTTAGAAGATGTTCAAATGGCACACTGCTTAACATCTCAATGCCCAAATATGCTTTTCCCTTATGCACGTGAATTGATTTCTAACTTAGTGAATCGTGGTACATTCCCGGCATTAAACCTTTCTCCGGTAAACTTCGATGCGTTGTTCATTGATTACATGAACAAGCAGCAAGCAGCAGCGGAAGCGGAAGAAAATCAGGAAACCCAACATTAATTGTGATGAGGGCAGGCGATATCGTCTGCCCTTTTATTTTAAAGGTGATTGAAATGAACGCATCCCAATCTCCAATTACCATTCTTGGTTGCGGTTCTTATGGAACAGCGCTCGCTATCTCATTTTCTCGCAATGGTTCTCCAACCTATCTTTGGGGGCACAATCCCGATCACATTCATCAAATGCAACAGGAGCGTCAAAATCGCCGTTTTCTGCCTGATATTGAATTTCCAGAAAGTTTGCATTTAGAATTAGATTTGAAAACTGCACTTGACCACTCGAAAGATATTTTAATTGTGGTGCCAAGCCATGCTTTTGGTGAAATTCTGTTAAAAATTCGACCGCACTTAAAACCAGATCATCGTTTAATTTGGGCAACCAAAGGATTAGAACGCAACACTGGCCGATTACTACAAGAAGTAGTGGAAGAAACCTTAGGCAAAGGAATTCCGACAGCAGTGCTTTCAGGTCCCACTTTTGCGAAAGAATTGGCTCAAGGTTTGCCTACGGCGATTACCCTTGCCTCTCGTAATGAAAAGTTTGCCTTAGAATTTCAAGCTCGGATTCATTGCAGTCAGCATTTTCGGGTGTATGTAAACCAAGATATGATTGGCGTTCAATTAGGAGGCGCCATTAAAAATGTGATTGCAATTGGTGCGGGTATTTCGGATGGTATGGGATTTGGTGCCAATGCAAGAACCGCATTAATTACCCGTGGGATTGCGGAAATTACTCGCTTAGGTGTAGCCATGGGAGCGAATACACAAACCTTTATGGGCATGTCTGGTTTAGGAGATTTAGTGCTCACTTGTACTGATAACCAATCCCGTAACCGTCGATTTGGTTTAATGCTTGGTAAAGGGACTGATAGCCAACAAGCCATGGATGAAATTGGCCAGGTGGTGGAAGGGTTTTATAACACCAAAGAAACTTATTTATTAGCACAACGACAAGGCGTGGAAATGCCGATTACAGAACAGATTTACCAAATGCTCTTTTGTGGTAAAAGTGCACAAGAAGTCGCACTGAGCTTATTAGGTCGTGAACGAAAAGGCGAATAAGGAGAAAAAATGACGTTAGAAGTATGGCAACACATTCGCCAAGAGGCAAAAGAATTAGCAGAATGCGAACCAATGCTCGCAAGCTTTTTCCATTCCACCATTTTAAAACATCAAAATCTTGGCAGTGCCTTGAGTTATTTACTTGCAAATAAACTGGCTAACCCGATCATGCCGGCAATTTCGCTACGTGAAATTATTGAAGAAGCCTATCAGGCCGAGCCCAATATCATTGACTGTGCTGCTTGTGATATTAAAGCTGTGCGCCACCGCGATCCTGCTGTGGAATTGTGGTCCACACCATTGCTTTATCTAAAAGGTTTTCACGCTATTCAGAGCTATCGAATTACCCATTATTTGTGGAACCAAAATCGAAAAGCACTCGCACTTTATTTACAAAATCAAATTTCAGTGGCTTTCGATGTGGATATTCATCCTGCGGCCAAAATTGGGCACGGCATTATGTTTGACCACGCTACCGGTATTGTTGTCGGCGAAACTTCGGTAATTGAAAATGATGTGTCTATCTTACAAGGTGTTACCCTCGGTGGTACAGGTAAAGAATCCGGCGATCGCCATCCAAAAGTACGAGAAGGTGTGATGATTGGAGCAGGGGCAAAAATTCTCGGTAATATCGAAGTGGGCAAATATGCCAAAATTGGTGCCAACTCTGTTGTACTTCAACCTGTGCCTGAATATGCCACCGCTGCAGGTGTGCCTGCTCGTATTGTCGGCAAAGACAAAGCGGCGAAGCCAGCCTTTGAAATGAATCAATATTTTATCGATGATGATATAAATTTGAATATTTAAAAATATTTGCAAAAAGGAAAACATATGACTGAGGAAAAAAAGTATCCACAACTTTCGATGAATGAGTTTTTTTTTACGTATAGCTTCATATTTGTTTTGCTATTATTCATATCTGTAATTATTTTTTTTAACGATGTTCCAATAACTAACTTTGAAATATTTATCGATAAATATTTAGTCAAGGGGAGAGGAGTATATTCTCATATATACTCCTTTCAATCTGAAATAATCTCAAATTTGTCGATGATTATTGCTCCACTGTTTGCTATTTATCTAGCATTAACTTTGAAGCTCACTTACTCGTCGGAAAATGAAATTATTAATAGTGGAAGGGTAATAGAGAAAAGTGTAAAAAAAACTATATTAATGAAATTTTGCTTTATTATATCAGCACTGCTTCTTGTAACGATGTGTATGTTTTTAACATACATATATAATTGGGATCTTGAAGAATCTAAAACTAATACATTATTTGTTAGGGATAATGTAATATGGTTGCTATCCTTAACTTATATAATTTATACAGGGACATTCTTTACACTTTTTGTGCTGTTTAGCGTAATACGTCACCCAGTATCTTCATTAAAGTATCATATATACCGACCAAATTGAAATAAACCAATATCTTATCGATGATTATATAAATTTGAATATTTAAAAGGTTAATATACTTACAAATACTTAAAATTATTGTAATAAATTTTAAAAAATTTCATTTTGACTTTAAATGATGAATTCTTAGACAATTAACATATAAAAATGTAGCATCAAACTAAGTTTAACCGCTTTTAGCAATTTATTGAGGGAAATAATATGTCTAGTTTTGCTATGCGTGTTAATAACGGTAATTTAAGTATAGCAGATTATCTTGAAAAACTTAATAAGATGGGATCTATATGAACGGAGATAAAAAATATCCAAAATTTTTGATAAATGAGGATTTTTTAGTATATGGTAGTGTTTTTATATCAGTATTGTTTGTTCTCGTAGTCATTTTTTTTAATAATATTCCAATAACTGATTTTGAAGTATTCATTGATACGTATTTAATAAAAGGGAATGGAGTATACTCTCATATATACTCCTTTCAATCTGAAGTAATTTCAAATTTATCAATGATAATAGCCCCTTTGTTTGCTATTTATACTGTATTGACTTCAAAGTTTACTTATTTATCTGAACGTGAAATGATTGATTCTGGTATTACAATAGAGAAAAGTATAATAAAAACCATACAGAGAAAACTAGTCTTCATCATATCATTACTGCTTCTTGTAGCAACATTTATATTTTTGACATACATCGATAGCTGGGATCTTCAAGCTGTAGAAACTAATACATTATTTATTACCGATAATGTTGTATGTTTATTGTTCTTAAATTGTGTATTTTGCATCGGAACGCTTTTCGCTCTTACTTTTCTATTTAGTGTAGTATTACACCCTATAACTTTTTTAAGATATCATTACCAATCTAATTAAAGACAAAGCGGCAAAACCAGCTTTTGAAATGAATCAATATTTTATTGATGATGATATAAATTTGAATATTTAAGACCAAAATATGATTAACAAAGACACCCAACTTTGCATGTCTCTTTCTGGCAGACCGGGCAATTTTGGCACAACATTCCATAACTATCTATATCAAAAACTCGGGCTTAATTTTATCTATAAAGCCTTTACTACCACGGATATTGAAAGCGCCGTCAAAGGCATTCGTGCACTTGGTATTCGAGGTTGTGCCGTTTCAATGCCTTTTAAAGAAAGCTGCATGCCATTTTTAGATGAAATCTCCCCTTCTGCACAAGCCATTCAGTCTGTGAATACCATTGTGAATGATCAAGGTTTTCTTCGTGCTTACAACACCGACTATATTGCCATTGTTAAACTTATCGAAGAATATCAATTAGATAAAAAGAGTAGAGTGATTGTACAAGGCAGTGGTGGTATGACAAAAGCCGTCGTCGCAGCCTTTAAAAACAGTGGATTTGAGCATCTTAAGATTTTTGCTCGAAATGAAAAAACAGGTAAAAATTTAGCCGCACTTTATGACTATGAATATATCCCATCTTTAGGCAATCAATCGGCAGACATTTTAGTCAACGTTACGCCAATTGGGATGAAAGGTGGAAAAGAAGAATTTAATCTCGCCTTTCCTGAAAATCTTATTCAACAAGCTCAAACCGCTTTTGATGTGGTGGCGATTCCTGCTGAAACACCATTTATCCAATTTGCTCAACAGCAAGGGAAACAAACGATTTCTGGTGCAGAAGTGATTGTGCTACAAGCTGTTGAACAATTTGAGCTCTACACAGGCATTCGACCTGATGACCAATTAATCGCCGAAGCCGCCGCTTTTGCTCGAAAAAATAGTTAAAAAATAAACCGCACTTCTAAAAAGTGCGGTTCTTTTTATCTGAGTTTTACGCTAACAATTTTCTTGCTGCTTCCACCACCACAGATACTGCTTTATCTTCCGTATCTTTCATGGTGGCTTCATTTGGAATTTCTTGTTGTGTACGGTTTACAATCACACCAGCTACCATACCTGCTCGTAAGCCAAGGGCATTACACATGGTAAATAATGTGGCTGATTCCATCTCATAGTTCATCACATTGAGATCTTGCCATTGTTTTAACAAGCCTTGGTAATCACGATACACTTTGCCGCTGTAGGTATCGTAACGTTCTTGACCTGGATAGAACGTATCTGAAGAAGCTGTAATTCCTACAAATGGCTCAATGCCTTTTTCTTTAGCTGCATTGTAAAGTGCCGTGGTACATTCAAAATTTGCCACTGCTGGATATTCAATTGGCGCAAAGTGACGGCTTGCACCATCAAGGCGGACTGCGCCCGTTGTAACAAGAACATCACCTACATTGATATGTGGTTGAATTGCGCCTGTTGTACCAATACGTAAGAATGTACGCACGCCAAGCTGAGCCAGTTCTTCCACACAGATAGACGTAGAAGGGCCACCAATACCGGTTGAACACACCACCAGCGGTTGACCATTTAAATAGCCTAACCAAGAAGTGAACTCACGTGTACTTGCAAGAAACTCAGGATTATCAAGTTTTTTAGCAATACGCTCACTACGCGCAGGATCACCTGGCACGATAGCTAATGTGGCACCTTTCAGTTGTGCTTTAGTCAGGTTTAAGTGAAATACATCAGACATAACAATCTCCTTTTTATCATTCTTGCCGCAAAGTGCGGTCAAATTTTCGTTATTTTTTCAATGCCCCTAAGATACCACGCATGATTTGTTTGGTCACTTCATTACGAATATTGCGACCCACTGATTTTGCCACGCTATTCACAATTTGTTCTGTCGGAGAAAGTTTATCCCCACGCTTTTGCGTACCAAAAATCATACGACTTAAGCTACCAAATAAACCGCTTTCTTCCTCTTGCTGAGCTTGCTCGGCTTGTTTTTGTTGCACTGCTGCTAAATCCGCTTGAGCATTTAATACTTCGAAAGCGGATTCATTATCCACGTAATCTTTATAGAATGCATAAAGATCATCGTCTTTCACCCAAGCAGCTCGCTCTTCTTCAGTTATCGGGGCAAGTTGGCTTTTCGGCGGGTAAACATACGCCACTTCAACAGGCGTTGGCATACCTTTTTCATCTAAGAATGAAATCAATGCTTGGCCCACACCTAAAGTTGAAATGGTTTCAACCACATTGACAGCAGGGTTAGAACGAAATGTTTCTGCCGCAGATTTCACAGCTTTTTGATCGCGTGGTGTAAAAGCACGTAACGCGTGTTGAACACGGTTACCTAATTGCCCTAACACGGTATCCGGTAAATCTAATGGGTTTTGGGTCACAAAATAAATCCCTACACCTTTAGAACGAATCAAGCGAACCACTTGTTCCACTTTATCCACCAACACACTAGGTGCACCATCAAAGAGTAAATGCGCTTCATCGAAGAACATCACAAATTTTGGTTTATCCGGATCGCCAACTTCCGGCAATTGTTCAAATAATTCAGACATCAACCAAAGCAAGAATGCGCTATACATTCTTGGGGAATTAATTAATTTTTCAGAATTTAAAACATTGATCACGCCACGACCATCACGGGTTTGTAACCAATCTTCAAGATTTAATGCTGGCTCACCAAAAAGATTTGTTGCCCCTTCATTTTCAAGGGTCAATAAAGCACGCTGAATCGCGCCCACACTCGCAGCTGATACGTTGCCATATTCTACTTGGAACGATTTCGCATTCTCTGCTACAAATTTAAGCATGGCACGCAAGTCTTTCAGATCGATAAGCAATAAACCTCTATCATCGGCCACACGGAATACAAGGTTTAATAAGCCTTCTTGGGTTGCATTTAAATTTAATAAACGGGAAAGTAATAATGGTCCCATTTCAGAAATCGTGGTGCGAAGCGGAATACCGGTTTCACCGAATACATCCCAAAATGACACAGGATAGCCATTTAAATAACTCTCGCCACCTAAATCAAATTGTTCAATGCGTTCTGCTACTTTGCCACTAAATGTGCCCGCTTTTACTAAACCGGACAAATCGCCTTTTACATCCACTAAAAAAACCGGCACACCATCATCACTGAACGCCTCTGCCATTTTACGTAATGTCACGGTTTTCCCTGTCCCTGTTGCCCCTGCGATCAGGCCATGACGGTTTGCCATTTTTGCGGTAATACCAAGGGTTTGACCTTGTTCGGTACGCGCGAGAGAATATTGCATAAAGATTCCTTTGTTTTGTTGGTTTTATTTAAACGAATAATAAGGAAAAAACGAAGTGCGGTCAAAATTAAAGTGATTTTACGGTATAATTTATCAAAACTAACTCAAAGCAGGAAAAATAGATGTCAAACGCAAAAATTCTTATTATTAAAACAGGATTGATCGAAACCTTAACATTCCCTGATGGTAGCTCATATGAAAGTGCCATCCGTAAAAAACCAGTACCTATGGTAAAAGTGCACACGCTGGGTGCTGAAGGTAACGATGTGGGTTTAAAAGCCCATCACGGTGGTGTAGATAAAGCATTGTTTTTTATGTCTGATGTGTCTTTCCCTGCTTTAAACGAGCTACTTGGTGAAAAGTTTGATTTTCACGGTAGCGCGATTTATGGTGAAAACTTCGTGGTATCTGGCTTACATGAAGATAATGTCTGCATAGGTGATCGTTACAAAATTGGTTCTACCCTTTTAGAAGTATCTCAGCCACGTAAACCTTGCGAGCGTTTATCTCATAATACCAAGAATGAGAATACAAGAGAGGTAATTCGTCAGTCAGGCTGGACAGGTTGGTATGTTCGCGTGATCGAAGAAGGTGAAATTCATCAAGGCGATGAACTCATCTTGCAACATCGTCCTTATCCAGAATGGACAATTCGTCGTTTAAACACGCTACTTTCTACCCCTTCAAGTGTGGCAGAATTAGAAGAGGCCTTAGCCATTGAGGAATTAGCGCCAGCGTTTAAACGTTCTGTTAACTCACAATTACGTAATTTACAGCAGGCGGCCTAAAATGTCGGCTAAAACGACCGCACTTTGTCCGTGCCAATCTTCGCTTTCTTACGAAGATTGTTGCGGACGCTTTCATTCACGCAATATGTTTCCAAAAACAGCGGAACAACTCATGCGTTCCCGCTATTCAGCGTTTGTGCTCAAAAATATTCCCTATATTGTGCAAACCACGGTACCAAGCCAACAAACCTTATTAGATGAAAAAGCCCTGCAAGATTGGGCTGATGAAACGCAATGGCTTGGTTTAGACATTGTCAAAACAGAAACCTTAACCAAAACACAAAGTGCGGTTGAATTTAAAGCACATTTTCAAGGCAGCGAACAGCCGCAAGTGCATCACGAACATTCTATTTTTGTAAAAATCGATGGTCGTTGGTATTTTGTTGACCCCACTGTGCCACTCCCAAGTAATAAACAACCTTGTGTTTGTGGTTCAGGGAAGAAATTTAAACATTGTTGCGGAGGCTTGCTCTAATGACCTTAACGTCTTTTCTCGCATTATTCTGGCAGCGTTCTCAAGAAAACAAATTAACGCAAGCTGCTGGTTCACTCACCTACAGCACCATGCTCGCCATTGTGCCATTAATTATGGTGGTGTTTTCGATTTTCTCCGCCTTTCCTGTTTTTAACGAAGTAACCGGGGCATTGAAAGAATTCATCTTCACCAATTTTGCCCCTTCCGCAAGTGATGTTGTGGGGCAATATATTGATGAATTCGTCCATAACTCTAAGCAAATGAGCGCCGTGGGGATTGTGAGTTTGATTTTAGTTGCATTAATGCTCATTAACTCCATCGACCGTACACTTAATGGCATTTGGCAAGATACCAGTAATCGCCCAATTTTTACTTCATTTGCTATTTATTGGCTCATTTTAACGCTCGGTCCACTTTTAATCGGTACCAGCATTGCCGCAAGTTCCTATGTCAAAGCCATGTTTGAGCAATCCGAATCGCTTTCTTTTGGCTTAAAACTCCTCAGCTTTGTGCCATTTCTTTCTACTTGGTTTATCTTCACGCTCATTTATATGGTCGTGCCAAATAAGAAAGTCAGCATCAAACACTCTGCAGCAGGCGCATTAATTGCGGCGATTTTCTTTACCTTAGGGAAACAGGCCTTTGCTTGGTACATTACGACATTCCCGTCTTACCAATTAATTTACGGTGCTATGGCAACACTACCCATTATGTTATTGTGGATTCAAATCAGCTGGACAGTGGTGTTATTCGGCGCACAATTAGCCGCAGTACTTGCAGAAGAGCGGTCAATGGAGCAAACGAATTTAGAGGAAGTAAAATGATTGCGTTAATTCAGCGTGTTACGCAGGCTAAAGTGGAAGTTGAAGGTCAAATTGTGGGGCAAATCGGCAAAGGATTATTGGTTTTATTAGGCGTAGAAAAAGAAGATGATCAAGCCAAAGCGGATAAACTCGCCGAGAAAGTCTTAAATTACCGTATTTTCAGCGATGAAAATGACAAAATGAATTTAAACGTGCAGCAAATCGGTGGCGAAGTGCTTGTGGTATCGCAATTTACTTTAGCCGCTGACACGCAAAAAGGCTTACGACCAAGTTTCTCAAAAGGTGCGGCACCTGCATTAGCTAACGAATTGTATGGCTATTTTTCGCAAAAATGTGCAGAAAAAGTCACTGTTGCCAACGGACAATTTGCGGCTGATATGCAAGTGAGCCTCACCAATGATGGTCCAGTTACATTTTGGTTAAATGTCTGAATAAAGACCAAAATCGCTATTTTTTTTCAAAGCAAAGGAAACTCTTTCTTTGATCGCATTGTCGTATTAACGCTCAAACGCATATAACAATTTCAAATCCCATCCATAATTGCATTGGTAATCCCCTTATTTTATAGGTAAACTAAGGCGGTTTGATGTGGATCTTCTTAAAGTTTAGCTTGTAATAAAATGAAAAAAATTTCGTTAAAAACAACCGCTCTTTTGCTTGGATGGATGAGTTTTTCAGCCCTTGCAGAACAAACCGTGGATATTGAGATCCGCGGTATCAAGGGTGAACGTGCCATTCGCAATACTGATATGAATGTCAAACTCATTGATAAAGGTGAGATGGACGGCTCAGATCGGTATAAACAATTAGTTTCAGATGCTGTCGATAAAGGCCTTCGAGTCTTCGGTTATTATGGTTCTTCAGTCACCTTTGAATTGAAAAAACGCAAAGGTCAACGAGATTTGCTCATTGCTAATGTAAAACCCGGTGAACCAAGCAAAATTGCGGGAACAGAAGTTGAAATTACAGGCGAAGCGGCAGAAGACGAAAATTTCACAGCACTCCGTAAAAACTTGCCAAAACAAGGTGAGTTAGTTGAGCATCAAAAATACGATGACTATAAAAGCAGCATTTCAAACCTTGCCCTTGCTCGTGGTTATCTTGACGGAAAATTCCAAATTTCTCGCTTAGAAATCAGCCCTGAAACCCATGAAGCATGGTGGCGTATGCTGTTTGATAGTGGCGTGCGTTATCATTACGGCAACATCACATTCAACCATTCCCAAATTCGCGAAGACTATTTGCAAAATATGCTCAACATTAAATCGGGCGATCCTTATTTAGTCAGCGATTTATCTGAATTAACTAACGATTTTTCTTCTACCAACTGGTTTAGCTCAGTGCTTTTACAGCCTCATGTCCGCGAAGAAGAAAAATTAGTGGATATCGAACTGTTGCTTTATCCACGCAAGAAAAACGCAATGGAGCTCGGGGTCGGTTTTGCAACCGATACGGGTCCTCATGTCCAAATTGGTTGGACAAAACCTTGGATTAATAGTCAAGGCCATAGTTTCCGTACAAATCTTTACGTCTCTGCGCCAAAGCAAAACTTTGAAGCCACCTATAAAATGCCATTGTTGAAAAATCCATTAAATTATTATTATGAATTTTCAACAGGTTATGAAAAAGAAAATAAAAACGATACGGATACCAAAGCCCTCACCTTCGCTGCATTACGTTATTGGAATAATAGAGAGGGTTGGCAATATTTTGCAGGTCTTCGTGTCCGTTATGACAGCTACACACAAGCTGATTTCACCGATAAAACCTTCCTGGTTTACCCAACTGGGGGCTTTAGCCGGACCCGTTTAAGAGGTGGTCAATTCCCAACATGGGGAGATACCCAAAAAATCACGGTTGATTTAGGAAATAAGCTTTGGATGTCAGAAGCCAATTTCTTTAAAGTTCAAGCTTCCACCGCATGGATTCGTACTTATGCAGAAAATCACCGTTTTATTACCCGTGCCGAAATTGGCTATTTGAATACTGCGGATATTCGTAAAATTCCACCAGCATTACGTTTCTTTGCGGGGGGCGATCGCAGCGTGCGAGGTTATGGTTATAAGAAAATTTCGCCGAAAAATAAAGAGGGGAAATTAGTCGGCGGTTCTCGATTAGTAACAGGTAGCCTTGAATATCAATATCAAGTTTACCCAAATTGGTGGGGAGCGGTATTTGCGGATACCGGCTTGGCAGCTAACTCTTACAAAGCCACCGAATTGCGCTATGGTGCGGGTGTCGGTGTGCGTTGGGCATCGCCAGTTGGCGCCATCAAATTTGATATTGCGACGCCAATTCGAGATAAAGATAACAGCAAAAACATTCAATTTTACATTGGCTTAGGGGCTGAAATTTAGGGTATGACTATGTCTGAACAAGAAAAACAACCAGATAACCAAACCACACAACCAATTAAAAAGAAAAAGACCTGCCGTAAAATTTTATGTGTCGGAAGTGCGGTCATTTTTATTCCTGTTTTAGGCTTAGTCACAGCACTTTCTTTTGATAGTGGGCAACGTGCAATTATTCAACTCGCCGATAAAATGCTCGATAGCTTATCTATTGGGCAAGTCAGCGGTGGCTTACAAGATGGTTTAGTCTTAGAAAATTTACGTTTTCAAACAACCGGTGTCGATGTAGCCCTTCCTAAAACGCGCTTACAGCTGAATTTAGCTCGTTTACTTTCGGGTGATATTATTGTTGATGATCTCAGCTTAACACAGCCGAAAATTGCTATTGATACTAGTGTTATGCCGCCTTCTGAAGAGAAACAGACTGAAAGTGGTCCAATGGAAAAAATCCATTTACCGGTTTCTGTGCAAGTAAAAAATGTGGCGATTACTGACTTTGATATGAAACTCGATCAAAGCAATATTACCTTTTCGTCCTTTCAAAGTGCGGTCAGTTTAAACAATGAATCAGGCCTTACTCTTGAGCCCACCACGCTTTCAGATGTGCTTTTCTCAACGGTCTCCCAAACTCAACCGAATCCCCCTCAGCCAGAGCAAAAAGAACCAGCTAAACCCGTTGATTGGGCGCAAATTGAGCAAACACTCACACCCGCTTTTTTAGGTAATTTAAATACGGTGAACTTGCCTTTTGATATGCACATTCCAAGTGTTTTGGGTACAAACTGGCAATATCAATCGCTCAATGAAAAAGGCGAAGAAACACAAAAAATCACCGTGCCTAAAGTAGAATTGCAAGCGGATGCCACCGATCATTTAGTGAAATTACAAAAACTCGACATTAACAGCTCTCTCGGTACACTTTCTAGCCAAGGACAACTCCAGCTCAATGAAGATTTTCCTGTTGATCTCACATTAAAATCTGATCTCCAAGCCTTTAAATCAAAAGATAAAACTATTCTGCCAGCCAGCAAAGTTGATCTCAATTTATCGGGTTCATTGAAAAAAACGACCGCACTTTCGTTAACCACACAAGGCGTACTTGATGCGACCTTAACGGGTGATGTGAAACTGGCTGAAGATAAAATGCCATTAAATCTGCAGTTAAAAGCGAAAAAAGGTCAATACGCTTTTGCAGATAGCCTTGCACCGCTCAAAATTAACGATGTCGATATCAAGCTCACGGGCGATTTATTGAATTATCACGCAGAGGTTGTCGGTGGCTTGGACGGTATGGATCATATCCCTCACACCCATATTGATTTGAATGCAGACGGTAAACTCTATGAAGTTACCCTCAACGAATTAAAACTTGCTGCCCTAGATGGTACGGCTCGTTTAACAGGTTCATCAAACTGGAAAGATGGCGCGCAATGGGATGTAACTGCTGATTTAAACAAAATGAACATTCGCCCTTATGTGCCAGCCATGCCAGCCGTATTATCAGGCAAAGTGAGCTCAAAAGGTTCCGCTGATTCCAATCATTGGAAAGTAGATGTGCCAGCCGTGGATTTAACGGGTAGTCTCTCTTCTCGCCCATTAAGTTTAAAAGGAAGTGCCTTTTTAAGTAATGAAACCTTATTAAACATTCCTGATTTATTGCTGAACTATGGCGAAAACCGCATTGCGGCAAAAGGTATATTAGGTGATAAATCAAACCTAGATTTAGATATCAACGTACCAAGCTTGCGTGGTCTGTGGCAAGATTTAGCGGGCTCCGTCGTCGGCAAAGCACAAATCTTAGGCAAACTTACTGCACCAACCATTAATACCGATTTAACGGCACAGAGCTTGCACTTCCAAGGGTTAAACTTATCTAAAGCCTTAATTAAAGGTAATGTTGTGAGTGAACCGCAAGTGAAAGGTGAACTTACCGTCAAAGCGGAAAACTTCCGCTATGGCGACAGCATCAAATTACATAATATTGATTTGAATGTATCAGGTGATGAAAAACATCATACGCTTAACTTAAAATCCAAAGGTGAACCTGTTGCAGCTGATTTACAAATCACCGGTAATTTTGACCGCACTTCTCAGCAGTGGAAAGGTAATTTAAGCAAAGTGAGCCTAAACTCACCTATCGGTGATTTTAAAGTAAACCAAACCATTCCGGTGACTTATGATAATAAAAAAATCCAAGCCACCATTGGTTCACACTGCTGGATTAACCAAGACTTAGATCTGTGTTTCCCACAACAATTTACGGCAGGAAAAAACGGCGAAGTCCCTTTTGAGCTTAAACGCATTAATTTAGATTTAGTGAATAAATTGATGGGTCAAGATACGCTCAAAGGCCAATTAAAAAGTCGAGGTAAAGTGGCGTGGTTCAGCGATAAACCGTTACAACTGAATGTGGCAGTAGAAGGTAATAACATTAGTGTGGCACAAAAATTAGACTACCGTACCTTTAAACTAGATATTCCTAAATTAAGTGTGAATGCCGATATTCAAAATAACAATTTAACCCTGAAATCAGACATTAACGTTCAGAATCAAGGTCGAATCGGCACAGACTTAAAAATTAATGATTTAAGTAAAGGTCGACAATTAGGCGGTACCTTTACCATTGAAGGGTTACGTTTATCCTTAGCGAATCAACTTTTCTCTAGCGGTGAAAGCATGGATGGTGAAGTGGTTTCTCGCTTAAGTTTCGGTGGCAATTTAGAAAAACCATTATTAAACGGTAATTTCGATATCCGCAATGTAAAAACAAAACTGAAAAGCCTGCCTTTTGATGTAACTGATGGTCAAGTAGCAATCCGCTTTAATGGTACCTCTTCAACCTTAAATGGCCATGTTCAAACACCAGATAGTAAGCTGAATATTAATGGGCAAGCTAACTGGGCTAACATGAATAACTGGACGGCAGAAGTTAGAGCGCAAGCGGATAACTTCAAAGTCGATATTCCGTCTATGGCGAAATTAAAAGTCAGCCCGAATGTGGTTGTCAAAGCCTCGCCAAAACTCTTAGATTTGAGCGGAAACGTGGATATTCCATGGGCAAGAATTGCCATTGAAAGCTTGCCGGATAATGCCGAGCCTGTGAGTGAAGACGAAGTGATTTTAAATGGCCCGAGAAAAAGTAAAGAAGAACTCATCAATCGCCAATTTGCAACCGAAACTAAATCGGGCATGCAAATTCAATCTGATTTAAAAATTAAAATCGGCGACGATGTGCATTTAGATGCCTATGGTTTAAAAACCAATTTGAACGGCTTACTTTCTGTGAAACAGGATAAAGGCAAATTAGGTTTATTTGGTCAAATTAACCTGAAAAATGGTCGTTATGCTTCTTTTGGACAGGATTTATTAATTCGTAAAGGGCAAATCAGCTTCGCTGGTTTACCTTCACAACCGATGTTAAACATTGAAGCAATTCGTAACCCAGAAGCCATGGAAGACAGTAAAGTGACCGCAGGAGTAAAAGTGATTGGTATGGCATCTAGCCCACAAGTCACGATTTTCTCTGACCCAGCCAAATCTCAAGACCAGGCGCTTTCTTATTTATTAACCGGTCGCTCATTAGAAAACAGCGGTGAAGCAGGCTCTAGTGGTTCTGTCGGTGCGGCATTACTTGGCTTAGGTTTAGCGAAAAGTGGTAAAGTCGTCGGCGGTATTGGCGAAGCCTTTGGTATTCAAGACTTAAACTTAGGCACTGCCGGTGTTGGGGATAGCTCCAAAGTACAAGTTAGTGGTAATATTGGTAAACGCTTACAAGTGAAATACGGTGTGGGATTGTTTGATGGATTAGCTGAAGTGACCTTGCGTTACCGCTTGATGCCACAACTTTATTTCCAATCGGTTTCCAGTACAAACCAAGTTTTTGATTTATTGTATCAATTTGAATTTTAGGAAAGGACATGCATAACGACAAGCAACTGGCTCAACTCGCAGAACCTCATCACCGAGGTGAGGCCCGGGAGATTGCCGCCATTGATTTAGGCTCAAACAGCTTCCACATGATTGTGGCGCGGATTATCAATGGCTCGATTCAGGTGCTTTCTCGTTTAAAACAAAAGGTGAGACTCGCTGACGGCTTAGATGAGCACAATGTACTAAGCCAAGAAGCCATTGAGCGCGGTGTAAATTGCCTTGCGCTTTTTGCTGAACGCTTACAAGGCTTTGAGCCGAAAAATGTGAATGTCGTAGGCACTTATACCTTACGAAGAGCGGTCAATAATGACGAATTTTTACGTCAGGCTGCCACTGTCTTTCCTTATCCCATTCATATCATCAGCGGTCAAACGGAAGCCAAAACCATTTATGCTGGTGTTTGCCACACTCAACCTGAAAGCGGACGTAAACTGATCATTGATATTGGTGGTGGCTCGACCGAAATGATCATCGGTGATGATTTCACCCCCTTAGTGGCAGAAAGTCGTCATATGGGTTGTGTGAGCTTTGCCAAAAAATTCTTCCCGAATGGCGAAATTTCAAAAGAAAACTTCGAGCAAGCTCGCCAAAGTGCGGTCAATAAAATTGAAGATTTAAGCTGGGAATATCGCAAGCTCGGGTGGCAATCAGTGTTAGGCTCATCAGGCACCATCAAAACCGTCTATCAAGTGATTACCGCAACGCTTGATCCGAACGGCATCATCACCGCTGAGCGCTTACAAAATTTAATTGAACGAACCTTACAAGCATCCCATTTTGAAGAGCTTAATATTGCGGGATTAAACCCTGATCGCGTGGATGTCTTTGTGCCAGGCTTAGCCATTTTAAGTGCCGTTTTTGACGTTTTTGGCTTAGAAAATATGCGCTATTCTGACGGCGCTTTGCGTGAGGGGGTGATTTACAGCTTGGAACAAAACTTCCAAGTTTCAGATATCCGCACACGCACCGCATTAGGACTTGCCGAACAATTTAACTTAGATTTAGCGCAAGCTGATCGCGTGGCAAATAGTGCGAAAACCTTAATTGAGCAATACACCCATTGGCAAAAACCGCATCTTGCTGATGAAATGAAAAACCTGTTGATTTGGGCAGCTCGTTTATTGGAAGTCGGCATTGTGATCAATCATCGCAATGTGCAAAAACATTCCGCTTATATTCTGCAAAATATGGAATTACCGGGTTTTGATCGTGAGCAGCAACGCTTATTGGTGAATTTGGTTCGTTATCATACGAGTGCATTTAAAAAGAATGATTTACCGATTTTTGCTCGTTATGCGGATGAGGATGTCCTTGTTTTACTGCTTCTTTTACGCATTTCGGTGATTTTAAATAAATCTCGTCAGGCAACAGATAGCACCGATAAAATCAATCTCAGAATTGACCGCTCTTTGCAGACTTGGGAACTGACTTTTGAGAAACATTATTTGGATAACAATCCGTTAGTGTGGAATGAATTGCGCTTAGAAAGCAATTTACTCAAAGATTTAGAACTCAGTTTGATTTTTAACTGATAAAATAGGGGCTTTCGTGCCCTTATTTTTTATCTTGCTCCAACAGCAAGCTATAAATATTAGCGAGATAATAGCTCTGCTCGGCTTCGGGAATTTCTTGCGGAATAAAAGAAAGCAAATCGTGGTGAATTTCCAAAACATCGGGGAAAATGACCGCACTTTGCATTTCATCATAAAAAGGCTGATGAAGCGGAGAAACACAACCGCCTCGTTTTAAGCGAGCAAGGCTGTTGGCAATATGCAATAAGAGTGTGATGACGGTCGGAATCGACACATCAATGCGCCAATGATGCTCTAGGCGACTTTGCAAAGTCAGAATAATATCAATAACGTCCTGATCAATCTGACCGCGAATTTTCCAACGGGTTAATTGTTTGAGTAACGACATAACATTCCTCTTTGAGATAGGATAACTTTACCGCTATTTCATAAAATTACCAGTGCACAGATCACAAAATTGAAACAAAGTGAAAAAATTTACTAAATAGGAAAGCAATAAATGATAGATAACAGACTTTTTGAAAAATATGATGGCCTAATTTTTGATATGGATGGCACCTTAATCGATACCATGCCAGTACACGCCCGTGCGTGGAACATGGTGGGAGAACAATTTGGTTATCGTTTTAACAGCCAAATTATGTATGATTTAGGTGGGGCAACCGTGAGCACAATCGCCTCAGCCATTATGCAAGATGCCGGTATGCCACAAGAACGTTTAAATGAAGTGATACAAGCAAAACGCAAACTTTCCTATGAATTGATTCCAACAGAATCAAAATTACTCCCAACCTTTGACGTGGTGCGTCATTACTATCAACAAAAGCCGATTGCGCTCGGTTCAGGCTCGAACCGCCAAATGATTGATATGTTAATGCAAAAATTAGATATCAAACATTACTTTAACGCCATTGTCAGCGCTGATGATGTGAAAGAACATAAACCGCATCCAGAAACCTTTTTACGTTGCGCAGAACTGGCAAAAGCCGAACCATCACGTTGTATCGTCTTTGAAGATGCCGATCTCGGCGTAAAAGCGGGATTAAATGCAGGGATGGATGTGTTTGATGTCAGAACGCGCGAGATTATTAGAGCCTAATGTGGGACATTTTCTCTTTCAGCTTTTGGGCTGATTTTTGGCAAACCCATGGCTTGTGGCTGATGTTTTTCAGCGCTTTCTTAAGTGCCACCATCTTGCCGGGTAATTCAGAAATTGTGTTTGTCTCCCTGGCTGCGCCAAAAGTATTGGTCGGATCATTATTAAGTGCGGATATTTTCTGGCTTGTTTTTCTGGCAACCGCAGGTAATACGCTCGGTAGTCTCACCACTTACTGGATTGGGCGATGGTTTCCGAAAATTGACAGCAAAAATGACCGCACTTTATGGGCAATAAACAAAATACAACGCTATGGCGCCATCACTCTATTATTGAGCTGGTTGCCTATTATCGGGGATGTGTTTTGTGCGGTAGCCGGTTGGCTTCGATTGAATTGGCTCAGTTGTTTGATTTTTATGACGATTGGAAAAGGACTGCGTTATATTGCCTTGCTCTTTTTCAGTTTACCTTTCGTGTCATAGCCGAGAATAGCCTTTGTACATAATGTGGTTGTGGGCTAGAATAAAGACGAATTGATATTCAACAGATAAAAAAACGCCCCTTATCGAGTAAGGGGCAAATAACCTAAGGAACCAATTTTATTAAAACAACTGCAAGTTGCTTGTTCTATAAGACCGACACTAAAAAGAAAAGTTCAAAGAAATTGTAAAAAAATGTAAAAAAATTTACAAAAACTTGCAATTAATTTACAAATCACTGATTTTCAAGGAAATAAATATGCCATTACTCGACAGTTTTAAAGTAGATCACACCCGAATGAACGCACCTGCCGTGCGCGTTGCCAAAACGATGCGTACCCCAAAGGGCGATGACATCACTGTTTTTGATCTTCGTTTTTGCATTCCAAACAAAGAAATTCTCCCACCAAAAGGGATTCACACCCTTGAGCATTTATTTGCAGGCTTCATGCGTGACCATTTAAACAATGACAATGTAGAAATCATCGATATTTCCCCAATGGGTTGCCGCACAGGTTTTTACATGTCATTAATCGGCACACCCAACGAGCAACAAGTGGCTGATGCATGGCTAGCTTCCATGAAAGATATTTTAACCGTGCAAGATCAAAACCAAATTCCTGAATTGAACGAATACCAATGCGGAACTTACACCGAGCATTCTTTAGAAGAAGCACATGAAATTGCTAAAAATGTGATTGCTCGCGGTGTGGGGATTAATAAAAATGACGATTTAGCGCTTGATGAATCTTTCTTAAAATAAGGACACAACATGACAACCTTAGGTACAGCATTAACCCCGAATGCTATCAAAGTGATGATGCTTGGCTCTGGTGAACTGGGCAAAGAGGTGGTGATTGAATTACAACGTTTAGGCGTGGAAGTGATTGCCGTCGATCGTTATGAAAACGCCCCAGCACAACAAGTGGCACATCGTGCTTATACGATTTCTATGCTAGATGGTGCAGCACTTAAAGCCCTTGTGGAAAAAGAGCGCCCAGATTACATCGTGCCGGAAGTGGAAGCCATCGCGACTGATACGCTGATTGAATTAGAACAAGCGGGTTTTAATGTTGTACCTACCGCCAAAGCCACCAAGCTGACGATGAATCGTGAAGGCATTCGCCGCTTGGCTGCCGAAGAGCTTGGCCTACCAACCTCACCTTATCAATTTATCGATAACTTTGCTGACTTCCAAAGTGCGGTTGAAAAAATCGGTATTCCTTGCGTGGTGAAACCGATTATGTCTTCTTCTGGCCACGGTCAAAGTATTTTAAAATCCCAAGACGACTTACAAAAAGCCTGGGATTACACTCAACAAGGTGGTCGCGCAGGCGCAGGACGCGTGATTGTAGAAGGGTTTGTTAAATTCGATTATGAAATCACCTTACTCACCGTTCGCCACATCAACGGCACGAGCTTCTTAGCGCCAATCGGCCATCGTCAAGAAGATGGCGACTATCGCGAATCTTGGCAACCACAAGCCATGTCTGATGCAGCGTTGAAAAAAGCACAAGAGGTGGCAGAGAAAATTACCACTGCATTAGGTGGTCGCGGTATTTTCGGGGTGGAAATGTTTGTGTGTGGTGATGAAGTTATCTTCAATGAAGTTTCCCCACGCCCACATGATACCGGCATGGTCACACTAATTTCTCAAGAATTATCCGAGTTCGCCTTACACGCCCGTGCGATTTTAGGCTTACCTATTCCAGAAATCACTCTCATTAGCCCATCGGCTTCAAAAGCGATTGTGGTGGAAGGGCAATCGAAAAACGTACAATTTGGCAATATCGCCGAAGTGTTAGCTGAACCAAACACCAATATTCGTATTTTCGGCAAAGGCGAAGTCAATGGTCATCGCCGTTTAGGTGTCTTACTCGCTCGTGATATTTCCGTGGAAAAAGCATTAGAAAAAGTAGAACGTGCTTACGCGAAGTTGAATGTGAAATTATAAGATTTGCTTAACATAAGCATCTTTGAAAATACAAAAAGCGCGGTTAATTTTTGAGAGGTTTTAAAACTCTTTGAAATTGACAGCACTTTATATCTCCAGGCTATAAAAGCAAACTTTCGCTAATTACCATTAAATAAAACCTCCATAAATTCAAAAAAATCTTTTTCTGATACTTCCTCAGGAGAAATCATTTTGTTATATATAATATCTATATCTCTATTTTATATATTTCCAACCCTACCCAATGACTACTCCAGAGCTCAATAGTTGCTGTTTTTTTATTTGAATATAAGTCAAATCTAGTTAAATAACCAAAATCTCCCTCTTTCTCAAAATCAACTTTAACAACTCCGAATTTTTCAATCACCCTAGAGTAAACAATATTTTCAAAAAAATTAAATATATCCATTATTTTCTCATAGCACTCTTATATTATTAATTTACCTATTAAAAATAGACAAAAATTTTGACTTTTATTTCATCTTTGATGATTCCCAGTTGTTTAAAATATCATAAATAAACTCTACATATTCTTTTTCAGGATGTAATTCCAAAAAACGTTCACATGCTTTTTTAAAATACATAAAGCAGGTTTCTTCAGATACATGAACCTGATATCTAGGATCACATAAGCCTCCA
Organism: Haemophilus parainfluenzae; assembly: GCF_003252725.1. Lineage (GTDB taxonomy): Bacteria > Pseudomonadota > Gammaproteobacteria > Enterobacterales > Pasteurellaceae > Haemophilus_D > Haemophilus_D parainfluenzae_L. The sequence goes on from NZ_QEPO01000004.1 coordinate 53,640, forward strand.
ATCTCAAACCTTACCCCTTCAAAGTGATCTTCTGGAAACGGACTATTCATATCAGGGTAATAGCAATCTGCTCCCTCCTCACAGAATCCATCCTTTTCTATCAGAACAGAATAAATAGCTTTTAAAAAAAGCTCCCTCATAATAAACAATATTAAAGTAGGTTTTTATACTAAACTCAGGTTCATCTAAGCCACCTGTTCCACCATAAAAAAAATTTAAAGGACTACGAGAATCTTCTCCTTTGGCTGTATATAAGGGAATACTATTCTGGGTGTACATTTGTTACTCCTTTAGTATCTTTATCAATATAATAATGAAATGATACCTTTCTCAAGACTGATAATAAAATAAAAGTGCAGTCAATTTTTGAGAGGTTTTAAAACTCTTTGAAAATTGACCGCACTTTATAGGTTTACGCTATCTTTAAAAAGAAATTCACATACCATTTTAACGTTATTTTGAACACTATCATTTTTTCATGGTGTGCATACAATCCATAACTTTCAAACTTATGACCTCTCGTTCCTCATTTGTCTTATCTGGAAGATTTTTATATTTCTCATAACATAATTCAAAAGTCTTTTGTTCCTCATATGGCCTTTTAGGTATCACATCCCCATTCCAAAAACTAACAAAATAGCTATCAGAAGAAACACATGCAGTCAAAATACTACAAAGCAAAAAGATACAGAGATTTATCTTACTCATGTTTTCATCTCACAATATTACTTTCATCATTCATGTACCATGTCTAGTTTTCTACCTACTATTTTTTAGAAAACGACTAAGATAAAAGCCAACCAATACACAAATAAATGATGCTGGATACCACTTTAATATAGATAAAATTTTAACTTTAGAAAAATCAAAGTTAAATTTATATAGAGAGTATAAAGTTGCCATAATAATTAGAAATATTGACATTTTTATAATCTCAATAAATTCATTTTTTTCATGATTTCTTTTCATCCTTAGATAGTGGTTTATTAGCCAATGAAGGCGCATTTTGATCAAAAATTCAGCCTTAAATCAAAACATTAATTCGAAGATCTAATTCCCCACCTTGTTATTTTACTCTTACATCCTCATCAGTAAGCCATTCATACTTTTTAGGAGAATCTTTATATAACAGCGTTCCATTTACTCTCATACAATGAACAAAAATATCACTCATATTAACTCTATAAGTATCACCATATTTATGTTTTTTCTCATAAAACAATGATTTAGTTAGTTTTTTTCAGTGTTGTTCATTTTTAATCCTCAATAACTTTGTTTCTTGAGGTTCGTTTTCATAAAATATTCGTCTTTCTTTATCAAACTCAGCGGCATTATTCCTTACAGAATAATCTCCATTCCAAAACCTAACTATGGGATCATTGACATCTGAAGTACAAGAAGTCAGTAGTGTAAATAAAGGTATTAGTATATTTTTTTCATTTTCTTACTAATTATTTTATTACTTGAGACTTAACTTCAATTAGTGAAAATAGATTTTACACAATCCTATTTAATCACTAATTAAACCTCTCAACAATCATACCAAAAATTGTTCATTCTTAAACCAATTGAACGAGCCGTTTGAACTTACTAATTTTCCTCATAGTCAAAGCAATCGTAAAAGGAATGCTTTTACACGCCGGATTGCATAAGAGCTTAGGCTGCAATCCCGACAAAAATAGAGGAGTAGATTTATGAAATCTAAATTGATGAAAGGGTTAGTGATTGTTGCATTAGCAGGAAGCTTAACCGCTTGTGAAATGGACAGACAACAACGTCATACTGCAACAGGTGCAGCAATCGGTGGCGTAGCCGGTGGTTTATTAGGTGGTGATATTGCCACAACACTCGGCGGTGCAGCATTAGGTGGCGTAATCGGTAGTCAAGTGAACAAAGGCGGAGACTATGATGACAGAGAATATCGCCATCATAAAAAACATAAAAAACATCACCATCACAGAAGACATCGTGATTGGGATGACGACTGGGATGATTAATTCAAAATACAGATAAAAATGACCGCACTTTTGAGATACAAATCAAAGTGCGGTCGTTTTTTTAGGGATTATTTATGAATTAATAAGGATTACCACCAGCCAAGGAGTTTCATCCATAATCCCCCTACACCAAACCAAATCACTAATGAAAGGATGGAAACAATAAAGCTCACGCCCCACCATTGACCGGTTGAGTTATAACCTGAACCGTATAGAGCAGGGCCAGGACCACCTGCATATTGCGTTAAACTCATGGATAATGTTGAGGTGTAACCTAAACCAATTGCAGCAATGATTGGTGGTGTACCCACAGCAATAGCCGCAGCCACGAAAGCGAGATACATGGCGGAAATATGCGCCATGGCTGAAGCAAAGAAATAGCGGGTATAGAAATACACCAAAACTAAAATAGTAAAGGCAATTGGCCAGCTGAAACCACCCACAGATGAAGAAATGTGGGTAGAAATCCAAGTGATTGCACCGTATTTGTTAAGTGCATTTGCCATCATCACCAATACCGCAAACCAGAACATCGTATCCCATGCGGTGGTTTCTGCTACGATATTTTTCCAGCTCATAATATTGGTTAATAATAAAATCACTAAACCGATAAACGCTGAAATTGTTGCAGGGATATGGAAGACTAAATCACCCACCGTCCAAAGGAATAAAAGAAGGATAAAGTCTAGGGCAAGAATCCATTCCGCTTTGCTCATTGGGCCCATGCTTTTTAATTCTTCACGTGCCATTTCTGCCATTTTAGGCGTATCTTTTAATTCTGGCGGATAAATTAAATACACGAAATAAGGCAAGACGATTAGGCTCACAATACCTGGTACGATCGCCCCTAAGAACCATGTCATCCAAGTGATTTCTACACCTTGGCTTTTCGCGAGTTCTGCAATTAACGGGTTACCCGCCATGGCGGTTAAGAACATGGTACAAATAATGGTATCGATTTGAGAGACAGCAATCGCTAAGAAAGCACCTGCACGACGAGCAGTTGGACCCGGTTTGGACTCATATGCATCAGCAATAGATTGCATAATAGGGTACATAATACCGCCCCCACGCGCAGAAGCCGAAGGAATACCAGGACCGATAACAACATCAGCCAACGCCATACCATAGGCCACGCCCATCATTTTTTTTCCAAAACGACCAACGAAGTACAGCGCGATACGTTTACCTAAACCGGTTTTAATCACCGCTCGAGATAAAAACATAGCAATAGCAATCAACCAAATTGTGCCGTTTGCAAAACCGGATAACATGCCGACATCACCTTGTTTTGGCGAAATTGGCGTAAGCCCAGTCAAGCCACTAATCACTAAGGCAACTAGCGTTGCAGCACCCATAGGCATTGCTTTAGCGATAATAGCCACAATGGTTGCCACAAACAGTGCTAGCATTCCCCATGCTTTTGCGGATAAGCCTTCTGGCGTTGGGATTAACCAAATCCCTAAACCAACGATGACTGCAATCAGCAGCCCTTGCCATTTAAAGCCTAGTTTGACTTCTACTGCTGGAATTTTACTTTCCATAGGATAACTCCTAGATAAATGAACAAAAAATAATTCATCACGTATAACGGCAGTGACGCAATCGATTAAATAAACGAGTACAAAGATACCACTTATTTAGTACGAGTAAAGATTTAAGCGCATTTTTTTAACAGAATTGAGTAAAAATTTGATATAAATAAAAAATAAACCGCACTTTGATGGATAAAATCAAAGTGCGGTCGTTTTTTAGGTTAGAAAGTGAATGATTAATACATGCCTTCGCGCTCTTCACGGGTGCTGATGAAGATATTTTTCACCTGTGTATAAGCGTCAAGCATCATTTTATGGGTTTCACGACCTATACCAGAGGTTTTATAACCACCGAAAGGAGCTCCAGCTGGTAAACGGTTATAACAGTTCACCCAAACTCGACCAGTTTCAAGTGCTCGTGCAACTCGTAGCGCACGGTTAATGTTATATGTCCACACCGCACCACCTAGGCCATAATCACTGTCATTTGCCATTTTAATTACATCTGCTTCATCCTTGAATTTGATTACCACAGCAACCGGACCAAAAATTTCTTCTTGTGCCACGCGTTTTTTGTTATCAGGCGCTAAAATTAAGGTTGGTTGGAAAAATTCGCCTCGAGCCAATGCCGGGTCGGTTGATTTACCTCCACCAACGACGATTTGACACCCTTCTTCTTTAGCAATATCAACATACTTGCTAATAACCTTAACTTGATTTCCGTTTACTTGCGCCCCCATTTGCGTGTCATCTTCCCAAGGTAAGCCGACTTTAACTTTCTTAAATTCTTCTTTTAGTGCCGCGATAAATTTATCGTAAACGCTTTCTTGTACGAAAATACGTGAACCGGCACAACACACTTGCCCTTGGTTGAAGAGAATTCCTTTTTGTGCGCCCTCCAATGCTTTATCAAATGGCATATCGTCAAAGAAAATATTGGCTGATTTACCACCCAATTCCAAGGTGGATGGAATCAACATTTCAGCAGCAGCCACACCAATTTTTCTACCGATTTCGGTGGAACCGGTGAATGCCAGTTTGTTAAATCCAGTATGGTGCAACATGTATTCGCCAGATTTAGAACCCTTACCAGTAATAACATTGAAGACACCTTTCGGTAATAAATGATTAATTTTTTGAGCTAAGGAAAGTAAGCTCAATGAAGTAGAGGAAGATGGGTGAATCACGACGGTACAACCTGCTGCCAATGCAGGTGCTATTTTCCATGCAGCCATTAAGAACGGAAAGTTCCATGGAATAATTTGACCAACAACGCCAATAGGCTCGCGTAAAATCAACGACAAATCTTCGCTATCCAGTTGGTTTGCGACACCTTCTTCGGCGCGAATAACACTGGCAAAATAACGGAAATGATCTGATGCCAACGGAATATCTGCTGCGCGTGTTTCGCGAATCGGTTTACCGTTATCCAACGTTTCTTGTAAAGCGAATAATTCGGTATTTTCGTCAATAATATCTGCAATTTTATTCAAAATTGTAGCTCGTTCCGCTGCGCTCGTATTTTTCCAGGTTTTAAAGGCCTCTTTCGCAGCATTCACTGCAGCATCGACATCTGCATCCGTAGCGTCAATAAAGGTGGCTAAGGCTTCACCATTTGCAGGGTTATATGCTGTTAAGGTATTACCCTCAGAGCCATTTGTCCATTCGCCGTTGATCAATAAACCATAGTGTTTATCAAAGACATTAAGATCTTTTGTCATCTGTTTTCTCCTTTTTTCTACGTTGTGAATCAAAGTAATACCTGATCTTTTTACACCATCAGGTCTTTAATATTTTGTCCGTAAAAGAGGACTATGGGTTGATTTTAGTACAAGACAAGACTTAAAACTGGGAGACAGATCACATTTTGGTGGTCAGAAGGAAAGGTAGAGAAAATTGATTTGATAGGTGAAAAAAAACAAAGTACAGAAAAACTTATTGAAAAAGACCGCACCTGAATGGATAAAATCAAAGTGCGGTCGTTTTTTATTGGTTTTACACAGCGTGTTTCGGTTGTTTAAACACGGTGACTTCAGGTGCATTACCTGTAAATTTTTCAACCTGAACAATACAGGTATTTGGTGAGTTACCTTGTGCAAGTTTTGATGTGCCTTCATCGCGTGTTAATACATTCGGGCAACCATTTTTACACAACGGTTTTTCACTTTCACCTAAATCCATTGGGTCATACCATGCACCTTCATGAAGAGCGACAGTACCTTTGATGATATTTTCTGTCACAACCGCACCTGCAAGCACTTGACCGCGTTTGCTATGAACACGAACAATATCACCATCTTTAATACCGCGAGCAGCCGCATCTTTAGGATGAATCATCACAGGCTCACGATCGTTTATCGCATATTTTTGACGTAATGAAGTATGCGCCAATTGGCTGTGTAAACGATAGTAAGGATGTGGCGTTACTAAAGCTAACGGATATTCTTCTGTCACATTACCCGCAAATTCTTCTGGCTCCATCCAGCTTGGGTGACCTTTACAGTCGTTATAATGCATTTTCTCGATAACATCAGAGAAAATCTCAATTTTGCCTGACGGCGTGCCAAGAGTATTGAGTAATGGATCTTCACGGAATTCACCATAACGTACCCATTTCTTCGCGGCTTCACCCGCTTCAAAGCTTAACGGTTTATTTTCTGCCCAGAATTTATCAAAACGAGGCATTGCAACACGGTTTGCACGTGCGGCAGTAAAGGCTGCATTGTAGAATTCTTCCAGCCATTCCATTTCCGTTTTACCTTCAGTGTATTGTTCTTCCACACCTGCTCGTTTTGCGAGTTCAACGAAAATATCGTAGTCATTTTTCGCTTCAAATTGCGGCGGGACCACTTGTTTCATCGGGTAAATGCTCATCATGGAGTAGTCGCCAGCCATGGTTAAGTCATTACGTTCATAACTGGTAGTTGCGGGCAATACAATATCTGCCATGCGCGCAGTTGGTGTCCAGTTCACTTCATTCACAATCACCACTTCCGGTTGTTGGAAAGCTTTCACTAAGGTATTGGTATCTTGATGGTGAACAAACGGATTACCGCCTGCCCAATATACTGCTTTGATATTTGGGTAAGTAATTTCAGTACCGTTATACTGAATTTTTTTGCCTGGATTGAGCAACACATCTGAAATACGCGCCAATGGGAAAGCAGATTTAGAGGTATCATCTAACCATGTTTTTGCTCCCGCTTTGCCTGATGGACTAGCGGTAATAGAGCCGATAATACCCCCTGTCGCCGTTGGCACCCCACCATTTGAATAGTGATAACTTAAACCGAAACCACCACCTGGCAAGCCAATTTGTCCTAACATTGACGCTAGAGTGACTAACATCCAGTGGGTTTGTTCACCATGGCGTTGGCGTTGCATACCCCAACCACCCATTAACATGGTTCGTTTGCTAGAGAAATCTGCTGCAAGCTGTTTAATCCTTTCTGCCGGTACACCACAAATTTTTGATGCCCATTCTGCTGTTTTTGGTTGGCCATCGGTTTTACCTAATAAATATTCTTCAAACTTAGCGTAACCCGACGTATATTTTTTCAAGAAATCTTTATCGTGCTTACCTTGTTCAACTAAAGTATGCGCAATACCAAGCATTAACGGCACATCCGTTGCTGTATTCACCGGAATCCATTCTGCGTTCAGCATTTGGCAAGTCTCGCTTTTTTGCGGATCGATACAAATAATGCGTTTACCACTCGCTTGGAATTTTTTGAAATATTCAATCCCTTTTTGGTCGGTAGACATCCAAGCAATACGCATGGTTGTGAGTGGGTTTGCAGACCAAAGCACAATAATATCGCTGTTTTCTAACACTGATTCCCAGCTGGTTTGTTGTTCATAGACTTCAATAGTACCGAGTACGTGTGGCATGATGACTTGCGCAGCACCCGTAGAGTAATCCCCTTTATGCCCTACAAAACCACCGGTAGCGTTCATATAGCGCTGTAATAACGTACGAGAAGCATGTAATGAACCACAACTAAACCAACCATAAGAACCAGCAAAAATGCCTGTTGGACCATGTTCGTCACGAACACGTTTAAGTTGATTGTGTACTAAATCTAACGCTTCATCCCAAGAAACACGCACCCATTCATCACGACCACGCATTGTGGTATCACTTTTTCCTGGGTTAGCTAAAAAGCCTTTACGCACCATTGGATATTTCACGCGAGTTTCACTGTATAGCTGATCGGCAACAACTGTTTGTAATTCGTTCGGTACAGCGGGCTCAATAGCTGGACCGGATTTCACAACTTTACCATCTTCCACAACCACACCAAGCGGTCCCCAGTGAGCCGCAGTAACCACTGTTTTCATTTCAGCTTCTTTTGCGACCACACTTTTTGATACAACGCCCACCATACCACCAGAAAGGGCACTACCTGCCACTCCTAAAGATGTTTTTTTCAGAAAATCACGACGTTGTTCATTTACGTTATTCTTTTTCATTTCAGCCTCGTTTTAGATAGTTGGTTATTATTGTTTTGCCATATCTTTGGCATTGCGTTGCAGATAAATAGTTAATGCACGTACTTCATCTTTGTTCATTGATGTTCGGTCTTTCATAGAGTTCACCACACCAATCCATTGGTTAGCCGTGTAATGATCCGCACCAATTGCCGCGTGACAACCACTACATTGAGTTTGATTTAACTGATTGCCATATTGATTAAGTGCGGCCAGATCTGATGACATTTTTTCTTTTGCGACATTCACCACAACATTGATTTCTTTCCAGTCAGAATCCGTTACTGCATCATGTACTATTTTTACGACTTGAACATGGTTACGTGCATCTTCATCCAGTAAAGCAAGCGTGATACGTTTGCCTAATTCTTGATAAACAACCGCTTCAGCTCCTACTTGTTGCCAACCATGTAAAGTACCTTGAACTTGATCACCATTTACTTTCCATTGCATTAATTCTGCATAAGGCATTAAGCGAACCTCACTGCCTTTATCATTGGTCGCTTTCACCATTTCAGTAGCGAAAATAGTAGAACCATCTGATATTGCACCTCCTTTTGCTTCAGAGGATTTTTGTGCATTTTGATCGCCATGCACTTCAGGAAGGAAGTGAACAATACCCTTATGACAATCAATACAGGTTTGGCCATTTGTTTGAGCATCTGTATGAGTTTGTTTTGCTAATTTAGTTTGTTTTGAAAGCTCCATTGCATCAAAACTGTGACAGCTACGACAGGTTTCTGAATCGTTGGCTTTCATATCATTCCATACCATTTGAGCAAGCTCTGCACGGTGGACTTCATATTTTTCTTTATTCTCAATCTTGCCTTGTGCTTCATACCACAAGTCTTTTAAAGCAATAAATTTAGCTTTGACATAATGCCAACCTTCTTTTGGAATATGGCAGTCTGAACATTGTGCTCGCACACCTTTTGCATTAGCAAAGTGACTAGAGCCTTCCCATTCTTCTTTTGGATAGCTCATTGAATGACAACTGACACAAAACTCCGGTGTACTGGTTTTATGCATAACCCACTGCGTTCCCCACAATGCCACAGCGCCGACACCAGCCAAGTAAAGTGTGGTCACGATTTTCTTCATTTTTGACATAGACACTCCAACGATACAAACGACAAAAATATAACTATAAATAAGTATTATGAATTGTAGGGATATAGTGAGAAAGAAACTATGATCTTGCTCAATAAAAGGTTAAACACTCATGAGATAAAAATAAAAAACATTATATAAATCAATATATAATACTTTGTATTTAATCTAATTAGGAAAATTTAAGAATGAAGAAATTGATTCACGCGTTCAAGCACGGCTTTTCTCACGTTATCTTTTTCAAAAAGAATTTCATGTTTTGCTTGAGGTACAAGCATAGATTCTGCATGCGGAAAAAGTGCGGTCAATTTTTCAAGGTTTTTGTTATCCACAATTTTTTCCTTTTCCGCTTGTAGGATAAGTACAGGTGTTTCTACTCTTGGAATAATTTTAGGGAGCGCTTTGATTGCATTTAAACACAAATGTACCCAACGGAATGTCGGGCCGCCTAAGTGAATAGCAGCGCGTTTTCGATTAACTCGGTTCATCCATTTCATTCGCGTTTTAGAATGGCTAAGTTCATTAAGGTCTAAATCTGCCGGTTTGTAATGTCCTTTACCAAAAACATAGCGATGACCTTGACCAAATGCCATCATCGTTGCAATGATAACTTCATCTCGTAACGGATGTTTCATGGGAACACCAAAGAAAGGCGAAGAAAGTACGGCCTTTTTAATATGATGATCATAATTGGCCAGGTAATAGGTGGAAATCAAAGCACCGAGGGAGTGTGCGAGAATATATTGCGCTTGATAAGCATAAAGTGCGGTCGTTTTTTCAATGATTTTTGCCATATCATCAATATAAAAACGAAACTCATCTAAATGCCCTTTTTGAGGAATAATACGCTGTGAATAGCCTTGTCCTCGGTGATCGAAAAGTAAAACATCATAACCTTGTTGATAAAAATCATAAGCCAACTCAGTCCATTTCAGCATATTTTCTGCTCGACCATTCACCAAAATCATCAATTTTCTGACCGCACTTTCAGGCTGAACCAAATGACGATAAGCTAATTTAATATTTCGTTCGCCAGAAAGATATTGCGTCGGAAATTGCTCAAAAAAAGGCAATAACTCTGCAAGAGCAAATTGATGAAAATGAGGTTCTCTGATCATAATTTTTTAACAAAAAATAGTGTAGGGATAGTAATAACAGATATGATGATATAAGGTATTTTTAATTCGATCCAAGCATAGTGAAATAAGCTTGAAAGCTCAAGTGTATTTCCTAAATCAGTACTATCAAAGGTGATAAAAACTGAACCCAATAGCCATAAAAGCCCAAGCCACAAACAACCGATAATAAAGTAAGATAATTTCTGAGAAAAAATAAAAGGAAACAATGCTAAAAACGCAACAGTTATCGTTGTAAATAATATATTAAACGTATATTCACAACGTGCTTCATACAAAAATTCACCCGTGTAATTTTGGCATGTTGTTGCAAAGGTTTCAGGATAACCAAGGCGTGAGACAAACCAATATTGCAAAAGAAATGTCATTAAAGAAATTGTAATAAAAACAAAGATAGATCGTAGCATATTATCTTTTTTAGTAATGAAAAGGGCGTAGTAAATACGCCCTTTGTAGTGAAAGTAAACTTATGCCACCAATTGTTTTAAGATACGACGAACTGGCTCTGCAGCACCCCATAATAATTGGTCACCTACAGTGAATGCTGCTAAGTATTCTGGACCCATTGCCAATTTACGTAAACGACCAACCGGTACGCTTAATGTACCTGTTACTTTAGCTGGGGTTAATTCACGTAATGTGGTTTCTTTGTCATTTGGAATCACTTTCACCCATTCGTTGTGAGACGCTAAAATTTGTTCAATTTCTTCTAATGGTAAGTCTTTTTTCAGTTTGATAGTAAATGCTTGGCTGTGGCAACGTAATGCACCGATACGTACGCATAAACCATCCACAGGAATTGGATTGTCGCTTAAACCTAAGATTTTATTGGTTTCTGCATAGCCTTTCCATTCTTCTTTAGTTTGTCCTGTTTCAGGGAGAAGTTTGTCAATCCAAGGGATTAAGCTACCACCTAATGCTGCGCCGAAGTTATCCGTTGGGAAACTATCAGAACGCATTTCTGCTGTCACTTTACGTTCAATATCTAAAATTGACGAAGCAGGGTCTTTTAATTCGCTTGAAACCGCTTGTTCTAACAAGCCCATTTGTGAAATCAATTCACGCATATTTTTTGCGCCCGCACCTGAAGCCGCTTGGTAAGTTGCGACAGATACCCATTCCACTAAATCTTTTTCAAATAAACCACCGATAGCCATTAACATTAAGCTCACGGTACAGTTACCACCCACGAAAGTTTTAATGCCTTTTTTCAAGCCTTCAGAAATCACGTGTTGGTTTACCGGATCAAGCACGATAATTGCATCATCTTTCATACGTAGCGCAGAAGCGGCATCAACCCAATAACCATCCCAACCTGTTGCTTTTAATTTTGGATAAACTTCATTGGTATAGTCGCCACCTTGACAGGTCACGATAATGTCTAATTTTTTAAGTTCTTCAATGTCGAATGCACTTTTAAGTTCACCCGCCTTTTTGCCTGCGAATACAGGGGCTTTTTGACCTGCTTGAGAAGTGGTGAAGAAAACTGGATTAATATTGGCAAAATCTTGCTCTTGCACCATACGATCCATTAATACGGAACCGACCATTCCGCGCCAACCGATAAAACCGACGTTTTTCATGAGTTTTTCCTTATTTTATGTTGTGTTGAATGGGTCTATTAATTACAGGCTTTATGCTACAAAATCAAGTTTTTTTAAAAAAAATGAGACTTTGTTTAATTTTTCTCAATAAAAAATCCCCTTTCGGGGATTTATTGATTATTTATCTGCTTTTTTCGTGGTTTTCTTTACCGTTTTTTTTGGCTCAGATTTACCTTCAGATTTGACCGCACTTTTCTTTGTCGTAGTAGACTTTGTAGTCTTCTCTTTTGTTGTTGCGGATTTAGTTGCTTTTTTCTTTGGCTTTTCAGCTAAATTTGCCGCTTTCCATTCTTCAAATTTTTCAAGTAACACTTTACCCATTGGGCTTGGATCACCAGTAAATAAGGTTTGTAAGCCATTATTCTCAATGATATGACGACGAAGTTCTAAACGTTCTTGATGGTTTTCTGCTAAACGAATTGCACGTTCAACATATTCATCTACCGTATTCGCAATTAACCATTCCGGTAAACCTAAACGTTTAAACAAACCTTCATCAATATGTTCGTGGACTTCTGCACCCGTTTTACATACGCCCACTAAACCTAATGTCACCATATCAATAATGCCGTTGGTGTTACCAAATGGGAATGGGTTTACCATCATATCGCAGTTATGCAAAATACGAAGATATTGATCATAAGGCGCATGTGGATGAGCTGTCGCATCATTGCCTAAATAAGATTTAATAAAACGCTCAACATAAGGATGAGTCACACCACTAGATTGGCCTAATGCAAAGTGGAAATGCACTTTCACCTTAGCACGATCACGAATAGCCTTTAATGCAGCCAAGAAATAGGGATTAAGCTTCATTGTAGTAGAAGCAATACCAATATTCACCACTTCAGGATTTTCACGTAAGCGATATTCTACGTGTTGCGGTGCAAGCGCTGAAGGCACATAAGGTAAGGCATCTTTTGGTAAACGCAATAATTGCTCACTGAAGCATTTTTCAGACCCCACATAATCATCTTCTACAATCACATATTCAATAAAATCAGAATGTGTCGTAGCAGGGTGGCCTAAAGCAATCACTTGAACCGGTGCAAGACGCGTGTTACTTGCAAAAATAGTGGTTAAATCCATCCCAATACTTGGCATATAAAGAACGGCTGCACCATTTTTTTCACAAATCTCTTTTAATTCATTCAATTTACCAAAAATATTATCACCTTTTAATAAATGGAATTCATCAAACACCGCTTGACCTGCTGCATCTACAGCTTCATTACCCACACCAATTAAATGAAAACGCTCACGCGCAGCAATCATTGAGGTGGAATGCGTACGGTAAATTGAATGAGATGAATGGAAATGCTCCAATAATACGACCATGACTGGTTTGCCATCACGTTCACCTAATTTAGTAACATCGCGATCAGTCCATCCACCTTGCAATAAATGACGGCGAATAACTTGGTTTAATGCTTTTTTCACCCAGTGTTTATTTTCAGCAATATCGTAGCTGCAATGCATATACACATCGTGTGAAATTGCACTTGGCACATTATTTAAGTTTTCAATCGTCGCTAATTTTTCAGGGAACCATTGTAAAAGCGTACCACGCTTAGAAAACGATTGTTCTGTACCAATAAAACGTGGTGATTGCAACGCAAAACAAAGCGATGCGCATAACTCTGGATCTAAATTCCATAAAGCATCAAGATTAACATTCACATTAGATTCTGGCAGATAGAAAATACAGAATTTAATTAATGATGATCTCGTATTATCTAAATGGAAATCGGATAAATTGGTTTTATCTGGATTGCGGTTATAAGCTTGTAAAACATGATCCGCATTCACAAATGGTGATGACGCAAAAATCATATTAATCCAACGTTGTAAGGTAAAGAAACGTTGTGCACCACCTTCAGAAATATCTAATTTAGGATCAGAAAATAGCTCGCTCATTGCTACCGCTACACGGGTACAAAAATGCTTAATTTTATCTTGTACTAATTCATCATTTAATTGACTGGGATAATCAATTTCAATGCCTTCAACGCCACCAAAATTAGTATCTATTTTGCTTAAAATATCGAGCAATTCTACGCAAGCTGCTTCATAATTTTTTGCTGCAACTTCTTGTTCAAAACGGATAACACTTGGTTGTTTTTGTGTTTCTGCCATTTCTAAATTCCTTTGGTAAAAAATAAATAAGATTAATAATTAACAGGTTCCCCACAGATCATATTCATCTGAATGGGTAATGGTTACTTTAATAAACTCGCCTACTTTCACAGGCGTGCCACTTAGATTTTCAATATAAACTAAGCCATCAACTTCTGGTGCATCAGCTTTTGTACGCCCGATAATACCTTCGTCATCAATTTCATCCACAATTACATCAAGCGTTTGGCCAATTTTTTGTTTTAATCGTTCAGCCGAAATTTCTTGTTGTAACTGCATAAAGCGATGGAAACGTTCTTCTTTTACATCTTCAGGCACTTGGTCAGCCATTTCAGTTGCAGGAGCGCCTTCTACTGGGCTAAATTTGAAACAGCCCACACGATCAAGTTGTGCTTCTTTTAAGAAATCCAATAACATTTGGAAATCTTCTTCTGTTTCACCTGGGAAACCTACAATGAAAGTTGAACGCAAGGTTAAATCCGGACAAATCTCACGCCATTGCTTGATACGCTCTAAAGTGCGGTCAATTTTTCCTGGTCTTTTCATCGCTTTTAAAATTTTTGGACTCGCGTGTTGCAATGGAATATCCAAATAAGGCAACAATAAACCTTCCGCCATTAATGGAATTAAATCATCCACGTGCGGATAAGGATAAACGTAATGTAAACGCACCCAAATGCCTAATTTTCCAAGCTGTTTGCACAAGGTTATTAAGTCATTCTTAATTGGCATACCATTCCAGAAAGCGGTTTTAACCCCACCTTCTTTGCGTTGTGTATCCATCGCATAAGCAGAAGTATCTTGTGAAACAACCAATAACTCTTTCACACCCGCATCAGCAAGACGTTTTGCTTCATCCAATACTTGCGTGATAGAGCGGCTTTCTAAATCCCCACGTAATGAAGGGATTATACAGAATGTACAACGATGATCACAGCCTTCTGAGATTTTCAAATAAGCATAGTGTTTTGGTGTTAATTTCACCCCTTGTTTTGGTACAAGGCTGGTGTAAGGATTATGCTCTGGTTTTGGTACATATTTATGTACTTGTGCCATGACTGTTTCATAACTGTGCGGACCGCTCACTTCCAATACTTTCGGGTGAACTTGGCGAATTTGATCTTCTTTCGCCCCTAAACAGCCGGTCACAATCACACGTCCGTTTTCTTCCAACGCCTCTCCAATGGCTTCTAGGGATTCCTGCACGGCACTATCAATAAAGCCGCAAGTATTCACAATGACCAAGTCCACATTTTCATAACTTGGCACAATGTTATACCCGTCAGTACGTAATTCAGTCAGAATACGTTCGGAATCCACTAAATTTTTAGGACACCCTAAACTTACAAAGCCAATATTCGGCGTTGATTTTTGCATAAATTTATTCTCAGCTATCATCATCTTTCAAGACTTTAGATTTTACTCAATTTCAAGCAGAAAGGCGATAAATTAAAGGTAAATTGATTGTAAATTTGCCCATTAAAGTCCTTTTTTCAGGTAGAATAACGCCCGTTTTTTTATTTACTTATATTCATTATTAACATGGAAAATTCTTTTCTTTTTTCGACCGCTCTTGAACAGACGGCTTACTTACTTATACTAGGGAAAATGCTACTCGCACTTGTACTTGGCGGGATTATTGGCTTAGAGCGTGAACTTAAACACAAACCGGTTGGCGTTAAAACCTGTGCCATTATTGCGGTGACAACTTGTGTGCTGACGATTGTATCTATTCAAGCTGCAGAACATTACGCGCAAGTTTCAGATAATATTCGAACGGACCCTATGCGACTTGCCGCACAAGTAATCAGTGGCATTGGTTTCTTAGGTGCGGGTGTTATTTTACATAAGAAAAATGATGCCATTTCAGGCTTAACCACAGCTGCCATTATTTGGGCTGCGGCGGCTATCGGTGTGGCAACAGGTGCAGGCTTTATTTTTGATGCCATTATTGCCACTTTAATGATTTTAATCGCCATCCGTATTAGCCCGATTGTACAACGTTATGTTCGTCGTAAAACCTATAAAAAACGTACTCGCTTGGCTATTCAACTAAGTTCTGCGAACGGCATCAGTAAAGTGACAGATTTATTACTGAAACATAATTACCGCATTGAAAATATTTCGGTAAAAGACCAAGCAAGTGGCGAAGTTCGCTTGCAAGTACGATGCTACAACATTGATAATGAAATGCTAAAAGATGTCTATACGCTATTAAAAACAGAAGATGAAGTACTGAGTGTGGATGTAGAAAATTAAAATCAGCTTAAAATAACACATTACTTCTATCGTAAAACCTATACTTGCTAGACAAAAAGTTAAACACTTAAACTGGATAACGTCATGAATTTACAAGATAATTTCGAGCAGCATACGCCGATGATGCAGCAATATCTCAAGTTAAAAGCAGAAAATCCTGACATTTTGTTATTTTATCGAATGGGGGATTTTTATGAGCTTTTTTATGATGATGCAAAAAAAGCGGCGGCGCTGTTAGATATTTCTTTAACGAAACGTGGACAATCAGCAGGTAATCCAATTCCCATGGCTGGCGTGCCTTATCATGCGGTAGAAGGTTATTTAGCAAAATTAGTGCAATTAGGTGAACCTGTAGCCATTTGTGAGCAAGTGGGTGATCCCGCCACGTCAAAAGGGCCGGTTGAACGCAAAATTGTACGAATTGTGACACCAGGTACAGTGAGTGATGAAGCCCTTTTGCCAGAACGCCAAGATAACTTAATTGTGGCGGTTTATCAGGAAAAAGAAAAATTTGGTCTAGCCACATTAGACATGACATCTGGACGTTTTCAGCTTTGTGAACCTCATTCAAAAGAAGCCTTGCAAGCTGAATTACAGCGTATTAATCCTGTAGAATTACTTTATTGTGAAGATTTTGCTGAAATGGCCATTATCGAACATTATAAAGGATTACGTCGTCGTCCAATTTGGGAATTTGAACTCAGTACGGCGATTTCAGAACTTAATCGTCAATTTGGTACAAAAGATTTACGTGCATTTGATGTAGAAAAATCACCTCTTGGCTTGGCAGCAGCAGGTTGTTTATTGCAATATGCAAAAGAAACACAACGAGCTTCTCTGCCACATATTCAAAGTATTAGTGTTATTCAAAATAACGATAATATTCAATTAGATGCCGCAACACGCCGAAATTTAGAACTCACTCAAAATCTTGCGGGTGGTACAGAAAACACACTGGCTTCGGTATTAGATAAATGTGTTACCCCAATGGGTAGCCGTTTGTTAAAACGTTGGATTCATCAGCCTATCCGTCAAACAGACATTCTATTAAAACGCCAAAAAACCATTGGTGAAATTATTGAGCAAGATTTATATCACGAATTGCAGCCTTATTTGCAACAAGTGGGGGATATGGAACGGATTCTTGCTCGTGTAGCACTGCGTTCTGCGCGTCCTCGAGATCTCACGCGTTTACGTACTGCATTAGAACAAATTGAACCGATAAAATCGCTAATTCATACAAAAACATCGTCAAATTTGACCGTACTTTCCGCACAAATTGATGATTTTTCCACGCAAATAGTGTTACTTCAAAAAGCAATTATTGAAACTCCTCCGTTATTAATTCGCGATGGTGGCGTTATTGCTGAAGGCTATAATGCAGAATTAGATGAATGGCGAACCCTTTCCGCTGGCGCAACACAATATTTAGAAAATTTAGAACAACGTGAACGAGAAAGTACTGGCATTGATACCTTAAAAATAGGCTTTAATGCGGTGCATGGTTATTACATTCAAATTAGCCAAGGGCAAGCTCATAAAGCACCGATTCATTATGTTCGCCGTCAAACTTTAAAAAATGCCGAGCGCTATATTATTCCTGAATTAAAAGAATACGAAGATAAGGTTTTAAAATCAAAAGGGGCGGCGCTTGCTTTAGAAAAGCAACTTTATGATGAATTATTTGATTTATTATTGCCACATTTAGGTAAATTGCAGTTAGCGAGCTTGGCATTATCTGAATTGGATGTGTTGGTTAATTTAGCAGAGCGAGCAGAAACCTTAAATTATGTTGCACCGCAATTTAGCGATGAAATTGGCGTAAAAATTGAAAATGGTCGTCATCCTGTGGTGGAACAAGTCTTAAAAGACCCCTTTATTGCTAACCCTGTTAATCTCAATCAGCAGCGTCATTTACTGATTATTACTGGCCCCAATATGGGCGGTAAAAGTACCTATATGCGTCAAACGGCTTTAATTACGTTAATGGCCTATATAGGAAGTTTTGTGCCGGCTGATAGCGCGATTATCGGGCAAATTGATCGTATTTTTACTCGAATTGGTGCCTCTGATGATTTAGCCTCGGGTCGTTCTACATTTATGGTAGAAATGACCGAAATGGCCAATATTCTTCATCAAGCCACTTCACAAAGTTTAGTTCTGATTGATGAAATTGGACGAGGGACGTCTACTTATGATGGGCTTTCTTTAGCTTGGGCTTGTGCTGAATGGTTGGCGAAGAAAATTCGTTCACTTACGTTATTTGCGACCCATTATTTTGAACTCACCGCACTGCCAGAACAAATTGAAGGCATTGCTAATATTCATTTAGATGCATTAGAACATAACAATACCATCGCCTTTATGCATGCGGTTCAAGACGGGGCTGCAAGTAAAAGTTATGGTCTTGCTGTTGCAGCGCTGGCAGGTGTACCTCAATCTGTCATTAAACTAGCGAAGCAAAAATTACATCAATTAGAAAAATTGTCGGCACAAAATGGTGATCAACAAATTCAACATTTAAGAGCGTTAAATCAACATCAAGGTGAATTGGCTTTTGAAGCGGAACCAGATGCTTTACGCGAAGCCATTGAGCAGCTTGATCCAGATGAATTAAGTCCAAAACAAGCCTTAGCTTATCTGTATCAATTGAAGAAAATGCTGTAAGAAATAAAAAGAGCGGTCAAAAAATTCGTTGTTTTTTATGACCGCTCTTTTATTTTCACTAATTTCTTAAAATTTCATAGATTTCAGAATCTTTTCTATCAAGATAATGGATGGATTGAATTTTACGGATAGTGCGTGATTTACCACGGATTAATAAGGTTTCAGTGGTAGCTAAGTTGCCACGACGAGAAATCCCTTTGAGTAATTCACCGTGCGTAATTCCCGTTGCGGCAAAAACAAGGTTATCATCACGCACTAAATCTTCTAATTTTAAGACTTCATTGACCTTCACACCTAAGGCTTCACAACGTTGAACTTCTTCAGCGGCAATTTTACGATTTTCTTCCGTATCGCCTTTCACTTTATTGCGTGGAATAAGACGAGCTTGCATATCTCCACCTAATGCTCGAATTGCAGCGGCGGCTGCCACACCTTCAGGTGCACCGCCAATGCCATAAACCATATCCACTTCAGCATCAGGTAAGCAACATAAAACCGAAGCCGCCACATCACCATCCGGAATAGCCATCACGCGAATACCAAGATTATGCATTTGTTTAATCACTTCATCATGACGTGGTTTAGCGAGCACCATCACGGTTAAATCCGATAAGGATTTACCTAAACGAGAAGCCACACGGCGAAGGTTTTGTTCAATCGGTAAACTTAAATCGATCATGCCTTTCACTTCAGGGCCGACGACCAATTTTTCCATATACATATCGGGTGCTTTTAAGAAGGTACGTTTACCACCAGCTGCCAACACAGAAATGGCATTTGATTGACCCATTGCAGTCATTCTTGTGCCATCAATCGGATCAACCGCAATAGAAACGAGCTCACCATTACCTGAGCCCACTTTTTCGCCAATATAAAGCATTGGTGCTTCGTCAATTTCTCCTTCACCAATCACAATTTCACCGTCCATATGGATTAAATTCAGCATATAACGCATGGCTTTGACCGCCGCCTCATCTGCCGCATTTTTATTACCACGTCCAAGCCAAGTATAAGCCGCTAATGCAGCTGCTTCAGTTACTCTTGAAAATTCAATAGCTAATGCACGATTCATTTTTCTCTCCCAATGCAAAAAGTCTCGCTATTTTATCACTAAGCAAACGTTTGCATAATAAATTTTGACAAGAGGCTTTTAAAAATAGGATTAAGTGGGTAGAATAAAGCCGTTTCGGACTTATTTTAAAAAAGGAAATCACTATGTCTTTAGAAATTTTAGATCAGCTTGAAGAAAAAATTAGACAAGCAGTAGAAACCATTCAATTACTTCAACTTGAAGTAGAAGAGTTAAAAGAACAAAAAAATCAATCTCAACAAGCGGTAGAAGCGTTGCAACATGAAAACGAGCAACTTAGAAATGAACACCGCAACTGGCAAGAACACATTCGTTCATTGTTAGGTAAATTCGACAACGTATAATGACTATAAAGGCTTAGAAAATCTAAGCCTTTTTTCTTATTAGGAAACAATATGAATATTTGCGTGATTTCAGGCAGCACATTAGGTAGCGCTGAATATGTGGCGGAGCATTTAGAAGATGTGTTAAAAAAACAAGATTTTTCTACCGCACTTTTCCACGGACCAGAACTTGATGATGTGATTGATGAAAATATTTGGTTGATTGTCACTTCAACACATGGTGCAGGTGAATTGCCTGATAATTTGAAACCACTCTTTGAACAAATTGCAGCATCAGATAAAGATTTATCTTCTCTCCGCTTTGCCGTTGTAGGCTTAGGCAATTCAGATTACGATACATTCTGTCATGCCGTGAATAAAGTTGAAACACAATTAAATGAAAAAAGTGCGGTCAAAATTTGCGACAGTTTAAAAATCGATGTCTTACATGTTGATGATCAAGAACAATTTGCGGAAGATTGGCTACCACAATTTATAAATGCACTTTAGTCATAATAAAGCGATAATTTGAGTTATCGCTTTTTCTTTATCCATTATCAAAAAAAACACCTGTGGATAACTTTAATAAAACCTGTCAAAAACTTGTTCTTTTCCACTGAGTAAATATGATGATTGTTTTATCTGTGGATAAAATTGAAGGTTATCCACAAGAAAACACCTCCAAACAGACGACATTTCAACACAGTCTAAAATGATCTAACTTCTTCATTTAAAAAAGGAAAAGGATCTTATTCACAAGGTAAAAGGATCCTAATAGTAACAATAATAAGATCTTTATATATAAATAGATCTTATCTTTATTACCTCTCACTCTTATCTCATCACTGATTGAATTCTTGCTTTCAAGCACACGTAATTTTCAGTAGAATAGCGCCTATTTTTAGATCGAAGATCAAATTGAATACGAAGAGAGAGATATGTTTTACACCGAAAATTATGATGTGATCGTTGTGGGTGGCGGTCATGCCGGTACAGAAGCCGCATTGGCTCCGGCACGCATGGGATTAAAAACCCTATTATTGACACATAATGTTGATACCCTTGGACAAATGTCATGTAACCCCGCTATTGGTGGTATTGGTAAAGGCCATTTAGTGAAAGAAGTGGATGCGATGGGCGGCTTAATGGCGCATGCTGCAGATAAGGCGGGTATTCAATTTCGTACTTTAAACAGCAGTAAAGGGCCTGCTGTACGTGCAACTCGTGCTCAAGCTGACCGCGTGTTATATCGCCAAGCCGTACGCATCGCACTTGAAAACCAACCAAATTTAGATATTTTCCAACAAGAAGTAACCGATATTTTAATTGAGCAAGATCGCGTTTGTGGTGTGGAAACCAAAATGGGGCTTAAATTCCGTGCTAAATCGGTCATTTTAACTGCCGGTACTTTCTTAGCGGGTAAGATCCATATTGGTTTAGAACATTATGAAGGTGGCCGAGCTGGTGATCCGGCATCTGTTACACTTTCTCATCGTTTACGTGATCTGAATTTACGTGTTGATCGTTTAAAAACGGGTACGCCACCGCGTATTGATGCACGCACGATCAATTTTGATATATTGGCTAAACAACATGGTGATGCTGTATTACCTGTATTTTCTTTTATGGGATCGATATCTGATCACCCGCAACAAATTCCTTGTTATATCACCCATACCAATGAGCAAACCCATGAAGTGATCCGTAATAACTTGGATCGCAGTCCAATGTATACCGGAGTAATTGAAGGGATTGGTCCACGTTATTGCCCATCCATTGAAGATAAAGTGATGCGTTTTGCGGATCGTAATTCACATCAAATTTATTTGGAACCAGAAGGCTTAACCAGTAATGAAGTGTATCCAAACGGGATCTCTACTAGTTTGCCGTTTGACGTACAAATGGGCATTGTGAATTCCATGAAAGGTTTGGAAAAAGCTCGCATCATTAAACCAGGTTATGCCATTGAATACGATTATTTTGATCCACGTGATTTAAAACCAACATTAGAAACTAAATCAATTTCAGGTTTATTCTTTGCGGGTCAAATTAACGGTACAACCGGTTATGAAGAAGCGGCGGCACAAGGCTTATTGGCGGGAATTAACGCAGGTCTTTACGTACAAGAGAAAGAGGTATGGTATCCACGTCGCGATCAATCTTATACTGGCGTATTGGTGGATGACCTTTGTACACTTGGTACCAAAGAACCATATCGCGTATTTACTTCTCGTGCAGAATACCGTTTGTTATTACGTGAAGATAATGCGGATATTCGTTTAACGCCAATTGCCCATGAATTAGGTTTGATTGATGAGGCTCGTTGGGCGCGCTTTAATCAAAAAATGGAAAATATTGAACAGGAACGCCAACGCTTACGCAGTATTTGGTTGCATCCACGTTCTGAATATTTAGAAGAAGCGAATAAAGTACTTGGTAGCCCGCTTGTGCGTGAAGCCAGCGGTGAAGATTTATTGCGCCGTCCAGAAATGACCTACGATATTTTAACTTCTTTAACGCCATACAAACCGGCAATGGAAGATAGAGAAGCCGTAGAACAAGTGGAAATTGCTATTAAGTATCAAGGCTATATTGAGCATCAACAAGAAGAAATTGAGAAACAAAAACGCCACGAAAATACGGCTATTCCGGCTAACTTTGATTACAGCAAAGTGTCTGGTTTATCTAATGAAGTACGTGCGAAGTTGGAACAGCATCGTCCAGTTTCCATTGGCCAAGCAAGCCGAATTTCAGGCGTTACTCCTGCAGCAATTTCAATTATTCTGGTGAATTTGAAAAAACAAGGTATGCTAAAACGTGGGGAGTAAACTTCTCAGGTATTGAAAGCAAAAGTGCGGTGAATTTTCATCGCACTTTTTTATATTACAAATTAAAAAGATGTAATTAGTGGGCTAAATTTTTGCTGAAATAAAAACACTAAGGATTTTAACCGCACTTTCAAGTAGAATGACGACAAACAGACAAGATAGATAGAAAAATGAAAGCAAAACTCGAAAATTTACTGGCTCAAGCAGAAATTCAATTAACCGATCTACAAAAAGATCAGCTGATTCAGTTGGTACAATTACTCCATAAATGGAACAAGGCTTATAATTTAACCTCTGTACGTGACCCACAAGAAATGTTAGTAAAACATATCTTGGATAGTATTGTTGTTAGCCCTTATTTACAAGGGGATCGTTTTATTGATGTAGGAACAGGCCCAGGCTTACCAGGACTGCCTTTGGCAATTATTAACCCCACTAAGCAATTTGTCTTGTTAGATAGCTTAGGCAAGCGCATTAGCTTCATTCGAAATGCAGTACGTGAGTTAGGACTAACAAATGTAGAACCTGTTCTTAGCCGCGTTGAGGAATACCAACCTGAACAAAAATTCGACGGTGTATTAAGTCGTGCATTTGCTTCGTTAAAAGATATGACAGATTGGTGTCATCATTTGCCAAAACAGGATGGATATTTTTATGCTTTAAAAGGTATTTATCACGAAGATGAAGTTCAAGAATTAGACAAAAAATTCGAAGTAAAAGACGTGATAACTTTGCATGTACCAGAGCTTATAGGTGAGCGACATTTAATCGTTTTACGATAAAACACACTTTTTTTATGACTATTTTGTTAATTATTTTTTAAAAGTGTGATTTGTTTAACATTTTTTAGTGGTTTAAAAGTTGAAACTCTTTGTAGCACGGGTATAATTAGGTAGTTTTTGTATTTTAAAAAATAAGATAATGTCTAAGGTTTTAACGCAGGCCAAAAATCGATATCAAAAAGCGATGATCATTGAATCAGTTTGTCTTGTTGTTTTTGGTTTGTTAGTTGCGCTTTGGCAAGGTGAAAGTGCGGTAGATTTTAGTTTAGGATTTATCTGTGCTTTTGTGCCATTTTGTGCTTTTGCTTATATTGTTTTTTTTCGCAAACAAGATTTCTCAACAAAATTAACGGCATTTTATCGTGGTGAAGCATTGAAATTTATGCTGACGATTGTGCTTGTGGGTGTGTCCTTTAAATGGCTTGCTATCTCACATTTTATTTTGTTTTTTGTTGGTTTTTTTACAGCATTAGCGTTGAATAATATTATTCCGTTTTTGTTAAATAGATCTTAATTTTTCTACAAAGGGTTGACTATGTCTGGACAAACAACTTCCGAATATATTAGTCACCACTTGTCTTTCTTGAAGACAGGTGATGGTTTCTGGAACGTTCACTTCGATACGCTTTTTTTCTCAATTGTATCGGCAGTGATTTTCTTGTTTATCTTTTCTCGTGTTGCAAAAAATGC
The DNA here is from genome assembly GCF_003252725.1 of Haemophilus parainfluenzae. GTDB lineage: Bacteria > Pseudomonadota > Gammaproteobacteria > Enterobacterales > Pasteurellaceae > Haemophilus_D > Haemophilus_D parainfluenzae_L. The sequence goes on from NZ_QEPO01000004.1 coordinate 78,288, forward strand.
TACGACAGGCGTACCAGGCAAAATGCAATGTTTGGTTGAAATTGTTGTAGGTTGGGTTGATGGCATTGTGAAAGAAAACTTTCATGGTCCGCGTAATGTGGTCGCACCAATTGCTTTAACCATTTTCTGCTGGGTATTCATTATGAATGCTATTGACTTAATCCCAGTTGATTTTCTTCCTCAATTTGCCGGTCTTTTTGGTATTCATTATTTAAGAGCAGTACCAACAGCAGATATCAGTGCAACATTAGGTATGTCAATCTGCGTATTCTTCCTTATTCTTTTCTATACAGTTAAATCAAAAGGTTTTGGTGGTTTAGTTAAAGAATATACACTCCACCCTTTTAATCATTGGGCGTTTATTCCTGTAAACTTTATTCTTGAAACCGTAACTTTATTAGCTAAACCTATTTCTCTTGCTTTCCGTCTTTTCGGTAATATGTATGCAGGGGAATTAATCTTTATTCTTATCGCTGTGATGTACTCTGCAAATGTGGCTATTGCAGCATTGGGAATTCCATTACACCTAGCTTGGGCTATTTTCCATATTTTGGTTATTACGTTACAAGCATTCATCTTTATGATGTTAACGGTGGTTTATTTAAGTATTGCTTATAACAAAGCAGAACATTAATTTTTTATTAACCGGCTCTAGGGCTAAACTTAACTTCTATCTATTGGAGAACATTATGGAAACTGTAATTACAGCGACAATCATTGGTGCATCAATTCTTCTTGCATTTGCTGCATTAGGTACTGCAATCGGCTTTGCGATCTTAGGTGGTAAATTCTTAGAATCATCTGCTCGCCAACCTGAATTAGCATCTAGCCTACAAACTAAAATGTTTATCGTGGCTGGTCTTTTGGATGCGATTGCAATGATTGCTGTTGGTATTTCATTACTTTTCATTTTCGCAAACCCATTCATCGGTTTATTACAATAATCACCTTATTTGCTTATCAACGTAAAACAAGCATAGTAAGGAGGACGTTGTGAATTTAAATGCAACATTGATTGGTCAACTTATTGCGTTCGCACTTTTCGTGTGGTTCTGCATGAAGTTTGTTTGGCCACCAATTATTAATGCGATTGAAACACGTCAAAGCCAAATTGCGAACGCGTTAGCGTCAGCTGAAGCAGCGAAAAAAGAGCAAGCAGATACTAAAAATCTTGTGGAACAAGAACTTCTATCTGCCAAAGTACAAGCTCAAGAAATTTTAGATGCTGCGAATAAACGTCGCAATGAAGTGTTAGACGAAGTGAAGGCAGAAGCCGAAGAACTGAAAGCAAAAATTATTGCTCAAGGTTATGCTGAAGTAGAAGCAGAACGTAAACGTGTTCAAGAAGAATTACGTGTTAAAGTAGCTTCATTAGCAGTGGCTGGTGCTGAGAAAATTGTGGGTCGTTCTATTGATGAAGCGGCAAACAATGACATTATTGATAAATTAGTTGCAGAGTTATAAGAGGCTTAGCTTATGTCAGAATTAACTACAATAGCTCGCCCTTATGCAAAAGCTGCATTCGACTTTGCCATTGAACAAAGTGCGGTTGAAAAATGGACTGAAATGTTAGGTTTTGCTGCAGCCGTAGCTGAAGATGAAACGGTAAAAGCTTACTTAAGTAGTTCTCTTTCTGCACAGAAATTAGCTGATACAGTAATTTCTATTTGTGGCGAACAATTGGATCAATATGGGCAAAATCTTATTCGGTTAATGGCTGAAAATAAGCGTTTGAGTGCGATTCCTACCGTGTTTGAAGAATTTAAACATTATGTGGAAGAACATCAAGCTATTGCAGAAGTTGAAGTAACTTCAGCACAACCATTGAATGCAACACAAATCGAAAAAATTGCAGCTGCAATGGAAAAAAGATTAGCTCGCAAAGTGAAATTAAATTGCAATGTAGATAGCTCACTGATTGCCGGTGTAGTGATTCGTACAGAAGATTTTGTGATTGATGGAAGTAGTCGTGGACAACTTGCTCGTCTCGCAAATGAGTTGCAATTATAAGAGGAATACAAGATGCAACTAAATTCAACTGAAATTAGTGAATTGATTAAAAAACGCATCGCTCAATTTGACGTGGTGAGCGAAGCCCGTAATACAGGGACTATTGTTTCTGTAAGTGACGGGATTATTCGTATTCATGGCTTAAGCGATGTGATGCAAGGCGAAATGATCGCCTTACCAGGCAACCGTTACGCAATGGCACTTAACCTTGAACGTGATTCTGTTGGTGCGGTAGTAATGGGCCCTTACGCAGATTTAGCTGAAGGTATGGAAGTACAATGTACTGGCCGTATTCTTGAAGTACCAGTTGGTCGTGGTTTATTAGGTCGTGTGGTAAATACACTTGGTCAACCAATCGATGGTAAAGGTGAAATTGAAAACGATGGTTTCTCTCCTGTTGAAGTGATTGCACCAGGTGTTATCGATCGTAAATCTGTTGATCAGCCTGTACAAACCGGTTATAAAGCGGTTGACTCCATGGTTCCAATCGGTCGTGGTCAACGTGAGTTAATCATCGGTGACCGTCAAACGGGTAAAACAGCATTAGCAATCGACGCAATTATTAACCAACGTGATTCAGGTATTAAATGTATCTATGTCGCGATCGGTCAAAAAGCGTCGACTATTGCAAACGTCGTACGTAAATTAGAAGAGCACGGTGCACTTGAAAACACTATCGTTGTTGCGGCATCTGCATCTGAATCAGCTGCTTTACAATATTTAGCACCTTATGCTGGTTGTGCAATGGGTGAATATTTCCGTGATCGCGGTGAAGATGCGTTAATCGTTTACGATGACTTATCAAAACAAGCCGTTGCTTATCGTCAAATTTCATTATTATTACGTCGTCCACCAGGTCGTGAAGCCTATCCAGGTGACGTATTCTATCTACACTCACGTTTACTTGAACGTGCAGCACGTGTAAATGAAGAATACGTAGAAAAATTCACTCAAGGTGCAGTAAAAGGAAAAACTGGTTCTTTAACCGCTCTTCCAATTATTGAAACTCAAGCAGGTGATGTTTCAGCATTCGTTCCAACGAACGTAATTTCGATTACCGATGGTCAGATTTTCTTAGAATCTAACTTATTTAACTCTGGTATTCGTCCAGCGGTAAACCCTGGTATTTCGGTATCTCGTGTGGGTGGTTCTGCACAAACTAAAGTAGTGAAAAAATTAGCTGGTGGTATCCGTACTGCATTAGCTCAATATCGTGAATTAGCGGCGTTTGCTCAGTTCGCATCTGACCTTGATGATGCTACCCGCAAACAACTTTCTCACGGTGAAAAAGTCACTGAATTATTGAAACAAAAACAATATGTACCGCTTAGCGTAGCAGAGCAATCTGTGTTGCTTTTCGCGGTTGAGTTTGGCTATTTAGAAGATGTGGAATTGCAAAAAATTGCAAGTTTTGAAGCCGCACTTTTAGATTACGCTCGCCGTAACCACAGCGAGTTTATGGCTGAATTGACCAAAACCGGTAATTACAATGATGAAGTTAAAGCATCATTGAAAGCGATTTTGGATAACTTTAAAGCCAACAGCGCGTGGTAAAAGTAACGGAGAAATAAGATGGCAGGTGCAAAAGAGATAAAAACCAAAATTGCCAGTGTACAAAGTACGCAAAAAATTACAAAGGCAATGGAAATGGTGGCGACCTCGAAAATGCGTAAAACGCAGGATCGTATGTCGGCTTCTCGTCCGTATTCTGAAACAATACGAAATGTTATCAGCCACGTCTCTAAAGCAAGTGTTGGTTATAAACACCCATTTTTAATTCAACGCGAAGTGAAAAAAGTCGGGATCTTAGTGGTCTCGACTGACCGTGGAATGTGTGGTGGTTTGAACATTAACTTGTTTAAAACCGTCATGACAGAAATCAAACAATGGAAAGATAAAGGTGTTAATGTTGAATTGGGTTTAATTGGCTCAAAAGGCATTAGCTTTTTCCGTTCATTAGGATTACCTGTTCGTGCACAACTTTCCGGTTTGGGTGATAATCCGACAATGGAAGACTTAATTGGTGTTGCAAACGGTATGTTTGATAGCTATAAAGACGAAGAAGTAGATGCAGTTTATATTGCCTACAATAAATTTGTTAATACAATGGCGCAAAAACCTGTTTATCAACAATTAATACCATTACCGGCATTAGAAACCGATAATTTAGAGCAAAGACAAAGCACCTGGGATTACCTTTACGAGCCAGAGCCAAAAGTCTTATTAGACAGTTTGCTTACTCGTTATTTGGAATCACAAGTGTATCAATCTGTGGTAGATAACCTTGCTTCCGAGCAAGCTGCTAGAATGGTAGCAATGAAAGCGGCAACTGATAATGCAGGTAATTTAATCAATGACTTGCGATTAGTTTACAATAAAGCCCGTCAAGCAAGTATTACAAATGAATTAAACGAAATCGTCGCTGGCGCGGCAGCGATTTAATGAAAGAGGAACGGTAATGTCAGCAGGAAAAATTGTACAAATCATCGGTGCGGTGATTGACGTTGAATTCCCACAAGATGCAGTACCAAAAGTTTACGATGCATTAAAAGTTGAATCAGGTTTAACCCTTGAAGTTCAACAACAATTAGGTGGCGGTGTAGTTCGCTGTATCGCATTAGGTACATCTGACGGCTTAAAACGTGGCTTAAAAGTAGAAAATACGGGTAACCCGATTCAAGTTCCAGTAGGGACTAAAACGTTAGGCCGTATTATGAACGTATTAGGTGAACCAATCGATGAGCAAGGTGAAATTGGCGCGGAAGAAAATTGGTCTATTCATCGTCCAGCACCAAGCTACGAAGAACAATCTAACAGTACGGAATTATTAGAAACTGGTATCAAAGTTATCGACTTAATTTGTCCATTCGCAAAAGGTGGTAAAGTAGGTCTATTCGGTGGTGCGGGTGTAGGTAAAACCGTTAACATGATGGAATTAATCCGTAATATCGCGATTGAGCACTCAGGTTACTCCGTATTTGCGGGTGTAGGTGAACGTACTCGTGAAGGTAACGACTTCTATCATGAAATGAAAGATTCTAACGTATTAGATAAAGTATCATTAGTTTACGGACAAATGAATGAGCCACCAGGTAACCGTTTACGTGTTGCGTTAACCGGTTTAACTATGGCAGAGAAATTCCGTGACGAAGGTCGTGATGTATTATTCTTCGTGGATAATATCTATCGTTATACCCTTGCTGGTACTGAAGTATCTGCGTTATTAGGTCGTATGCCATCTGCGGTAGGTTACCAACCAACCTTAGCAGAAGAAATGGGTGTGTTACAAGAACGTATCACTTCAACCAAAACAGGTTCTATCACCTCTGTACAAGCGGTATACGTACCTGCAGATGACTTAACTGACCCATCTCCGGCAACAACCTTTGCGCACTTAGACTCAACAGTTGTATTAAGTCGTCAAATTGCGTCTTTAGGTATTTACCCTGCGGTTGACCCATTAGATTCAACTTCACGCCAATTAGATCCACTCGTTGTTGGTCAAGAGCACTATGATGTAGCGCGTGGCGTACAAGGTATCTTACAACGTTATAAAGAATTAAAAGATATTATTGCAATTCTTGGTATGGACGAGTTATCTGAAGATGACAAACTTGTGGTAGCACGTGCACGTAAAATTGAACGTTTCTTATCACAACCGTTCTTCGTTGCTGAGGTATTTAACGGTACTCCAGGTAAATACGTTTCTTTAAAAGAAACTATCCGCGGCTTTAAAGGTATTTTAAACGGCGAATACGACCATATTCCAGAACAAGCGTTCTACATGGTCGGTACAATCGACGAAGCGCTAGAAAAAGCCAAAAATATGTAATCACTTCAAGTCATTTGAAGGAGAACAAAAATGGCGACATTTAACCTAATAATAGTCAGCGCAGAGCGAAAAATCTTTGAAGGTGCTGTTAAACAAATCCAAGCAACAGGTGTGGAAGGTGAACTTGGTATTTTACCAAACCACACCCCTTTGATGACGGCGATTAAGCCAGGGATTGTTAAATTCACCCTTGAAGATGGCAATGAAGAAGTTATCTATGTTTCAGGCGGCTTCTTAGAAGTTCAACCTAAAGTAGTAACGGTACTTGCCGATGTTGCAATTCGCGGTAGCGAGTTAGATGCAGATCGTATTCGTGAAGCAAAACGTAAAGCGGAAGAAAATATTGTGAATCACGCAGTTGATGTGGATCATGATTTACTTGTAGCTAAACTTTCTAAAGAGTTAGCGAAACTTCGTGCTTACGAACTTACTGAAAAACTCGTTAAATCAAAACGATAAGTTAATGATAATAAAAAAGAGCGGTTATTTTGACCGCTCTTTTTATTTTTCTATCGTAAGAAATATCGATATGCTTTACTTTCACTCACATCTTCATAAACATAACCGAGTTCTGCTAAAGCTTGTTTAAATTCTACGTTATCTTTTTCGCCTAATTGGAAAGCCGCAAGAATATTACCGTAATCGGCTCCATGTGCACGATAATGGAATAATGAAATATTCCAACGTTTACCCAAAATTTCTAAGAATTTAAGTAAAGCGCCTTTTTGCTCTGGAAATTCAAAGCTATAAAGTCGTTCATGATGATTGGATACTCGTCCACCCATTAAATAACGTACGTGAGTTTTCGCAATATCATCATCAGACATATCTTCTACATCAAAACCATTTTTCGTTAAATCAGCAATAATTTCCGATTTTTCAGCTTCATTAGCCGTGCGCACACCAACGAAAATACAGGCTTTTTGATTATCTGCATAACGATAACTGAATTCTGTTACCGCACGGTTGCCGATGACATGAGCAAATTTTAAGAAGCTGCCAGGCTGTTCCGGCATGGTTACCGCCAGTAAAGCTTCACGGTTTTCACCAATTTCGCAACGTTCTGAAACATAACGCAATGTATGGAAGTTAAGATTGGCACCAGATAAAATTGCCGCCATATTTTTGCCTTCCAGATTGTTTTGTTTTACATATTTCTTCAAACCAGCTAATCCTAAGGCACCAGATGGCTCAGCAACAGCACGCACATTTTCGAATAAATCTTTCATTGCCGCACAAACTTCATCGCTGTCTACCAATACCATACCGTCTAAATATTTTTGACATAAACGGAATGTTTCGTCACCAATACGTTTTACTGCTACACCATCAGCAAATAAGCCAACGTGTGCTAAATCGGTAGGTTCACCTTTTTTTAAGGCCGCATTCAAACAAGCTGAATCTTTGGATTCGACACCAATGACTTTAATTTCCGGCATAAATTGTTTGAGTAAAATGGCTACGCCAGCGGCGAGACCACCACCTCCGACTTGTACAAAGACATAATCCAAATCGGCAACTTGTTGCAACATTTCCATCGCCAATGTACCTTGCCCAGCGATAACCAATGGATGATCAAACGGCGGGATAAATGTCATATGTTTAGATTTTGAAAGCTCAATAGCTTTAGCTTTGGCTTCATCAAAATTTGCTCCGTGTAGCAACACTTCACCACCAAAACCGCGAACTGCATCCACTTTAATGCTTGGCGTGTTTTGTGGCATAACGATCAATGCTTTTAGCCCAAGTTGTTTCGCTGATAATGCTACGCCTTGCGCATGATTGCCCGCAGAAGCAGCAATAACACCAGCCTGTTTTTGTTCATCAGAAAGGCTAGAAATCATTGCATAAGCACCACGAAGCTTAAAGCTATTTACTGGCTGGCGGTCTTCACGCTTAATCCAAATATTATTATGTAGGCGATCAGACAATTTGCCCATTTTTTGTAGTGGAGTTACGGTAGCGGCTTCATATACTCTGGAGCCAAGTTTGACAATAGCGTTAATGTAATCCGATTGAGAGGGTTGAGGATTGGTGAGTAGGTTTTTCATTGTATTTTTTGTTTATGATGAAGTGCGGGTAATTTTTTCTTTGTTTTATTTCTCCCTCTCATAAAAGAGAGGGAGAATCAGACACTATTTTAAAAGTGTTTTATCACGAACGGCACCTTTATCCGCAGAAGTAGCGAAGTGACCAAATACTTTTAATGCAAAAGACACTTCACGTTCACGGTTAGCTGGTTGCCAGCCTTTGGCATCTTGCTCGGTACGGCGTTTTGCTAATTCTTCATCGCTGATTTTGAGATTAATCGCGCGATTTGGAATATCAATTTCGATAATATCGTCATTATGTACTAAACCGATGGCACCGCCAGATGCCGCTTCAGGCGAGGCATGACCAATAGATAATCCAGAGGTACCGCCAGAGAAACGACCATCCGTTAATAAAGCACATTTTTTACCTAAGCCCATAGATTTTAAGTAGCTGGTTGGATACAACATTTCTTGCATACCCGGGCCGCCTTTTGGACCTTCGTAACGGATAATCACAACGTGACCTTCTTTGACTTTACCACCTAAAATACCAGATACAGCATCTTCTTGGCTTTCAAATACGATAGCACGACCGGTGAATTTCCAGATAGACTCATCTACACCCGCGGTTTTTACGATACAACCATCTTTAGCGATGTTACCAAACAATACCGCTAGACCGCCTTCTTGAGAAATCGCATTTTCTTTGTTACGGATACATCCACTTACACGGTCATCATCTACGCTATCCCAACGACAATCTTGTGAGAAGGCTTGCGTGGTGCGAATACCGGCAGGGCCGGCACGGAAGAATTTATGTAATTCTTCGTCTTTGTTACGAATAATATCGTATTGATTTAATTGTTCTTCTAGTGTTGTTCCTAACACGGTTTTGGTATTACGGTGGATTAATCCTGCGCGATCTAATTCACCCAATAAGCCCATAATGCCACCTGCACGGTGCACATCTTCCATGTGGTATTTATTGGTGTTTGGTGCGATTTTGCTTAAGCAAGGGACAACACGGGATAAGCGGTCGATATCAGCCATTTGGAAATCTACGCCAGCTTCTTGAGCTGCCGCTAATAAGTGTAAAACGGTATTACTTGAACCACCCATCGCAATATCTAAACTCATGGCATTTTCAAAGGCCTCAAAGGTGCCAATTGAACGTGGCAATACGCTTTCATCATCTTGTTCATAATAGCGTTTGCAAAGCTCAACAATTTGACGACCTGCTTGTAAGAATAATTCTTTACGGTCAGCATGGGTCGCTAACATCGAGCCATTACCTGGTAAAGATAAACCTAACGCTTCGGTTAAGCAGTTCATTGAGTTAGCGGTAAACATCCCTGAGCAAGAACCACAGGTAGGGCAAGCACTGCGTTCAATCACATCAATACGCTCATCACTTACATTCGGATCAGCAGCTTCAATCATCGCATCAACTAAGTCTAAGCGAATAAGTTGATCTGATAATTTCGTTTTACCTGCTTCCATTGGGCCGCCTGAAACGAAAATAGTTGGAATGTTTAAACGCATTGCTGCCATCAACATTCCTGGGGTGATTTTGTCACAGTTAGAAATACACACCATAGCATCAGCACAGTGAGCATTAACCATATATTCCACGCTATCTGCGATTAAATCACGGCTTGGTAAGGAATAAAGCATCCCGCCGTGGCCCATTGCGATTCCATCATCCACCGCAATTGTATTGAATTCTTTTGCCACGCCGCCTGCTTTTTCAATTTCAGCTGCGACTAGTTGTCCCATATCTTTTAAATGAACATGTCCTGGTACAAATTGGGTGAATGAGTTCACTACCGCAATAATCGGTTTACCAAAGTCATTTTCTTTCATCCCTGTTGCACGCCATAAGGCACGTGCACCCGCCATATTACGACCCTGAGTACTGGTCGCTGAACGTAGTTTTGGCATTGTTATAAATTCTCCAAGTAAATTTTTAGGGTTTGTTTTTATTTTCCAGATAAAGACTGAATTGCATAAAAAGGTAATGAGATAATTGCTAACGGTACAAAAACAATCATTGCCGTTGATGCTCGTCCAGCAATTGTAATGTTATCCTCTGTTGCAGCTGCACTGAATCTTTTTTCTTGACGATATTCTAAGTACTTAGTTTCTAAAGGTTTAATCAATTTAGCTTTTTTCAAAATCTCATTTTTATTTTTAATATCAACAATTTCACCATCTTCCATTATAAAAAATATATTATGCTCATGCATATAGTAATATTTTTGTCCATAGAGCTCATTAGATTGCTTTTGAGTAAGCTCTTTATCATTAAAATATAGTGTTAATGTAGCTTTCACTTTGTTTTTTTCAACATCTTTAGCGATAGAATGAATTTTCACAGATGATATGTTTTTTACGTAAGGTGATCGTAAGATACGAATTAAATCTCCAGTTTGACTATATTTTGAACCGGCAAAGTGATAACTATTAAGTTGCCCTATAGCATAAATGTTGTCTTCTGCTATAAAGAAAGAGTGAATTACTTCTTTTTGAGAAGATAGTTCTTTATCTTGTAATGAAGTGCATCCAAATAGCACGAAAGTAATAAGTAACCCTAATAACAAACGTATATTTTTCATTATTTTATTCCTAATACATCCGGCAGTTTCGCCAATTGATTCACCAACAAATCAAAAGTGCGGTCAGATTTTACAGTGATTTTTAACTGCACTTTGGTTTCTACCAATGCCATCTCCATATTAGTCACAGTGAAGCCGCGTAAACGAATAACGCGTAATACACGTTCTAAAACCTCTGGGCGGTGTTGAGCGATCAAGTCAAAAGTATATTGGTTCATCTTAAATTTCCTCCAACATATCTGTGTTGCATGCACCCGGTGGCACTAATGGCCATACACATTCTTCAGGTGGAATGCATACTTGCAATAAATAGGCTGTTTCACTATTTAATAAGCGATTAAGTGCTGCATCTACTTCATCAGCACGCTCAATGCGTTCAGCTGGAATATTAAAGGCTTTTGCCAACATCACGAAATCAGGGTTATCTTCTAAGATGGTTTCAGAACGGCGTTTATTCCAGAAAAGGTCTTGCCATTGACGCACCATACCAAGGCGTTGGTTATCTAACAGCAAAATTTTCACTGGTAATTTGCCGCGTTTGATTGAACCCAATTCTTGAATGTTCATCATCAATGAACCATCGCCTGTCACCAAAATCACTTCATCATGAGGGCGTGCTTTTTTCGCACCTACCGCTGCAGGCAAACCAAATCCCATGGTGCCGAAGCCCGCAGAGGTAATATAGTTTTCTGGTGCGAAATGACGCATATGTTGTGCAGACCACATTTGGTGTTGGCCCACATCAGTACAAATCACGGCATTTTGAGGTTTACGCTGTGAAAGTGTGTTGAGTAATGACCAAGGGTCAATCGGTCGGTTGCCTGCATTGTCGATATAAGTGAAGTCGAGTTTGGCTTTCAGCGCTTGAATATGCGCACGCCAATCATCAATCGCAAGCGGGATACTTAAAGCTTCTAAGGCTTGAATTAAATCACCTTGAAGGGCGACATTTGCCACACGGAGTTTGTTGATTTCCGCCGCATCAATATCACAATGAATCACTTTAGCTTGTGGCGCAAAACTGTCTAATTTACCCGTCACGCGGTCGTCAAAACGTGCACCGCACACTAACAATAAATCACATTCGTGCACGGCAATGTTTGCCGGTCTCGTGCCGTGCATACCAATCATGCCCATATAAACGGGATCTGTTGGGTCAATTGAGCCTAAACCTTTCAATGTTGAAACAGATGGCATTTTGGTGATTTGTAGGAATTTTTTGACCGCTTGTGTGGCTTTCGCCATGCCTACACCACCACCCACATAAAGCACGGGTTTTTTCGCTTGTGCCAATAATGCTTTGGCTTCAGTTAATTTTAATTCTGAAAGTGCGGTTGGTTTTACGGTCGGTTTGACAATAGGTTTTACATGTTCAGGTACATCGCTCACTTGGATGTTACGAGGCACATCAATTAACACAGGGCCTGGTCTGTCACTTTGTGCAATTTGGAAAGCAGAGGCAATAATTTCGGGGAGTTCTTCAATGGATTGCACAATGTAGCTGTGCTTGGTGCAAGCAAGAGATAAACCTAAAACATCGGCTTCTTGGAAAGCATCGGTACCGATAAGAGGAGCAGCCACTTGGCCAGTAAATGCTACGAGTGGCACAGAATCAGCAAAGGCATCGCCTAAACCTGTAATTAAATTGGTGGCGCCAGGGCCTGACGTTGCGACACAAACGCCGACTTTGCCTGTGGAGCGAGCATAACCAATTGCGGCTATAGCGGCACCTTGTTCGTTACGGCAAAGAAGATGGTCAAGACCTGAGTCATAGATGGCATCGTAGGTTGGCATGATTGCCCCGCCTGGGTAGCCGAAAAGATCGGTTACACCGTGCGCTTTTAAACATTCGATAATGAGTTGTGCGCCTGTCATGTTGCTTCCCGTTTTTATGATTATTAAATAATTTTATGAATATTGAAGTTCAGCATTGTAGCGGAATTTTTCGCCTTTGGTTAGGTTTTCGCGAAAAAACAAATGAAAAAAACACGATAACTAAGATTATCGTGTTTTTTGATAAGAAGTGCGGTCAGAAAACATAATGTTTTCTACACAAAATTAGAAGCCTGCTTGTTTTTCTAATTGTTCAACAAGCGCATCATCTAAACCTAACGCTTGAGCTAAATCTGCTAAGAAAATAATTTCTTTGCGAGATAAATCTTTGCTTACTAAACGAGCTGCTAAATATACATTGCTTGCAAGTGCAGTATCATTACCTACAAGACGAGCAATCTCGTTGATAGAAATTGGGTTTTGGATTTCTTGTTCAAGCCATTGCGCTAATTCAGGATTGTTACCTGCTTCATTTGCGATAGTTTGTTTTTCATCTTCAGTGATTTCACCATCTGCAGCCGCTGCAGCAATCATAGTACGTAAAATCAACTCACTCGCATCAACATGGTTTGATGAATTTAATACATCAAACGCATTTTCTGAGATGTTTGGTTGGCTGCTTTGTTGGGATTTTTGATAGTTTTGGTACGCTTGGTAAGCAAGGTTACCTAAAACGGCAAGTGAGCCTAATTTTGCTAAGCTTGCACCGCCGCTACGGCCTAAAATCATTGATAAAAGACCGCCTAATGCTGCACCACCGCCTACTTTGGTGAGAGAGTCGATAGTTTGATTGCCTGTTTCAAGTTTACTTGCAGAGTTTTTAGCAACATCTAAAACTTGATTTAAAATGCTGTTGAGATCCATAAATGTTTCCTTTTGGTTATTAATAGAGATTAAATTTGGCCTTTAGACAGTGATTTTTAAAAAAAATTCATTGTTTTTAACCGTACTTTAAATCAAATTCTTGACTAGGTTTTAGAATTCATTATATTGAAATCTTTCTTCATTCAAAAGGAACTTAATATGACGCAGTCAAACGCAAAGCGTGAGACCTTTTCTGGTCGGAAAGCATTTATTATGGCGGCGATTGGATCCGCTGTTGGCTTAGGAAACATCTGGCGTTTCCCTTATACCACTTATGAAAACGGTGGCGGTGCATTTATTATCCCTTATCTTATTGCACTTTTAACCGCCGGTATTCCATTGCTTTTCTTAGATTACGCAATCGGTCATCGCCATCGTGGTGGTGCACCACTTTCTTATCGTCGTTTCAACCCGCACTTTGAAGTGTTTGGTTGGTGGCAGGTGATGGTGAACGTCATCATCGGTCTTTACTACGCAGTAGTATTAGGTTGGGCGGCAAGCTACACCTACTTCTCACTTAATTCTGCCTGGGGCGATAAACCAATTGATTTCTTCCTACACGAATTCTTAAAAATGGGCGATATCAGCAATGGTGTGAGCTTTGAGTTTGTTGGCATGGTGACAGGCCCATTAATCGCAGTATGGTTAGTAGCATTAGGCGTACTTTCTTTAGGTATTAAAAAAGGGATTTCTAAATCTTCAGACATCTTAATGCCTGTTTTAGTGGTGATGTTTGTGGCGTTGGTTGTTTATTCTTTATTTCTACCGGGTGCAGAAAAAGGCTTGAATGCGTTATTTACACCAGATTGGTCAAAATTGTCTAACCCAAGTGTGTGGATTGCGGCTTACGGTCAAATCTTCTTCTCTCTTTCTATTTGTTTCGGGATTATGATCACTTATGCGTCTTACCTGAAAAAAGATTCTGATTTAACAGGAAGTGGTTTAGTTGTTGGCTTTGCGAACTCAAGCTTTGAAGTACTTGCAGGTATCGGTGTATTTGCGGCATTAGGCTTTATTGCCGCTGCACAAGGTGTGGAAGTGAGTGAAGTGGCAAAAGGCGGTATTGGTTTAGCTTTCTTTGCATTCCCAACCATCATTAATAAAGCACCATTTGGTGAAGTGTTAGGGGTATTGTTCTTCGGTTCATTAACCTTCGCGGCATTAACTTCATTTATCTCTGTTATTGAAGTAATCATTTCAGCGATTCAAGATAAACTCCGTTTACGTCGAGCAAAAGCGACCTTTATTGTGGGTTTACCAATGATGGTGGTTTCAGTGATTTTATTCGGTACCACAACCGGTCTACCAATGCTTGATGTGTTGGATAAATTCGTAAACTACTTTGGTATTGTAGCGGTAGCATTTGTTTCATTAATTGTGATTGTAGCAAATGAAAAACTTGGCTTATTAGGTAAGCACTTAAATGAAAGCTCTTCATTCAAAGTCGGTTTCCTATGGCGTTTATGCATTGTAATCACCACGGGTATTCTTGCCTTTATGTTATTGAGTGAAGGTGCGAAGGTATTTACAGAAGGTTATGAAGGTTATCCAAGTTGGTTCGTAAATACCTTTGGTTGGGGTATGGCAATTTTGCTTGTAGTCGTTTCGTTCATTCTTTCTCGCTTAAAATGGAAAAATGAAGAGAATCTCAATCTTGAAGAAAAAGGAGAATAAAGATGACAGGTATTGCACTTACAATGATGATTGTGTCGCTTTTGATTATTTGGGGCGGCTTGATCTTTGCTTTAATTAGACTTCCAAAAGAAGAAAAATAAGGTCAAAATTGACCGCACTTTAAAATAAGTAGGGCGTGCTGAGCACGCCCTTTTTTGTTATTTCGATAAATCGATTTGATATACCGCAAAGCCAACTTCATCAGTGCCGACTTTTTTCATTGGATATTGTGCATTGTCTTGAATGAATTTAGCTGCTTGTTCGCTTGGTGAGGTTTCAAAACGCACATCTAGTTTATCGTTACCTTTAATCGGTGCAAAACGCCAATTTTTATCCGCACTTGGGTTTACATGGCCATGTTTTTCACTCTCTGCTTTGATGTAATCCGCAAGGATTTGACGGTTTTCATCAGGAGAAGCGTAAACAATGTGTGCATCGCCTGTGCCTGGGAATTTATTACCGTAAGCACGATAGTTGTTAGTTGCAATTAAGAATTCTGCTTTTGGATCAACCGGTTTACCTTGGTAAGTTAAATTCACCACACGGTGTGAGTTCGGGTTAATCAATTTACATTCGCCGTCATAACGCGCTGGTTGAGTAAGGTCGAATTCATAATTTACGCCGTCAATTACATCATAGTTATAGGTACGGAAACCTTCCCAATCAAGTAAAGATTGTGGTTTGTCACTTGTTGGATCGATTTGTTTAAACATACCTGCGCTACATTCTAACCATTCTTTCAATTCTTCACCGGTTGCTTTTACCACAACTAATGTGTTTGGATAGAGGTATAAGTCTGCTGCGTTACGGAAGGTTAATTCACCTTTGTTCACTTCAGTATAGCCTGTTGGGTCATTTTTACGTCCACCTGCTTTAAATGGTGCGCCCGCACTTAAAATTGGTAACCCCGCCATTGCCGCAACACTTGGTGCTACTTTTTCAACGTAAGCTTTTTGTGCTTGGTTCACAATTTGAATTGTTGGGTCATCTTGTACTAACGCTAAGTAGCTGTACATGTTATCGGTCGCTTTACCGATTGGTTGTGCTACGAATTCACGGGTGGTTTCATGCACAGGTTTTAAAAGTGCGGTCAATTCTGCATCACTTTCTGTGGTCGCTTTTTTGTTTTCGGCATCATAAATTGGACGAAGTACCGCTTTACCATCAGTTACTAACCATTTGCCGTTGTGTTGAGCAAGGGTTAAGTCGATTACACTGATGTTGTTTGCCCAGTAGCCTGCCATACTTTCAGGCACGCCTTTTACGGTACCTTTAGCAATATCTGCATTTGGTGATTTAGCGAACTCTTTGTTCGGGAATAAACGGTGAGAGTGACCAAAAACAATCGCATCAATGTGTGGTACATCAGCAAGATAGAATGCTGAGTTTTCTGCACCTTCTTGATATGGCTCGTCAGATGGGCCAGTGTGTGCAAGTGCTACAATAATATCGGCGCCTTTTTGTTTCATTTCTGGCACATATTTTTGTGCAGTTTTCACGATATCGCGCGTTTCTACTTTGCCTTGTAAGTTCGCTTTATCCCACACCATAATTTGTGGTGGCACAAAACCGATATAACCAATGTTTAGTTTATGGGTTTTGCCTTGGCTATCCACCACTTCTTTGGTTTGAATCACATAAGGCGTGAAATAGGGCTCTTCAGTACCGACTTTCACTACGTTGGCATTGATGATAGGGAATTTCGCTTGTTTAATCGCATCGGCTAAATAACCTAAGCCATAGTTAAACTCATGGTTACCTAATGTTCCCACTTCATAGTGCATTGCATTTAAGCAATCTACAGCTGGGTTTGGTTTGCCTTCTTTGTAACCTTTAGCCGCTTGATAGTCAGCGATGGGGTTACCTTGGATTAAGTCACCGTTATCAACTAAAACGCTGTTTTTCACTTCTTGACGAGCTTGACGAATCAAGCTTGCTGCACGGGTAAAACCGAATTTCTCAGTAGGTGCATCTTTGTAGTAATCGAAGTCAGTCAAAAAACTGTGAATATCGGTTGTTGCCACAATACGTAAATCGACTTGTGTGTCGCTTTTTGCAAAAGCAAAACGGCTCGCACTCAACGCTAAAATGCTGCTTGCGCCAAGCTGGATGAAATCTCTTCTGTTGATCATATGTGCTCCTGTTGTGTGAGAATCGACGGGATTTTAAATCTCTTTTACATATAAAGAAAGCGCAATATAAAGTTCTGAGATGAAGTGTGATACACATCACAAAATAACGGATTGAATTCAGTTGCAAAACTTCACGTTTGGGACAAAAATAGGCTATCCAATCCGTTAAAAATTAAGTCATTCATAGTAAGGTGGCCTGCATTTGATGGCATCTGATAAGGAGATCGTTATGGCTTTTAATCTTAAAAATAGACACCTATTGAGTCTTGTTCATCATTCAGAACGCGAAATTAATTATTTGTTAGATTTATCACGTGATTTGAAACGTGCTAAATATGCCGGAACAGAGCAACCTCAGCTTAAAGGTAAAAATATCGCACTCATTTTTGAAAAGACCTCAACACGTACTCGTTGTGCCTTTGAGGTAGCGGCTCATGATCAAGGTGCACAAGTGACTTACATTGATCCAAATTCCTCTCAGATTGGGCATAAAGAAAGCATGAAGGATACGGCTCGTGTTCTTGGGAGGATGTATGATGCGATTGAATATCGGGGCTTTAAACAAAGTACTGTGCAAGAGCTTGCAGATCATGCTGGTGTGCCGGTATTTAATGGTTTAACGGATGAGTTTCATCCTACACAAATGCTTGCGGATGTTCTCACGATGATTGAACATTGTGACAAGCCACTTCGTCAAATTAGTTATGTGTATATTGGTGATGCACGCAATAACATGGGGAATTCTCTTTTACTGATTGGAGCAAAACTGGGGATGGATGTGCGTATTTGCGGCCCAAAAGCCTTATTACCTGAAGCAAGTTTTGTTGAGATGTGTGAAAGTTTTGCTAAAGAAAGCGGTGCGCGGATTACTGTAACGGAAGATATCGATAAAGCTGTAAGCGGTGTTGATTTTGTGCATACGGATGTTTGGGTTTCAATGGGTGAACCATTAGAAGCTTGGGGAGAGCGCATTAAGCTATTGCTTCCTTATCAAGTAACGCCTGAACTCATGATGCGTACAGGTAATCCAAAAGTAAAATTCATGCACTGTTTGCCTGCATTCCACAATAGTGAAACTAAAGTGGGTCGCCAAATTGCTGAAAAGTATCCTGAATTAGCAAACGGTATTGAAGTGACTGAAGAGGTGTTTGAATCACCGATGAATATTGCCTTTGAGCAAGCAGAAAACCGTATGCATACGATTAAAGCAGTCATGGTGGCGAGTTTAGCTTAATATAATTTTTAATCTCTAAACAGAGTTATTTTCTCTGTTTAGAGAGTCTCCAGATAAATTTATAAATATTTTTTGTATTACGTATAACAGGTAAGAAGTATATTTTAAAACTAGCTCAGTTAAAATAAATTATCACTTTATTTTTTATAATTAAAAATTATATATTGTTATTTTATTGCACTTTAAGGGGTATAAATTATGAGTGCTAAAAGTAATAAAATTGGAGTGGTTAAAATTACCATTCTTACCATGGTTAATATGATGGGTTCCAGTATCATTATGTTACCGAGCAAATTAGCCGAAATTGGGACTGTTTCCATTGTTTCTTGGCTCGTAACCGCAGTTGGTTCAACAGCCTTAGCTTATGCATTCGCACAATGCGGTATGTTTAGTAGAAAATACCGGTGGTATGGGCGGCTATGCTGAATACTCTTTCGGTAAAGCTGGTAACTTCATGGCAAACTATACTTATGGTGTGTCGTTAGTTATTGTGAATACTGCGATTGCGATTTCTGCTGTAAGTTATGGTTCTGAGTTCCTCGGTGCAACCCTTTCTCCACTTTCTATCGCATTATGGACAATCTTCACTCTTTGGCTTGCTACTATTCTTAACTTCGGTGGCGCAAGAATTACGGGTAACATCAGTTCATTCACTATTTGAGGTGTAATTATTCCTGTGGTAGGTATTTCAATCATTGGTATGGTAACCATTACTGCGTTACAAACATTACTATCATTAATGACAATCAGCCCATCATTAAATAAACAATTCAATGTGTTGGTGGACCTCGCGGTAGTAACAAACGTTATTCCATACTTGCTCTCAATGGCAGCACTTGCTGTGTTATTGAAAGCAGAGAATGTTGCGTCACAAAAATATAAAACAACCGTCTTTGTTGCCTTTATTGGTTCACTCTATAGTATCTATGCGCTTTATGCAGCAGGTGAACAAGCGATGTTATATGGTTCAATTGTGACCTTTATCGGTTGGACATTGTATGGTTTTGTTTCTTACAAATTTGACCTTAAAAAATCACAAGCTTAATTAAAAAAGAAAAGCCTACATTTTCATGTAGGCCTTTCGAGTTGCAATAAGCTTAAAGTATAAAAGCGCAGTTGAAAATTTAATTGTTTTCAACCGTTCTTTTTATTTAGGACAATACTCTCAACAAAACAGGCTGAAATTCTGTTTGTTGATCAAGTTTTCGGGTGTAACGTTTAACCATCACAAAGGAAAGTGCGGTCAAAATAAAGATTAAAATCGCACGGATGAGCTCATTTTCACTGATATAGCTAGAAAGTAATGTTGCAACTAATAGAGTGAAAAGTGGCGCGATATACATTAATAGTACGGAGAGAAGCATGGATTTTTCTTTTAGACCGATTTCTACCATTTGACCTGCACGGAGTGGTGTGATGGTTTCTAGCGTGAAAATATGCTCGCCTCGCTTTCCGTTAAGTTCAGAAAGGGAAGCTGTTCCACAGGCTTCTCTAGCCGAACAAGCTCCACAGGCGCTTTGTGATTGACATTTTACTTTAGCAAGGCCTGTTTCCGCATCATAGCTCATCACAACGGCACTTTCTTTTAGCATTGTGCTTCTCCCATATAAATATCAAAGCGGTGATTTTTGGTTTCACGACTGACATGGGGCGCTTTTTGCGCTAAAAATTCCGCATAATCAGGACGTTTTACCACTACGCGTTTACGGGCTAATTGTAACGCAGGTGTCAAGAGCTCATCAGCATCCAAGTCCGCACCAACCAAATGCTGGAATACGCGCATTTCTTTTTTAACTAGGGCGGATTTTTGCTTATGTGGATACATTGGATCCAAATACACCACATCGGCACTCTCGGTTTGTGGATTGAGTTCGGCAATATGATGAACATCTAGTAAACGCATATTTTGTTGCATCATTTCGCCTATTTCTGCATCCTGATAGGCACGGTTGAGCCCATCCTGTAAAAGCAAATATACCACTGGATGGCGTTCTACTAAGCGCACTTGGCAACCGATAGAAGCTAAAACAAAAGCATCTCGACCAAGTCCTGCTGTGGCATCAATCACGCTCGGCAATTCTGCGCCCTTAATGCCTACAGCTTTGGCAATAGCTTCGCCACGTCCACCGCCAAATTTACGACGATGGGCCATTGCACCGGCTACGAAATCCACAAATACATCGCCAAATTTCGGCTCGTCTAGTTTACGCAGGGCAAGATGGGTTTCAGTTTGCACCAATGCAAGCGGACTTTCAGTACAATGCTCGATACTAAAAGGGGAACAAAGTGCGGTCAATTCTGACAATGTTCCCTCTTCAGCAAGCAGTTGAATTTTTATTTTCTCACCAGCCATACGCCGCTTTCCATATGATCCGTGTAAGGGAATTGGTCAAACAGTGCCGCTTTTTCAATGCGGTGTGTTTGGCTTAGGGTCTGTAAGTTCTCGCAAAGGGTATGAGGATTACAGGAAATATACAAAATACGATCGTAATTCTGCACCAGTTTTACCGTGTCAGGATCAAGCCCTGCTCGTGGTGGATCAACAAAAATCGTATTGCATTGATAGGTTTTTAAATCAATACCTTTTAAGCGATTAAACTCACGTACGCCATTCATTGCTTGGGTAAACTCTTCTGCGGACATACGGATAATTTGCAGATTATTTATCTTATTTTCCGCAATATTAAATTGTGCGGCAGCAACGGATGGCTTAGCGATTTCGGTAGCAAGAACTTTGCGGAAGTTTTGTGCAAGGGCGATAGAGAAATTGCCGTTACCGCAGTACAGCTCTAATAAATCCCCTTGAGAACCTTGAGTGCAATCAATCGCCCATTCCAACATCTTGCAATTTACAGCTGCATTAGGCTGGGTAAAGCTGTTTTCCACTTGGCGATAAACATAATTACGCCCTTTCACCGGTAATACTTCATCGACAAAATCCTGCGCTAAACAGATTTTTTGTTTACTCGCACGACCAATCAGCTGCACATCAAAACTAAGTTGTTGTAATTCTTCTTTTAAGCGTGTAGCAGCGCTTTGCCATTCTTCTGTGAGTTGCTTGTGGTAAAGCAGGCTTACAATAATCTTATTGCTGAGCGTGCTCAAATAATCAATTTGGAACAGTTTTTTATGTAATACTTCCTGCATTTTTAACAATGGCAGTAAGGTTTTCATCATGCGATTGATCAGTTCGCTGGCAATTGGGAATTCATCCACTCGATAACGCTGCAAAGTGCTTTGATCAAACATGATGTGATAAAAATCGCCTTTATCATGCCAAATACGAAATTCTGCACGCATCCGATAATGGCTGGTCGGCGAATCAAACACGGCTATTTCTGGGGCGTTAAAGGGCTGCAAAAGTGCGGTCAGCTTTTCGGTCTTTTTTTGCAGGAGTTCGGTATATTGGGAAATGGGTAGTTGCATTGATGTTTACGTTTGAATGATAAATATCCCACAGCCCTTGGCAAGCATGGGGATTGGTAAAAAAACAAAAGGCAAGCTTCTGCCTGCCTTTTAAAATGTATTATTCGCCAGAATAATCTTCGCCGCCAGAAGCCGCTTCGCTCACATCACCTGATAAGGTGTAAACACGTTTTGTTGTGTTAATGCGAGTACGATATTTATTCCACGTTTTTTCGAAGAAAGTTTCCGGTGCACGTTCACCACGGCAAAAAGCAACAAATTCTTTTTCTTCTTTTGTCGTTGGCTTGCGCTCGCCTGAATCTAATGCTTTAAACGCTTGGCCATATTGCTCCAATACTTGGGATTCTTTGATTGTATAATCACCGTGACGGGAAAATCCGCGTGGGTAGTTTTTGTCGTCAAAAAAACGACGAGTAACACTGAAACTAGCAGCCATAATATCATCTCTCTTCTTTATATTTAAAAACGGCAGGCATTAAACCAATTTTTTTTTATTTTTGCAATAAACCTTTCACGGTTTCTACGTAATCTTTGACGAAATCATCGTAATTTAAGCCTTCAGGGTTCACACGATATTTGCCATTTACATAAAAATCAGGTACACCACGTACTTGAAACTGTTCCGCTGCATTTACTTGTTTATTCACTAAACCGTTTACAGCAAAGCTGTTGATGTTGTTATCAAATTGTTCAGCTGTAACCCCGTTATCAATGAAGATTTTGCGAATATCATCCATTGAGCTTAATTTATCTTGCTGTGCGGCTTCAAATAAAGGCGCTTTCACTTTGCTTTCTGCACCAAGAGCCATCGCTAATGCCCATGCACGAGTGAGGTTTTCAGATTGACGACCTAAGAAGTTAACATGATATTGTTTAAATTCAGTGCCTTGTGGCAAGCCTTCTGCAACTTGTTTTGGAATGTGGTATTCCATTTCAAAGGCATAGCAATGTGGGCAGTAGAATGAGAAAAATTCAATCACTTCTGGTTGTGCGGAAGCTGTTTGACTCACTTGAACGTATTGTTTGCCTTCTTCTAGGTTGGCTGCGAATGCATTAAATGAAAATAAAGCACCGAGTAAAAATAAAACTTTTTTCATTTGTTTTCCTTATTTAATAATTCCACGCGCTTTTAACAAGGCGGTTTTAAAATCTTCTTCATAATCTTTTTTGATGCCAGGAATTGGCTCAAGTTTATCTGTGCCGTGCATTTTTAAATGATAAATAATCACTTCATCAGATAATTCTGCTACGGGTTTATCAAAACCTGCTTCATCAGCAATTTTTTGCAGAATTTGTAGCAAGCTCAGATCTGGGTCTTTAGACCAATAAGGTTGTAAAAGTTCCAATACTTCATTTAAACGCTTACATTTCATTGCTATTTCCTTTTAAATGGAGAAAAATAAGGCTAGATCATACTTCAAATAAGGCAATAAGAAAATATGAAATACACAATAAGTGCGGTTATTTTAGCGGGTGGAAAAGCACGGAGGATGAATGGTGCGGATAAAGGCTTGCAGCTTTTACAAAATAAACCATTAATTAGCCATGTGATTGATCGCTTACAACCTCAAGTGGTTGATATTTCGATTAATGCTAATCGTCACCATGCGGAATATGCACAATGGGGTTTTCCCGTATTTTCAGATGAATTGCCTGATTTTCAGGGGCCGTTGAGCGGTATGTTAACAGCACTCGAAAAAGCTAAAACGGATTTTGTACTTTTTGTGCCTTGTGATAGCCCGTATTTTCCACAAAACTTATTAGAAAAACTAAAAAGTGCGGTTAAAAATGACTGCGCTTTAATGGCTTATGCAAAAGATAAAGAGCGTGAACACCCGACATTTTGTTTGATGTCCGTTCAGCTTAAAGAGACGTTACGCGCTTATTTAAACGAAGGCGAACGTCGTTTATTACAATTTATGAACAAAAATGGCGCGGTTGCTGTCCAATTTGACGAACAAGAAGGACGATTTGTAAATTTTAATACCTTAGAAGATTTACAATAAATTATTTGTTTAACCTTGAATTTTGCAAAAAATTCTCCATTATTGCAGTGTTTACTTTCTATTTTATTGAGGAACTTTATTATGATGCGAATCCTTTTATTTTTAGCCACTAACTTTGCTGTGATGCTTGTGTTAGGGATTATTTTAAATGTGACCGGTATTGCAGGAAATAGTACAGGTGGCATTTTAATTATGGCAATGCTTTTCGGTTTTGCCGGATCATTGATTTCGTTATTTTTATCAAAAACCATGGCATTGCGCTCTGTGGGCGCGGAAGTGATTACTGAACCGAGTAATCAAGCTGAGCGTTGGTTAGTGGAAACTGTACGTCGTCAAGCACAGCAAGCAGGCATCCCAATGCCAGATGTGGCGATCTACCATTCTAATGATGCGAATGCTTTTGCTACGGGGGCAACGAAAAACAATTCTTTAGTGGCGATTAGTACAGGCTTATTAAACTCCATGACGGAAGAAGAAGCAGAAGCGGTACTGGCTCATGAGGTATCACACATTGCGAACGGTGATATGGTGACCATGACTTTATTACAGGGCGTATTGAATACCTTCGTGATTTTCTTATCTCGTGTAATTGCCAATGTGGTGGCAAGTTCTCGTAATGGCGATGAAGAAAGCCGCAGCTCAGGCATTTATTTCTTAGTCTCAATGGTGCTAGAAATCTTGTTTGGTATTTTAGCTAGCATTATCGCGATGTGGTTCTCACGCTATCGCGAATATCGCGCAGATGCAGGTTCTGCACAGCTTGTGGGTAAAGAAAAAATGATTGCGGCATTGCAACGTTTACAACAAATTCATGAGCCGCAAGAGATGGAAGGTTCACTTAATGCCTTTATGATTAACGGCAAACGTAGCGAACTCTTTATGAGCCATCCTCCACTTGAAAAACGTATCGAAGCATTACGTAGTTTATAAAAGATAAAAAAATAAAGGGCTAAATGTAATATTTAGCCCTTTTATTTGTAGATTATTTAATATCCGCTAAGACTTTAGTGAGTAACTCCCAGTACGTTTGTACTGTTGAAATTTGGACTTTTTCATCAGGCGAATGCGCATTGCGAATAGTTGGCCCCACAGAAATCATCTCAATATTCGGATAATGTTCTTTCAACAAGCCACATTCAAGCCCTGCATGAATCACTTTAATCTCAGGCTCTTTGCCAAGCACTTCTGCATAATGTTTTTTCATTAATGTCAAAATTGCCGTGTCATTTACTGGTTTCCAACCAGGGTAAGAACCTGAAAATTCAACTGTTGCACCAGTGAGTTCAGCGAGTGAGGTTAAGGTTTCTTCTACATACTCTTTACCACTTTCAATAAGCGAGCGAATAAGAATGGTACCTTTGATTTTATCTTCAAGGGGTTTTAATACACCAATGCTCAACGAGCTTTCCACCACGTTTTTGATGACATCACTGTTGCGGATCACGCCATTTGGTAAGACGTTCAGCAAATTAATCACTTTTTTGGTGGTTTCAAGCGTGAAGGTTTGTTGTGGATTTTCAACTTGCTCAGCGGTTAAGGTTAAGTTTGGCTCAGCGATAGCAAGCTCTTCTTTCAATAAAACTTCAAAATTTTTGACTGCACTTTTTACGCTTTCTACATCATGATTGAAACAAATAGTTGCGGCGGCTTCACGTGGAATCGCATTACGAATTGAGCCACCACGAATTTCTGCAAGGGCAAAGTGCGGTTGATTTTGTGAAAGTTTTGCTAATAAACGCGCCAATACTTTAATTGCATTCGCACGTGTGGTGTGAATATCACAACCAGAGTGACCGCCTCGCAAACCTTTTAAGTTAATTTGTAAGGTGTGGCTGAATGGATTGTTTTCACGGTGAACAGGTAGCTCAACATTCGCATTTACCCCACCAGCACAACCAATATAGATTTCACCGATTTCTTCGGTATCGGTATTAATTAGGATTTCTGATTTTAACCAGTTGCGGCGAAGGTGTACGGCACCATCCATGCCGGTTTCTTCAGTCATGGTGAGTAACACTTCAAGTGGTGGATGTGCAATATCGGTACTTTCCAATACCGCTAAGGTTGAGGCTAAACCAATACCGTTATCCGCGCCAAGTGTCGTACCTTGTGCTTTTACCCAATCACCGTCGATATAAGGGCGAATCGGGTCTTGGGTAAAATTATGAGGATTGCCTTCATTGGCTTGTGGCACCATATCTAAATGTGCTTGTAAGACAACGGGTTGGCTGTTTTCCATTCCTACTGTGGCTGGTTTACGGATTAATACATTACCGGCTTCATCACGCTCAGCAAAAAATTGTTTTTCTTTCGCCCAGTTAACAATAAAGGTCGCGAGTGCATCTTCGTGATGAGATGGATGTGGAATCGCACAAATTTGATCAAACCATTTCCAAAGTAATTGCGGTTGTAATGTGATAATTTCTGACATAATGAACTCCTTTTTTCATTAAAATTTTTGCGGAAATCATAGCATAAAACGCCATTTCAGGTTAAAATTCCGCAATTTTTTTATTTAGCGACAAAGTTTAAGGTATTTGTTATGAGCGAAAAATATGTTGTGACTTGGGATATGTTCCAAATGCATGCCCGCAAATTAGCGGAACGTTTACTTCCTGCCACTCAGTGGAAAGGTATCATTGCAGTAAGCCGTGGTGGTTTATTCCCAGCAGCGGTACTTGCTCGCGAATTAAATATTCGTTTCGTAGAAACTGTGTGTATTGCCAGTTATGATCACGATGAACAAGGTGCATTAAAAGTATTACACCGCGCAGATGGTGATGGTGAAGGAATGATCGTGGTAGACGATTTGGTAGATACCGGCAATACCGCTCGTGCAATTCGTGAAATGTATCCAAAAGCAAAATTCGTCACGGTATTCGCAAAACCTGCAGGTGCTGAGTTAGTGGATGATTACGTGATTGATATTCCACAAAACACTTGGATTGAACAACCTTGGGATTTAGGTTTAACTTTCGTGCCACCATTGGCAAGAAAATAATAAAACCTGAATATAAAATTTCGTTACGCCGGTGCTTTCATAGTTCCGGCGTAATAATTATGACCAATTTATTTTGATTATGAATAATATCGACGCACAAAAAGCGCTAGAGCGATCTTACGTTTCTTCACTTGAAAATAAAGAATATGATGAAGCAGTCAAGCTGGCTGAAACGCTTTGCTTGCTTGATCCCAATAATCCCGAATACCCTCATAAAATTGCTTATGTTTATTTGCAACAATTAAAATGGGAAGAGGCGATTGAAGCAGAATTAAAAACATTAAAATTAGATGCACAATATATTCCGGCTTTAGATTTATTGGCACATGCTTATGGTGCCGTAGACAATTGGGAGCGTTCAGGCTTTTATGGCAGTTTAGCTCTTGAGTTGAAAGATAAAGCTATTCCCGTTCCGACACAGGAAATGCTCCCAGCTCCTGCACCTAAAAATGGTAAACGAATTATTGCATTTTCTTTATTTGGTAATAACTCTAAATATATTGAACCGGCTGTATTAAATACACAGGTTTCTCCGATGTTATTCCCTGGTTGGGTATGCCGTTTTTATGTAGATGATTCAGTTTCTACTGGAGCAATTCAGCGATTAAAAAATAATGGTGCAGAAGTGGTTTATGTTACTTCACCAGTGAATAAATGGCCTGGTGCAATGTGGCGTTTTCTCGCCATTAATGATCCTGAAGCTGAGTATGTGATCTTCCGTGATGCTGACTCCGTGGTTTCTCACCGAGAGAGTGAAGCCGTGGCTGAATGGATTGAAAATGGTCGCTCATTCCATACGATGCGTGATTCAGGTTCTCATACCGCACTTATTTTAGCGGGGATGTGGGGCGCTAAAGCTGGCGCTGTGCCTGATATGGAAGTAAGAATTCAACGTTTTGTTGATAAGGGTTACGACTCTCGTCATTTTGCCGATCAGGATTTCCTTGCTGAAGAGTTGTGGGGCTATATTCGCCAAGATGTATTCGCTCATGATAGAGTATTTAATTTCTGTGATGCAAAACCTTTCCCTGGAGAGTTTTATCCTAATTACCAAATTGCGCATTGCGAAGGAGCAAGCGTTTTTGATGCGAAAACCTCTTTTGAAGAAGGGTGCAAAGTCAGATGGACGTTATACTCAAAAATATCGCCTATGGTGAATGTTGATTATTCCTTTATTCGTGTGCCTGAATTTAAAGTTTGCAGCTATGAAACTACAGTAGAGAATGGTCGATTTGAAGCGTCAATACCAAGACGTTATGGATTCGCTTTTAAAGAAGGCTTAGCTAGAATAGATATTAAAAAAGCCTAAGTTATCTGTTTTAACTATCAAAATAAGGATTATTGATGTCAACTCAACCGCGTTTTGTACACCTTCGTACACACACCGATTTTTCAATGATTGATGGTATCGTAAAAGTGAAACCATTGGTCAAAGCGTGTGCAGCAAATAATATGGTCGCATTGGCATTAACCGATTTTACTAATTTTTGTGGCGTGGTGCGTTTTTATGGTGAAACCCTTTCTTCGGGGATTAAACCGATTATTGGTGCCGATGTTCATGTTAAAAGCGAGTTATGCGGTGAGGAATTATTTACGCTTACTTTACTTGCTAAGAACAATGAAGGCTATAAAAACATCACCTTATTGCTTTCAAAAGCCTATCAACGCGGCTATGTGGACTTGCCTTATATCGACCAGGAATGGTTGATTGAACACCGTGAGGGTGTAATTGTTTTATCGGGTGGCACACAAGGCGATATTGCAAAAAAACTCCTTAAAGAAAATAGCTCTGAGGCGGAAAGTGCGGTCAGTTTTTATCAAGAATTTTTTCCTGACCATTTCTACCTTTCTCTTTCCCGAACGGGTCGTCCTGATGAAGAACGTTATATTCAAGCTGCATTAAAACTTGCTGAAGCACATGATTTACCGCTTGTGGCGACCAATGATGTGGTTTTTCTTGAGCCTGATGATTTTGAGGCGCACGAAATTCGTGTCGCTATTCATGATGGCTATACCCTTGACGATCCGAAACGTCCAAAACGTTATACCGAGCAACAATATTTCCGCTCAGAAGAAGAGATGTGCGACTTATTTGCGGACATTCCTTCTGCACTTGAAAATACGGTATTAATAGCGCAACGCTGTAATGTGACTTTGCGTTTGGGGCAATATTTCCTCCCTCAATTTCCAACTGGCGAGCTGAGCACGGAAGATTATTTGGTGATGAAATCCAAAGAAGGCTTGGAAGAGCGTTTGGCATTTTTATTCCCCGATGAAAAAGTACGGGCAGAAAGACGACCGGAATATGATGAGCGTCTTCAAGTCGAACTCGATGTGATCAACCAAATGGGCTTTCCAGGTTACTTCTTAATCGTCATGGAGTTTATTCAGTGGTCAAAGGACAATGATATTCCGGTAGGGCCTGGGCGTGGTTCTGGTGCGGGTTCATTGGTCGCTTATGCACTAAAAATTACTGATTTGGACCCCCTTGAATTCGATCTTCTTTTTGAGCGTTTCCTCAATCCAGAGCGTGTTTCCATGCCCGATTTCGACGTGGATTTCTGTATGGATGGACGGGATCGTGTTATCGATCATGTGGCAGAAACCTATGGTCGTGGTGCGGTATCACAAATTATTACCTTCGGTACCATGGCAGCCAAAGCGGTAATTCGAGATGTGGGGCGTGTATTAGGCTATCCTTATGGCTTTGTGGATCGTATTTCGAAAATGATTCCACCTGACCCAGGCATGACTTTAGCCAAGGCTTTTGAGGCTGAACCACAGTTACAAGTGGCATATGATTCAGATGAAGAAGTCAAGGCCCTAATTGATATGGCGCGTAAGCTAGAGGGTGTCACGAGAAATGCGGGTAAACACGCAGGTGGTGTGGTGATTTCGCCTTCTTTGATTACAGACTTTGCACCACTTTATTGCGACAACGAGGGACTTCATCCTGTTACCCACTTCGATAAAAATGATGTGGAATATGCCGGTTTAGTGAAGTTTGACTTCTTAGGTTTGCGTACACTCACCATTATCAAATGGGCACTAGATATGATTAATGCCCGCCTTACTCGTGAAGGCAAACCGTTAGTCGATATTGCCGCTATTCCATTAGATGATCCTGAATCTTTTGAGTTGCTGAAGCGATCTGAAACGACTGCCGTATTCCAGTTGGAGTCGCGCGGGATGAAAGATTTGATTAAACGCCTGCAGCCAGACTGTTTTGAAGATATTATCGCGTTGGTGGCACTATTCCGACCAGGTCCATTACAATCGGGCATGGTGGATAACTTTATTGACCGTAAACATGGTCGTGAAGAAGTGTCTTATCCTGACGCAAACTATCAACATGAAAGCCTTAAACCGATTTTAGAGCCAACTTACGGTATTATTTTGTATCAAGAGCAAGTCATGCAAATTGCTCAGGTGTTAGCAGGTTATACTCTTGGTGGTGCGGACTTATTACGTCGTGCGATGGGTAAGAAAAAACCGGAAGAAATGGCGAAACAGCGCTCTGTGTTTAAAGAAGGTGCTGAGAAAAATGGTGTTGATGGCGAGCTTTCCATGAAGATTTTCGACTTAGTGGAAAAATTTGCCGGCTATGGTTTCAATAAATCGCACTCTGCTGCTTACGCATTGGTATCTTACCAAACCCTTTGGCTGAAAACCCATTTCCCTGCTGAGTTTATGGCCTCGGTAATGACCTCGGAAATGGATAATACGGATAAAATTGTTGGCTTGTACGATGAATGTTTACGTATGGGCTTAAAAGTTACCCCACCGGATATCAATGTAGGGAAACATCATTTTAGTGTGAATGAAAATGGTGAGATTGTTTACGGTATCGGCGCCATTAAAGGTGTGGGGGAAGGTCCGATTGATGCATTGATTACCGCTCGTAATGAAGGTGGCATTTTCAGAGATTTATTTGATTTATGTGCTCGCGTTGATTTGAAGAAAATTAATCGTCGTACCTTTGAAAGTCTGATTATGTCGGGTGCGTTTGATAAGTTAGGGCCACATCGTGCGGCGTTATCTAAGAATCTAGAAGATGCACTCAAGGCCTCTGATCAGCATGCAAAAGATGAGGCCATGGGGCAAACCGATATGTTCGGTGTGCTAACAGAAACACACGAAGAAGTGGAAAATGCTTACGCTCATACGCCACCTTACACAGAAAAACAAATTTTAGATGGTGAACGTGAAACCCTTGGTTTGTATTTAAGCAGCCATCCGGTAAGTCGTTATTTAAAAGAGCTTTCTCATTACAGTTCTACTCGATTAAAAGATCTTACTCCGAATCGCCGTGGGCAAATTAGCACAGCAGCTGGTTTGTTAGTCTCAACTCGTTTTGCAACAACGAAAAAAGGCAATCGGATTGGTATCGCAACCATTGATGACCGTTCTGGACGTTTGGATTTAACCCTATTTGGAGAAAGTTTAGACCAATTTGGTGAAAAACTGCAAAAAGATACGGTTGTGGTGGTATCTGGCCAGGTAAGTTTTGACGATTTTTCAGGCGGATTAAAAATGTCTGTACGGGATTTGATGACTTTAGATGAGGCGCGTTCCCGTTATGCGAAATCTTTGGCCATTAGCTTGTCCGAGGAGCAGATTAGCCCAAGTTTTATTAAGAAACTGAAAGAAATGTTAGAACCTGTTAGTGGCGGCACTTTACCAATTAACGTATATTATCAAAGTGCAAAAGGCCGTGCGTTATTGCGTTTAGGGATTCAATGGTCGATTACACCAACGGATGAGATTCTAACAGAATTGGTGAATTTGCTCGGTGAAAATGCGGTAGAGCTAGAATTCGGTTAATATTCCAGTAAGAGTGCGGTCAAAAAAATCAGTGTTTTTTAACCGCACTTTAGGCGATATAAACAAAGCGAGAGATAAAATGGAAAAAATCATTATTGATGCAGACAGATTTTTACGCACCATTTCACGTATTTCCCATGAAATTATTGAAAAGCACCAAGATTTCAATAATGTGATTTTAGTTGGGGTAAAACGTCGTGGAGCAGAAATTGCAGAATTGATTCAACGTCGCATTGAAGAATTGAATGGTGTAAGTCTTCCAATGATGGAATTGGATATCACGTTTTACCGTGATGACTTAGAGTATGTTGAACCTGAAAATCCAACTCCTGTGTATAGTGGTGCCTCCAGTTATATGAATATTCAGGGTAAAGAAGTCATTTTAATCGATGATGTACTATTCACTGGAAGAACCATTCGTGCTGCAATGGATGCGTTAACGGATTTTGGTCGAGCAGCTAAAATTGAATTGGTGATTTTAGTGGATCGCGGACATCGTGAATTGCCGATTCGGGCAGACTATGTAGGTAAAAATGTGCCGACTTCCCGTGATGAACAAGTTCAGGTGCGTACATTAAAATATGATGGTTGTTATGAAGTGGCATTATTGCCTAAATAACGATCAGCCTATTGTGAACCTTTGATAAAATTGATAATCTAACGAGCATTATCCTATTATTTTTTAAGACAACTAAAATGAAAAAATCAATGTTAAAATCTCTTTTATTTGCCATGATCGGTCTGTTTACTTTTTCTCAAGTACAAGCAGAAGAACGCGTTGTGGCGACCGTAAATGGTACACCAATTTTACAAAGCCAAGTGAATGCTGTGATGGGTAAAAAAGGTAGCCAACGTGCAGCATTAGATAAGATTATTGATGATATGCTGACAGAGAAAGCGATCAAAGAATCAGGTGTAAAAGTAAACCAAGCGGAAGTAAACCGTATCGTAGAAGATATTGCAGCGAAAAACGGTTTAACTTATGGTCAATTCTTAGATGCGCTCGATTATCAAGGCATTTCCTTAAATGCATTTAAGCAACAAATTTCTCGCCAAATGTTAATGGCGGGTGTGCGTAACCATGCTATTCAAAATAGCGTAGATGTGACTCGCGAGCAAGTGGATGCATTGGGTAAACAAATGCTTGATGAAGCAAAAGCAAAAGGCACGGCGCAAAAAGTGATGGGCAAAGAGTATGAAGTTCGTCATATTTTATTAAAATTAAACCCATTGCTGAATGATGCGCAAGCAAAAGCAGAATTAGAGCGTATTCGTAGTGAGATTATTTCTGGCAAAATGACATTTGCTGATGCCGCATTAAAATATTCTAAAGATTATTTATCAGGCGCGAATGGCGGTAGCTTAGGTTATGCCTTCCCAGAAGCTTATGTGGGCCCATTTGCAAAAATGGTTGAAACAACCCCACAAGGTACCATTTCTGCACCGTTTAAATCTGAATTTGGTTGGCATATTCTCGAAGTAACTGGCAGTCGTGATGGCGATAAAACAGAAGATGCCTATCGTCAAAAAGCTTATGAACAAATTGTTAATAGCCAATTACAAGATGCAACCAAAGACTGGGTGAAAGCATTACGTAAAAATGCTGATATTCAATATTTCGATAAATAACAGAAACCGTTAGAATAAGGGGGCATTTTGCCCCTTTTGTCGTTTTTATAAAATGAGTGACGCATGAAAAAATTTTTTGTCTTTTTACTGATTCTTCTGCTTATTCTTAGCGGTGTTGGTTTTTTGGGTTATCAAAAACTAACGGAGTTTGTTCATACGCCGGTGAATGTCACGCAAGATCAATTGCTGACAATTGAGCGAGGAACCACAGGCAGTAAACTTGCCGCTTTATTAGAGCAAGAAAAAATTCTTGAACATGCCGATTTATTACCTTGGTTATTGAAATTACAACCGCAACTCAACAAAGTGAAAGCGGGGACTTATTCTTTAACGGGCGTGAAAACGTTACAAGATTTATTGGATATGCTCAATTCCGGCAAGGAAGCGCAATTTAGCGTGAAGTTTATTGAAGGGAAAACGTTCAAGGAATGGCGTAAAAACCTTGAAAGCGCACCGCACTTAAAACAAACCTTGCAAGGTAAAAGTGATAAAGAAATTATGGCGTTATTAGATATTCCAGCCGTTGCAAAAGCCGTTTACGAATGGAATAACATGGATGGGTGGTTGTATCCAGATACCTATAATTATACGCCAAATTCGACTGATCTTGAATTATTAAAACGTTCAACGACTCGTCTACAAAAAGCCTTGGATAAAGCATGGAGTGAACGCGATGAAAATCTCCCATTAGCGGATCCGTATCAAATGTTGATTTTGGCTTCTATTGTGGAGAAAGAAACGGGTATTGCGGCGGAGCGCCCACAAGTGGCTTCCGTATTTATTAATCGCTTAAGAGCCAATATGAAACTACAAACTGACCCAACCGTGATTTATGGAATGGGTGAGAGTTATACCGGTAATATTCGTAAGAAAGATTTGGAAACGATAACCCCGTACAATACCTATATGATTGAGGGGCTACCACCAACCCCAATTGCGATGGTGAGTGAAAGTGCTTTGCAGGCCGTGGCGCATCCAGCAAAAACAGATTTTTATTATTTTGTTGCCGATGGAAGTGGTGGTCATAAATTTACTCGTAATCTGAACGAGCATAATAAAGCAGTGCAAGAATATTTACATTGGTATCGTAACCAACAAAAAGGAGCCCACTAATGCAAGGCAAATTTATCGTGATTGAAGGGCTAGAAGGTGCAGGTAAAAGTACCGCCATGCAAACGGTGGTGGATACATTAAAATCCCTTGGTGTAAATGATATCGTGTTTACTCGTGAGCCAGGCGGTACACCGTTAGCAGAGAAATTACGCCATTTAATCAAACATGAAACAGAAGAGCCAGTTAC
The DNA here is from genome assembly GCF_003252725.1 of Haemophilus parainfluenzae. Taxonomy (GTDB): domain Bacteria; phylum Pseudomonadota; class Gammaproteobacteria; order Enterobacterales; family Pasteurellaceae; genus Haemophilus_D; species Haemophilus_D parainfluenzae_L. Next base: position 112,701 of record NZ_QEPO01000004.1, read on the forward strand.
GGATAAAGCCGAATTATTGATGCTTTATGCGGCACGAATTCAATTGGTAGAAAATGTGATTAAGCCAGCATTGGCAGAAGGTAAAATTGTGCTAGGTGATCGACATGATATGTCTTCACAGGCCTATCAAGGCGGTGGGCGTCAGTTTGACCAAACGCTTATGGCGAATTTAAAAAATATGGTATTAGGCGATTTTGAGCCTGATTTTGTACTGTATTTAGACATTGATCCTGCAGAAGGGCTTGCTCGTGCTAGAGGTCGTGGTGAATTAGACCGCATTGAACAACAAGGACTCGATTTCTTCCATCGTACCCGCCAACGTTATTTGGAATTGGTGCAGAACAACCCGAAAACCGCCATTATTAATGCGGGTCAGCCTTTGGAACAAGTACAAGCAGACATACAAAGTGCGGTCAAAAATTGGTGGGTTTCACAAGCAAAATGAGCGAACTTTATCCTTGGTTAGTGCCTACTTATCACAAAATTAGCCAAACTTTTAGCGAAGGTTTGGGGCATCATGCATTATTGATTAAAGCTGATCAAGGTCTCGGTGCTGAAGGTTTGTTTGAGGCTTTAACAAAACGCATTATGTGTCAAACGCCAGATAATGTACCTTGTGGCCATTGTCATGCTTGCCATTTAATGGCAGCGCACAGTCACCCTGATTTTCATGTTTTAGCCTCTCAAGAAGGCAAAGATATTGGTGTTGATCAGGTAAGGGCAATTAATGAGGTTGTCAGCCAACACGCGCAACAAAACGGCAATAAATTAGTATATATTCAAGATGCAGAACGTCTTACGGAAGCGGCAGCTAATGCATTGCTCAAAACCTTGGAAGAGCCACGTCCGAACACGTATTTCTTATTGCAAACAGAACCTTCCTCTTCGTTGTTAGCGACTATTTACAGCCGTTGCCAAGTGTGGAATGTGCCTTTGCCAACGGAAGCAGAAGCCTTAACTTGGCTTTCTTCTCAATTTCAGGCAGAAACATCCGAATTATTGACCGCACTTGCGATGAATTTGGGTCGTCCACTGTTAGCATTGGAAACACTTCAACAAGGATTAATTGAACAACGGAAGAATTTCCTACGTCAATTTTGGCTGTTTTATCGTCGTCGTTCGCCTTTGGAAATTTTGCCTTTCTTTGAAAAAGAACGCACCGTACAGCAAGTAGATTGGATCTTAGCGTTTTTAAGCGATGCCATTAAATACAAACTCGAAATACAAAGTGGCTGGCAAACACTTGATCTTAAAACAGGTGTAACTCAATTTGCAGACGAGCAAACAGCGCTTGGGTTATTAACCGCAAATAAAATTATGCAAAAAGTACGCTCGGATTTACTCACTATCAACGGCGTTAACACAGAATTAATGTTATTAGATGGTTTGACGAAGTTAATTACCGACGTATTTAAGGACATAAATAAATTATGTTTATCGTAGATTCCCATTGCCATTTAGATGCATTGGATTATGAAAATTTACACAAAGATATTGCTGATGTTGTGGCCAAAGCCCAAGCACGAGATGTGAAGCATTTATTGGCGATTGGCGTAACATTAAGCCGTTTTGAAAAAGCTTACCCTGAGTTAGCAAAATTTCCGAATGTGTCTTTGGCTTGCGGTGTACATCCACTAGATCTTGAAGAAGAACCTTACGATGCCGATCGTTTATTACGTTTATCCCAAGATAAAAAAGTGATCGCAATTGGCGAAATTGGTTTGGATTATTATTACAGTGCAGATAATAAGGCATTGCAGCAAACGGTTTTTGCGGATCAAATCAGAATTGCTAATGAAGTGGATAAACCCGTGATTATTCATACGCGTTCAGCGCCAGAAGATACTATTGCCATGTTGCGTGAACATCATGCTGAAAAGTGCGGTGGATTAATTCATTGTTTTACGGAAACCTTAGATTTTGCGAAAAAGGCACTTGATTTAGGGTTTTATATTTCTTGTTCGGGTATTATTACCTTTAAAAATGCGGAAAGTATTCGCGAGGCAATTCGTTATGTACCGGCAGATCGTTTGTTAGTTGAAACGGATTCGCCTTACTTAGCGCCCGTGCCTTATCGTGGCAAAGAGAACCAACCTGCCTATACGCGAGAGGTGTGTGAATATGTGGCTGCGTTAAAAGGGCTTTCAATGGAAGAATTTGCGCAAATTAGTACACAAAACTTCGAGCGTTTATTTAAAATTAATGTACAATAAATCATCGATTTAAATGAGAGAGTTTTATGCGTAAGTTTTTTAAATACTTTTTATTTTTAGTGGTCTTTGTTTTTCACGGCTTTATGTTTGCCGTGGTGGACTACGTTTTCCCACACTATGATGTAACGCGAGTAACCGGTGTGGAAGTGAAACGTGTGGATAAAGATGGTCCGATTACAAAATCGAATCCGGCTGATGGTCCAACGCGCGATGTGTATTTTATCAATACACAAAATGATGATGGCAAAATCATGGTGTATCGTAATGAAGATACCCGTTGGGGTTTCCCGTTCTACTTTAAATTTGGTTCAGCGAACTTACAGGCCCAAGTGCAAGCTTTAGGTAATGAAAACAAATTAGTACAAATCAAGTATTACGGTTGGCGGATGACTATGTTCGATGAATATCGTAATGCGGTTTCGGTGAAAGAAATCAGCGATGATATCACACCAAGTCATCCAATTTTATCTTGGGTATTCTATGCATTCCTATTAGTTACCCTTTTCCTTTCAGTACAATTTGTACGCGGCTGGTTCGACAGCGAAAATTAGCGTTTCTCAAATGGGGCGTCATAGAACGCCCTAACAATTTAATAATAACATTTCTAACCTAAAAACCAGCGGTAATTAACCGCACTTTAAAACCAATAAAGAGAACATTATGAGTTTATCTGCAGCGATTTTAATTTTAATCGTATTAATTATTATCAGTGCAATCTTATCATCAGCCGAGATTTCTCTCGCTGGTGCAAGACGCATTAAATTACAAACATTGGCTAGTGAAGGCAATATAACAGCTGAGAAAATCTTGAAATTACAAGAGCAACCAGGCCGCTTTATTACTGTTGTACAAATTGGACTTAATATGGTTGCTGTATTAGGAGGGGTGATTGGTGAAGCAACTCTTAGACTTTACTTGCAGAATTTTTTGCATGAATACACTAAGGCAGAATGGGTAGAATCGGCTTCTTCTTGGATTTCCTTTTTCATTGTCACCACGACATTTATTTTATTTGCCGATTTAATGCCGAAACGTCTTGCGTTAATTAATCCAGAAGGTGTGGCACTTAGAACTGTTGGCATTATGCAGGCCTTTATTTTCTTCTTAAAACCGATTGTATGGTTTTTTGATGGTATTTCTAATGCTTTATTTCGTTTAATGGGAATATCGACTAAACGTGAAGATAACATGACGCCAGAAGACATTGTGGCTATCGTAGAAGCGGGAGCTGAAGCGGGTGTGCTAAAAACACAAGAGCATTATTTGATTGAAAACATTTTTGAGATGCAAGAGCGCACCGTGTCTTCAACCATGACGACCCGTGAAAACATCGTATTTTTAGACCGCACTTTTACTCGTCAGGAAGTGTTGAATACCTTATCGGCAGACTCTCATTCTAAATTAGTGATCTGTGATAATGGTTTGGATAAGATTTTAGGTTATGTGGAATCACATACCTTATTAACACTCTATCTTCAACAAGAAGTGGTAGATTTAACGGATAGCCGTTTATTACGTAAAGCGTTATTTATCCCGGATACGCTGTCGCTATACGAAGTATTGGAATTATTTAAATCTACAGGTGAAGACTTTGCGATTATCGTCAATGAATATGCGCTTGTAATGGGCTTAATTACCTTGAACGATGTGATGAGTATTGTGATGGGAGAATTGGTTTCTAATGAAGAAGAGCAAATCGTCAGCCGTGATGAAAACTCTTGGTTGATTGATGGGGCAACGCCGCTTGAAGATGTGATGCGCGTTTTGGATATTGAATCTTTCCCTGATTCAGAAAATTACGAGACTATTAGTGGCTTTATGATGTATATGTTACGCAAAATCCCGAAAAAAACCGATTTTGTCGTATACGATAAATATAAATTTGAAGTCATTGATACCGAAAACTTCAAAATTGATCAAATTTTAGTTTCGATTGTCAAAGACAGCGGAGTGAGCAAAGAATCAGCGTAGTGCTAGGCGTTTCCTTGCTTAACTCCCCATTCTAAGTATAATTAATGGCGGTTTTAACCGCCTATAAATAAGGAAAATTTAATGTTTAAAAAAATCTCGGTATTCTTTGTGGCAGTAATGCTTGCGGGTTGTTCTTCGATTTCAGATATGACCTCTTACATTCCATTTATGGGTAAAGACAAAAAGGTCATTGATTTAGATAAAGATAAAATCGACCAAAAATCTTATGCGGCAGCTTATGAAGCCACAGTGGCAACGTATAAAGATCGTGTAACGAAAAATTTCTTTGTGGATAATTTTGCAAGTGGTGCGAATGACTGGTATCTCGGTCGTATTGTTGTGCCAATCAAACAAATTCAAGATAAGCTCTACACGGGTGGCCATGATTCTGATGTGTATGCTTACTACAGTGGTGTGTTGCATGCAGAAGCATTACAAACTAACTTCAGCCGCTTAAGCGCGAATTGTTGGCAAAAAGTGGATTCACCAAGTGTGACACAAGGGATCTACGATGCAATGCGTGATTTGCAAAAAGGCAAAGAGCGCGGTGAAAATGACGCTTACATTTCCCAAGGTAGCGAAATGCTACTCAAAGCCTGTACCGGCCAATAATCAATTTGAGCTGTTGATGAGCGATCTCATCAGCAGCTTTTCTTTTTTTAAATCATCAATGTGAAGGAGCAAGAATGTTAGAACTTTCGGAAAGCAACATTCATTTAAATGCTACGGCAACAAATAAGCTGCAAGCTATTGAAATGGCTGCAAGTGCGTTGGAGCAAGCTGGTAATGTTGAACAAGGCTATTTACAAGGCATGCTTGGACGTGAACAACAAACCTCCACTTTTTTAGGCAATGGGATTGCGATTCCACACGGTACATTAGAAACCCGTTCGATGGTGAAAAAAACCGGTGTGCAAGTTTTCCAATTTCCACAAGGTATTGAGTGGGGTGAAGGCAATATTGCCTATGTTGTAATTGGTATTGCTGCCCGTTCTGATGAGCATCTTGCTTTACTTCGTCAATTAACGCATGTTTTAGGTGATGAAGACACCGCGGCACAATTAGCAACATTAACAGATGTTGAAAAATTCCGTGCGATTTTGTTAGGTGAAAGCGATTCTTTTAGCATTACTGAAGAAACATTAAGTTTAGATATTGAAACGCAAAGTTTGCTCACCCTTACCGCCATCAATGCAGGTAAATTACAACAGCAAAGTGCGGTTGAAAATAGCTTTGTTTCTGAAGTAGTCTCCAATTCTGCTCTGCCACTTGGCAAAGGGTTATGGGTAACCGATGCCGTATCAGGTAACTTGAAAAATGCGTTGGCATTCAGTCGTGCGAAAACCATTTTTAGTCATAATGGCAAAGCGGTGAAAGGCGTGTTGACGATTTCGGCTGTCAGTGACCAAATCAATGAGACATTAGCGTGTTTATTGGATGATGAAGTCCAAAATATTTTATTAAGTGGTAATACGCAGCAAATTTTGACCGCACTTAATGGTGGTAAAGTGCCAGTTGCAGCAGCTGCTCAATCTGAAGGTCAAATCGCTACGGGTGCAGTGATTGGTACCTTTACTGTTCGTAATGAACATGGCTTGCATGCTCGCCCAAGTGCGGTGCTTGTTAATGAAGTGAAAAAATTCGCCTCCAAGATTACCGTACAAAATATTACTCGAGAAACCGCACCAGTTAGTGCAAAAAGCTTGATGAAAATTGTGGCATTAGGTGTCACTCAAGGTCATCGCTTACGTTTTGTTGCAGAAGGGGATGATGCGAAACAAGCTATTGAAGCCTTAGGTAAGATTATTGCGAGTGGGCTTGGCGAAAGCGTATCAGCTGTGCCACCTGCTGAACCAGATACCATTGAAGTAAGTAGTGAGCACGCACCACAAATTCACGAAGAAAAAACAGGTTTACCAGCCGATGCCATTGAAGCCGTATTTATGATTCGTAATGAACACGGTTTACATGCTCGTCCAAGCGCGGTACTGGTTAATGAAGTGAAAAAATACAATGCGTCAGTTGCGGTACAAAACTTAGATCGTGACACCCAATTAGTCAGTGCAAAAAGTTTGATGAAAATTGTGGCGCTAGGTGTCGTGAAAGGTCATCGCCTACGTTTTGTCGCGAGCGGTGAAGAAGCTCAGCAAGCGATTGACGGTATTGGTGCAGTCATTGAAAGTGGTTTAGGCGAAGGTCGGGGGTAAGTGATGGCAAAAGTAGCAACAATTACCTTAAATTCCGCTTATGATTTAGTTGGGCGTTTGTCTCGTATTGAAATCGGCGAAGTGAATACCGTTGAAACGCTCGGTATTTTCCCTGCTGGCAAAGGCATCAATGTCGCTAAAGTGTTGAAAGATTTGGGTGTAGAGGTGGCCGTTGGTGGCTTCTTAGGGGAAGATAACGTCGGTGATTTTGAAACCTTATTTAAAAAACAAGGCTTGGAAGACAAATTTCACCGCGTTGCGGGCAAAACTCGCATTAACGTAAAAATTACGGAAACCGAAGCGGATGTAACAGATTTAAATTTCTTAGGTTATCAAATCACTCCAGAAGCTTGGCAGCAATTTACAGCAGATTCATTAGCGTATTGCCAAAACTTTGACATCGTTGCGGTATGTGGCAGTTTGCCGCGTGGTGTGAGTCCTGAATTATTTGCGGATTGGCTTAATCAGTTGCATCAAGCTGGTGTGAAAGTCGTATTAGATAGCAGTAATGCCGCACTCACGGCTGGTTTGAAAGCGCATCCTTGGTTAGTGAAACCGAATCATCGCGAATTGGAAGCGTGGATTGGTCACCCACTAAATTCTCTTGATGAAATTATTGTGGCGGCTAAAAAACTTAAAGCAGAAGGTATTGCTAACGTCATTATTTCGATGGGTGCGAATGGTTCTTTATGGCTGAGTGATCAAGCTGTTATTCAAGCTCAACCACCTAAATGTGAAAACGTGGTGAGCACCGTAGGGGCTGGTGATTCTATGGTAGCTGGCTTAATTTATGGTATCGAAAAAGGCTTGTCTCAAGCGGAAACCTTAGCGTTTGCAAGTGCTGTTTCTGCCTTTGCCGTTTCACAAAGTAATGTGGGCGTAAGCGATATCGCCTTGCTTGAGCCAATTCTGGCGAATGTCAAAATTTCTGTGATTGAAGGATAATGTAATGAATTTGTTTTTAACTCAATCTCCGCAAATTGGTGCGGCAAAAGCCTATTTACTTCGCCAAGCATTGAGCGTGGCAGCGAAAAAAGCCAATCATACTGTGGTTGAACAAGCTAAAGAGGCGGATTTAGTGATTATTTTCGGATCTAGTTTGCCAAACTCTGTTGATCTTGTGGGCAAAAAAGTCTTTTTAGCTAATGAAGACGCGCTGATTGCTTCACCTGAAGCAACGCTGACGAATGCACTCAATCAAGCCGTGGACTATGTTCAGCCTACTCAAAGTGCGGTTGAATTCGGCGGCGTTTCTGACGTCAAAAATATTGTTGCGGTTACAGCTTGCCCAACGGGTGTTGCGCATACCTTTATGTCTGCTGAAGCCATTGAAACCTATGCAAAAAAACAAGGTTGGCAGGTAAAAGTAGAAACCCGTGGCCAAGTAGGCGCAGGTAATGAAATTACCCCAGAAGAAGTTGCTGCGGCAGATTTAGTCTTTGTTGCAGCTGATATTGATGTGCCGTTAGATAAATTCCAAGGTAAACCGATGTATCGTACGTCGACCGGTTTGGCTTTAAAGAAAACAGCACAGGAATTCAATAAGGCATTTAAAGAAGCGAAAATTTACGAAGGTGGTGCAGCAAAATCTTCTGCGAAATCAGAAGAAAGCGGTGAGAAAAAAGGTGTTTATAAACACTTGATGACAGGTGTATCGCACATGTTGCCGTTGGTGGTTGCTGGTGGCTTGTTAATCGCGATTTCCTTTATGTTTGGTATCGAAGCCTTCAAAGATGAAACGATTTTCCATGGTATTCCAAAAGCCTTAATGGATATCGGTGGCGGTGCAGCATTCCACTTGATGATCGCAGTATTTGCCGGCTATGTGGCCTTTTCTATCGCAGACCGTCCGGGGCTTGCGGTAGGTCTTATTGGCGGTATGTTAGCCACCACAGCCGGTGCAGGGATTTTAGGTGGGATTATCGCCGGTTTCTTAGCGGGTTATGTGGTGAAAGGATTAAATGCAACCATTAAATTGCCGGCAAGTTTAACTTCCTTAAAACCGATTTTAATTCTCCCGCTCTTTGGTACCTTGATTGTTGGTCTTGCCATGATTTATGTGATTAACCCACCGGTTTCACAAATTATGACGACCTTAAGCGATTGGTTAAAATCCATGGGCGAGGTTAATGCGATGGTATTGGGTGCGATTATCGGTGCCATGATGTGTATTGATATGGGCGGTCCAGTAAACAAAGCAGCTTATACATTCTCCGTGGGAATGTTAGCCTCTCAAGTTCATACCCCAATGGCTGCCGCTATGGCTGCCGGTATGGTGCCGCCAATTGGTATGGCGATTGCAACTTGGATTGCTCGCAGTAAATTTACCAGTAATCAACGTGATGCAGGTAAAGCTTCTTTTGTCTTAGGGTTATGCTTTATCTCTGAAGGGGCATTGCCGTTTGTGGCTGCCGATCCATTACGTGTGATTATTAGCTCGGTGATCGGTGGTGCAACTGCCGGTGCGATTTCAATGGCATTAAATATTTCTCTTCAAGCACCACATGGTGGTTTATTTGTGATTCCGTTTGTCTCAGAACCATTGCTCTACCTAGGTGCAATTGCAACGGGGGCATTATTAACCGGTGTGGTTTATGCGGTGATTAAACCAAAGGCGACAGAATAGCCAATTCTTAGATTAAAAAAGTGCGGTAATTTTTAACCGCACTTTTCATTTATCAGGTATAATTACAATGATTTAGGGAGAAATTATGGATAAATACAATAAACTCCGCATTGAATGGGATTGTCGTCGAGGTATGCTTGAGCTGGATAAAATCATCATGCCTTTTTATAAAGCGCATTTTGACCAACTGACTGACGACAAAAAAGATATTTTTATTCGTTTACTTGCCGCCACGGATTTACAACTTTTTTCGTGGTTTTTTAATGGCAGTCAATCAGAAGATGCTGAAGTACAAGCGATGGTTGAATATATCCAAGATGTGCAGAAAACGAATGTCCGTTAATTTTTTTGAAATTTTTTATAGATAAGGAACTTTTCAATTTTAACTCTGTCTGATAAAGCAACAATAGCTTGCTGTCTTGAATATATGAAGGCGTGTTAGACGTAGCATAGGAGATATATGGCTGAACAGCTAACAGATCAGGCTTTGGTAGAAAGAGTGCAGCAAGGCGATAAAAAAGCCTTTAATCTATTGGTTTCTCGTTATCAAAATAAAGTAGCCGGACTTTTAACCCGCTACATTTCTCATAACGACATTCCAGATGTTGTACAAGAATCCTTTATTAAGGCCTATCGTTCCATTGAATCCTTTCGGGGCGATAGTGCATTCTACACTTGGCTATATCGAATTGCCGTTAATACGGCAAAGAATTACTTAACGGCACAGGGACGCCGTCCACCGAGCGAAGATATTTTGGCGGAAGATGCTGAAAGCTACGATGTGGGAACCCATCTACGTGATGTAGATACCCCTGAAAACGAAATGTTATCTAGCGAATTAGAAAAAGTGGTATTCGATACCATTCACAGTTTGCCAGAAGATTTAAGAACCGCGATTACCTTGCGTGAGCTTGAAGGTTTAAGTTACGAAGAAATCGCAGAAATAATGGATTGCCCAGTAGGCACTGTACGTTCTCGCATTTTCCGTGCTCGGGAAGTGATTGAGAACAAAATACAACCGCTTATGCAACGTTAAAATAAAGTCGGAGTTTATAAAATGCAAAAAGAGTTACTTTCAGCCTATATGGACGGAGAAGAAGTCAGTGCCGAGTTGACGGAACAACTCTGTCAGGATAAAGATTCACAAGAATCTTGGGCGGCATATCACACAGTAAGATCGGTTATGCGTAAAGAGTCACCAGTATTATTAGGTGCTGACTTTACGGCGAAAATGGCTGATTTAATTGAATTAGAAGAAGTAAAACACGTAGAGATTACTGTTTCTCAACCAACCCCAGAAGAAGCTGACAGCTTACCATTCGTGCAAAAATTAAAAGCATTCTTTGCACCAATGACACAAATTGCGGTGGCTGCAGGTGTGTGTTTGGTGGCAGTAGTAGGTGTGCAATCATTTAATGCGAAAAGCACCTCGGTTACACCTGAAAACCCAGTTTTACAAACTTTACCATTTAACAATTCTGTTCAAGAAGTAAGTTACAACGCTCCGACCAAAGATGTAGCCACTTCGGAACAGGTTGAGCAAAAAAATCGCCGTATTGGTACGATGTTGCAAAACTATGAATTACAGCGTCGTATGCATGCAGATAGCTTAAATGTGGGTAGCAACCAAGCGAAATAATTACAGCAATTAATCGATAATTCACCACCTTAGGCGTGGTGAATTTTTTTATGGATCAATTGATTTATTTATGAAAAAAACGTTTCTCAAATTAACCGCACTTTTAGGCTTATTCCTGTTACCTTTTACGGCATTTGCAGAAGAGCCAATTCAGTCATTAAATAAAATGTCGCAAGCCATGCGAGATTTAAATTATGAGATTGCTTTTGTGCAAACTACACCAACGAATATGGACTCGTTCCGTTATCGCCATATTAAGCAAGGGCAAAAAGTGTATGCGCAGTTGGTGACATTAGATGGTGAGCAACAAGAGATCATCCAGCGCGGTAATTTAGTCAGCTATTTCCAGCCTGGGTCACGCGCTTTCACGATTAACAGTGGTGAGATTGTGGATGCACTTCCTGCGGTCATTCGTACTGATTTTAGCAAGCTGAGTCAGAATTATGACTTTATTAAGCTTGGAAAAGACCGAATTGCAGGCCGATTTGTCGATACCATTCGTATTGTGCCCAAAGACGATTTTCGCTATCAATACCTCGTTTTCTTAGATGAAGAAAATGGTTTGTTATTGCGTGGCGATATGCTTGATCGAGAAGGCAAGTTACTTGATCAGTTCCGTGTCGTGACGTTATATATCGATGATCGTCTACGTGGTTTGACAGATTACCTTAATAAGGTGTCAGTGCCGCCACTTTTAAATGAAGGGAAGCAAGAGTCATTCCTTTCAATCAATTGGAAAACTGATTGGTTACCGCAAGGTTTTGATTTAATTCGCCAGAATCAAGATGTAATAGATGGTGAAGTGATTGAAAATGCGTTATTTAGTGATGGTCTTTTCACTTTCACGCTTTATATCAATAAAGCAGATAGCACTGCCGCAAAAGAAAATACATGGAAACAAGGGGCTTATACGATTTACAGTGAAGTCATGGGCGATAAAGAAATTACCTTTATCGGACAGCTTCCAATTGCTGCAGCTAAACGAATTGTACAAGGCGTAACATTCCTAAAATAATTCAGTAGACGTGAGAAAGTTGCTATTTTGTTTCCCCTTGCTATACTTTCTTCACCTAATGGATTTTGATAGCTAGACCCCGTCCTGCGGGGTTTTGTTTTATCAAGTGCGGTCATTTTTCTTAAGGTTTTTACAATGAACAATCCCCTTCCTCTTCTTGGCATCACAGGTTACAGCGGTAGTGGCAAAACCACATTGCTGGAAAAATTGCTTCCTCAATTAATTAAAAAAGGCCTACGTGTTTCAGTGATTAAGCACAGCCATCACAATGCCCATGTGGATAAAAAGGGCAAAGACAGTTGGCGAATGAAAGAGGCGGGGTCTGCACAAGTTATTATGGCTTGCGATAGTCGTTGGGCATTAATGACAGAAACGCCTCAAGAGCCGGTTTCTTTAGCCTATTTAAGCCAACAATTTGATCGTCATTTAACGGATTTAGTGTTAGTGGAAGGATTTAAACAAGAACCCATTCCAAAGATTTTGTTGCATCGACAAGAGATGACAAAACCTTTGCCGGAATTAGATGAAAACGTGTTGGCTTTAGCAACAGATTATTCGCTTGAAACTGACCGCACTTTATTAGATATTAATCACATTGAACAGATCGCTGAGTTTATTTATCAATGGTGGAAAAAGACGCAGTAATAGAAAGTCAGTACTATAAAGGGCTGGCTTGGGTGGCTTCCATGGCTTTGTTTATGCAAAGCTTGGATGCGACTATTTTAAATACTGCCTTACCAACTATTGCAACAGATCTACAAACCCCCGTCTTTGAAATGCAAATGGCGATTATCGCCTATTCTCTGGCCGTTGCTTTATTTATTCCTTTAACTGCTTGGGCGGCAGCGAAATTTGGTACACTCACTGTTTTCCGCTCTGCTGTTTTTACCTTTGTATTTGGCTCGGTAGCTTGTGCGATGGCCACTTCTCTAGAAACTCTTGTATTCGCACGGATTCTCCAAGGTATCGGTGGTGCATTTATGATGCCGGTTGCTCGTCTTGCGATTATTCAAACCGTACCGAAAAACCAATTGATTAATGCCTGGAATTTAATGGCAACAGCTGGACTCATTGGCCCTATTCTTGGCCCGATTTTAGGTGGTTGGCTTGTGGTGCATACCTCATGGCATTGGATTTTCTTAATTAATATTCCTATTGGTATGTTAGGCTTTTGGGCGGCGGCTAAAGTGATGGGAAATCATAAGGGTAATGCGTCTAAGTTAGACTGGACGGGATTTTTACTCTTTGCATTTGGTTTAGTGGGTTTAACGCTCGGGCTTGATTTACTCGGTGAAAGTCAGAGTGATCGCATAACCACATATAGTGCATTAGCGATTGGCATGGCATTATTGATGGCTTATTATTTTTATGCGAAAGGTAATGATCGTGCCATTTTGCCGTTATCTCTTTTCAATACAAGAACATTTCGATTAGGCATTGCCGCCAATATCTTTATTCGTCTTTCCGGTTCGGCTGTGCCGTTCTTATTGCCATTAATGTTCCAACTTTCTTTTGGTTATTCAGCTGAAGAGTCAGGCTGGTTGCTTGCCCCCATTGCGCTAATGTCTGTCGTATTTAAACGTTTTATTGGACACATCTTAAATATCTTAGGTTATAAAACCACGTTAATTTTATCGTCACTTTTAATGGCTGGTTCAACAGTTTCCATGTCATGGCTTGATACCTCATCATCCACAACATGGATTATATGTAATTTGATGTGGTACGGTGCTTGCATGTCGATGATTTTTAGTTCAATTAATACACTTACTGTTGGCGATCTATCACAGGAACAAAGTGGTACAGGTTCAACCTTGCTGAGTATTGTGCAACAAGTGGGGATTGGGTTTGGTATCGCTGTGGCATCTATTATTTTGACGTTATACCGTCAATTTGTTGGTAATGAAGGGGATGCATTACAACACGCTTTCAGTTACACGTTTCTGACGACTTCCATTTTTGCTATCGCATTAGTTTGGATATTGAGTTATTTACGTAAAACAGATGGAGATCATTTGCGGAAAAAACGCTGATATTGAATGCCTTAGTTTAATTTGTTATAAGAAAGATCTTTTTCTTATTTCGTAAAAGTTTGATTTGCTTATATCTTAGGTAAAATTTTATATTTATGTTTGGGTGTTACACCCGATTAAAGAAGGAAAACTTATGAAATTAAAAGCGACCTTAACTCTTATTGCAGCCAGTTTATTTTTAGCAGCTTGTGATCAATCTGGTTCTGCGGCAAAAGAAAATGCAAAAGCAGAAACAGCAAAACCTTCAGGTAATAACACATTTGTGTACTGTACAGCGAAAGCACCACTTAGCTTTAGCCCGGCGTTGGTAATGGAAGGCACATCTTACAATGCGAGTTCACAACAAGTGTATAACCGTTTGGTTGAGTTCAAAAAAGGTTCGACTGACCTTGAGCCAGCATTGGCTGAAAGTTGGGAGATCAGTGATGATGGTTTAACTTATACGTTCCATTTGCGTAAAGGGGTGAAATTCCATACGACAAAAGAATTTACGCCAACACGTGATTTTAATGCGGATGATGTGATCTTTTCTTTCCAACGTCAGTTAGATCCTAACCACCCTTATCACAACGTATCGAAAGGGACTTATCCGTATTTCAAAGCAATGAAATTCCCAGATTTATTAAAATCAGTTGAGAAAGTGGATGACAATACCGTTCGTATTACTTTGAATAAAAAAGATGCGACTTTCTTAGCAAGCTTGGGTATGGACTTTATCTCTATTTACTCCGCTGAATATGCAGATGCGATGCTGAAAGCGGGTAAACCAGAAACGATCGATAACAAACCAGTTGGGACAGGTCCGTTTATTTTTGTGGATTACAAAACTGACCAAGCGGCACAATATGTAGCAAATGAAACCTATTGGAAAGGTCGTACACCACTTGATCGTTTAGTGATTAGCATCGTACCCGATGCGACTACACGTTATGCGAAGTTACAAGCGGGTTCTTGTGATTTAATTCTCTTCCCGAATGTGGCGGATTTAGCCAAAATGAAAACTGATCCAAAAGTACAGCTTTTGGAACAAAAAGGTTTGAACGTGGCATATATCGCATTCAATACAGAAAAAGCACCGTTTGATAATGTGAAAGTACGCCAAGCATTGAACTATGCTGTAGATAAAAAAGCAATTATTGAAGCGGTTTATCAAGGTGCGGGCACTGCAGCGAAAAACCCACTACCGCCAACAATTTGGAGTTATAACGACGAAATCCAAGATTATCCGTATGATCCAGAGAAAGCGAAACAGCTTTTAGCGGAAGCAGGTTATCCAAACGGTTTTGAAACTGATTTCTGGATTCAACCAGTGGTACGTGCGTCTAATCCAAATCCAAAACGTATGGCTGAACTTGTGATGGCTGACTGGGCGAAAGTAGGTGTAAAAGCAAATCCAGTAACGTTTGAATGGGCTGATTATCAAAAACGTGCTAAAGCAGGTGAATTAACGGCAGGTATCTTCGGTTGGTCAGGTGATAACGGTGATCCGGATAACTTCCTTTCTCCATTACTTGCAAGTGCTAATGCGGGTAACTCAAACTTTGCTCGTTTCAAAAATGCAGAATTTGATGCCTTATTAGATAAAGCGATTGGCTTAACTAATAAAGAAGAACGTGCGGCACTTTATAAACAAGCACAAGTGATTTTCCATGAACAAGCACCATGGATTCCAGTTGCTCACTCTGTTGGTTTCGCACCACTTAGTCCTCGCGTAAAAGGCTACGTACAAAGTCCATTCGGCTACGATGCATTTTATGGTGTGAGTGTTGATGGTAAATAATTAACGGACTATACTAGCCCTTGCAGTTGCAAGGGCTTTTTGTTTTCAAGCAAAAGGAGAAAGAAAATGGACTTACATGATATTCGTGAGGATTATTGCAAACAGGCGCTTTCTCAGCATGATTGCGATCCCAATCCCATAAAACAATTTGAAAAATGGCTCAACGAAGCGATTACCGCCAAAGTAAACGAGCCAACAGGTGTTAATGTTGCGACAGTCAATGAAGATGGTCGGCCAACAAGTCGAATGGTGCTGTTGAAAGAAGTGAACGAACAAGGCTTTGTATTTTTTACGAATTATCACAGCCGAAAAGGTCGCGCCATAGAACATAATCCTTTCGTTGCCCTAACATTCTTTTGGCCTGAATTAGAACGTTCTGTTCGTATTGAGGGCAAAGCTGAAAAAATCTCGCCTGAACAATCAGATGAATATTTTGCAACGCGCCCTTACACCAGCCGAATTGGCGCTTGGGCCAGCGAGCAAAGTGCGGTCATTTCTAGCCATAAATCTTTATTAGCGAAAGCAGCTCTGATTGCAGCAAAACACCCCCTAAACGTCCCTCGTCCACCACATTGGGGTGGCTATCTTGTGATTCCTGATCGCATTGAATTCTGGCAAGGTCGCCCAAGTCGTTTACATGACCGAATTTGTTATTTATACAATGAGGGGAAATGGGAAAGAGAGCGGTTATCGCCGTAAGTTTCTTCAAAAATATGTAAAAAAATAACCGCACTTTGATTTGGTAACCAAAGTGCGGTTTATTTTTACGTTATTTTTATTTACCGATGATTTCTGCCAACTCAACTTTGCGGTTTTCGTAACGAGAACGGGTACATGCATCGGCTGTGGCGATAGCCGCACGGGCAGCTTCACCAGTGAGTAATTTTACAAACTCCTCAGTTGGTTCCATACCATGAAGAATATCGTTTAAATAACGCATTTCTTTTTTCATGATAGAACTCAACCAGAGCGGTGTGCGTTTGCCTGGTTTACCATATTGAATTGCACCATCCATTTCTGTGCTGTTGTAAATACGGGTGCGGTCATCGTCTTCTTCTTGGGTTTCGTGAATGAGGAAATAGGTGTCTTTTCCATCCACGCGAAGGGTACCTTTGGTATTGTACATATCAAGTTTGATCGCACCTTTTTCCCCTTGAATTAATACATAATGCTCACCCCAACGGAAAGCGGAACCCCATTCTAGAACTGCGAAGCGATTATCATCATATTCCATGGTGACAAAAATCATATCGTCTTCATCACCGAATTTTTCGCCTTTGTGTGCAACATTGGCGGCTGCCATGGTAACGGTTTTTGGCATGCCGCCCATAATGAATTGTACGCAGTCTAATTCGTGAATATGGTGGTATAAGTGACCGCCAGATTTTTCACGGATTTTTTTCCATGAAATGGTTGGTTGTTGTTCTTCCCAGCCGTTACGTGCGGTGTGACAATAAAGCACTTTACCGATCACGCCTTGATTGATTAATTCTTTGGCGTGGTGAACACCGTTAAAGAAGTTCATTACATGGCCAGCCATAAAGGTAACGCCATTTTCTTCGCAAGCGCGGACCATGTCGTCACAGTCTTGATAACTTAAGGCGATTGGTTTTTCACAGAAAACGTGTTTTTTGTTTTTCGCTGATAGGATTACCGGTTCTTTGTGTAAGTAGTTTGGGGTGGCGACAATTACGCAATCCACATCAGGTGATGTGACCAATTCTTCAAGAGATTTTGCCGCTACGCATTGTAATTCTTGAGCAATGGTTTCACCATTTTCAGGGTCATATACCATGGTAATCTGTGCATCATCAAATTCATTCATGAAACGGGCTAAATCTGCACCAAAATAGCCAACGCCAACAACACCATATCGCATCATAATAAACTCCTTATTTTTTCACTGAGATTTGTTTTTCTGTTACCATGGATTGCTTCGCTGCTTCTGCAACTTCGATGGCTTCAGTTAAACATAGACTTAATGGGCTGGTTTTTCCTTGTGTTAAGTGCTCTACCACGCTTTGCACTTCGATTTCAGCCGCTCGGCTTAACCAAAGTTGGCAAGGTGCGTGGGTGACATTATATTGCTGTGTACCTTTTGCACTTTCGCGTAAAGATAAATCAGCCTCAAATTCATCAAATAAATCAACGTGTTCTATTTTTCCATCTAGATAATTAAATGTGACACTTGAGGTAAAGAAATTGACTTCAATCACACCATTTTCACCATGAATTTGAATGCCCCATTGGTGTAACCGATAAGCGGTGCCCATTTCGAGCGAACCTAACACGCCATTTTTAAAACGTAATAACAACTGCAACACATCACGGCTATCTGGCGTATCGTGATGCGCTTGATTAGCTGCCTGAGCAAAAACAGCCTCAATATCGCCTAGTAACCAACAGAGTAAATCCAATTCATGAATGAGGTGGAAAAGCTCACCGCCCGTAAGATTGGCATCTAATTTCCACCATTCTTTATTTGGTAGGTTTTCAATCCAACGCTGACGCATGGCTCGTGCTACAGTAATGCGGCCTAATTTTCCTTGTTCTAAAGCCGCTTTGACTTTTAACATGCCAGGTAACGTACGCTCTAAATGGCCTACAAAAATGAATTTGCCTTTTTCTTCAGCAAGACGGCGTAAATGTTGGCCTTGAGAAGAGCTTAAGGTAAAAGGTGTTTCAATAAAGACATGACAGCCAGCGTTTAACGCTAAGATTGCTGGGGAATAATGGGCGTAGTTTGGTGTGGCGATAACCACTAAATCAGGTTTGGTTTCAGCCAACATTTCTTCCACACTAAAAAAGGCTTGGCTGCCATATTGATCTGCAAGTTTTTGTGCAAGAGAAGGGTTGATATCGGTCACCGCAATTAAGTTTGCTTGGGCTTTGTCAAATGCTGAAGCTAACTGAACACCAAAAAATCCGCAGCCGATTAAGGCAATGTTTAATCCATTAGTTTGCATCATGCCCTCCTTGTTGTAAGCGTTGGCGAATACTTTGGAAATACTGCAAGATCGCGCGTTGCATCCGTACCAAATCATGTGCTTCTACGGCATCAATTAATTCGCGATGTTGCATGGCTGATTTTTCAGGCGAAAGTGTTGGTGGCGGTAAGCCTTTTTCCACTTGTTGATAAATTTGCCAAAACGCATCTAAATATTGAATCAGTAATGGGTTATTTAATGGTTCATAAAGTCTTAAATGAATGTGGTATTCATCTTTTGGGGAAAATTTTTGCTCACGGGCATTTTTTTCCATATTGGCCACTGATTTTTGCAAAAGTGCGGTCTGTTCTTGGCTAATTTTTCCTAACACCATTGGAGCAAAGCCGTATTCCAAAATTTCCCGAATATCCAAAATATTAATCAGCTGATTATGATCATTATGCAAATTCAGTTGGGTGTGAAAACTTAATCCACGAATCATGGGTACAAGAGATGATTCACTCACAAAGGTACCGACGCCATGGCGAATGTCTAAAATGTGTAGCGCCTCTAATGATTTAATGGCTTCACGTAAACTGGAACGGCTCACTCCGAGCTGTTCAATCAGTTCATTTTCTGTTGGCATCAAATCGCCAGATTTAAGATTTTGTTTGATGATGAGCGATTTGATTTTATCCTGCAAAACGAGACTTGCTTCTTTTTTACTTGTTTTTTTCATTTCTGTTCTCATTTTCTAATCTATTTTCTGAATTTGTGATCCAGCTCTCATTCTCTCTAATTGACATAAGACATCATACGTCTTATCTTTATTTATGCAAGCAGAAATTAGCAGTGATTTTAAATTCTGTGATCTATACCACAAAATTCTCAAATACAAGGAAGGGAGGTTGTTATGGCAACATCATTACCATGGTATAAAGAAGTCAGTCCTACGCAAAAAAAAGCGTTATTTGCGGCTTGGTTAGGTTATGTTTTTGATGGCTTCGATTATATGCTTATCACTTACGTGCTTTTGGATATTCAAAAAGAATTCGCCATGAGCACAACGGAAACATCCACATTATTACTTGCAGCCTTCGTCGCACGTCCATTAGGTGGGGCGATTTTTGGTAGTTTTGCCGATAAATATGGTCGTCGTTTGGCGATGATTGTTTCCATTATTACGTATTCCGTCGGCACATTCTTGTGCGGATTATCCACCAGTTATATTTGGCTTTTCATCTTCCGTATGATTATCGGTATGGGGATGGCGGGCGAATATGCTTGTTCTTCCTCTTATGCCATTGAAAGCTGGCCACAACATTTACGTACAAAAGCCAGTGCATTCTTAGTGAGTGGCTTCTCCATTGGTAATATTCTTGCTTCTCAAGTGATTCCTTGGGTATCTCAAACTTATGGTTGGCGTATGGCTTTCTTCATCGGTTTAGCACCAGTTGCTTTAGTGCTCTACGTTCGTCGTCATGCACCAGAAAGTGAAGAATGGGCACAAGCGAAAGCAGCGGGTAAAGTGAATAAAGTTCCACTTACTGACCTATTCACTAAAAAACAATTACCAATTACTTTAATTATTTTCTTAGTTTGCTATTCAATTTTCTCCGTAAACTGGCCGGTAGTAGGTTTACTTCCACTTTATCTCAAAGAAAATGGCTATGCTGAAAATGTGAAATCACTGATGTTCTGGGCAGGCTTTGGTATCCTCATCGGTACCTTAATTGCAGGCTTTATCGGGGATAAATTGGGTGAGAAGAAAACCTTTGTATATAGCTTATTGTTATCGCTTTTCTTCCTCTTCCCAGTATTCTATTTGCCAGAAAATAATGTATTAGCACTTGGTGCGTTGCTCTTCTTCTTACTTGCAACTAACTTAGGTATTGCCGGTTTAGTGCCAAAATATATGGCCACTTTCTTCCCAGCTGAAATGCGAAGCACAGGTATTGGTTTCATCTATAACTTCGCTGCGATCGGCGGTGGGGTGTCTCCTGTAATTGCCGCCGCACTTAGCGAAAGAGTGGGACTTGGTTCAGCCCTTGTGTATGTCACCTTATTCTGGACAATTGTCCTTGTTGCTCTCGTTGGATTAAGATTGCCAGAACGTATTCAAGCTCGTATGCAACAATAAAAAACGAAAGCAAAACAGACCGCACTTTTAGGTGCGGTTTGTTGTTTATACAAAAATAGTTTGAAGCGCATCACAAATTTGTTAAAAATATGTTTCAATTTTCTCTGTTAAATGCTAATTAATAATCTCCCCTATCGTTTTATAGGAGATTGTATATGCAAACTCAACAAACCTTTCTCTCTAAATATAAAAGTCTCATTATTCTTGCCTTAGACTTTGTCTTCATGTTGGTGTTAATCAAAATACTGCCGTTTTCTGCTCAAGAGAATCGCGGGTTAGCCTTGCTGATTTTTATTGGTATTTTATGGTTAACGGAAGCCTTTAATATTACCGTGACATCCCTTATGGTGCCTGTCGTGGCCATAGGATTAGGCTTGATTAATACACAAAAAGCGCTCGCACCATTCTCTACCCCAATTATTTATATGTTCTTTGGGGGATTTGTGGTGGCTGCGGTGTTGCAAATTCAGAATCTAGATAAGATTATTGCGAATTACATTATTCGTTTGGCCAAAGGAAACTTAAAACTTTCTATTACCTACCTCTTCACCGTAACTACATTCCTTTCTATGTGGATTAACAACACCGCTGTGGCGGCGATGATGTTACCGCTCACGATGGGGATGTTAAAAGGTATCAATGCAGAGAAAAATCATCGGTTGTACGCCTTCGTATTGTTAGGCATGGCATTTAGCGCCAGTATCGGTGGTATTGGTACATTAGTGGGAAGTGCACCGAATGCCATTTTGGCGTCTCAAATTCAAGTGACCTTCACGGAATGGTTAGGTTACGGTTTCCCGGTGATGGTACTTCTTGTGCCTTCAATGATTTTTTCTTTATGGGTGATTTTACGTCCAGACTTTTCTGTAGATTTTAATCCGTCACTTGAGAAAGTCAGCTTTAATCGAAAAAATATTATTACCTTACTGATCTTTATCGGTATGGCGATTATGTTGCTTTTCAGCTCTCTCTTAAACCCATGGATTACGGCTTTCCTTGAATTGCCGAAAAAAATCGAAAACTTTGATACCGTGATTGCGCTATGCGTTGTGATCTTTATTTGTGTTTCAGGTGTTGCGAGTTGGAAAGAAATTCAAGAGCGTGTTGAATGGGGCGTGCTCGTTTTATTCGGTGGTGGTTTAACACTCAGTATCGTGATGAAAGATTCTGGTGCCAGTAAGATTATGGCGGATAGTATCGTTCAGTTTGTGCAAACCAAACCACTTTGGGTACTTTGCTTTGTGATGACGGCATTTATTATTTTCCTAACAGAATTTACATCGAATACCGCCAGTGCGGCGTTGATTATGCCAATTGTGATTTCAGTGGCACAATCTATGAATTTACCGCCTATCGCTTTAGCCGCAATTATCGCTTGTGGGGCAAGTTGTGCATTTATGTTGCCAATCGCTACACCGCCAAATGCTATTGTGTTTGCAACAGGCAATGTGAAACAACTTGATATGGCCAAAGTCGGTTTGATTTTAAACCTATTCTGTATCGCCATCATCGGCAGTATGACTTATTTTGTTTGGTTGTAAATCTGGTTAAAACTGACTGCACTTTATTAGCCTATAAGCCTATAAAAGTAAACCGCACGTTAAAGTGCGGTTTGTTGTTTATCTCGAAATAACCTCTTTTGTGAAGGCTTCCATTTCGGCTTTACGCCATGGTGTTGAGAAGAAAATAGTATCTTTCAAACCAGATTCACTATTTAGTGGACGAACACCGAATTCTTGGTTTAATTTCTGTTGTACTTCAGGTGAGGTAATCCAATGCACGAAAACAAGTGATGCGGCTGGGTTAGGCGCATTTTTTGCTACGGTTACAACATTACCACCGCCAGGCATCCCAAATTTTGGTACATAGAATTTTAAACGCTCAGTAATTGCACCTTGTTTTTGCAAGCTGAACAAGTGATCTTGCCATGCAGAGACAATCACTAACTCACCATCGTTTAAACGGGTTAGACTATCAGCATTCGAAGCTGTACGGATTAGCGCATCTTTTTTACTGCTGAACCAATCCCAGGTTTTCTTCCAATTAGCAATCTGTGCTTCATCAATTTTATCGGTACGGTAATCATAATCACCATTAATATATACTAAAGCTCGCTGAATGAAGGCATTACCGGAGCTGCCACCGTTTGGATCAGAATAGCCGAATTTTTTTGGATTTTTATCAATATAACTTTCCATATCAGCCCAAGATTGTGGCAGTTCCTCTTCTTTGATTCGCATAGGATCATAAGCTAGACCGGTTTGGTTACCCCAGTAACCTACAGCCATATCGCCTAATTCAACACCTTGTAAGTGGTGATTTAATTTATCGAAATTTGGTAAGTTATTGAGTTTTAAAAGAATGTCATTTTTCGCTACGTTGCCTAAACGGTCAGCATTTAACACAACCACATCCATTTTGCCGGTTTCTAGATTTTTTTCAGCAATCAGTTTATTGATATTACCGTCCAAGGTGCCTTCAGGTACTTTGACTTTAATACCGTATTGATTTTCAAATTCTTTGACAAAATTACGGAATTGCGGCTGCAAATACCAAACGCTAACTGTCAATTTTCCTTCTTTTTTAGCGAGTTCTTCGATTTCGCTCCAAGATTTACCACTTAAGTCAGTGGAAGCCGAGGAAAAAGTACTGACAGCCAAGGCGGCAGCGGTAAGACCAATGGATAGAAGTTTACGGATATTTTTTTGCATAAGATGCTCCTTGTGAAAATTATGCTTTTCCTGTGGATTGAGAGAGATAATTCCCTTTCAACAATTTTTCGATAATCATCATCAAAATAATGTTTGGTACCAACAAAATAATCGATACAACGGCCGCATTCGGACGAATAAAAGAATAACCGAGGAAAGAATATAAAATGGTTGGCACGGTAATAAAGTCTGGTGAGCCGATAACGAAAGCGATAGCAAACTCTTCAATACTTTTCACTAAACAGAAAATAATTGATGCTAAAAAACTGGGTTTTAACATCGGCATATATACGTCTTTGAAAACGGTAAATTTAGATGCACCTAAGTCACGGCTAGCATCAATAAGGTCTTGCGGTACAGAAGAAAAGCCCGCGGATAAAATCCGAATAGCATAAGGTAACGTGAGTACAACATGCCCAATAACAATGCCGATGAATGGATTATTAATATTTAAATCCAATAACATACGGCTAAAGAATAGGGCAATAATCATGCCTGGAATAACCAATGGAATCAGTGTTAATAATTCTGCTAATTTTTTACCTCTAAAGTCCATACGTCCAAATGCATAAGCTGTTGGGAGAGAGAGTAAAATAGTGATCAGAGAAACCGTAGGCGCAATGGTATAGCTATTAAACATTGCTTCAGGTAAAGAGGTGGTTTCCCAGACGATTTTCCAACGCTCAAAAGATAATGATTGAGGGAAAATATCTGGATAACTCCACGGTTTAGCGGGATCTACCAATGACCATAAACCTGCCATTAAAAAGGGTAGGAACAACCAAATAAAATTAGCAAGAATAAAGAACGTTAAGGAAATACGTGCGATTAATCGACCATTTTTCGTTGTGATTTGTGCGGAACTATTCATTTGACTTCTCCACGTTTGACGGCTAATGGTTTAATCAATAATGACACTAGGATGGTGAAGAAGGCAGAGGTCAACATAATCGTTAATGCCATGACCGCACTTTGATTCCATTCTTCAAATTCATAGGCAGACATTTGCATTAAACGCGCTAAAGAATAGGTACTGCGAGGACCGGCAATGCTATAAAAGGCGAAATCACCGAGTGCGCCGATAAATATTAAAATAAAGGAAACTTGTACCGCACCTAAGGTTAGAGGGAAGATCACATAACGAAAACGTTGCCAAGGATTCGAACCTAAATTTGCAGCGGCATCTAATAAATCGGTTTTCAACGAATTAACCGCGCCACCAATAAGAATTAAAGCAAAAGGAATGTTTTTCCACATTTGTAAAATTACTACCCCCCAGCCAAATTCGTCATTTTGTAGGGTTTTCGGTTCGTCCCAAATGCCTAAATAAACGAATACTTCGTTAAGAATGCCGTGGTAAGAAATCATATTGACGAACAAGAAGGCTGCAACCAATCCCGGTACCAACATAGGTGCCCGCAAGATGGTGATGATCGTTACCTTAGCTGGTAATTTTTTACGTAACCACATGGCAATGGGATAAGCCACGATGATGGATAAAATCGCTCCTAATAAAGACACTTTTACGGAATAAATATACGAATTTTGGAATACAGGGCTATTTAATACGGCTTGCCAATACTCCAAACTAAATTGGCTTTCTTCCCCACCCATACTGTATAAACCAAGGCTTTGAGAGACGACAATGTAGAATGTGGACCCCATTAAAAATAGGATTGTACCTAAACCGCTGCATAGCAATAACCATGCTTTTACATCATTTTTGAGACTTTTCATTTTACGGACTCCAAGAATTTAATCGCATGGCGGGGAACCGTAAAGGTGAGTTTATCGCTCAAATTCGGACATTTTGTTAGTTGCAGGCGTAATTTTTTCTCTTCATCATTACGTTTAATGACTCCTTGCACTTCCGTGATATTGCCCATAAAAGCGGTGTTGATGATATCTACTGTAATTTGGTTTTCAGCTTCCGTTTGTGCGTTTGGTAACAATTCAATGTCTTCCGGTCGAAAGCAAATATAAATTCGTTCTGATTCCGGTTTTTTCTCTGAAAATACGGTGAAATCGCCAAAAATAGAACTAACAGCATAAAGGTTATCACCGATATTTTTTACATTGGCTTCTGTGATATTGGCAATGCCAATAAAATCCGCCACAAAGCGGTTTTTAGGATGATGATAAATATCTTGAGGAGAGCCAATTTGCTCAATAGAGCCTTTATTTAACACGATGATTTTATCTGACATAGTTAGGGCTTCAGCCTGATCGTGAGTCACATAAATACTCGTCAAATTATATTGTTTTGAGAGTTGCTTAATTTCAAAACGTACACTTTCGCGTAATTTGGCATCTAAGTTGGAAAGCGGTTCATCAAATAAAATTACATCTGGACGAGTGACCATGGCTCTGGCTAATGCGACACGTTGCTGTTGACCTCCAGAAAGCTCATTGGGTAATTTCAATTTATGAAATTCTAAATCCATTTGTTTCAATGCGAGATTTAAACGCTGTTTTTGTTCTTCAATATCAATTTTACGTTGCTTTAAACCATAGCAAATATTGTGAGAAACGTTGAGGTGAGGGAAAAGGGCATAGGATTGGAAACACATGGCTGTATTGCGTTTTTCTGGAGGAACATTGTTAACATTTTTTCCTCCGATAAGGATTTCACCTTCATCAGCCACATGAAATCCAGCGATTAATTTTAATAAGGAGGTTTTACCACAGCCGCTTGGTCCTAATAAGGTGACAAACTCGCCTTCTTCAGCGGTAAAAGTAATATTATTTGCTGCGTAAAAGTCACCAAATTTTTTTGTAATATTTTTTATTTCTAACTTTGCCATTTTTACATCCTCTATTTGGCTTACAACTATAGAGGTAACCATAAAAACACTTAGTTATTTTTTCAATAAAATAAAAATATTTTTCATGAATTTGTGATGAAGATCACGCATTTAGCTAAAAATATGGTTTTATTACATTTTAATAATGCGGAGGCGGTGTTTCTTCTGCTTGGCTGGCAATATTAGAAGGTTGCATATCTTTTAATTTGCCGGCGAGATAGCGGAGTTGAAGTTGAATTTTATCCATATCAAACTGTTGTTGAACTAATGCTTGGTTGAGTTCGTCTAAAAGTTGTTCTTGAAAAGCAATTTTCATTTCAAGTTCGGCGATGCGATCTTCTAAAATTTGTTGATTTTGCATAAAATTTCTCTAATTTTTAAAAAAATGTTGTGAATTTAGTCAATCCGATTTAACCTATTCGCTATTCCGTTTCTATTATAAAGGATCAAGCAAAATGTTGAAAATTCAAAAGCTTTCTCTTGCTGCACTTATGGTAAGTGCGGTCGTTTCAGGTTCTGTTTTTGCAGAAGATAAAGCAGCGCCAAGCGCAAGCGATGCGTCTTATGCTGTAGGTGCATTAATGGGTAACCAAGTAAAAGATTTAGTGGATGCTCAAAAAGAAGTGATTCAATACGACAATGCGCGTATTTTAGATGGCTTAAAAGATGCATTAGAAGGTAAAGTTGATGTTCGTAAAGACGAAAAAATTCAACAAACCTTAGATGGTATTCAAGAGCAATTAGTGTCTGCAGCGAAAGCAAAAGTAGAACAACAAGCGAAAGCCGCAAAAGAAGAAGGCGATAAATACCGCGCTGAATTTGCGAAAAAAGATGGCGTAAAAAGCACTAAAGATGGCTTACTTTACAAAATTACCGAAGCAGGTAAAGGTGATGCAATTAAAGCAACAGATACTGTGAAAGTACATTACACCGGTAAATTACCAGATGGTAAAGTATTTGATAGCTCTGTTGAACGTGGTCAACCGGTTGAATTTAAATTAAACCAAGTGATCAAAGGTTGGACTGAAGGTCTTCAGTTAGTGAAGAAAGGCGGTAAAATTGAATTAGTGATTCCACCTGAATTAGCTTATGGCAAACAAGGTGCAGGCGATTCAATTCCACCTGATGCAACACTTTACTTCGAAGTTGAAGTATTAGACGTTAATCCTAAAAAATAATCCTTAATTCAACCGCACTTTGTCCAAAGTGCGGTCATTTTCCCTACCAGATTTAGAAAATGATACTAACCGATAGACAACCTTTCACCGATGAAGATCGTGCTATTCTGATTTCCTATAAAGCGGTAGTTGATGGCGTGAGCGCGTTGATTGGCAAGCATTGTGAAATCGTATTACACTCTTTGGAAGACATTGAGCATTCTGCGATTTGTATTGCCAACGGACATAATACCAATCGCCAAGTGGGTTCACCGATTACGGATTTAGCCCTGAAATCCTTGCGTAATATGCAAAGCGAGAGTGTGTCTAAGCCTTATTTCACGCGAGCGAAAGGTAATGTGTTGATGAAGTCTGTGACCATCGCTATTCGAAATGGCAAACAACGCATTATTGGTTTACTTTGTATCAATATCAATTTGGATGTGCCGGTTTCTCAATTTATGCAGGCCTTTATGCCAACGCAGGAACAAAATGAAACCTCTTCCGTCAATTTTGCAAGTTCAGTGGAAGAATTGGTGACACAAACGGTAGAAAAAACCATTGAAGAAGTGAATGCAGATCGCTCGGTTTCGAATAATAATAAGAACCGTCAGATTGTGATTTCACTTTACGAAAAAGGCATTTTTGATATTAAAGATGCGATCAATTTAGTGGCTGATCGCCTCGCGATTTCTCGCCACACCGTGTATTTGTATATTCGTCAAATCAAACAAGAGCAAGAGTAATGAACTATGTTCTCGCCGTGAAAAGTCCCATTTATGGAAAACAAGGGGCTTTTCTTGCCTATCAATTTGCCCAAGCTTTACTCGAAAAAGGGCATGTCATTAGCCAAATTTTCTTCTTCCAAGACGGTGTGAGTAATGGCAATGGCTTGGTTTATCCTGCCAATGATGAATTTAATCTCACGCAAGCTTGGCAAGCCTTGTCAGCACAGCATCATATTCCTTTGCATTTATGTGTAGCCGCTTCACAACGTCGTGGTGTGGTGGATGCACTTACGGCAAAAGAGACAGATAAAACGAATCTTGCAGAAGGTTTTGAGATTACAGGCTTAGGCGAGTTTATGGCGATGGCATTAAAAGCAGATCGGGTGGTGACGTTATGAAGCTGGCATTCTTATTTCGTACCGCACCGCATGGAAACGCGATTTCTCGTGAAGGTTTAGATGCTTTGCTTGCTGCGACAGCATTTTGTGATGAAGAGGAAATCGGTGTCTTTTTTATCGATGATGGCGTATTAAATTTACTCGATGGGCAAAATCCTGAGTTATTGTTACAAAAAGATTTTATTCGAACCTTCAAGCTGTTAGATTTATACGATATTGAACAGCGCTTTGTCTGTGCCACTTCACTCGACCAATACAATTTGCAAACAGAACAACTCATCATTTCTGCTGAAAAAATTGACCGCACTTCGCTGATCAATAAACTTAGCCAAGCAGAAAAAGTGTTTACGTTTTAAGGAATATTATGCTTTATACCTTTTCTCAAGCTCATTATTCTGAGACAGAACTTCAACGTTCTTTGACTGAAATCACGGAAAATGATGCGGTGGTTTTATGGCAAGATGGCGTGTTGCTAGCGGTAAAGTATGGGGAAATGTTTACTCAATGCAAAGGGCAATGTTTTGTGTTGGAGCAGGATGTTTTAGCCCGAAATTTAACCGCACGTTTGCCAGAAAACAATCAAGTGCGGTCAATTTCATTAGCAGATTTAGTGGATTTAACTGCTCAATATTCGCCTCAAATCGCCTTATAGTGGGCGTTCTTTAGGTAACAAGAGCGGTAGTACCATAACAGAATAAAGTGCCAAACCTGCGGCCATTAAGCAGGTAATTTCTAATCCTCCTGCA
Source organism: Haemophilus parainfluenzae (assembly GCF_003252725.1). GTDB lineage: Bacteria > Pseudomonadota > Gammaproteobacteria > Enterobacterales > Pasteurellaceae > Haemophilus_D > Haemophilus_D parainfluenzae_L. Next base: position 141,796 of record NZ_QEPO01000004.1, read on the forward strand.
CGTAACCATTCGCCAAATCCCATATCATTTACTAGAGTTGCATAAAAGATCCCCGCTACGACGGTATAACAAAATCCAATTAGTACCGAAATTAATGCGATAGCTTTTACGTGATAACTCGCATAACGGTGAAATGCTGCCCAAAGTGTAATGAGAAAAGTCGGTACCGCAGCCACGATAAAGACGGTAATCGCTGAAGATTGAAATCCATCGGCATCATTGTTTGCGAACATTAGGCCAATAGTGCCAATAATTTGAATAATCAACGGTAAAAGAATAAATGCTTTAAGATATTTTTTCATGAGATGTCCAATTAATAGAAAAACGGAAGCATTGTATCAATCAAATGAAAGACAACCAATCTTTTCTCTATTCGGTTTTTATTACATCCACTAATGTGGGCTGAACGATTGAGGCATAATCTTGCGTATTGAGAATAATAGAGCGTTCTAACGTACCTGCATTAAATGCTAATTCATCATAACGAGACAGTAAGCTAGGATCGGCAATTAATAACAAATTAGGATGAAAGCTAAAAGGCGGAATTGCACCAAATACACAGTCAGTTAGGGTATCTACTTCTGCAGGACTAGCAAGCGAGGCTTTCGTGCCGCCTAAATAGGCTGCAACTTTGCTTAAATCAGATTGTTGATCAGCCGGCAATATAACTAACACTGCTTGTTTTACGCCATTTCCTTTCACTTTGCATACTAGCGCTTTTGCCCCTTGCCCTAATTCTGTACCACGAATTTTAGCCACTTCTTCTGATTTTCCTGCTGTGGGGTGTTCAACGACACGATAGCGTGCTTGATGTTTATCTAAAAGTGCGGTCAATTTTTCAAATGTTTTGACAGACATGCGGGTTCCTTCAATAACGATATTTTTAATGAGTTTAACAAAGGTTGATTTATGTGAAAATCAAAGAAAAATAATTAATCTTTTGGGGCGTATTTATTATGAGATAGACAAATACCTTTACGCCCCGTACTATGTTCCTTTTTATTTGGTATCGATTATGACTCGAATTAATCTTGTTCCGCCAGCGGAGCTTTGTGATCAGCATCTTTTAGCGGAGCATCGCGAATTAACCCGCATTCCTAACGCCGTGGCGAAAGGTAAATTTCATTTGAAAGGACAGCCTACGGAATATAAATTAGGTGAAGGGCATGTGCGCTTTTTCTTTAATAAATTGGCGTTTTTAAAGAAACGGTATGATGCATTGCATGCGGAATGTAAGGCGCGAGGCTTTAACGTGCAGTATATTTGGAATGAAACGTTACCCGATGATCCAAGTTTATGGTTGGACTATGAAGCCACAGAGGCGGCGTTACAGATTAATCGGGAACGTATTCAGGAAAGAATGCCATTAAAGGCGAGATTTACACCGCATCTTCCAAAGAGCGGTCAAAAATAAAGGAGTTTTCACTTATGAAAGGCAGTGAGAATATAAAAAAGGTGAGCATCGCTCACCTTATGAATTGTTTAATCTTTCAATTTAATAAAAAATGTACCACTAGGTATGATAGGCAAATAGTTTTTATGGAAATCCATAAAGGTTTTTTGTGGGTCTATGTCTTCAAAAAGTTTTGGGTAAAGTGCTTTTGCCATAAATTGAGCGGCTGCTAGATCACTTAGTGAGCGAGAAGCCGTATGATAAATACCGTAAACACGGTGGTTTTTAACTGCAGGTAAATCTTGCCACCCTGCACGGGTTAAGAAACCTTTTAGGCGTTTTTGTGCATCCTGTTCATTGATGTTTATTCCCATCGCCATCATTTCATCGTTAGTTTCATGCCCCATTTCTGTGCCAGAAATCATAATAACTTCAGGTTGTGCGGCAAGAAGTTGTTCTGGATTAATTGGTCCCCAATTTTCGACAAAAGGCGCGCTTACGTTATCCCCGCCAACAGTTTCAGCAATAGCACCCCACATATTTTTACCAAAGGTAAAGCTATATTCACTAGGACCTTTATTGCCAAATTCTACATAGATTTTAGGTTTAGGTAGGTTAGCCTCTTTTACACGTTTTTGAATATCAGTAATGCCTTGAGCATATTCATCTGCAATTTTATTTGCTCGTTCTTCGGTACCTGCAAGTTGCCCAAAAATCTTTGCGCTTTGGGTGTGTCGTTCTACACTTTGAGCATTAAAATCGACAACAATAATTGGAACGCCAGCTTGTTCTAACTTTGGTAGTTCGGAACCAATAGTTTGATATTGCCATTCTGCAAGAATCAATACATCAGGTTTTAATGCCAAGGTTTTTTCGGTTGAGAAAGTTCCTGTATTTACATTACCAATATCAGCAATATTTTTGAGTTCAGGCATTTTTTCAGAAAACAATGCCCAACTTCCTGGATTAAATTTTTCCCAAAATTCACGTGAGATACCTTTAACATATTTAAAATTTTCAACACCCGTAACAGCAATGTAATCAGGATAGTAAAAGCCTAACACGGCATTTTTTACGGGCACATCAACGTTAACTTCTCGTCCTAATACATCTTTGATTGTTTTTATTTCTGCTTGAGTAGTGATACCAAAAGTCAGTAATAGAACGGCCAAAATTAAACGAATTGTTGATTTTTTTTGCATATAAACTCCTGTCTGAATAAAACATCAGAATATTGCCATAAATAAGAATCATTATCAAATTTAGATGTTATAAAGTGATAATACAAGAAATGCTGTTGAAGGGTAAAATAGGCATATATCTAGAAAAAACATATTTCGCATTTAAAATTGGAAGTGCGGTCAAAACTTAGTAAGTTTTCACTTCTCCTTGAGTTGGACTAAAGGAGAAGTGAATGGGGTTAAATTATTTATATTCAACCACGATATCGCTTTCGCTGACGGTATCACCATAAACTGGCAATAAGGTTTTTTCATAAGCTTGTTTTAAACGCCCATCTTTGCCTAAGGTTTGGATTTCGTTATTTAACCAATTTAACAATTCCGGTGCATCTTTGCGAACAGCTGGTGCAATAACATCTTGATCGCCAAAGTTTTTTACGCCCACGGTATAACCTGGATTTTGTTTTGCCCAAGCGAATAAGAAGGTATTGTCATTAGATAATGCATCACCACGGCCATCACGTAAGGCTTCAAAGGTTTCGGTATTTTGTTCGAATTTCAATAACTTCACATCTGGATAGTTTTTGGTGAAGAAAATATCAGCAGTAGTGCCTTTATCCACGATCAAGGTTTTGCCTTTTAATTGTTCAAGATCAGTAATGACTGAGCCATCTTTTGATACGACACCGAGTGCCACTTTCATATATGGATTCGCAAAATCTACCACTTCTTTACGAGCTGGTGTTACAGTGAAGTTGGCGAGAATGATATCAACTTTCTTAGAAAGTAAGTATTCAGCACGGTTTGCGGCATCCACTAAAACAAATTCCACTTTGTTTTCGTCACCTAATAAATCTTTACCGATCGCTTTACCAATTTCGACATCAAAGCCTTGGCTTTTACCTTGCGCATCTACATAACCAAATGGTGGTTTATCGCTAAATACACCAATGCGCACTTTGCCATCTTTTTGTATTTGCTCAAGGCTTGAAACCGTTTTTGCTCCGTCTTTAGCCGGTTCTTTATCATTACACGCGGTTAAGCCAAATGCTAATGTAGCTGTGGCGAAAAGTGCGGTCAATGTTTTAAATGTTTTCTTCATAGTTTGTCCCTCTCGGTTCATAATTTAAGATATTTAAGAATGTTTTCGCACGATCCGTGGTTGGATTCGTGAAGAAATCTTCCGGTTTTGCTTGTTCAATAATTTGCCCTTTATCCATAAACACAATGCGATTGGCTACTTGGCGGGCGAAGTTCATTTCGTGGGTAACGATGAGCATCGTCATACCGTCTTTAGCGAGGCCTAAAATTACATCAAGTACTTCACGTACCATTTCAGGGTCAAGGGCAGCGGTTACTTCATCGAACAGAATAATTTCAGGGTTCATGCATAGTGAACGCACAATAGCAATTCGCTGTTTTTGCCCACCTGATAATTCTCGCGGATAAGCATTTTTTCGGTCATATAGACCTACACGTTTAAGTAACTCATCGGCTTGTTTTTCAGCTTCTGCGCGATCGCGTTTTTGTACTTTTAAAGGGCCAAGTAAAATATTGTCAATCACTGATAAATGAGCGAATAGTTCATAACTTTGGAATACCATCCCAATGCGTTGGCGCGCTTTGACCCAAGGAATGTCTTTGCCTAATTCGCCTGCATTTTGCAGCAAAATCTGACCGCGCTTTATTTCCTCTAGCCCATTTAGGCAGCGTAAAAAAGTACTTTTACCACAACCCGATGGACCTAAAATAACGACAACTTCGCCTTTCTCTATAGAAAGATTGATGCCTTTGAGTGCTTCTACATCACCGTAATTTTTGACGAGGTTTTTAATTTCTAATAACGCCATGTGTTTTCCTAATAAAAATTAACTTTCCCAACGGGTTTCTAAATAACGGGAAAATAAGGATAGCGGGTAACAAATCACAAAATATAAACCGAAAATGACACCGTAAATCCAAAGCGCCGCCGATTGATTACTAAATAATGAATGCTCGATAATTTGTTGACCGACTTTAATCACTTCGACTACACCAATTAACATCGCCAAAGAGCTGGTTTTTACCATGCGAGTAAAGAGGTTAATAGCACTTGGTGTCACACGTTTTAAACTTTGCGGAAGTAAAATATACACAAAGGTTTGAAACGGCGTTAAACCTAAAGCGTAGGCGGATTCCACTTGATGTTTTTCAATGGAAGTTAATGCACCACGCACTAAATCGCCCATTTCTGCTGTTCCCCAGAAAATAAACACCAAAATACATACAGAAATGCCATCTAAGTGAATATCAAACCATTTTGCTAAACCGAAATAAGCGAGAAAAAGTAACGCTAATAATGGAATGATGCGTACAAATTCTAAATAAAAGCGACAAATGGCTTTGATAATGGGATTTCTGCTTGTCATGATTACGCCAAAAATCACACCTAAAATACAGGCGAAGAAGACAGAAACGAATGCAATTTCAGCCGTTACCCATAAACCGTTGAGCAAGCGTTCAATGTTGCTGCCTTGGAATAATAACTCAAGCCCCATATTTTGCTCTCCGAGTACGGCGTTCTAAATAACTGATAAACAGAGACATCGGTAATAGAATGATCAAATAAAACACCACTAATAAAAATAAGGCTTCATTGGTTTTGTAATCGAGCCCGATGACTTCTTTTGCTACAAACATCAGTTCAGCGACGGCGACAGCGCTGATCACCGAGGTTTCTTTCATTAAGAACAAGTAATTTGCGCCAATTGCAGGTGTCGCAATCGCAAAGGCTTGTGGAAAAATCACATAACGAAAAGCTTGAAAAGGGGTTAGACCAATACTTAAGGCTGATTCAATTTGCCCTTTTGATACCGCTTCCAGACCACCACGAAAGGCTTCTGCCATATAGCTTCCACCTAAAAATGCCAGGCCGATAATGCCGCAAGTAAACCCATCTAATTTCAGGCCAATTTTAGACAGCCCAAAATAGAGAAAAAATACTTGAATCAATAAAGGCGTATTACGAGAAAGCTCAATATAGCCTTTTACTAGCCAAGTTAATGATTTGACTTTGTAGGTGGTAATCACCGCACAAATCACACCAATCACTAGCGACAATAAAATGCCCCAAAAGGCGAGATGAAGGGTCATCAGCGTGGCATGAATAAAACGTGGGGTGACACTTAAAATATAATCCCAATTCATTTTTTATAATTTAATCGTTTGCGTAACGATATAGTAAAAAATTTTGAATCGTTGAGAAAAGAATGGAAATTTATTACTTATAATGAAATGTAATAACAAGTGGGTTTTAAATGAAATAAGTGGTGGTTAGGAATAAAAAAACGGGGCTTTATTCAGCCCCGCCTTTGTTTATTTTAATCACGTTTTGCAATAAGTGCGGTTGGTTCTTCGTCTGTTTTTGGTTCATCTTGTATTTCAGCCGGTTTGTCTTGAATAGACATGGCTGATTTTAAACTGTCCTGACGAATTTTTTCCGCTGCTTCTTTGTCGCCAGCTTGTTCGAACACATAGGATGCCATCATGACATCATTTGGTTGAAGTTGAGTTGGGCAAGCAGTAACTTCTTTAAATGCTTCTGCTGCTTTAGCAAAATCGTTATTACGAACATAAAGATAGCCTAATGCACGATTGAGACAACAACGTTGGCTTTCATCGGCACGTTTTGCACGTTTTTCCACTAACTTAAGCAGTTTGCTGTTATCTTCTGCTTGTAAACGAGTGATTTGCGTGCAAAGCTCAGGGCTAATTGGGGTGTTATCACCCAATTTTTTCATGATTTCAAGCGTAAATTCATAAGCTGATTCATGGTCGTTGCAATCAATCAAGCGTTGAATTAAAGCGGTTTTTAATTCTAAATCATTGCGACGACGGCGTGGCTGAGCTTCCCACCATGCGAGCAAGCCTTCAACGCCTTCTTCATTCATTTTCTCATCTAACAAGCCATTTTCTGTTTCTTGTTGAAGCGCTTTAAATTCTTCAGCTGAGAATAAGCCTGAACCTTCGATTAAATCTAAGATTTCATCTAAAGCTTGATAAGCTTTGGAGCGGCTATAAATTTCAGCAGCAAGTTTTAATACTTCTTTGTTGCGATCTGACATTTCAAGCAAACTGTCAACGGAACTGCGCGCAGCCGGTAATTTATTTTGTTGTAATAAAATACGGGTGCGAGCAATTTCGACAACTAGGTTATCTGAACCTGCAAGTTCAGTCGCCTCAATTAAATAACGGTTTGCGCTGAATTCATCACCGCGTTGCTGTGCAGCTTCAGCGGCTTTAATCAGATTTAATACTGGCTCTGCAGAATGTTTCGCATTTTTACCAATCAGTTTTTCTGCTTTGGCATAATCGCCTTCATTCATCTTCATCAAGCCTTCAAGGGTTTGACGCTGTGCTTTCACACGTTTACGGCGAGAGAACCAGTTATAGGTATTGTTACTTAAACGGAAGAAACGGGTCACCAACCACTCTAACGAATAAATCACTGCAAGTGTGACCACAAAGAGAATCACTAATGTGGTGAGTGACATTTCATATACGGTGTTTGCTGTTTCAACTCTGACATAACCTTGCTGACCGGAGAGGTAAGGTCCTGCAATCAATCCGGCAAGTAAGGCGATCATTAAAAAGAGAACTCTAAACATTATCTATCCTTATTGTTGGGGTTCAGTTGCCGGTTGTGCAGCTGGTGCTTCAGCGGGTTTTTCTTCAGCTTTTGGCTCTTCCGCTTTCGCTTCAGGTGCTGGTTTTACTTCTTCTTTTCTTGGTGAATTATCAACCGCTTTTTCTGCTTCGATTTCCACTTTCTGCACATCTAAAGGTGTACGATTTAAGTACTTATCAAGCATACTTAAGCTTTGTAATTGGCTTGGCACATCCACATAGATGGATACTTCAGATAATTCATCCACTGATTTTAAGAAACTTTGAGTCACTTCAGCATTGGTATCAAAATAGCTACGAATCCAAGATGCAACGGCCTCTAAAGATTGTTTATAAAGCTCATTTTGCTGACGAGGCACTGCCATAATTGCTAATTGTAAGCGTAAACGAATGTTTTCACGCAAATAGATATCTTGGTTTGGCGCTAATAATTCTTTGCGATCCGCACCATGTTTCGGTGAAATACGGATAAAGTGATTCAAGAATGAGGTCGCACTTTTTTCTGCATTTTCTGCCCAGTCAGACAGAGAATCTGATAATTTTGTTGCATTTTGATCATCACCGAAATTCACATCTAACACAGGTAACTCATCAACCGTATTAGCTAATTGCGATAATTTTTGCATGACCGAATTTTGATCCACGCCAGCTACGGAGAGAAGTTGTTTCAGATCTTGATTGATTGCGCTACGGATAGCCGCGGATTGTGAGTTATTCACTTTAGCAAGAGTCTCATCAGCGAGTTTTAAGAGTGAAACCGCTGTATCCACATCATTATCTAACACTAATTTACGCAATGCATTGTTGAGTAAGAAATCGGATTCAGAGAATAACCAATCAGTAGGTTGTTGAGCATTAGCTTGTGCGCTCACTTTATTGATTTGTGATTGTAAGCCAACTAACTCATGTGATTTGGCATTGATTAGCTCTTCTACTTGCGCAATTTTGTTTTGCGTTGCTTTATTCGCAGACTCTAATTGAGCAAGCTGTGTAGTATCAAATTTTACTTCTTGAGCAGGTGCTGAAACCACCGTTTTATTATTGATTTGAGCTTCAAGTGCGGTCAATTTTTGTTGGAATTCATCCACTTTTTGTTGGCCAAAATAATAACCTGCACCACCCACGCCAAGTGCAATGAGAATAGCCAATAAACTTAATCCAGTACCACTTTTCTTCACAACGGTTTGTGTACGTGGCGCAACAGGCTCGCGATCTTCAGTTTGAATTTCCACTGCATCTGTTTCTTGGATTTCATCTGTCGTTTCAGGGGTTAATTTCTCTTTCGCCATATCTTTTCCTTAGTGAGAAAGGGGAGTTACTTCATTAAGTAAGGTATTAAGTAAACTTTGATTGTCCGCACCAGCGGAAACCACCACATTATGCCAACCTTGTTGTACTGCGACATCCGCAATGCGTTGACTTACCGTGACTAAACAGCAATTTTTTAGCCAATTTTGTTCATTTTCAGGCACAAATTCGATTAACGCCTGCAAAATTTCAAGGCTTGTGACCACAAGGGTTTGCACACCAGAACGAATACAAATACTGGTTTGCTCTTCGTTATTATAACTAATCGGCGTGCGTTGGTAACATTCGACTGTCTCAACAGTTGCGCCGCGTAGTGTGGTCTGTTCGCGTAATAATTCTCGTCCACCGTTGCCACGTAAAATTAACAAGTTTTTATCTGTTAATTCTGCCATTTGCGGTAAATTTAATACACCTTCAGTATTTTCCGACGTTATTGGATAACGAACAGTACACTCAGTTTGACAGGAAAAATGCTGTGCCGTTCTATGTCCAACTGTAAAGTATTGTAAATCTTGACGCCAATTAAAGCCAATATCTTTCAGGGTTTTATCCGCAAAATCGACCGCACTTTTTGAAACCAAAAACACATAATCACCACTTTTTAGCTGATTAAGTTTTATCGGTAATTGAGCCAATTCAGCACCTGCTTCAATAGAAAGCAAAGGCAAATGCAAGGCAACCACACCGGCTTGATTCAGCTGGTCAACGAGGGCTTTTCCTCGTTCATCAGGGCGAGTGACTAGTACGGCCATGGTGATTACCTATGCTGAGTAAATCTTCGCCAGAATCTTATCTGCGCCTTGTGCCAGAAGTTGTTCAGCAATTGTCACGCCTAATGCTTCGGCATTTTCAACCGCACTTTTACCTTCCGCACGAATAATCGCAGAGCCATCGGTTTCTCCGACGAGTGCGCGCAAGAAAATTTCGCCATTTTGCTCAATGGCATAGCCACCGATTGGCACTTGGCAACCACCTTGTAAGCGGGTATTCATTGCACGCTCGGCCAAAACACAAGTCGTCGTGGTGGCATCTGAAAGTGGCGCAAGTAATGCTTTCACTTCTTCATCATCAACACGGCACTCAATGCCCACTGCGCCTTGTCCGGCAGCCGGTAACGACTGTTCCACTTCAATAAACGAGGCAATACGTTCCGCTAGCCCTAAACGAATTAAGCCAGCTGAGGCTAAAATAATGGCATCGTATTCGCCATTGTCTAATTTACTTAATCGGGTTCCTACATTGCCACGCAAGGAACGGATATCAAGATCAGGGCGTAATTGTTTTAATTGGCATTGACGACGTAAGCTTGATGTTCCGACAATAGCGCCTTGCGGTAATTTATCTAATGAACGGTATGTATTAGACACGAAAGCATCGCGCGGATCTTCACGTTTACAGATCACACTTAAGCCCAGACCTTCTGGAAATTCCATCGGTACATCTTTCATTGAATGGACGGCAATATCAGCACGTTTTTCAAGTAAAGCGTTTTCTAACTCTTTAACAAATAAGCCTTTTCCACCAATTTTAGCCAGAGGGGAATCTAAGATTACATCACCTTTTGTCACCATCGGAACTAATTCAACAGAAAGTGTTGGGTGGAACTTTTCTAATTGATCTTTCACAAAATTTGCCTGCCAAAGTGCTAAAGGGCTTTGACGGGTTGCAATTTTTAAGGTTTTAAGTACTGCCATAAATACCGCTGATTTTAAATAGAAATATGCCCTATGCTACCATTTTTAGGGCAAAAAGTCAGATCATTTAAATTTTTGATTTCTGATGAGCTAAGTGGTACAGTAATATCAGTTATATGGTCATAGGTAGGAAGCCTTGAAATACGATCTCACTCAAGCCCGAAAATGTATCGAAACTCTAGATAAACGTCGTTTTGATCGTGCATTATTGGGCTCAGGTGATGCATTCCGACACATCGTCTCTTTAGTGCCGCTGTTGTTGCATCTTAATCATCCTGCTCTGCCGGGTTATGTGGAAGATGCCCCGGCAGGCATTGCCGATTTTACTCTTTCCAATTATCAGCAAAATTTTCTCTCAAAAGAACATCCTGAACTTGTCGAAGCCGTGCAAAGTGCGGTCAATTCTGATGCTGTTTTTGCGCAGATCTTAGGTATTTATGTGATGGGCAGTTTTGGCTCCATTAGCCAAACTTCAGCTTCGGATTTGGATATTTGGATCTGCCATCAAGATGATTTATCTGAACAAGAACAGCAGCGCTTAGCGGAAAAAACGAAGAAAATTAGCCAATGGGCATCCACATATCATGTGGAAATGCATTTTTATTTGATGACACAACAACGTTTCCGTAACGAACGTTATTCCGATCCACTAACTAAAGAAAACAGTGGTTCAGCTCAATATATGTTGCTGTTGGAAGAATTTTATCGCTCCGCTGTACGTCTTGCTGGCAAGCCATTATTGTGGCTCCACTTGTGGGTGGAAGATGAAAAACAATATGAGGCCGAAGTTGCTCGTTTAGTCGCGGCTGGTGAGCTTAATTTAAATGATTGGGTGGATTTCGGTGGATTAGGGCAATTCTCAGCCAGTGAATATTTTGGTGCAAGCTTATGGCAACTTTATAAAGGTATTGATTCACCTTATAAATCGGTGATGAAAATCTTGTTGTTGGAAACCTATGCCCAAGAATATCCAAATACCCATTTAATTGCTCGTCAATTTAAAGAAGATTTACTTTCCGGTCGTAGTACCGCTGCACATCATTTTGACCCTTATATCGCGATTTTAGAGAGAATTAGTCAATATTTGACCGCACATTCAGAATTTAAGCGTCTTGATTTCGTACGTTCTTGTTTTTATGTGAAAGCCACAGAAGACTTTGCGTTATATCACGCATCAAACTGGCGTATTTCTTATATGAAAATGATGGCTCAAGAATGGGGCTGGTCAAAAGAGCGCATTGAAGAATTGGATCAGCGCCCAAATTGGAAAATCAAACGGGTGAAAGAAAGTCACAATAATTTGGTGAATTTCTTGATGATGAGTTATCGAAATCTGGTGGATTTTGCACGCAAACATAAAATTAATTCTAGTGTGATTCCACAAGATATTACGGTACTTTCTCGCAAACTTTATACTGCCTTTGAAGAATTACCGGGTAAAATTACGTTACTAAACTCACAAATTTCCTATAACTTAACAGAAGAACACCTCACGTTCATCGAAGTTCACGGCAATAAGCGCTTTAAAGATGGTTGGTATATGGTAAATCAGCCGCCACACCACATTATGTTCTCGAAAGAACGTGTGATTGAATACGGCGAAAGTTTAAATAAAGTGGTTGCGTGGGCTTATTTTAATCGCTTGTTGACGGCTGAAACCCATTTGCACTTAATTAGCCAAAATATCGACCAACTTACTTTACGTAATTTTGTGGCTGATTTGCGGTTATTTTTTCCGCATACAAATAGCCAAGTTCCGACAAATGAGGCACTTTCTTCACAGTGCGAAATCCGCGATCTATTTATCGCGGTGAATTTGGTGAATGATCCAACCGCACAAGTCGAAGAGCTTAAATCAAATATTTCGCCAAGTGATTTATTCAGTTTTGGTCAGTTAGAACAGAGTTTGGTAGGAAGCATTGATTTCACTTACCGTAATGTGTGGAATGAAATTCGAACTTTACATTTTGAAGGGCAGAATGCGATTTTGCTTGCCTTAAAAGTGCTTTCTAATAAAATTGATCAAGGTGTGAATCAGCCCCGTTCTATACAGGTTTTCTGTTACAGTAAACACTACAACCGCACATTGCGAAACTTAGTGAGCGTACTTGTAAACCGTTGTATCAGTATTCAATTAGGCGACAGTCGCCCAACAACGCACTCCCGTTTACGTGTGGCAGGGAAAAACTGGCAATTCTTCTTTGAAGAAAAAGGGATCAGTTTGCAACCTATTGATGGTGGAAAAGAAAGTGCGGTCAATTTTGAGGACGTTTTACCGACTCAGTTGGAAGAAAAAGAAATTATTCCAGAGGCCCGTCGATATCCGCCTGAAATTGATTTGTTTGCCAGTGAAGGTTTTTTACAATTCTTCTTTGAGGATAATGCCGATAATAGCTTTAACGTTTATTTGTTAGATGAAAAGAATCGTCTCGAAATTTATCGTCAATGTGAAGGTTCAAAAGATGATAAAGTGCGTGAAGTGAATCAGATTTATCAATCACTCGGCTCGAAAGATTGTAAAAATCCGTATAAAATGGTGCAACGGAATTTTAATTATCCTCAATTTTATCAATTGCATCCGACAGAAAGTGGCATGCGTATTATGCCGTTCAAATTTAAAAGCAAAAGGACTTGCGAATAGCTCAATCAAAACAAGCATTGTTTGAGGTAAATCAAATTTATCTGCAAATTATGCATTGGAAGATAGGCAAAATCCCGATAGAATCCTTCGTTCGAAAATCTATTGAGAAATAATCTAAGGCTGTGGACGTTTTCGCCTTCAGGCGATAGAATGTTTGTCCGCTTATCTCTTGGAGAATATTATGCAAGAAAAGTTAAAAGTATTAATTATCGACGACCATCCATTAATGCGTCGTGGTATCAAACAATTAGTTGAATTAGAAGAGAATTTTGAAGTCGTTGCCGATGTAGGAAGCGGTACAGAAGGCATTTCCATTGCGATTCAAGAATCCCCGGATTTAATCATTTTAGATCTGAATATGAAAGGTCTTTCTGGTTTAGATACCCTTAAAGGCTTGCGTGCAGAAGGTGTTGATGCACGAATTTTGATCTTAACTGTGTCTGATGCGAAAAATGATATTTTCACTCTCATCGATGCGGGTGCTGATGGCTATTTATTGAAAGATACTGAGCCAGATGTGCTACTTGAGCAAATTAAACGTATTGCACAAGGTGAAGTGATTTTAAGTGATTCGATTAAAAATCTTCTTTTAGAACGCAAACATACTGTTGATCCAATGGATTCACTCACCGATCGTGAAATGGATGTATTACGTTTAATCGCAACAGGTTTATCTAATAAACAAATTGCGGGCCAACTTTTCATTTCTGAAGAAACGGTTAAAGTGCACATTCGTAACTTACTTCGTAAACTTAACGTTCACTCACGCGTTGCAGCAACCGTCTTGTTCTTTGAGCGAAATGGTCGATAGGTAAATTTCAAACGATAAAAAAGAGCGGTTTTTTAACCGCTCTTTTTGTTATCTTGGCACGCCCCGTAATAAAGGGATTGGCTCAAATGGTGCGACTGAAGTTGGCGCAGGAATATTATTAAAAATTAAGATAAATGGTTTAGGAGGCAAGATTTTTTCATTTCGCCACAAGCTTCCCATGCCGACTAATTGAATATCATCGGGTAAATTTTTGATTCCTGATTTTAATACGGCTACGGTATTTGGACGAGGGTGTCCAATAGCAATGGCGGTGCCATGTTTACGTGCATATTGAATTGCACTTTGAAATTGGCGTTGAACATCTGCCAAATTATCGCTGTCATCTAAAAAGATATGGCGATCTAATACACGTACGCCTTGTTCTTTTGCTATTTTGCCCGCGACTGATTTTCCAATGGTGCGGCTATCTAAAAAGAATAAATGCTGCTCGCGAAGTGCGGTCATTAAATAAGTCATTAATGTGGCATCGGCTGTGGCTGCACTGCCCATATGATTATTCATTCCAATGGCATTGGGCACAATAGATTTGGCCTTTTTCACTCGTTCATTCACTTGCTCTTCGGACAAGCCTAAAGTCAAACCACCTTCCTCAATTTTAATATTGCTGACCGGTTGCATCGGCATATGAATGAGAATATCGTGATTTTGTGCTTTCGCTTCTTGATTGCGAATTTTGGCATAGGGTGCGGCAGGAATAATCGCAACGGAGACTTCTTTTGGCATGGCTAAAACTTCGGCATCTTCTTTCGGATGATAGCCAATGTCATCAATTACAATAGCCAGTTTGCCTTGTGCAAAAGTAAACGCAGAGAAAAGTGCGGTTGAAAAAATGATCGTATTTTTGACTGCACTTTGAAAGAATGCCACCATTATTTAATCCACCCAGCTGGATTTACAGGCACTCCTTTACGGCTGATACCAAAGTAAAGCGCCGATTTTGAGAGCTCACCCGTATTACCTACTTGTGCGATGGTTTGCCCCGCAGATACAATCTGACCTTGTTTTACAAACACGGCTTGGTTGAAACCATATAAACTCAAGTCGCTATCGCCGTGTTTCACAATCACCATATAACCATAGCCGTTAAGATGACCCGCTAGAATAACACGACCATTTGCAATGGCTTTTACCGCTGTACCCGTTGGTGCACCGATAACCATACCTTTCCAGCGCACTTCACCCGCTTGGATTGAACCAAAGGAATACAACGTCGGGCCGGAAACCGGGCGACTGTATTGACGAGCTGCCGTACCTAAACCACTGGTGCTATTAATCAACTTACGCTCTTGATCGGTTGGTTGATAAGGTTTTGAGGTCCGTTTTTCTTCCTCTTGTTTTTTCTGAGCAAGAGCTTCACGCTCACGTTGTTCTTGTTGGCGAGCGGCTTGTTCTGCACGTTGAATTTCTTGGCGAAGGGCATTCTCATTCGCTTTCAACGTCTCCAGCTTATTTTGATCTTTCGTTAAGTTTTTGTTGAGTTCATTTAACGTAGATTGACGTTCTTGTTGCGCTTTTTGTAATTCTTGCTGCTGTTTCTTTTGCGTAGAAAGCTGATCGCGATGATTTTTTTGTTGCCCTGAAATTGCTTCGCGTTGTTTCGCTAAATTCTCTTGTGTCGCTTTCAGATTGTTAATCATATCAATGCGAACTTGGTTTAAATGCTGATAATACACTTTCATGCGTTCCGCTTTTTTCGCATCTTCTGAAAGCATTCTTTCCAAGGTAGAAGGATTTACACCTGAGCGATAAATGGCATCTATTTGTTGTGCGAGCTTCACTTTTTGCACGCGCTCTTGCTTTTCTAATTGCTTGATTTGCTTTTCGGTTTCTGCCATTTGCTTGCGGATTTCTTGCAAACTTAATTCTGTTTCACGTAATTCACCGACAACGCTATTAATTTTGCTTTCTTGATCTTTAAGACTGGCTTGGAGTTTAGCTTGTGCTCGTTTTTGCTCGGCGATCTTCGATTCTTGTTGTTTAATTTGTTTTTGAATTTGGTTGAGATCGTTGCCTTGCGCGAAAGATGAAAAGCCAAGCAGACCACAAGCAAAAAGTGCGGTCAGTTTTGATAAGATTTTTTTTCTACAATTGCTTTGCTGCATACATCTAAACTTGAGAGAAATTAAGGGAAGAATAAAACTTAAATACTAGCATTATTTTTGAGTGGCTAAAAGTTTACAGACGATTTTTTGCGAAAGATCAGTAAATGCCGCCTTTTTACTTTTAAACATAACGATTTTTTGCTATAACAGAGCCATTCATTTTTTTATTAATACTTAGGAGATCCTTATGGAATTAGTATTCATTCGTCACGGTTTCAGTGAGTGGAACGCAAAAAATTTATTCACCGGTTGGCGTGATGTGAATTTAACCGAGCGCGGCGTAGAAGAAGCAAAAGCGGCAGGTAAAAAATTGTTTGAGAAAGGCTATGAGTTCGATATCGCCTTCACCTCTGTTTTAACTCGTGCAATCAAAACCTGTAACATCGTGTTAGAAGAATCTCACCAATTATGGATTCCTCAAGTGAAAAACTGGCGTTTAAATGAGCGTCACTACGGTGCATTACAAGGCTTAGATAAAAAAGCAACCGCAGAACAATACGGTGACGAACAAGTTCATATCTGGCGTCGTTCTTATGACATTTCTCCTCCAGATTTAGACCCGAAAGATCCAAACTCTGCACATAACGACCGTCGTTATGCAAACATCCCATCTGATGTGGTACCAAACGCAGAAAACTTAAAATTAACCTTAGAACGTGCATTACCATTCTGGGAAGATCAAATTGCACCAGCAATGCTTTCTGGTAAACGTGTTTTAGTGGTGGCGCACGGTAACTCACTTCGTGCATTAGCAAAACACATCATCGGTATTTCTGATGCGGAAATCATGGATTTTGAAATCCCAACCGGTCAACCGTTAGTGTTAAAACTTGACGATAAATTAAACTACGTAGAACACTACTATCTTTAATTTATAAATGATTTCAAAGTGCGGTTAATTTTGACCGCACTTTTTGTTTAAGGAGAATAACGGATGAAAAAATTACTCGCAGTGATTTTTGCCTTGTTACCTGTTTTGGCCTTTGCAGCATCGCCAAATCATACGGCAAAATCAACTCAAACCAAATCAGTGAAAACGGCAGTTAAAAAAGTGGAAGCCAAGAAAGCCACTACGCCTAAAACCGTAGCTAAAACAGCGAAAAAGAAAGCAGATGCCAAAAAAGCAGAAGCGAAAAAGCCAGCTAAAATTGTCGAAGCGAAAAAAGCGGTAACGAAAAAAGAAAAAATAAAAAATAAAACGACAAATAAAGCCGCTAAAGCAGAGCCGACAAAAACGAAAGGCAAACAGCCAGTAGAAAAAACTAAGCAAACTGCATTAAAAGACAAAAAGACGGTAGCGAAAAGCAAACAAAGTGCCGTTAAAGAATCAGCTAAACCTGAAAAAGTGATTGCTAAAAAAACACCAGCGGTTAAAACCGAAGTGAAGAAATCGGAACCCAAAGCTGTTGAAAAAGTGACTGAAAAGAAAGTAGATACTGTCGCACAAAAAACAGCGAGTATGGTAACAAAATCCGTCGTCGTACCAAGATGTAATGATTCAAAAGTTTTTGCGGTATTATCTGATGCCTTCAAAAAACAAGGTGCAGCCACTAACACCCAAATGACAGTGAAACAAATCTCGCAAGCCCGAGAAACGCAATCTTATCCACAACAAGGCATTCGCAGCTGTAATGCGATAGTGGAAACCAACGGTGTTAAATATGTTACGGATTACAGCATTATCTTGAATGATAAAGGCTTTTTCGTGCAAGTTGAAAATGCACAACCCGCTCAACGTTTCTAATCTTAACGTGCGTTATTTAAATGAAGTTGTTTGAATAACGCACGCATTTCTTCTTCATTCAAACGGCGATATTCACCATTACCCAATCCAGCAAGCGTTAAATAGCTCATTTGATAACGGATGAGACGTAATGTCGGAAAGCCGATATGTGCTGTCATTCGACGCACTTGTCGATTACGCCCTTCACTAATTTTAATTTCCAACCAGCTCGTTGGAATACTTTGACGTTCACGAATAGGTGGATTGCGAGGCCAGAGAAAATCTGGTTCTGAAATCAACCGCACTTTTGCCGGCTTCGTCATTCCATCTTTCAATTCAACACCTTGACGAAGCTTGTCTAAATCAGCCTCTTCAGGAATCCCTTCTACTTGCACAAAATACGTTTTTTCTGTTTTAAACTTTGGATCTGCCAAACGATGTTGCACTTCACCATTATTCGTTAAAATCAGTAGCCCTTCGCTATCACGATCCAATCGCCCTGCCGCATAGACATTAGGAATAGCAATAAAATCTTTTAACGTAGATCGGCCATTTTCATCGGTGAATTGTGTCAGTACATCAAAAGGTTTGTTAAATAAAACAATAATAGTCTGTTCTAGTGTGAGTAGCTTCGCTTTAGGCTTAAATGAACGAGTAGGTTTTGCCGTTCGTTTGGTTGTAAATGAGCGAGAAGGGAAAGATTTCGACATATTATTTATTCAGTAAAAAGAGAAAAAGGGCGGATTTTACTCCGCCCTCTTATATTACCATTGATAACGATAAACCGCTTGAATTATATAAGGTTTGTCAAAGTTTTTACCGTCAGCACGGCTTACTTCTAAACCAAAACGATGATTTGCAAATCCAGCATTTAAACCGACCGCACTTTCAAAACGTCCACGGCTGCTTGCGACATCAAGTGCACTGTTTGTGTAATGAATTTTGCTGCTACGGTTTTTGCTGGTAATCGCATTGATTTCTGCATAAGGTTGTAAATTCCAACCATTACTTAATGCAAAGCCTTTGGCTACACGTAAACCAATTCGAGAATAAACAGAAGATAAGCTATCTTCATTCTCTTGTGATGAAATATGTGTCCACGCTAATTGTGCTTGCGGTGTGATTGTCCAATCGTTCGCAAGGCTAAAGCGTTTGCCTAATTCACTCGAAATAGTATAAGTGTTGTAATGATGTTTTTCTGTGAGATCTGAGTTAGCGTGTAAACGGCTGTATTTCACGATGTTATCTACATAAATACCGTTATCTGCAAGGTAAGCTGCATATAAGCCCACGCTGTTGCTTCTTACTTTGCCATCACCGTAATAATCATTGAAATCAACGTTAGCTTGGCTACGACCAACAAATCCACCAACACGGAGGTTATCTGTTACAGCAGCATCAGCGCCCACTTGTAAGCTATGTACGTTTTGTTTAAAGCCAGAAGTTTCACTCTCACCAGTCGAAAGCGCGGCTAATTTTTGGCGAGAATTCACATTACGAACCCATACATTACCTTTTTCACCATTTTTCACTTCACCTAGACGTTGATGGATGCCACTTAAATTATCTTCCACTAAAAGCAATTGTGCTTGGCGAAGAGAAACTTGCACATTCGCTAAGTCTGAAAGTAATGGTTTACTTGGTAGATCTGCAGGTGGTACTACTGGATCACTTGGAGTCACCGCAGGTTTATTTGGAGTCACCTCAGGTTTATTTGGAGTCACCACAGGTTTATTTGGAGTCACCACAGGTTTATTTGGAGTCACCACAGGCTTGCTTGGAGTTACCACAGGATTACTTGGCGTCACCACAGGTTTACTTGGTGTAGCTGGTGCAACAGGTAGAGTTGGGGTGACCGCATTTTTAGAGTTCGCTAATACCCAATTATTTCCTTCTTTTGTTAGAAAATATTGATAAGCCCCTAAATCTACACGATTATTCGGGTTAGTTAAGCTAAATCCAGCATTACCACCATTGGTTTCGACAAGTGTTACTTTACCGCTAGCAACATTCGCGCCTTGGTTAGTTACACCAATTTTATGATTACCTTCGGCAGTACCTTTAACAACGATTTTATCGCTTTTATTTTCAGCAACATTGGTATTGAGGTTAAATGTGCTAGAACCTGTAAGGTTATCTTTAATTGTTAATGTCTTGTATTCAGAAGTCGGAGTAAATGTAATCTCAGAACTGTTAGCATCTAGGTTATTCAATGTGCTTGATTTATTGAAGCTCCATTGGCTATTAGACATAGATAAATTGATTTCATTCTTAACTGGCGAATCTGGATTTTCAAGAATTGCACCAGTTAGTTTTGAATTCTTACTCGCTGTAAGGTTTAGATGATAGACACCTGCAACTTTGGGATCTAAAGCATCACCGCCTTCTTCTGCTTCAATAGGGAAGTTTTTATCATTAAGTGAGATTAATGCTTGAGTAGCATTTAATGTTGTATTTTCTAAATTAATTTTAACTAACTGCTCATCGCCCAATGGGAATGCGAGTAAACCATAACCTGTATTACTTTCTGAATTTTTTAGTGTTATTGTTTGCGATCCGCTATCTGATGTGGTGAATAAACCACTTTTATTGTTAAGAGTTACATTTAAACCATTAGCTATAACCGTCTGAGCCGCATTCTCATCATCTGTACCGATGTCAAAAGCAAATTGCATATCTTGATTTCCAGTAATTTGTACATTACTGATATTTGCTATATCTTCTGCACCATATAATGCGTAGGCAATATCATTCTTTCCATTCATCTTGATACTATGATTGGATGAATTGATAACTGAGGTCTTTTGAGATTCAATTGCACTAGAACCATCGTTATTTATTTCAATATCAGCTTGTGTATTAATTTTGCCATCACGAGATTCAATCGCTGCATTGCCACTTGAATCACCATAAGCATCAGTTATATTGTGAATTTGTGCGTAATTTTTCTCAACAATGAGTTTTGAGCCTTTTTCTAAAGTAGCAACTGCCCCAGATATATCTAAAAGTGAACTTGAAGGGTAGTCTTCTTTAAGTGTGGCATTTACACCAGATTTAATAGTAAGTTGATTATTTCTATCAGTAAGGTCAAAAATACTAAATAGTGAATCACTAGAGGCTATTGGCTCTCCACTTTGTTTTCTAGTTCCGACATCAGTTTTAGCTATATTTTGGTAGTTTCCTGGTGTAATAGTTACATTAATTGCATCACTAATTGATGTTTGTTGGTTTTTGTTGAAAGTCCAATTAGGTGATGCACCCCAAGAATACTGACATCCTGTTGAGTTTGAGCAAGTGAGATCTGTTGCCCATGCCGAATTAACTAACCCTAACGCCATAGCCACCAAACTCACTTTAAAAGTGCGGTTAAAAATTTTATTGTTTTTCATATTAATTCCTTTGGATTATAAAAAAGCCAACTTATTGAATAAGTTGGCTTGAATTTTACCGATTTAATGATTAACCTGCAACAGCGATACGTTTCATATCTGTCATATAGCCACGTAACTCTTGACCAATTAATTCAACTGGGTGGTTACGGATTGCATCGTTTACATCGCGTAAAGTGATGTTGTCGATAGCAACTGCTGGTGTTGGTTCACCTAGGTCACCTTTTTGTAAGGTTGGGATGATTTCTTTAGCAAGAATAGGGGTCGCTACATTAGAGAATAAGTAGTTACCGTATTCTGCAGTATCAGAAATTACCACGTTCATTTCGTATAAACGTTTACGCGCGATAGTGTTTGCGATTAACGGTAATTCGTGAAGTGATTCATAGTAAGCTGATTCTTCATAGATACCGCTTGCCACCATTGCATCAAAGGCTAATTCAACACCTGCTTTCACCATTGCTACCATTAACACGCCGTTATCAAAGTATTCTTGTTCAGAAATTTTGATGCCGTCTGCTTTTGGTGCATTTTCAAAGGCAGTTTTGCCAGTTGCTTCACGCCATGCGAATAAATCTTTGTCGCCATTTGCCCAGTCAGCCATCATAGTTGCTGAGAAGTGACCGCTGATGATGTCATCCATGTGTTTGTAATATAAGAAGCCAAGGCTTTCTTTGATTTGTTCCGCAAGTTCAAATGCACGTAATTTTGCGCTGTTTGATAAGCGATCCATCATTAATGTGATACCGCCTTGTTTTAAGGCTTCGGTAATGGTTTCCCAACCGTATTGGATCAATTTACCTGCGTATGCTGGATCTTTACCGTCTGCAACAAGTTTGTCGTAACATACGATAGAACCTGCTTGTAACATACCGCAAAGAATGGTTTGTTCACCCATTAAGTCAGATTTTACTTCTGCGACAAATGAAGATTCTAATACGCCCGCACGGTCACCACCGGTTGCTGCTGCCCATGCTTTCGCAATAGCCATACCTTCACCACGTGGGTCATTTGCAGGGTGAACTGCGATTAATGTTGGTACACCGAAACCACGTTTGTATTCTTCACGTACTTCAGTACCTGGACATTTTGGTGCAGTCATGACTACAGTGATGTCTTCACGGATTTGCTCACCTACTTCAACAATGTTGAAACCGTGTGAGTAACCGAATGCTGAATCTTTTTTCATTAATGGCATCACATCAGCCACCACTTTAGAGTGTTGTTTATCTGGTGTTAAGTTGATCACTAAGTCTGCAGTTGGGATTAACTCTTGGTAAGTGCCCACTTTAAAACCGTTTTCGGTTGCACGCTGGAATGATGCACGTTTTTCTGCAATCGCTTCAGGACGTAATGCATAAGAAATATCTAAGCCAGAATCACGCATATTTAAACCTTGGTTTAAACCTTGTGCACCACAGCCTACGATAACGATTTTTTTGCCTTTTAAGTAGTTGCAACCGTCAGCAAATTCGCTGCGATCCATAAAACGACAACGACCTAATTGGTCTAATTTTTCGCGTAAATTTAATGTGTTGAAATAGTTAGCCATTTTTCATCCTTAATATGATGTTGATTAATGTGTGTATGAGGTTGTGTTTGAATATAGTTTTTTATTGTGTCATGGATTATAAGATTTTTAATTATTGCGTAAAGTGATATTATTGACACTTAGTATTGCAATTTTTGCAACGATATTTACATTTTAATGATACATATGAACTTTCAAGACCTTCAAATATTTCTTCATCTTGCAGACACACAAAATTTTGCAAAAACCGCTACGCAAAATCATATGTCGCCTTCTACGCTTTCACGTCAGATTCAACGAATGGAAGAAGAATTGGAACAACCTTTATTTATTCGTGATAATCGACAAGTACGTTTAACCGAACAAGGTGAAAAATTTTTGCAATTTGCGAAAACGGAATGGCAAAACTGGCAACAATTTAAGCGTCAGCTTAGGGATAATTCTGCGGAATTAAGTGGAGAGTTGCGCTTATTTTGCTCAGTAACGGCTTCATACAGTCACTTACCACAGGTATTAGCCAAATTTCGTTCACGTTATCCGAAAGTTGAAATTCAACTAACTACAGGTGACCCAGCCTCTGCAGTGCAATTCATCCAATCAGAACAAGTGGATCTCGCTTTAGCTGGGAAACCGAATAATCTGCCGACGGGAGTAGCGTTTTATAAGATCGATGATATTTCCCTTTCATTGATTGCGCCTCGCGTGGCTTGTTTGGCGACACAATTATTACAGGAAGAACCGATCAATTGGCAGCAAATGCCTTTTATTTTGCCATTGGATGGGATGGCACGGCATCGTATTGAACAATGGTTACGTAGCAAACACATTAAACATCCGAAAATCTATGCCACCGTAGCAGGACACGAAGGGATCGTGCCGATGGTGGCGCTCGGTTTTGGACTAGCCATGTTGCCCGATGTAGTGATTGATAATAACCCGATGGCAAAAGAAGTTTCCCGTTTAAATTTGGATAATCCGGTAGAAGCATTTGATTTGGGCGTTTGTGTGCAAAAAAGAAATTTGGCAAACCCCTTAATTCGTGCATTTTGGGAGATGTTAGACTAGAATAATAAGTAGAATTAACCTAAGGATTATTATGTTAAGAGGCGTACTCATTTCACTTTTAGCCTCATTTTTATTTGGCTATATGTATTATTTTTCCACGCTGCTGAAACCACTTAGCGGCACGGATATTTTCGGCTATCGAATGATTTTTACATTCCCTTTCGTTGCCCTTTCCGTCATCATGTTTAAGCAAAAACAGGCATTAGTGGAACATATAAAACGCATCAAAAAACAACCGCTCTTTGCCCTTTCCTATATCACCTGTGGCGCATTAATGGGTTATCAAATGTGGCTCTTTTTGTGGGCACCCAATAATGGCAGCTCCTTAAGTGTTTCTTTCGGTTATTTATTGTTACCAATTGTGATGGTGGCCGCAGGACGGATCATTTTTAAAGAACGAATTTCAACATTGAAATTTATTGCTGTGTTAATTGCGGCTGTAGGGGTGATTTCTAACATCGTTTTAAAAGGCGGGTTATCTTGGGAAGCCATTGTTATCTGTGTGGGTTACACCACCTATTTCTCCATACGAAAAGCCTTAAAAAATACCGATCTTGGTGCCTTTTGCTTAGAAATGATCGCATTATTGCCTGTTAGCATTTACTTTGCCCTTCAAACCGATTTTGCCACCGTGCAGGAATCGAATCCTAATATTTGGGGATTATTGGTATTACTCGGGCTTATTAGTGGTGCAGCATTAATTGCTTACGTGATTGCCAGCAATATGCTGCCGATGAATTTGCTTGGCCTTTTAGGTTATGTGGAAACCATTTTGATGGTGATTATTTCATTTTTAATTGGAGAGGAAATGGATGCGGACAGCTATCCGTTATTCATTTGTTTAGTATTGGCGATGAGCCTGATTATTTTTGATGGCGTGTATAAACAGCGCGCAAAGGGAACAAACCATGTCGTTTAAAGAAATTAGTCCAGAACAAGCTTGGGAAATGATGCAAAATGGTGCCATGCTTGCAGACATTCGGGATCCACAACGTTTTACCTACTCCCATGCAAAAGGGGCGTTTCATTTAACCAACCAAAGTTTTTTACAATTTGAAGAACAGGTGGATTTCGATTCCCCGATTATTGTGAGTTGTTATCATGGTGTGAGCAGCCGAAATGTGGCGACTTTCCTCGTTGAACAAGGCTATGAAAATGTGTTTAGCGTCATTGGTGGATTTGATGGTTGGGTAAAAGCTGGTTTACCGATAGAAACGGCTTATTAATATTTTTTTGATTTAAAGTGCGGTGAAATTTACCGCACTTTTTATTTTTGTCTCGCTATTGCTTATCCACAATCGCTTTCAACATCGTGTAAGATTGGGCTTGTTTTTGTTCATCAAAAATATAGCTCACTGCCATAATTTCATCAAAATGTACCCGTTCACGCAGTTGCTTGAGTTGAAATTCCACACTTTCAGGACTACCAATAAGCGAACAAGCGGTCATTTGTTCCACTACCGCACGCTCTTGGTTGTAAATCGGGATCTCCTCGAAATCGACTGGACCAAAGTGCGGTTTCTTTTGGGCATGCATTTGGGCTTTCCAAACATCTTCCTCTGATGCCAAAGGCGGTTGTAAATTTTGTTGTGCGTTAGTGACCACATTTAAGAAAAATAGTGTTTGTGTTGTCACCAGTTGTTTTGCTTCTTTATCGGTTTCAGCAACAATCGCGTTCACACCTAAGATGACATAAGGCTCAGCAAGATAGGTAGAAGGTTTGAAGTTTTTGCGATAAATCTCTACTGCCATTTCCATCATGCGTGGCGCAAAGTGTGAAGCAAATGCATAAGGCAAGCCAAGTTCTGCCGCAAGATAGGCACTTTCGGTGCTGGAACCCAAAATATAAAATGGTATATTCAAGCCTGTGGAAGGGTAAGCTGAAACTGGGTTGCTATCTTTAAAGTAACCACGAAGTTCCGCAATTTCTGCAGGGAAATCCAGACTGTTTCGCCCACGACGAAGTGCTGCAGCCGTTTGCATATCAGTTCCTGGTGCACGCCCTAAACCGAGCTCAACTCGGTTTGGATAAAGTGTCTCCAGTGTGCCATATTGCTCAGCTACGACATACGGTGAATGATTCGGTAACATCACACCACCTGACCCCACGCGCAAAGTTTTCGTATTGGCTAGCGTATGTTGAATTAAAAGTGCGGTCGCTGAACTCACCAAATTTTTCATATTATGATGCTCAGCAATCCAATAGCGTTCAATGCCAATGTTCTCAGCATGTTTTGCAAGATTTACCATCGAATCGACCGCTTGCAAATAAGTTTGCCCTTCACGAACGGGGGCAAGATTGAGAATGGAAAGTTTCATGGTGTTTCTCCTTATTGATTGAGCAAAGTGAAATCCAACATCACTTTCCCAATATGCGTGCCTTTGTCCATTTCTATATGGGCTTTTGCTACGTCTTTAAAATCAAATACTTGATGAATAATCGGTTTGCCGATTTCACCGTTGCCGAGTTTTCCCCAGAGTTCGTTGCGTAAGGATTGGGTGATTTCTGCCTTTTCTAATTTGGTGCGACTGCGCATTGTTGAGCCGGTGATGTGGATGCGTTTTAAGGCAATCGTCAATAAATCCACGTTTTCGGCGATGTTGCCGCCCATAAAGCCAATTAAAAATAACCGTCCGTTTTGGCGAAGACTGTCGATATTACCTTGGAAGTAGCTGGCACCGACCAAATCCAACACGGCATCCACGCCACCTTGTTGTTTTAGCACCTCCGCAAAGTTTTCGGTTTTGTAGTTAATTGGTGCGCCGCCTAGCTGGCGGATGACAGCTGCTTTTTCTTCATTGCCCACAGTGGCAAAGGTTTCAATGCCTAAGCCTTTGGCAAGCGTGAGTGCGGTGATACCAATGCCACTCGTACCACCATGAACGAGTAAGCGTTCGCCTGATTTAACTTGTTGGTGCATAAATAAATTCACCCACACGGTGAACAAGGTTTCGGGCAATGCCGCAGCTTCAAGCAAAGAATAGTCTTTTGGAATCGGCAAGGCTTGCGTAGCAGGCACGATGCAATATTCAGCATAAGCACCACCATCGGTTAAGGCACAGATTTCATCGCCCGGTTTAAATGCCATTACACCTTCTCCGATAGCGGAAACTGTTCCTGAAAGTTCTAAGCCCATAATGGGCGTAACCCCTTTCGGCATTGGGTATAAGCCTTGACGTTGCATAATGTCGGGGCGATTGACACCCGCATATGCCACTTTTACTAAAATTTCGCCCGCTTGTGGTTGGGGAATTTCCGTTTCTTCGATAAAAAGCACATCGGGCGTGCCTGTTGTTTTCATATTGATTTGTTGCATTTTCATAGGGGGCTCCTCGATAAATAGGTCTTTATTGTCTCTTATTATACGAGGCTTTTCTGACTGGTAAATCAATAAAATTGGAATAGACTGTTCCGAGAAAAGGAAAAATATTGCAAAATAGGCACAAATTCAGATGTATTCGAAAAAATGATTGTATTTAATAATATTTCCCTAAAGCGCGGGCAAACCGAATTGCTCGAGAATGCCACGGCAACCATCAATCCGAAACAAAAAGTCGGTTTGGTAGGTAAGAATGGTTGCGGTAAGTCTTCTCTTTTTGCCCTATTAAAAAAAGAATTAACGCCAGAGGGTGGCGAGGTCACTTATCCATCCAACTGGCGGGTCTCTTGGGTGAATCAAGAAACGCCCGCATTGGATATTCCCGCCATTGATTATGTGATTCAAGGGGATCGTGAATATTGCCGTTTACAGCAGGAACTTAACGAAGCCAATGAACGTAATGACGGTCATGCAATTGCGCGCATTCACGGGCAATTAGAAACCTTGGATGCTTGGACTATTCAATCTCGCGCAGCGTCCTTATTGCATGGTTTAGGGTTTAACCAAGAAGAAATCACTCAGCCTGTGAAATCCTTCTCCGGTGGTTGGCGGATGCGTTTAAATTTGGCGCAAGCATTGCTTTGTCCATCGGATTTATTATTACTGGATGAACCAACCAACCATTTGGATTTGGATGCGGTTATTTGGTTAGAACGATGGTTAGTACAATATCAAGGCACCTTGGTATTAATTTCCCACGACCGTGATTTTCTCGATCCGATTGTGACGAAAATTCTCCATATCGAAAATCAGAAGCTTAACGAATACACGGGTGATTATTCTTCCTTTGAAGTGCAACGGGCAACTAAGCTAGCACAACAAACGGCTATGTATCGTCAGCAACAACAAAAGATTTCCCATTTACAAAAATATATCGACCGCTTTAAAGCCAAAGCGACTAAAGCCAAACAAGCACAAAGCCGTATGAAGGCATTGGAGCGTATGGAACTGATTGCGCCAGCTTATGTGGATAATCCTTTTACCTTTGAATTCCGTCCACCGCTATCTTTGCCGAATCCGTTGGTGATGATTGAACAGGCGAGCGCAGGTTATGGCAGCGGTGAAAGTGCGGTAGAAATTTTAAGTAAAATTAAACTGAATTTAGTACCGGGTTCGCGCATCGGTTTGCTCGGGAAAAATGGTGCAGGTAAATCAACTTTAATTAAATTGTTAGCCGGCGAGCTCACAGCCCTTTCTGGTACAGTACAATTAGCTAAAGGCGTGCAACTTGGCTATTTTGCTCAACATCAGCTTGATACGCTACGTGCAGATGAATCCGCTCTCTGGCACATGCAGAAACTCGCACCAGAGCAAACGGAGCAACAGGTACGGGATTATCTTGGGAGTTTTGCGTTCCATGGTGACAAAGTTAACCAAGAGGTGAAAGCCTTTTCCGGTGGAGAAAAAGCTCGTTTGGTGCTTGCACTGATTGTTTGGCAACGTCCAAACTTATTACTGCTCGACGAACCAACTAACCATTTGGATTTGGATATGCGTCAGGCATTGACCGAAGCGCTAGTAGATTACGAAGGCTCTTTGGTGGTGGTTTCTCACGATCGCCACTTACTACGTAATACCGTGGAAGAATTCTATTTGGTACACGATAAAAAAGTGGAAGAATTCAAAGGCGATTTAGAGGATTATCAAAAGTGGCTGAATGAACAAAATAGTGCGCCAGAAAATAAATCCTCGGAGAAAAATGACGACAATGAAAATTCCATGCAAAACCGCAAGGAACAAAAACGTCGTGAGGCCGAACTTCGCCAACAAACCGCGCCTCTTCGTAAACAAATCACTCAATTGGAGGAAAAAATGAATAAGCATGCCTCCAAACTTGCGGAGATTGAAAACCAATTAGCGGATTCCGAACTCTACAGCGCAGAAAATAAAGAAAAATTGACCGTACTTTTGGCACAGCAAGTCGAGGTGAAGAAAGCATTGGAAGAAGTCGAAATGGATTGGTTAGCGGCCCAGGAAGAATTGGAAACAATGCTACAAGCATAGGGACAGCGTATGAGTCAAAGTCTTTTCCAACACACAAAACACGAAGAATATTGCCCACAATGCGGTACACCTTTGCAAATGAAACAGGGTAAAAAAGGACTGTTTTTAGGTTGTACCGCATATCCCGCCTGTGATTATTTGCGTCCACTAAATAGAGTGGAACATAAGGTGTTGAAAGAGCTTGATGAAACCTGCCCGCAATGTGGCAACCCACTCCAACTCAAACAAGGCGCTTTTGGGATGTTTATTGGTTGCAGTCATTACCCCGATTGTGATTTTGTGGTGCATGAGCAACAGGATGAAGAACAATCTATTGACTGCCCAGAATGTCATAAAGGACATTTGGTTGCCCGTCGCGGACGACAGGGAAAAATCTTTTATGGCTGCGATAACTTTCCTCATTGCAAATTTTCCTTACCGGCAAAACCCTATGCCATGCCTTGTCCACAATGCCATTTTCCACTTGCGCTATTAAAAAGTGAAAATGCCGAACAGCAAGTGTGGCAATGCGCGAATAAAGGCTGTCGACATATTTTTGAGAACGAAAAATGAATATACAACAAATTGCCGCTCGTTTAATGCAAGACGAAGTCGTTGCCTATCCTACTGAGGCGGTATTCGGTTTGGGCTGTAATCCGCTAAGTGAAAGTGCGGTCAGAAAATTGCTCGATTTAAAACAACGTCCAATTGAAAAAGGTCTCATTTTAGTCGCGCCTAGCTTGCATTTTTTACAGCCCTTTGTTGATTTTTCCCATTTATCAGACGAACAACTTTCGCGCTTACAGGAACAATATGAGCATCCGATCACCTGGGTGGTGCCGGCTAAGACAGAGGTTCCACATTTTCTGACAGGGCAATTTAATAGCATTGCGGTGCGTTTATGTACTCATCCTGCCGTCAAAGCTTTATGCGAAAAAACAGGTTTTGCCCTCACCTCGACCAGCGCGAACTTAACCGGTCAATCACCTTGCCGCAGCGCAGATGCTGTGCGTTCCCAATTTGGGGCAGATTTCCCCGTGCTTGATGAAGCGGTTGGCCAAGCACAAAATCCATCGGAAATTCGCGATTTGCTCACAAACCAACTTTTCAGACAAGGATAAAACATGCAGCTCTATGCCGTTTGGGGCAATCCAATTGCTCAAAGTAAATCGCCGTTAATTCACCGCTTATTTGCTACACAAACCCAGCAAACGATGGAATATGTTGCCAAATTAGGTGACCTTGAGGATTTTGAGCAGCAATTACAGACCTTTTTTGCTGAAGGGGCACAAGGTTGCAATATTACCGCACCATTTAAAGAACGTGCCTATGCACTCGCTGAAGAACATAGCGAACGGGCAAAACTAGCAGAAGCCTGTAATACATTAAAGAAATTGGCTAACGGCAAACTTTATGCTGATAACACGGACGGCATCGGTTTAGTAACAGATTTACAACGCTTAGGTTGGATTCAGCCACAACAACGCATTTTAATTTTAGGTGCCGGCGGGGCAACCAAAGGGGTATTACTGCCTTTATTGGAAGCACAACAGCAGATTGTCTTGGCTAACCGCACGCTAGAAAAAGCACAACAACTGGCAGATAAGTTCAAACCTTACGGCACAATTGAAGCTGTCGCAATGGATACGATTCCCGCGCAAACCTACGATTTAGTGATCAATGCAACTTCGGCCGGATTAAGCGGGCATACCGCTGCCGTTGATGGCTCTATCTTATCATTGGCTCGCGCTTGTTATGACATGCAATATGCTAAAGGCTGCGACACACCTTTTATTGCCTACTGTAAATCCTTAGGGCTGAATAATGTCAGCGATGGTTTTGGTATGTTGGTGGCGCAAGCCGCCCACTCATTCCATTTTTGGCGCGGGGTAATGCCCGATTTTGTCGCAATCTATGAACAACTCAAAAAGGATATGGTATGAGTACAAGATGCCCTTGGGTGGGCGAACTTCTGATTTATATCGACTATCACGATAAGGAATGGGGTAAGCCACAATTTGACAGCCAAAAACTGTTTGAGAAAATCTGTTTAGAAGGACAACAGGCTGGGCTTTCCTGGATTACTGTATTGAAAAAACGTGAAGCCTATCGGGCTGCATTCCATCAATTTGATCCTATTAAAGTTGCGCAAATGACCGAACAAGATATTGATCGTTGTATGGAAAATACTGGACTTATTCGCCATCGGGCAAAACTGGAAGCCATCGTAAAAAATGCCAAAGCCTATTTAGTCATGGAAAAGTGCGGTGAAAATTTCAGTAATTTTGTGTGGTCGTTCGTGAATCATCAACCGATTATCAATGATGTACCGGATATTTCTGTAATACCTGCCAGAACTGAAACCTCAAAAGCAATGTCAAAAGCGTTGAAGAAACGTGGTTTTGTCTTTGTTGGGGAAACGACGTGTTATGCCTTTATGCAATCTATGGGGTTAGTCAATGACCATATAAATGGCTGTTGTTGTAAATGATATTCCAGTATAATCCCCCTAATTTTATCTGAATAAGAACTGAATTATGAATAAAAAATATACCTTAATTTCAATCTCAATTCTGACCGCACTTTATAGTCAACAAAGTTTGGCCGATCTGCATTCTCAATGTCTGCTTGGTGTGCCTCACTTTACTGGAGAAGTTGTGAAAGGTGATGTCAATAATTTGCCGGTTTATATTGAAGCAGATAAAGCAGAGATTAATCAGCCAACTCAGGCGATTTATCAAGGCAATGTGGATTTGAAACAAGGAAACCGCCATCTGGTCGGAAATTCAGTTGAAGTTAAACAAACAGGGGAAGGCAAACAAGCACAACGTTGGGCTTATTTACGTGGTGGATTTGATTATAAAGACAATCAAATCAATCTATTAGGTAATGATGCGAGTTTTAATTTAGATAGCAAAAATGGTAACGTAACCGATGCAGACTACCAACTTGTAGGACGTCAAGGTCGTGGTAAAGCTCAAGAAATCGAGTTAGGTGATAATTACCGTTTAATGAAAAATGCGACATTTACCTCTTGTTTACCCGATGATAATGCTTGGGCGGTAGATGCCTCTGAGATTCGTCAGCACATTAAAGAAGAATATGCCGAATTTTGGCATGCGCGTTTTAAAGTATTAGGTGTGCCGGTATTCTATACCCCTTATCTGCAATTACCGATTGGTGATCGCCGCCGTTCAGGTTTATTAATGCCAACAGTCGGTCATTCTAGCCGTGATGGTTATTGGTATAAACAGCCGGTTTATTGGAACATTGCACCAAATTATGATGCCACATTTGCACCAAAATATATGTCTCGTCGTGGTTGGCAATTAAATGGTGAATTCCGTTATTTAACACCCGTTGGTGAAGGTAAACTGGCGGGCGAATATTTAGGACGTGATCGTTATGATAAATACACTAGTGATAGCCGTAAGCGTCATTTATTCTATTGGAAACATCACTCTTCTTTTCTTGAAAACTGGCGTTTAAATATCGATTACACAAAAGTGAGCGATAAACGTTATTTCACCGATTTTGATTCTGATTACGGTAACAGTACTGATGGTTATGCGAACCAGTATGCACGTATTGCTTACTATAAACCAAATTACAACTTTGCGATTTCAGCACGTCAATTCCAAATTTTTGATGAGGTTTCTGTGGGACCTTATCGTGCGCTACCACAAATCGACTTCAATTATTACAAAAATGATTTGGCGAACGGTTGGGTAGATTTCAAGTTATTCTCACAAGCAGTACGTTTTGATAATGATAGTACCTTGATGCCGACAGCATGGCGCTTTCATGTTGAGCCAAGTTTGGCAACCGCGATGTCAAATAAATATGGTAGCTTGAATATTGAAACTAAACTTTACGCGACTCATTATAACCAGAAAAAAGGCTCTTCTTCTTCGGCAGAAGACGTACAAAAATCAGTAAATCGTGTATTGCCGCAATTAAAAGTAGATTTACAAACGGTTTTAGCGAGCAACAAAACCTTATTTGATAGCTATACACAAACGCTTGAACCTCATGTTCAATATTTGTATCGACCATACAAAGACCAAAGTAATATCGGTTCAAAACGTGTAAATAATTACCTTGGTTTTGGTTATGATTCTGCGTTAGTTCAACAAGATTATTATTCACTATTCCGCGATCGTCGTTATAGTGGTTTAGACCGTATTTCATCAGCAAACCAGGTGACAGTTGGGGGAACAACCCGTTTTTATAATAAAAATGCCGATGAGCGTTTTAATTTCTCTGCTGGGCAAATTTATTATTTAACGGCATCAAAAATTGATGATAATCCAAATAATCGTACGCCAAAATCCTCTTCTTCTTGGGCCTTGGAGTCTAACTGGAAAATTAGCGACAAATGGAATTGGCGAGGTAGCTATCAATACGATACGTTGTTAGATAAAGCCTCTTTAGCAAATAGTAGTTTGGAATTTAATCCGATGAAGAATAATCTGATTCAGTTAAATTATCGCTACGCAAGTAAAGAGTATATCAATCAAAACTTAGGTGCATCTGCTAACCGTTACCAACAAGACATTAAACAGGTTGGTGTTGTGGCTGCATGGGAAGTGTCGGATAACTGGGCGCTTGTTGGAAAATACTATCAAGATATTGCATTGAAAAAACCGGTTGAGCAATATGTAGGCGTGCAATATAACTCGTGCTGCTGGTCTTTAGGTGTTGGAGCAAGACGTTATGTGACGAGTCGCCAAAATCAACGTAATGATCAAGTGGTTTATGACAACAGCGTTGGTGTTACTTTTGAATTACGTGGTTTAGGTGAAAATGATCACCAAAGTGGTATCGAAGATATGCTGAAGAAAGGTAAACTGCCTTATATTCAAGCATTTAGCTTATAGTAAAATGAATAAAGGCTACCGAAAGGTAGCCTTTTTGTTTAGAAGTGCGGTTAAAAAAGACACGATTTTTGATCGCACTTTGCTTATTTTTTTCGTTTTGCTCGAGGATGGGCTTGGTCATACACTTCCGCAAGATGTTGGAAATTTAAATGCGTATAAATTTGCGTGGTGGACAAATTGCTGTGCCCTAAAAGCTCTTGAACAGCCCGCAAATCCGAACTCGCTTCCAGCATGTGAGTGGCAAAAGAGTGGCGTAGTTTATGTGGGTTGAGATGACTATTTAATCCTTGGCGAATGCCCCAGGTTTCCATTCGTTTTTGAATTGAACGGTGCGTGAGGCGATTTCCCTGTTGGCTTACAAAAAGGGCTTCATCTTTAGGATTAAATAAAGGGCGTACTTTCAACCATTGCTGAATTGCATGAGAAGCATAGCGTCCAAAAGGCACAATACGTTCTTTGTTCCCTTTACCAATCACTCTGACTTCATGTACACGCGTGTTAATGCTATTAAGGTTTAAGCCTTGCAATTCAGATAAGCGAAGCCCTGAGCTATACATCAATTCCATCATGGCGCGATCACGCAAATCAATGGGATCTTTACTGTCATTTGAAAGCAATTTTTGGACTTGTTCAGCATCAATATTTTTTGGTAAATGTTTACCTTGTTTCGGCGCTGAAATACCCGTTGCCGGATTCACTTTCAGTTGCCCTTGCTGCACAAGATAGCTGAAGAACTGACGAAGAGCAGACAAACGTAATGCTAAGCTCTTTTCTTTTAAACCTTGCTTACGGCTTTCCGCCAAAATAAGACGAACCACACTAGGATTCACTTGCTGCCAATGTTGAATACCTTTTTCAGCCAAAATCGCTAAAATCGCATCCAGTTGATGTTGATAATTAGTGAGAGTATGTGGGCTTACTTGGCGTTCAATTCGCAAGTAATCCCAATATTGATTGAGGAGTGTATGCATTAGAGAGTTAATTCAAACAAACTTTTTTTCGTGTTTAGTTTAAATCCTTCGCGTTCTAAAATACTCTGTTGGCCTTGGCTTAATTCTGCCACTAAACGATTAGATTGTGTATAACGGACAAACTCTTTCGCTTTAGAAATAAGGGCAGCATAAATCTCGGCTTGATGTTTATCTTCTTTTACAAAAATATCGGTTAATTGCCAATAGCGTTGTAGTTTTAAAGAGGATAAGCGAGGATAAAGTTGAACAAAACCAATCGCCTGTGAGTTTTCGTTTATAGCAACAAAAAACATGCTTTCATTAAAACGTATACGATTCGTTAAAAAGGTTAAAGTGCGGTCAGGATTTTCACTCATTCCGTTGGCAAGTCGATAGGCTTCAAAGAGTGGAGCAAGCACTTCTATATTCCATTGTTCGGCTTTGAAAATTTTCATTGTTACCAGACCTATTTTCCGTTTATTTATAAAATTGTTTATTTTTTATCGGTTCCGTACAGTAGATTGTAGCTTTTTAGCACAAAATAATCATCATTTCCCCAAAAAAATTTTCAAAATGTGATTTTGCACAAAGAAATCAGCCCAAAGTTTGGTATAGTAAACACACTTTTTATTTATTCAATATGGAGAAACAAAAATGGCACGTCGTCCTTTAGTGATGGGTAACTGGAAATTAAACGGTTCCAAAGCCTTTACCAAAGAATTAATCGAAGGATTAAAAGCTGAATTACATGATGTAACAGGGTGTGATGTGGCAATTGCCCCACCAGTGATGTATTTAGGTACGGCTGAAGCAGCACTTTCTGGTTGTGGTTGCAGCTGCGGCGGTAAAAGTGTGATTCAGTTAGGTGCACAAAACGTAGATGTCAATGTGAAAGGTGCATTTACTGGTGATATTTCTAGCGAAATGTTAAAAGATTTTGGTGCAAAATACATCATTATCGGTCACTCTGAGCGTCGTACTTACCACAAAGAAAGCGATGAGTTTGTAGCGAAAAAATTTGGTGTATTAAAAGAAGCAGGCTTAGTACCAGTATTATGTATCGGTGAAACTGAAGCTGAAAACGAAGCAGGCAAAACTGAAGAAGTATGTGCGCGTCAAATTGATGCAGTCATCAATGCATTGGGTGTAGAAGCATTTAATGGTGCAGTGATTGCTTACGAACCAATTTGGGCAATCG
Source organism: Haemophilus parainfluenzae (assembly GCF_003252725.1). Classification (GTDB taxonomy): domain Bacteria; phylum Pseudomonadota; class Gammaproteobacteria; order Enterobacterales; family Pasteurellaceae; genus Haemophilus_D; species Haemophilus_D parainfluenzae_L. Next base: position 177,711 of record NZ_QEPO01000004.1, read on the forward strand.
GCACGGGCAAATCAGCGACTCCAGCACAAGCACAAGCTGTTCATGCATTTATCCGTGGCCACATCGCAGCAAAATCACAAGCTGTAGCAGATCAAGTGATCATTCAATACGGTGGTTCAGTAAATGACGCTAATGCAGCAGAATTATTCACTCAACCGGATATCGATGGTGCGTTAGTGGGCGGAGCTTCACTTAAAGCGCCTGCATTTGCGGTAATTGTAAAAGCAGCGGCAGCAGCGAAAAACTAATTTTTCTTGCCTTAAAGAAATAAAAAAGTGCGGTTAATTTTGACCGCACTTTTTGTTTTTGATTAATGTTGATTGCGTTCCCATAAATCAGCATATTTCACAAAGGTGGAGTGGGCCGAAAGTACCGCAAGTAGAAAACCTTGTTTTCCATCTAAGAAGCCTGCTTTTAAAATGTACATTTTGATAAAACAGCCAATCGCATGGCTTATTCCTTGCCACAATGTTGCTTTTTTTCCTTTGGCTTGGCGTTGATCTGCCCAGGCTTTGGCGTAGCCCGCAGATTTCACCAAATAGTGATGAATGCTTTTATAGGTAAAATGTTCCAAATCCCCAGTTAATTTCTGTACTTTCGTGTTTTCAGGATAAACCACTTTTTCATGTACGAGTGAATCATTATAGCCCGCATAATTTGTACGATATAAACGCACCACATAATCCGGATACCAACCTGAATGACGGATTTCACGTCCAAACACTTCACTCACACGAGGAATATTATAAACCGTATTTGGTGCATCTTGTTGAACGGCTTGTTGAATGGATTCACGAAGTTTCGGTGTGACACGTTCATCTGCATCTAACCAAAAAACATAATCACTGGTGACATATTGTTGTGCGTGTTGGCGTTGCTTGCCAAAGCCTGGCCAATCAGGATGCGAATAAAATTTTGCACCATATTGTTCTGCGATTTCTTGGGTGTTATCAGTACTGCCTGAATCGACAATAATGATTTCATCTACCCAATCTTTTACCGTATCGAGACATTGGGCAAGATCTGCCGCTTCATTTTTGACAATCATGGCAACGCTAATTGTTGGCATATTTTGATCCTTTTTTTGCTATACTAGCCGAAGTTTTTGTAAGTATAACCGAATTTATTTTATGTGGCGTTTTTTTTATACTGGCCTGATGTATCTAATTCAGCCTTTTGTGCTGTTATTCATGTTACTACGAAGTCTCAAAGCTCCGAATTATCGCAAGCGTTTAGGCGAGCGATATGGCATTTATGGGAATCCTGCTAAGCCTACACAAGATGGGATCGTCATTCATGCGGCATCAGTTGGTGAAGTGATTGCCGCTACGCCTCTAGTAAAACGTATTCAGAAGGAATACCCGAATTTACCGATCACGTTTACAACGGTCACGCCAACGGGCTCTGAACGCGTAAAAGCCGCCTTCGGGGAAACTGTGACGCATTGTTATTTGCCTTACGATTTACCTTGTGTCATCAATCGTTTTATTGATTTTATTCAGCCTAAAGTATTCATTGTCATTGAAACGGAACTTTGGCCAAATTTGATTGATTGTTTGGCTCATCGAAATATTCCTTTCATTGTCGCCAATGCTCGTCTTTCTGCACGTTCAGCGAGACGTTATGGCAAAGTCAAACAACATCTACAACGAATGTTTTCTCAAATCAGCTTGATTGCCCCGCAGGATAGCATCAGTGGAAAGCGTTATTTAGAGTTAGGTTATGAGAAAGATCGTCTGCAATTAACCGGCAATATTAAATATGATCTTGTGGTCAGTGAGGAATTACTCAAAGACATTGCAACACTTCATGAAAGCTGGGCGAAAGATCGTCAGATTTGGATTGCGGCGAGTACGCACGAAGGGGAAGAAGAACTCATTTTACAAGCGCATCATTTGTTACTGAAAAAACATCCAAACTTGCTGTTATTGCTTGTACCTCGTCATCCTGAACGTTTTAATCCTGTGGCAGATTTAATTGAAAAAGCCAACTTTAACTTTATTCGTCGTTCAACAGGTGAGATTCCTTCAGAAAATACCCAAGTAATTCTGGGTGATACCATGGGTGAGTTGATGTTGATGTATGGTATTTCAGATATTGCGTTTGTTGGCGGAAGTTTGGTCAAACATGGGGGACATAATCCTTTAGAGCCTTTGGCATTTAAATTACCCGTTGTGAGTGGAAAGCATACCTTCAATTTCCCTGAAGTTTTTACCTCGCTCCTAGAAGTGCAAGGTGTGTTGCAAATCAACTCCACAGAGAAAGCGTTGGCAGAGATTATTGATAAGTTGTTGAATTCGAAAGGGGCACGTCAACGTTTAGGCAATGCAGGCTATGAGGTATTAATCGAAAATCGTGGCGCATTACAGCGTCTTTTAGATTTGCTTCATCCTTATTTAACCAATATTTCGGAGAACAATAAATGACAAGCGTAATTTACCCTGGCACGTTTGACCCGATTACCAACGGGCATTTAGATATCATTGCGCGAAGTGCGGTCATTTTTCCGAAAGTTTTTGTCGCAGTTGCGAATAGTCCGAGTAAAAAGCCATTGTTTTCATTGGAGGAGCGCGTTGAACTCGTGCGTCAATCGGTCGCTCATTTACCCAATGTGGAAGTATTTGGATTCTCTGATTTACTCGCAAATGAAATCAAATCTAAAAAGATTACTGCCATTATTCGTGGTGTGCGCACAACGACGGACTTCGAATATGAATTACAACTAGCCGCGTTAAACCGTTTATTAACCGATGGTGTGGATAGTTTGTTCTTCCCTCCAACAGAAAAATGGGCGTTTGTATCTTCCACGATTGTACGAGAAATTTATTTGCATCATGGGGACGTGAAAGAATTGGTGCCGGAAGCTGTCTATTTAGCCTTAAAAGCACGTCGTGAATGAAAAAAACACTTCTGATTTTAACCGCACTTTTAGCGTTAACTGGTTGTGGTACGGTGGTGAAATTAATCGATCCATCGGAAAAATACACACCTTACGCAGGTGCAGCTTATGATTTAGAGATGGCACAAAAATGGGGCTTATCTATTTTAGATTTGCCACTGTCATTTTTATTAGATACCGCATTATTGCCTTATGCGTGGTCAAATTAATTTGCATTAAGATATGAAACTCAATCCTCAACAACAACAGGCTGTCGAATATGTCAGTGGGCCTTGCTTGGTGCTAGCTGGCGCAGGCTCGGGCAAAACTCGCGTGATCATCAATAAGATTGCTCATTTGATTGAACACTGTGGTTATTTACCTAAACAGATTGCTGCCGTGACCTTTACCAACAAAGCGGCTCGTGAAATGAAAGAGCGTGTAGCCCATTCCATTGGTAAAGAAAAATCCAAAGGATTGATTGTTTCCACTTTCCATACCTTAGGTTTCGACATTATCAAACGGGAATATAAAGCTTTAGGCTTTAAATCGAATATGACTTTGTTTGATGAGCACGATCAACTTGCCTTACTCAAAGAACTGACAGCAGATGTGCTCCAGGAAGATAAGGATTTATTGCGAGAATTAATCTCGGTTATTTCCAACTGGAAGAATGATTTGGTTTCGCCAAAACAGGCTTATGCCTTAGCGAAAGATGCCAAATATCAAACCTTTGCAAAATGTTATGAGCGTTATGCGGCGCAAATTCGTGCTTACAATGCGTTGGATTTTGATGATTTGATTATGTTGCCGACCTTACTCTTCAAACAGAACGAAGAAGTGCGGTCAAAATGGCAGGAGAAAATTCGCTATCTTTTGGTGGATGAATATCAAGATACCAATACTAGCCAATATGAACTCATCAAATTACTCGTTGGCGAGAGAGCTTGTTTTACCGTAGTGGGTGATGACGACCAATCCATTTATTCTTGGCGAGGTGCTCGACCGCAAAATATGGTGCGCTTGCGTGATGATTTTCCGCGTTTGAAAGTCATTAAATTAGAACAAAATTATCGTTCCACTCATCGTATTTTGCATTGTGCCAATATTTTGATTGATAACAACGAGCACGTATTTGACAAAAAGCTTTTTTCCAACTTGGGTGAAGGTGAAAAACTGCAAGTCATTGAAGCGAAAAATGAAGAACATGAAGCCGAACGGATTGTAGCGGAATTAATCGCTCATCGTTTTAGCCGTAAAACCAAATTCAAGGATTATGCGATTTTGTATCGGGGGAATCATCAATCGCGTCTATTGGAAAAAGTACTGATGCAAAACCGCATTCCGTACAAAATTTCTGGCGGGACGTCTTTTTTCTCTCGAGCTGAAATTAAGGACATGATGGCCTACTTGCGTTTGTTGGTGAATCAAGATGATGATGCTGCCTTTTTGCGTATTGTGAATACACCGAAACGGGAAATTGGTACTGCAACATTGCAAAAACTAGGCGAGTTGGCACAGGAAAAACATATCAGCTTATTTGAGGCGATTTTTGAGTTTGAACTCATGCAACGTGTTACACCGAAAGCCTATGATGCGTTGCAAAAATTCGGTCGTTGGATTGTGGATTTGAATGATCAAAGTTTACGTTCTGATCCTGAAACGGCGGTGCGTTCGTTACTTTCTTCCTTGCATTACGAAGAATATTTGTATGAGTATGCCACCAGTACGAAAGCTGCTGAAATGCAGAGTAAAAACGTGGCAACTTTATTTAGCTGGGTAGAGGATATGCTCAAAGGCGATGAGGTGAATGAGCCGATGACTTTAAACCAAGTAGTCACTCGTTTAACACTACGTGACATGATGGAACGCGGCGAAGACGATGACGAAAGTGATCAAGTGCAACTAATGACATTGCATGCCTCCAAAGGCTTAGAGTTTCCCCATGTGTATTTAATCGGTATGGAAGAAGGGATTTTGCCTCATCAAACCAGTATTGATGAAGATAATGTGGAAGAGGAACGCCGTTTGGCCTATGTGGGCATTACTCGAGCACAACAAACGCTGACTTTTTCTCTTTGTCGTGAACGACGTCAGTTTGGTGAATTAATTCGCCCAGAGCCTAGCCGTTTCTTGGCAGAGCTACCACAAGATGATGTGCAATGGGAAAAAGATAAGCCAAAATTAACGGTAGAACAGAAGCAACAACAAACTTCTAGTCAGCTCGATCGTCTGCGGGCAATTTTAAAAGGCTAGAGATGATTTACGTTAAAGTGCGGTGGGAAATTTATTTGTTTTTTCAACCGCACTTTATTTATGCAAAATGTAGATAAATCAAGCAACCAAAACGGCTTTTACAAAAAATGATTTGACTTATTTTCAAAAAAACGTATTATACCGCCCACAAACCGATTGTGGTGAGATGGCCGAGTAGGCTGAAGGCGCTCCCCTGCTAAGGGAGTATGGGGTCAAAAACTCCATCGAGGGTTCGAATCCCTCTCTCACCGCCATTTGTTTTTAGTTTTATTATTCTGCACCCGTAGCTCAGCTGGATAGAGTACTCGGCTACGAACCGAGCGGTCAGAGGTTCGAATCCTCTCGGGTGCGCCATTTTAAATCGACTCTATCAGTTAGAATGGTTACGAAGAATAAAACATCACTACGCACCCGTAGCTCAGCTGGATAGAGTACTCGGCTACGAACCGAGCGGTCAAAGGTTCGAATCCTTTCGGGTGCGCCATCTTCTCTCTTCAAATTTTTCTTTTTCTCAAAAACAATTAATTCTTTATTTGATCATTTTTCTCGATCATCAATAGTTTTTAATAAATAATTTCCTTGTACGTCTGTGACACTTCTAAAACCGACATTCGTGATTTTATAAGGAAAATTTGTCTTATATTCAACGTTATCGTGGTGATGGCCATGGAAAACGTGTTTTACCCCTAATTTTTCAGCAAGTTGATTAATCACACGAAATCCCATTGGATGGGGCTTCGGTGCCTCATGGCAAATTAGAATATCGGCTTGTTCATTTTCAATGGCTTCGATATCAGAAGGGAAAATAGACGTGCGATGACGTAATGGTACACCGCCACGCCAAATTTTTTCTTGCGGGCTATATTGGCAATAGTGGATAGGGTCAAAATACATCGGTTTATTGGGAGGCATCCAGATTTGTCCTCGGAATACGCCACCTAAGCCGGCAATGCGTTGACCTTGGATTTCAACAACACGATTATGCAAATTACGCGATTTCCAATGAGTCCCCCAAATCGCCTCAAATGCGGCGACAGTTTTGCTGTCATGATTACCGTGAATAAACCAAATATCACAATGTTGTGCGAGTTTATCTAATTCATCAGGCGAAGAAAGTTGCAAGTCGCCCAAAATAATCAGGGTAACGTTGTCGTTTTCTTGCACGAAAGGATAAAGATGTTCATAACTTCCGTGCGGATCGCCTGCGAATAAAATCATCTTATTTCTCGTTGGTCAATGTGCGTTTAGTATGCTGTAAACCTTCAAGTTCTTCATCATTTAACACTTTTTCTACAACAGATTTCACTTGGTTATAACGGTCTAAATAACTTGGCGATTCAATTTCAATGTAAGGCACTTTGTATTTATCTAACAATTTCTTCAATAACTGTTGGAATTGTTGACGTTGTTTTTGGCTGCCTAGACTACGTAAGCCATCATCCACCCATTTTGTATTGTTTTTCAATAAAATGGTGACATCAAACGGGTATTCTTTGATCATAGAATCGAGGAATGGATGGGCTTTGCCTTCGTATTGAATACAAAAAGCTTGCGTGGTAATGAAGTCAGTATCAATAATTGCCACTTTATGAGCATGACGCACCGCATAATCAATATAGCGTTGGTGGCCTAATGCCATTTGTGGATAGTCAGAATATTGCATGGCTTGCTCATCGCCACCTAATTTTTCAAAGACATATTCCCGACCATATTCCCATGCAGAAGTGGTATTAAATACGGCAGCCAGTTTGCTGACTAACACACTTTTACCACTACTTTCACCGCCTAAAATGGCAATGGTTTTCGCAAAGAATGGACGGACTTCTTTCGGAATGAATTTCCAATATTGGAAAGGTGTAGTACGAATTTTCGTCGCAGATACATTAAAGAAAGAGCGGTCAGGATCCACTAAAGAAACTTCGAGTCCTAAGTATTTTTCGTATGGTGCTTTGTCTTGTGGCTCACTACTAAATACCATTGTCGGGGTAAATTGTTTTTCTTCAAATAGATTTTTTACCGCGTCACTCCAAGCTTGCCAACCATTTGGGTAACTTGGAATGCCATCTTCAACTAAGTGATGAATAAAAATGTGATCGTTTTGATATTTAAAGATTTGTTGCATCCAGCGAAGGCGATCTTGTACTGTCGGCATACGTTTCATTTTACTATCATAGAACAGCTTTAAATCGCGTTCGGTATCGCTACAGACAATCACGTGAAGCTCATCCACTTTACTGAATGCTTCATAAATCATATTAATATGGCCGGTGTGAACAGGGTAGAATTTCCCGAAAATTACACCCACTTTTTTATCGTGTTTGTTCGACATAATGTATCCTTCGCTAAATGACCACTGCGAGGTGGCTGAATAGTCCTATTTTATGTAATCTTTGTGCAAATAAAAACATTTTTCATTGAATGATTTTTTACTGTGACATTTTACGTTATACTACGACCTGCATTCTCAGGGCAGGGTGAAATTCCCTACCGGTGGTGACAGCCCACGAGCACTTAAAAGTGCGGTCAATTTTGATTGCGTTTTACAAAATTGTTTCGCTTTGTACTTTTAAGGTTAGCAGATTTGGTGAAATTCCAAAGCCGACAGTATAGTCTGGATGAAAGAGAATAAAACGGATTGGGTTCCAAATTCCGTTCTATTTATTTGCATTTCTCAGCCCTGATTCTGGTTAATTTTAACGTAACAACAAAGGAAATTACGATGAATCAGTCAATTTTATCTGCATTTGGTGCGACCGGCGAAGAACGGGTAATTAACGCATTGAATGCATTCAAACAAGGTAATGGCGTATTAGTATTGGATGATGAAGATCGCGAAAATGAAGGCGATTTAATTTTCCCAGCAGAAACCATTACTCCAGAACAAATGGCAAAACTTATTCGTTATGGCAGCGGTATCGTGTGTTTATGTATCACCGATGAACAATGCAAACAACTTGATTTGCCACCGATGGTTGAGCATAACAATAGCGTGAATAAAACCGCGTTTACCGTGACGATTGAAGCGGCAGAAGGTGTGTCAACTGGTGTATCGGCACAAGATCGTGTCACCACAATCAAAGCGGCAATTGCAGATCAGGCAAAACCGGCAGATCTTCACCGTCCTGGACATGTTTTCCCATTACGAGCGGCAGAAGGCGGCGTTTTAGCACGTCGAGGTCATACTGAAGCCTCAGTTGATTTAGCACGTTTAAGTGGTTTTAAACCGGCAGGTGTGATTTGTGAAATCACAAATGATGATGGCACTATGGCTCGCGCACCAGAAATTATCGAATTTGCGAAAAAATTTGGTTATTCGGTGTTAACGATTGAAGATTTAGTGGCATATCGTCAAAAACATCATTGCTAATCAAATACTCAGAAAACAAAAGTGCGGTCAGAAAATCTGTTAAATTCTGACCGCACTTTGCATTTTAGTCTTAATTGGTTTCCACAAAGCTTAATGCCGTTTCAACCACTTCAATTCCTGCGCCTTGTTTAAAGGCATTTTCACTTAGATAGCGTCGCCATTGTCTTGCCCCTTTGCAGTTTTGAAATGCACCGAGCATATGTCGAACGATATGATTTAGATAAACACCTTGGCTCAGTTGTTTTTCAATGTAAGGGAACATGGCTTCCACCGCTTGTCTTGGTGTGACGATATCCGCATTAGTATCAAAAAGCATTTGATCAATATAGCCCAATAACGACGGATTTTGATAAGCCTCACGCCCAACCATCACACCATCCACAAATTGCAAATGATGTTTCATTTCTTCGATGGTTTTAATACCTCCATTAATTGCAATGGTCAACTGCGGAAAGTCTTTTTTCAATTGATAAACACGCTCATAATCCAAAGGGGGAATCTCGCGATTCTCTTTCGGGCTTAATCCTGAAAGCCAGGCTTTTCGTGCGTGAACAATAAATTCTTGGCATCCTGCATGATGGACTTTTTCGATAAAGTCGCAGAGAAATTCATAGCTATCCAAATCATCAATGCCAATACGCGTTTTCACGGTCACAGGAATATTCACGACACGTTGCATTTCTGCAATACATTCTGCTACTAAATCTGCTTTTGCCATTAAGCAAGCACCAAACATACCATTTTGCACGCGATCGGAAGGGCAACCCACATTCAGATTAATTTCATGATAGCCTCTTTCTTCGGCTAATTTGGCACAATGTTTAAGCTGAGCAGGATCGCTTCCACCGAGTTGTAAGGCAACCGGGTTTTCTTGCAAATCAAAATCTAAATGATCGTATTTCGCATGAATAATGGCGGGAGCCGTAACCATTTCGGTATAAAGCAACGCATTTTTACTAAATTGACGATGAAAATAGCGACAATGGCGTGTCGTCCAATCTAACATTGGCGCAACGGAAAAACGTCCACGATAAAAGTGCGGTTGGTTTTCTGACATATTTTATTTCTCTTGAATCTCGTTACGGCGAAGATCTTCTGCTTGTTGTTCCTGCATTCGTTGACGGAAACGTCCAGCCGCAAAGTGGTAAAAAGGTTTCGGACTAAATTGGCGCGAAATTATGGAGGCAATGATACTGGAAATCAAGAGCCAAATCAGCACAGGTTGAGCCCCTGTCATTTCCATCACAACCACACTCGCTGTCACGGGGGATTGGGTGCCGCCGGCTAAAAAGGCTGCCATACATAAAATGACGAGGAAGCGTTGATCAACCATGCCATTGCTGATTTCCCATAACATGGTGCCAATGCCTGCACCGGTAGTGAGGGATGGCGTAAAAATCCCACCTGCGATACCATTCCAATACGTCGTAACTGTTGCGAAGAGTTTTAGTATCCCCACTTCAGGCGAAACGAGTTGTCCTTCCAATGCCCTGGCGACCACATTATAACCCGTTCCATAAGTTTGCCCTTCGCTGTAGGTGCCCATAGCAGCCAACACTAAACCAAGTAATAAGGCCACATAAATAGGGTGTTTACGGATCCAGTCACGCCATTTGAGTGGGGAAAGCCCCGCTAATCCTTTTGCAAGGAGTCGCCCAAATATACCGCCCAGTACGCCACAAACTACGCCACAAATAGCAAGCCAAAGATATAAATAGGGAATAGCTGTTGCACCTTTATAGGCAGGAAAGTAAGGGCTATTGCCTTGAATCGCCACTAAAATAAAACCGGCAGCTAATACACCAAGCAATACTCGGCGTTCCCAACGTAACATCACGCCTCGACCCAATTCTTCAATGGCAAAAATTACGCCAGCTAAAGGCGCATTAAATGCGGCAGCAAGACCACCTGCTGCACCCGTTGCAACGAGTTCATTCGTACTTAATCCGCGGAAAGCAAAGTTATATTTACGACAGAAATTTCCCCAACTCAGCATAACAGCCGCACCGACTTGAACAGAAGGGCCTTCTCGTCCAACAGACGCGCCGATAACCATAGCAAAGAAAGTAAGCGGAATTTTCCAAATAGTTTGGCGAAATTCAACCAATTTTGTTTTATAACCATTATAAGGAATATTGATGGAGGCGATCACTTGTGGAATACCGCTGCCGCCAACATAAGGCGTGTATTTGGCAGTAAACCAAGTGAGGAAAGCAAGACCAAGCGGTAAAACGATCCAAACGGCGAGAGGGTATTTAGCAGACCAATAGGCATTAAATTCAAGTCCGATATCGGCTAGCTTGGCAAATCCAAAGGAAAAGAGGGCAACAAACGTCGCACCAATCAGTAAACATACGAATTCTAGTGTTTTATGAGAGATACGATGGGTTTGTCGAAGTTTTTTATGGTAGAAATAACGTAAATGAAAAATGAATGAGCGTAACATAATGATTACCAATAAAATAATTCTGTTTGAAATTATAAAACCCTAGCTACATACAGGCAATTGATTTGGGAAAGTGCGGTCAGTTTTGTGTCGATTTTTTATCAAGCGATCCTTTGCGATCCTATTTCTGTTTAAATATTGACAATGTGAGGCGAAACCATTAAAATTCAGCGTCTATTTCTTCTGTCTATTGGATGGAGAGATAGATTTTGTAACAAACATTCTATTATGAATAACATTTAAACTGGAGCTTTTTTAATGGCAACTATCAACCAGCTAGTACGCAAACCGCGTGTGAAAAAGGTTGTAAAAAGTAACGTTCCTGCATTAGAGGCTTGCCCGCAGAAACGTGGTGTGTGCACTCGTGTATACACAACTACACCTAAAAAACCGAACTCAGCATTACGTAAAGTATGTCGTATTCGTTTAACTAATGGCTTTGAAGTAACTTCTTACATCGGCGGCGAAGGTCACAACCTTCAAGAGCACAGTGTTGTGCTTATCCGTGGTGGTCGTGTTAAAGACTTACCGGGTGTTCGTTACCACACTGTACGCGGCGCATTAGACTGTGCAGGCGTTAAAGATCGTAAACAAGGTCGTTCTAAATACGGCGTTAAACGTCCTAAAGCTTAATGGAACTCCGTTAAGTAAGGCCAAACGTCTAAATTAGTAAAAATTTAAATCAGAAACTCCAGTATCACATTAGCTCACTTTAAAGTGCGGTTAATTTTTATAGAGTTTTGGATATCCTGAAGATTAAATATACGGAGAAATTCGCAATGCCACGTCGTCGTAGTGTTGAACCACGCAAGATTCTTCCAGATCCGAAGTTCGGTTCAGAGTTACTTGCAAAATTTATTAATGTATTAATGGTAGACGGTAAAAAATCCGTTGCTGAAACCATCGTTTACGGTGCGTTAGACAAACTTGCAGAACGCACAGGTAAAGAACCTTTAGAAGCATTTGAAATTGCACTTGAAAACGTTCGTCCAACTGTTGAGGTTAAATCTCGTCGTGTTGGTGGTTCTACTTACCAAGTGCCAGTTGAAGTACGTCCAGTTCGTCGTAACGCATTAGGTATGCGTTGGATCGTTGAAGCTGCACGTAAACGCGGTGATAAATCAATGGCTTTACGTCTTGCAAATGAATTATCTGATGCATCAGATAACAAAGGCGCAGCAGTGAAAAAACGTGAAGATGTTCACCGTATGGCTGAAGCTAACAAAGCATTTGCTCACTTCCGTTGGTAATACGCTTTTAAAATTTAAGGGCTTCATCCTCGATGAAGCCTTACCCTTATATAAACAGATATTAAACTTAACAAGGTTATAATAATGGCTCGTACAACCCCTATTGAAAGATATCGTAATATCGGTATTAGTGCGCACATTGATGCTGGTAAAACTACTACCACTGAACGTATCTTATTCTACACCGGCGTAAGTCACAAAATTGGTGAAGTACACGATGGTGCAGCAACAATGGACTGGATGGAACAGGAACAAGAGCGTGGTATTACCATTACCTCTGCGGCAACTACCGCATTCTGGTCTGGTATGTCACAACAGTTCCCACAACACCGTATCAACGTTATCGATACCCCGGGACACGTAGACTTTACTGTTGAAGTAGAACGTTCTATGCGTGTTCTTGATGGTGCGGTAATGGTTTACTGTGCGGTTGGTGGTGTTCAACCTCAGTCTGAAACTGTATGGCGTCAAGCTAACAAATATCAAGTTCCACGTATTGCGTTCGTAAACAAAATGGACCGTACTGGTGCTAACTTCTTACGTGTTGTTGAGCAACTTAAAACTCGTTTAGGTGCGAACGCTGTTCCTCTTCAACTTCCAATCGGTGCAGAAGAAAACTTCACTGGTGTTGTTGATTTGATCAAAATGAAAGCGATCAACTGGAACGATGCTGATCAAGGCATGACCTTCACTTATGAAGATATTCCAGCAGATATGCAAGCAGCTTGTGAAGAATGGCGTCAAAACCTTGTTGATGCAGCAGCTGAAGCAACTGAAGAATTAATGGAAAAATATCTTGGTGGTGAAGAGTTAAGTGAAGAAGAAATCAAAGCAGGTCTTCGTCAACGCGTATTAGCAAATGAAATTATCTTGGTAACTTGTGGTTCTGCATTCAAAAACAAAGGTGTTCAAGCAATGCTTGATGCGGTTGTTGAATACTTACCAGCACCAACTGATATTCCAGCAATCAAAGGTATTAATCCAGATGAAACTGAAGGTGAACGTCACGCAAGCGATGATGAGCCGTTCTCTTCATTAGCATTTAAAATTGCAACTGACCCATTCGTAGGTAACTTAACCTTCTTCCGTGTGTACTCAGGTGTAATTAACTCTGGCGATACAGTATTAAACTCTGTACGTCAAAAACGTGAACGTTTTGGTCGTATCGTACAGATGCACGCTAACAAGCGTGAAGAAATCAAAGAAGTTCGTGCGGGCGATATCGCTGCAGCAATCGGCTTAAAAGATGTAACTACGGGTGATACATTATGTGCTATCGATGCACCAATCATCCTCGAGCGTATGGAATTCCCAGAGCCAGTAATCTCTGTAGCAGTAGAACCTAAAACTAAAGCTGACCAAGAAAAAATGGGTCTTGCATTAGGTCGTCTTGCTCAAGAAGACCCTTCATTCCGTGTTCACACTGATGAAGAATCTGGTGAAACCATTATTTCTGGTATGGGTGAGTTACACTTAGATATCATCGTTGACCGTATGAAACGTGAGTTCAAAGTGGAAGCTAACATCGGTAAACCACAAGTATCTTACCGTGAAACTATCCGCACTCGTGTTAACGATGTGGAAGGTAAACACGCAAAACAATCTGGTGGTCGCGGTCAATATGGTCACGTTGTTATCGACTTATATCCATTAGATCCAGAAGGTCCTGGTTATGAATTTGTAAACGAAATCAAAGGTGGTGTAATCCCTGGTGAATACATTCCTGCGGTTGATAAAGGTATCCAAGAACAACTTAAATCTGGTCCGTTAGCGGGTTACCCAGTAGTAGATCTTGGTGTACGTTTACACTTCGGTTCATACCATGATGTTGACTCATCTGAATTAGCGTTTAAATTAGCCGCTTCTTTAGCATTTAAAGCAGCGTTTGCTAAAGCAAACCCAGTTCTACTTGAGCCAATCATGAAAGTTGAAGTAGAAACTCCACCTGAGTATGTTGGTGATGTAATCGGTGACTTAAGCCGTCGTCGTGCTATGGTTAACGGTCAAGAAGCGAACGAATTCGTTGTTAAAATCGATGCAGAAGTTCCACTTTCTGAGATGTTCGGTTATGCAACAGACTTACGTTCACAAACTCAAGGTCGTGCATCATACTCAATGGAACCGTTAAAATATGCTGAAGCGCCAACAAGTGTTGCTGCTGCAGTAATTGAAGCGCGTAAAAAATAATTTTTTGTAACAATCCGCTCTATAAGTCGAATGGCTTATAGAGCATTTTCTAGGAAACTAAAC
>NZ_QEPO01000005.1 GCF_003252725.1 Haemophilus parainfluenzae
AAACCTATGCCATATAAAATAATCTTGATTTTACTCAAAATCATTTCGTGATTATCTAGACTAATAAAGTATTGTGAATTAGATATATTAGAAAAAAATACATTAGCTGTATAGAATAATAAAAATATAAATGTTAAAACTCTATTTTTAATATTCATCATATGTACCATCTAATATAACATTGTATAGTTTTCCTGAAGCCTTCCCATTATCAAAATTACCAAACTCAGTATAAAAATCAATCAATTTAATTTTAAACTCTTCATAATTAAATTCTGTAATATTATTTATTAATTCTTCATTCGTACTCGCTTTAGGGTAAGGCAAACCTTCGATAGGGTTATAAAAACTAAAATCCTTTTTATATGTATCTAAGTCAGGCATATATAAGAAACATGGTTTATATTGTAATGAGAAGTCCCAAGAAGATGAAGAATAATCAGTTATGAGTACATCCGAAGCTAATAATAAGTCTTGCATATCAGAGTATGAAGAGGCATCAATAATAGAACCATCTATTTCACTATCGTCAGTATTAAAATAATGACTTCTCACTAACAACACCCATTTACCACCAAATTTCTTTTCTAATGAACTCAAAGTACTAGAAATATCTAGTCCATATAATTCTTTTGCAAAATTTTCACGATAAGTAGGAGCATATAAAGCAATTTTTAAAGAAGAATCAATATCAAGCTCTTTTCTTACTTTAGAAATAATCTGACCTTTTAACAATTCATTTGCAAAAAAAATATCATTTCTAGGTAAACCTATTTCTAGATCGATTATATTATCTCCAAATGATATCTCCCTAATTTCTTTAAATTTTTGACAGCCACAAATTAAGTATCCAAATGAATGTCGCATTTTATAAAGCAGTTTATCTACTGGATGTGGCATAGTACATAATCCAACACATTTTAACGCACCGCTACCGTGCCACGTATTAATAAATATTTGTTTCTTTCTAGGTTTAATAAATGATGACCAAAAATCATTAAATATTAGAACTGAAGAAGAAATATAATAATAATAATATTTAATGCTATATACTCTAACTAGTTTAATATTTTTCTCTTGCAAATAAAGAAACTTTTCAGGCTCCTTAAATGCCCAAATAATTTCATATTCGTTAGTTTTGTTTAATATATATTCTGAAATAGCTTTGGGGTTGCAAGTATACCCTCTCCCCTCATATGCTCTAAACAATATTCTGTTCGATTTTAATGGAATTAAAAAAGATAAGAAATAAATAACACCCCTTAGCATTAATAAACTATAGACGACAACTGCTTTACAAGCATAGTAAATCAAAGGTGAGTTTTTCAAAAAAGATTTTATTAAACTTAACATACTTATTTCTCTAAATATTCTTTATAGCTAATTTCTGTATCAAAAATAATATTACCATGATAAGATGCTTCCTGCTGAGGAGTCATATAATCTCCAAAAGTAATTTTTAGTATAGTATCGTACCCGATAGGGCAAGCAACTTTAAGCCCCATAAAATCCTTTATAGTAACATCATTAAAACATTCTCTTGGCCAAATACATTTATCTCTATAATCAAAGGAAATTTCTCCTATAGGTAGATCCTTGTTATTATTATATCTAGAGCAAATATCTTCAAATAAATGAAACAATTTCTTATAATCAAATAACTTGAAGATGGGCATCACAAGATAATGAGCTAAACATTTCAATCTACTAGGGTTTTTTACAGGATTAATCATAATACCTGCTTTCAAAATAATGCTTAGAAGCTTTAATATATTTGAATGAAAATATCTTTTTATCTTATTCGCTGGTACTGAATCCAAGGGAAAGATATCAATAAAAATTCCTTGGTTAAAATATAGTCCTTTTTCATGACTAACAATAGCTGTTGTATTTGAATTTCTAATTTGTGCATGAGGTCTAACATAATTTTGTTCTGTATATGTAGTTTGAAAGAAAATAGGATCCGTAAATTCATATTTTGCAATTTCAAGCAATTTATTATAATCATCTCTAGGCATATCAATATCAATGTCATCGTCCCATGGAATAAATCCACTATGTCTAATTGCACCTAATAATGACCCTCCAGCCATATAATATTTCAGATTATATTTTTCACATACCGAAATAAATTTCTTAAGTAATTCTAATTCAGTTTTCCAAACTAATTTCATTTTTTCGTTAACATAAAATCCACAGATTTCTTCTGCGTGTAGAGATTCAATTACCATATATTATTCTCGTTAAAATTTTTTCACATTATAGTTAGATAAAAATAAATCGATCACTTTAGTCTCAGCTAACATTTCATTATAATTCAATAAATTGTTCTGCACCGCATTAGTTTGAATAGTTCTAATAAATTCAACTAATTCATATCTTAACCCTTCACCTTCAAACTTATAAAAGTACTTACTATTATTATTTATATTCTCATAGCATACTTCAAAAAATTCTGTTTTCCACCATGGCGCAGGGACATATATATATCCCTTAGTCCCAGCAATAATTAAATTACTTTCTGCTTTAGCTTTAATAGCAACTGTTGCACTAGCTATAGAATTAGAGTAACGTAAGTCTATTTTAGTAAAAATATCAATATTATTTTCAAAATGTGATGTAAATGAAATATCTTCATAATTTATTCCTAGTAATTTAAATATAATAAGCAAAGGATAAGAAACTAACGATTCAATACTCCCACCAGAAATACGAATTTGTTCATTAAATAGGTCATCTTCAAGAACTTGTGTAAACCTAGCTTCAATATTTAATATATTTCCAATAACTCCACTTTTAACCAATGAAATCATTTTCGTAAATGCTGGGCAATATGCCGTTTTTAAGCCCTCCATCAACACTAAATTACGTGCATTAGCAAGTTCAATTAGCTCTTTTGCATTATCATAGTTATTTGAAAAAGGAAATTCTGTAAGAACATGTTTACCATTGAGTAACGATTCTTTTATATGTTTATATCTATATTTTAAAGGTACATTAACATAAACGGCATCACTCTGAGAGAAAAACTCATTTAGACTATTATATTCATATAACTCTTTACATTTTTCAGAAGAAACTGGACCTGCATAATAAACACCTGTTATGCTAACACCACTAATAAAGCTAACTTCGGATAAAAATCTATCAACAATTTTCTCTCCACCTATAATACCCAATTTTAGTGAATGAGTATTTCTAATTTGGGTACTTGAGATGCCTTTAGTTCTTTTAGAATAAATAACCTCACAGTATTCTCGTAAATAATCAAAATAACCTACCCAATCAGAACCGACAGTAAAAATATCAATACCATACTTCTTAATATCATCTATTTTCTGTCCAAAATATTCTTCAATAACAATCTCGTCCGCAAGCCCAGTCTCCTGAACATTAGAGATCCTGGTCATTAGTGAATCATGAACATTATACTTACCACGGCATTTATCAAAATAATCAGACGTGATACCAACAATTAAATAATCACCCAACAATTTTGCTTGCTTAAGTAAATTTAAATGCCCTTCATGAAATAAATCAAATGTTCCATAGGTTATAACTTTTTTCATTTCATCTTATTCCCTAAGATATATTTTTAAGAATTTCTTTTATAGCTGAAACTAATTTCTCATTATCATTTACTGTCGTATTTCCTATATGAGCAACTCTAATAGAATATTCTTTATTTTTCCCTCCTGTAGGGTTTACCATCATTTGATATTCATTTTTTAATGTAGTAAATACTTTAGTTGCAATTGGCTTCTCAAAAATTACCGGAGTAATAGCATTACTTAATGGAAATTTAGGAATTGAAACTGGCAAATCCTTTATTCTATTTCTAAAATCCAGAGCAACAGTTTTAATATTATTCAAATACTTATCAATACCAATAGAATCAACTATAGCTAATGCCTTATGCATCTCCAAACAAATACCTACACAAGGAGTAAACGGAGTTTGTCCTCTTTCAAAATCAGCAATGTATTCCTTAAAATTAAAATAAAGAGATTTAACATTATTAACTAATATTCTATCAGTAACAATCCTATCACTAAGTACCACAATAGATAGTCCTGGAGCAATACATAAGCCTTTTTGAGAGCTAATAATCGTTATATCAATATCATATTTACTCATATCATATCGATCACATAAGAAAGAGCTAATCGCATCAACAATTAAATACATTCCTTTTCTTTTACAAAATTGCGAAAGTAACTCTATGTCATATAATTGACCAGTAGAAGTTTCATCAATATTTACAACTAAAGCATTGAACTCTATATTTTCATATTCTTCTAGATGTTTATATGTTAATTCCTCATTACCTCCGAGTTTTATCTCACAATAATCATACTCATGAATATCACAAATCTGACTAAATCTAGCTCCAAATGTACCTCCATTAATAACCAATAATTTATCTGTCGGTAATATACAATTCATTAACGCGGCTTCCATTGCAGCTGTACCTGAAGCGGTTAAATAAATAGATTTAGAATTTTCTCCCGAATTCATCAATTTTTTTATGAGCCTATCAGACTCCAACATAATATTTGAAAATTCATCGGTTCTAAAATAAGGTATTTGTTCACCTGCAACTTTCTTGATTTCAGGCAACATTTCTACTGGACCAATTGTGAATAATTTCATTTTATATTCCTCTATTAAAAACTTTTTTCGTATTTCTTACCAAAGAACTTAGCCATTAAAAATGCAGTTCCTTTCTTCAACCAATTAATTTTCTCACCATAAACAAATGGAATTGCTTTCACTTTTAATAGTTTAGATTGAGAATATTGTTTTAACCAAACGTTAAATAACAACTCACTGACACGTCCATAAAAACGAGCGTGAAATACTGAATATTGTTCCGCAGGAATACGTTTTTCTAATTCAAATAAAATGGGGAATAGCCAACTGCAATAATCATTCACTAATTCTTTAGACATTATGAACATGTTAAACATATAGCCGCCACGCTGTTTCATTACCGCATCAAAACTTCCTAAAAACTCACCGCACTTTTCGGCAATAATTTCACGAGTTATATCTAAATGCTCGGCATGTAAGGTATTCGCATAATGCGAATAAAGCGTTTCAATGTAATAATTGCGTTTACTTGGTACGATTACATCATATTGGCTTAATAATTGACTCGCTTCTTCGCGTGTTAAATAGAGTGTTTCTAACGGATTCTTTTTACGCTCTGCACGGCTTTTTACACTAAAAAAACGGCGATAATGAATTAAACCTAAATAATCATTAGGTAAATTTTTCCACGCCCAATAAAGCCCTGTTAGCTCACAAAAATTAGGATTTTTAGCTGAGATATTATCACCAGTATCATCGCCTTGATAACCAAGTTCCTCTTTCCCTAATTTACCTACATGTAATGGCAGATACATATCATCTGATGGCATAAAATGTTGCTTGTGTGTAGCTATAATAATTTTAATATCTTTCATATTTATGCCTTATTTGAAAATACTTCTCTAGCTAAAATGATTAATGATGAAAGTACTACACCAAAAACAAATCCTACAATAAGTAAAATCAATCGCTTAGGCCAATCACGTTGAACGGGATAGTCTGGAGAACTCAAATAATAATAACTTTTTACTTCTCCAATATTATCTAAACTAGGCTCCAATTTTGTTAATTTTGTTAACTGTCTTTCTGTACTATAATAATCTACTGGATAAACAATTTCTGTATTCTTTGCAATATCTAGTTGCGCTTGTAAATATTTCTCTCCCAACATAAATAGGTAGGTCCCATCAGCTAATTTAGAGTCAGAGATATTTAAACGTCCCTCACCTAACATATATTCAGGAACCGATAAACTATTTGTATTTGCTTTAGAAAAGTCTGTAATTCCTGCTTTCTTCGCGATATTTAAAGCCTTAGTTAAATTCTCTACTTGAACCTTTTTAGCCTCAGTTAAGCTTTCTTCAATTTGTAATTTAGTAAACTTTAAAGCATCTAAGCGTAAATTAAACCCGAGCTTAAATTCTTTATTAGTTTGATTTAAGACATATTTATTCACAAAATTAATATAATCAATCAATACTGATTGAGCTAATTTAGGCGTTTCAGCTGAAAAAGTAAGCTTTAATCCAATTTTATCTAATTCAGTCAAATCCTTCTTCTTTGGATCAACTTCATGAACTACGAGATAGTTTGAAATTGCAGTCTCAATGTAATTATCTCTTTGTTCATCTGTCATTTCTTTAGTGTAATCTTTAACTAAAGTCGATTGTGACAAAAACTCTCTTTTTAAATCACTTGATAAAAGAAAATGTTTAAATTGTTCATAAAGAGAATTTGATAATTTACCAGTTGAAAATTCACTATCACCCACAATACGAGCATATTCTGCACGCACGGGCAAAAGACTTCCTAAATCAGTTGAGCGGGGAGCAGCAACAATAGCTGTAGATGTCCATTGCTCTTTAGCTGTAAAGGCATAGCCTGCTGCGATGATAGTAAAAACGAAAGCAGACAAAATAATCCATAGTTTTTTCTTCCATAAGGTTCTTATTAATTCAATTAAGTCAACCTCATCAGTTTCATTTATTTTTTGCGAATAAACATTAGCCATCATCAATTCCTTTAAGTACTTCGACATGTTATAGACTACCCCATTCTACCTAAATTCCCCTACTCTAACAAGGGAACTAGTCTCTACTCCATTTTATACTTCATTTATGTTAATAATAAAATACATTTATTTAATAAAATAAAAAGGTATCATCAAAATTTGATAATACCTTTTATAAATAGAATCAGTTAATTATACGCGCACTAGGCATAATACATCTCAAACTCAACAGGATGTGGTGTCATATTTAAACGCTCTACTTCTTTACGTTTAATATTAATAAATGCTTCGATAAAGTCTTTCGTAAACACACCACCTTGCGTTAAGAATTCATAGTCTTTTTCTAATGAATTCAATGCTTCTTCTAGCGAGCTCGCGACTGCTGGAATAT
This sequence comes from Haemophilus parainfluenzae, assembly GCF_003252725.1. Taxonomy (GTDB): domain Bacteria; phylum Pseudomonadota; class Gammaproteobacteria; order Enterobacterales; family Pasteurellaceae; genus Haemophilus_D; species Haemophilus_D parainfluenzae_L. The sequence continues at coordinate 6,996 of NZ_QEPO01000005.1, forward strand.
CTTTTAATTCTTCCGGTGGAAGATCGTAAAGATTTTTATCCATTGCATCACCTGGGTGAATTTTGTTCACTACGCCATCAAGGCCCGCCATTAATAATGCAGCAAATGCAAGATATGGGTTTGCCATTGGATCTGGGAAACGCGCTTCAATACGGATTGCTTTCGGGCTAGTTACTGCCGGAATACGAATTGAAGCTGAACGGTTACTTGCAGAGTAAGCCAACAATACTGGTGCTTCAAAACCAGGCACTAAACGTTTGTATGAGTTAGTACTTGGATTAGTGAATGCATTTAATGCTTTTGCATGCTTAATGATACCGCCGATATAATAAAGTGCGGTTTCAGAAAGGCCTGCATATTTATCACCTTGGAAAATGTTTTTGCCATCTTTGCTTAATGACATATTACAGTGCATACCTGAACCATTATCACCCGTAATTGGTTTCGGCATAAAGCAAGCGGTTTTACCATGTTCTAATGCAACGTTTTGCACCACATATTTATAGATTTGTGTTTCATCTGCTTTTAAGGTTAAGCTGTTGAATTTCGTTGCAATTTCGTTTTGGCCCGCGGTTGCCACTTCATGGTGATGAGCTTCGATGACTAAGCCCATTTCTTCTAAAATTAAACACATTTCAGAACGAATATCATGAGCTGTATCAATTGGTGCCACCGCACAATAACCACCTTTCTTCAATGGACGATAAGCATTGTTACCGCCTTCATATTTTTTATTGGTGTTCCAAGCGGCTTCAATGTCATCAATGGCGAAAGAAGCACGGTTCATTGATACATCAAAACGCACATCATCAAATAAGAAGAACTCAGGTTCTGGACCAAAGAATGCCTGATCTGCAACGCCTGTTGAACGCATATAGTTTTCTGCGCGAATAGCGATTGAACGCGGATCACGATCATAGCTTTGCATGGTTGTTGGCTCATAAACGCTACAACGAATTGAAAGTGTTGGGATCTGCGCAAATGGATCGACTACTGCAGTTTCAGCAATTGGCATTAAAAGCATATCGGCTTTGTTAATGGTTTTCCAACCTTCAACAGAAGAGCCATCGAACATTTTGCCATCTTCAAACATATCTTCATCGACAAGGCTAACCGGGATAGAAACACCGTGTTCTTTACCTTTAATGTCAGTGAAACGAAGTAGTGCGAATTTAATATCGTTCTCTTCGATCAGTTTGAATACGTTGGCAATTGCATTTGCATTTGGCATAAGGAGTCCTCTATTTTGCTATGTGTATAATCTTTAATAAAATTAAAGGAGCATTATAACGCAATCGCTTGCTTTTTTCATAAGATTTATTTTATGCCCTAGCATAGCAGAGCAGCGAAATATCGTGTATAATTTTTGCCCTTTCGAGATTCTCGTAGAGTGGGTTTACTCACTAATTCAAACTACTTGGACTATTCGGTGGCATAAAAATTCCACCCTACAAAACTTAAACATTAAGAACGTAATAAATGAAAAACGACATTGATATTAATAAATTGCGCAATATCGCAATTATCGCTCACGTTGACCATGGTAAAACCACCCTCGTTGACAAACTCCTTCAACAATCTGGTACATTTGAATCAACTCGTGGTGATGTTGATGAACGCGTAATGGACTCAAACGATCTTGAAAAAGAACGTGGTATTACCATTCTTGCAAAAAATACTGCAATTAACTGGAATGGTTATCGCATTAACATCGTAGATACCCCAGGACACGCCGACTTCGGTGGTGAAGTAGAACGTGTGCTTTCTATGGTGGATTCTGTACTTTTAGTCGTAGATGCTTTTGACGGCCCAATGCCACAAACGCGTTTCGTAACCCAAAAAGCCTTTGCTCACGGTTTAAAACCAATCGTAGTTATCAACAAAGTTGACCGCCCAGGCGCTCGTCCTGACTGGGTGGTGGATCAAGTTTTTGATTTATTCGTTAACCTTGGTGCAACCGATGAGCAATTAGACTTCCCTATTATCTATGCATCTGCATTAAATGGTGTCGCAGGTCTTGAACACGAAGAATTAGCGGAAGACATGACCCCATTATTTGAAGCGATCGTTCAACACGTTGAACCGCCAAAAGTGGAACTTGATGCCCCATTCCAAATGCAAATCTCACAATTAGACTATAACAGCTATGTGGGTGTTATCGGTATCGGTCGTATCAAACGTGGTGCAATCAAACCAAATCAACCTGTGACTATCATTGATGGCGAAGGTAAAACTCGTCAAGGCCGTGTAGGTCAAGTGTTAGGTCACCTTGGTTTACAACGTTATGAAGAAGATGTTGCTTACGCAGGTGATATCATCGCGATTACCGGTTTAGGTGAATTAAATATCTCGGATACTATTTGTGATATCAACGCCGTTGAAGCCTTACCTTCATTAACCGTTGATGAACCAACTGTCACCATGTTCTTCTGTGTAAATACTTCTCCTTTTGCGGGGCAAGAAGGTAAATATGTGACTTCTCGTCAAATTCTTGAACGTTTAAACAAAGAATTAGTTCACAACGTGGCATTACGCGTAGAAGAAACACCAAACCCAGATGAATTCCGTGTTTCTGGCCGTGGTGAATTACACCTTTCTGTATTAATTGAAAATATGCGTCGTGAAGGTTATGAGCTTGCGGTTTCTCGTCCTAAAGTAATCTACCGTGAAATCAACGGCAAAAAACAAGAGCCTTACGAACAAGTGACTATCGACGTAGAAGAACAACACCAAGGTTCTGTCATGGAAGCATTAGGTATCCGTAAAGGTGAAGTTCGCGATATGATGCCGGATGGCAAAGGCCGTGTGCGTTTAGAATACATCATCCCGAGCCGTGGCTTAATCGGTTTCCGTGGTGAATTCATGACTATGACGTCAGGTACTGGTTTACTTTACTCTAGTTTCGATCACTACGATGACATCAAACCAGGTGAAATCGGCCAACGTAAAAACGGTGTATTAATTTCTAACGCGACAGGTAAAGCATTAGCTTATGCACTATTTGGTTTACAAGAGCGTGGTAAATTAATGATCGAAGCCAACGTAGAAGTTTACGAAGGTCAAATCATCGGTATTCACAGCCGTACAAACGACTTAACCGTTAACTGTTTACAAGGTAAAAAACTCACCAATATGCGTGCATCAGGTAAAGATGATGCCATCGTCTTAACCACGCCGGTGAAATTTACACTTGAACAAGCCATCGAGTTTATCGATGACGACGAGTTAGTGGAAGTAACACCTGAATCGATCCGTATCCGTAAAAAACTCTTAACGGAAAACGATCGTAAACGTGCAAACCGTACAACAACCAGTACGAGCACACACTAATTAAAAACGTGCGGAAATTTGACCGCACTTTTAAACAAAAAAGGCGAACATCATGTTCGCCTTTTTTATTTCATGATTAAAACTAGCCTAATCTGACTTTCTCGCCACCGAATTCATCAAGCAAGTTTTCTGTCAGTTTAGATAAAATGCCCGTCATTAATACAAAATCAGCATCAAAGCGTTGTGCATAATCTTCTTTTAAAATATCGGCATTTTTCTCACGCACCGTATCAGCAAATTTTAAACGTTTGAGCGTACAATCTTCATTAAACACAAAAGTCAGCGTATCTTCCCATTCCAATGCAAGCTTGCTCACCACTTTTTTTCCATCTTGTAAAAGCGCGAGAATCTCTTCATTTTCTAAAGGCTGTTTTTTACATCGAATCACGCTGTCTTCTTGGCTTCCACGCAGTTCAGCTTCTTCTAATGCCACCAACCAATGCGGGATTTTTTCCTGCACAATCCAATCCGTTAAAATGGTCGAAGGTTCATTTGCAAAAGCTAAGGGTACAACGGGTAACGAACCAAGTGATTTACGTAATAACGCCAAGGCATCTTCTGCTCGTTTACTGGATGCCGCATCGACATGCACAAGGTTGTTCTCCGTATCAATCCATACAGAAGTTTGCTGATTTTTAGTGAATGCGCGTGGCAATAAATTCATCACCACATCATCTTTTAACGTTTGTTTTTCCGTTTTCTTCAATTTACGGTTTTCTTTTTGCTCCAGGCTTTCAATGCGTTCATCTAATTCACGTTTTACCACATTCGCCGGCAACATTTTCTCTTCTTTTTTCGCAACCAATAAAATGTATTTACCAACAGAAAAATGCAATAATTCGCTATCTTTCAAGGGATTCGTCCAACCGAATTTACTTTGATCTTGTGAGCCACAAGGATGAAATTCACAATCTGACAACTGGCGTTGTAATTCATTAAGATCCCAATCTAAGGGCTTCGTCAGCCTATATGACATTAAATTTTTAAACCACATCGTAACACTTCCTTCATAATAGGGTAAAATACGCGACATTGTAGCCCATAAACTCACGGGAAAAAATGATGCAACAGAAATTAATTGCCTTCATCGGTGGTGGCAATATGGCGCAAGCCATTGTGCTCGGCATATTAAAACAAGGTTATCCTGCCGATAAAATTATTGTTAATGATCCTAATGAAGACAAACGTGCTTTTTTTGCTCAATACGGCGTCTCGGTTTCTACGGATAACGAGCAATCCATCACACAATCTCAAGTTGTCTTATTTGCGGTAAAACCACAAGTGCTAGCCGATGTTTGCAAGCCATTAAGTGCGGTTGATTTTTCTGATAAATTAATCATTTCTATTGCAGCAGGGATTTCGACTGCCCGATTAGCTGAACTCCTTCCAACGGCAAAATCCATTGTTCGCGTGATGCCAAACACACCTGCATTAGTGGGTGAAGGCATGGCAGGCTTATTTGCTGATAAAAACATACCTGAAATTGACCGCACTTTTGCGGAAGATTTACTTTCAGCTGTAGGGAAAACCACTTGGGTGACGAATGAAGATCACATGCATGCGGTCACCGCGGCATCTGGCAGTAGCCCGGCTTACTTCTTCCAATTTTTAGAAGCCATGCAACAAGGCTTAATAGAAATGGGTTTAGACGAAAACCAATCTCGTGCGTTGGTACAACAAGCCATGTTAGGCTCGGCGAAGCTGGTGATTGAAAATCCACAGACAGCTCTTTCGACTTTACGAGAAAATGTCACCTCAAAAGGCGGTACCACCGCAGCCGCGTTGAATGTGTTCAATCAACACCAATTTAACGACATCATTAAACAAGCGATGCAGGCCTGTGTGGCACGCTCACAAGAAATGGAAAAATTATTCTAATGCAAGTTCGTCCTTTTACTTGGCTCGCCTTGAGCTTTTTTGGCTACTACTGCGCCTACGGTGTGTTTCTTCCTCTGTTCCCAGCATGGTTGAAAACGCAATCTTATAGCGAAGAAAGCATCGGCTTATTGCTTGCCTGTGCCTACATTTTCCGTTTCAGCGGTGGTATTTTATTTTCCGGCTTAATCAAACGCGTATCTCTCTTAGTAAATGGCTTACGTTATTTAGGTGTGGCCAGTGCCATTACAATGGCGTTAATTGGACTGATGTCGCACAATTTCTGGCTATTATTTATTGGACTTGCGTTGTATTCCATGGTGAATGCGGCCGGTATGCCGATTGGTGATAGCCTTGCCAGTACATGGCAACAACAAATTCATTTAGATTACGGCAAAGCACGCTTAATTGGCTCCTTTGCGTTCGTTGTTGGTGTGATGGTATTCGGTTATTTTGTTGGACTCGTGGGTGAGCAATATATTACTTGGATGATCACGGGCATACTCGTTTTCTATAGTATTGTTCAGTTACTTCATCCAAACCCAATGCCACAGGACGAACCACAAAGTGCGGTCGAAAATTCCGTTGGATTTTTAGACTTACTGAAAAATAAAACGACCCTTCGTTTGTTTATTGCGATTTCACTGATTCAAGGATCGCATGCCGCTTATTACTCATATAGCACTATTTTTTGGACAAATCATGGCCACTCCGTTTCCGATGCAGGTTTATTTTGGGGAATCAGTGTATTAGCTGAAATCGTGGTCTTTTTCTTCTCTACTCGATTATTCAAAAACTGGACCATTACAGCCCTTTTCTATCTCACCGGTATTGCGGCTATCGTGCGTTGGCTCGCTTTCGGTTATGCCGATACCTTTGTTGAGATTGTCTTACTGCAATGTTTTCACAGTCTTACTTATGTCGTCGGTCATTACGCAACTGTGCGTTACATCACCACACAACCACAAACCCATATTGCGAAATTACAAGGCTTATACAATGCCTTGGCGGGATGTGCAGCCATTGCGATTTTCACTGCGCTTTCTGGCGTACTTTATCCAATTTCGCCAGTTTATGCCTTTAGTTTAATGGCCGCCTTTGCCTTCGTTGGCTTATTTATCACCCCACGTGGCGTGAAAGCCTTTTTGGTACATAGAGTGTAAACATGAATAATCTCACGCTAGTCGATTTGTTCTTGAATGAATATTGGATCGAAAAAGGATTGTCTGAAAACACCGTGCAGTCTTATCGTCTCGATTTGACCGCACTATGTGATTGGTTGGATAAACAAAATTTATCCCTCGAAACCCTCGAGCCATTAGATCTACAGCAATTTCTAGGTAGCCGTTTAGAACAAGGCTATAAAGCGACTAGCACCGCACGAATGCTAAGTGCGATGCGGAAATTATTCCAATATTTATACCGTGAAAAATATCGTACAGATGATCCCAGTGCCGTACTGAGCTCGCCTAAATTACCAAGCCGTTTGCCTAAGTATTTAACCGAGCAACAAGTCACAGATTTATTAAATACACCAGATGTAGAAATTCCGCTTGAGTTACGCGATAAAGCCATGTTGGAATTGCTGTACGCTACGGGATTGCGTGTGACAGAGTTGGTCACCCTCACCATTGAAAATATGAATTTACAACAAGGTGTCGTGCGTGTGATTGGCAAAGGCAACAAGGAACGTATTGTACCAATGGGAGAAGAGGCCGCGTTTTGGGTGCGACAATTCGTACTTTACGGTCGTCCTATTTTGCTTAATGGACAAAGTTCAGATGTGGTCTTTCCAAGTCAACGAGCTCAGCAAATGACTCGCCAAACCTTTTGGCATCGTATAAAGCATTATGCGGTGTTAGCGGGAATCGATACGGATGCCCTTTCACCGCACGTTCTCCGTCATGCCTTTGCGACACATTTAGTGAACCACGGTGCGGATCTCCGTGTTGTGCAAATGCTCCTCGGACATAGCGATCTCTCCACTACGCAAATCTATACTCATGTGGCTAAAGAACGCTTGAAACACCTTCATGAAAGATTTCATCCGAGAGGATAAGATCAAAAAGTGCGGTCAAATTTATCGTTATTTTTGACCGCACTTTAGTATGAAAAAGCTTATTTCAATGACAGCAATCTTGCCACATTTTGAGCTGTTGAAACTAAATTCTGCTCACCTTGCTTGAGAATTGTCGGTAAATCACCCAGATTACGGATAATTGGGAACACCGCATCAATGCCATGTTTATACACCACTTCATAATCCTCACGTAAACAACCTACGATTGCGATGATTGGCTTATTAAATTGTTTCGCCGTGCGCGCCACACCGATTGGGGTCTTACCTAAGATACTTTGTGCATCCATACGGCCTTCACCGGTAATGACTAAATTAGCGTCTTTAACTTGCTCAGCGAGTTTCAAATTATCTAACACGATCTGTACACCGGCTTTGAGCTGCACATTGGGTAAGAGCAATAAACCTCCGCCCATACCACCTGCTGCCCCTGCGCCTGGTTGTTCTTGAATTTGTTTACCACAATCCCGCTCGGCAATTTTAGCAAAATGAGCTAATGCCTCATCCAGTTCTTTCACCATCTCAGGCGTTGCACCTTTTTGTGGACCAAAAATCGCAGAGGCACCTCGTTCACCACAAAGTGGATTATTCACGTCACAAGCTACTTCGATTTGCACGTATTGCAATCGAGGATCTAAATCAGTCATTTGAATTTCAGCAATTTTAGATAATTCTGCGCCACCAAAGCCAATGGATTGACCATTTTTATCCAATAAACGTAAGCCTAATGCTTGCAGCATACCCGCGCCACCATCATTTGTGGCACTCCCGCCAATTCCTAAAATGATATGTTGAACACCAAGGTCAAGGGCTTGCTTAATTAGCTCCCCTGTACCAAAACTGGTGGTTTGACAAGGATTGCGTTTATCTATCGGGACAAGATGCAATCCCGATGCGGCTGCCATTTCGATAATCGCCGTTTTACCCTCACCCGATAAACCGAAAAAGCTTTTTACTTGATTGCCTAAGGGGGCAGTGACTTCCGTTTCAATCAATCGACCTTGAGTTGCATCTACCAAGGATTGCACGGTACCTTCACCACCATCCGCCATTGGTAATTTCACATATTCGGCATTCGGAAAAATACGTTTAAAGCCTGTTTCAATCGCATTAGCCACTTCAAGTGCGGTTAAGCTTTCTTTAAATGAATCAGGCGCAATGACAATTTTCATATTCTCTCCTTAAACTAACTAAATACACCAAAAATTAAGGTGGACACAATGGTCATAATTAACCCCACTGCACTTTCATAAGGAATCAATTTTAAGCGTTCTTTCATGTCCATATTTACGCTACCACCAGTTGCATGGAAGAAAGAACCATGTGGCATATGATCGAAAACTGTCGCACCCGCATGAATCATCGCGGCACCTGCCAGACTACTCACCCCCAACTCTAATAGCGTTGAACTAAACACATTCGAAGCAACCGCTGTCCCTGCAGTTGTTGATGCTGTGGCAAGCGACATGAGTGCACCTGAAATTGGCGCCAGGATATAAGAAGGTAAGCCAGAATGTTTTAAGCCTTCAATGAGCACATCTTTCATACCGGAATTAGCAATAATACCGGCTAAAGCCCCCGTACCAAGTAGCATAATTGCCACCGGAGCCATTTTCCCTAAACCGCTAATCGCATAGTTATTGGCTTGACGAAGCTTGCCCATACATAATGCGCCAATCAGACCACCAAGTGGTAAAGCGATTAAAGGATCGACTTTAATATCGACTAACGGACGAAGTGCCAGTAAGAAGATGGCAACCAAAGGTGCCACAAGTGCGGTCAAAAATGAGGGTAGATTCTGTGTTTCCACTGCGACAACCTCTTGGGATGAAACGCGCGAACCTTTGTTTCTTAAACGTTTTGCTAAAAAATACGTCAATATTAAGCCAAAAATAGCGGGGATAATCCCTGCCATCATCACTGACGTTAAAGGAAGATGGAATGTGTCTGCCGCCGCGATTGCATTGGGATTGGGAGACATTAAGTTTCCTGCTTTTCCCCCACCAATCATCGCTAAGAGAATAGCGGGTTTTGATAAGTCAGTACGACGAGCAAGTGCTAAGGCGATTGGAGAGACCGTAATCACGGCAACATCAATAAATACACCAACGGCGGTTAAAATTAATGTGGCCAACGCTAACGCTAATAATGCTCTTGTTTCACCTAACTTGTTTGTAATGGTTTCAGCAATGGTATTAGCCGCACCGGACTCAATCAGTACTCCCGCCAATACCCCTGCTGCGAGAATTCGCATGACTGCGGTAGTGATACCTTGAGCGCCTCCGATCATGAGACTCACGGTTTGAGATAAATCAGCGCCGCCAACTAATCCCCCGACTAAAGCCCCGACTAACATACCATAGGCTGGTGAGACTTTTTTCAAAATAAGGAAAATAGCGACAATGAGTGCAATGAGCGCACCTAAGGCTGAGACTGTTGGCATAGCGTCCTCCTGTTGATATGAATATGCAAAAATCTTTCTTATTTATATCAGCAAAAGCAGAGGAATAAAATCTTGTCCGACTTCCACCTACAAAAACGGCTTATGTAAAACACATAAGCCGAAATTGTTACTGAAAATTGACCGCACTTTAGAAAAATAAAATACTTCCCCAAACCACGACAACAATGCAAAGTGCAATGAATACCGCTGCTGAGCCTTGGTCTTTGGCTCTCCCTGAAAGTTCATGGCGTTCTGTGCCAATACGATCCACCACCGCTTCAACTGCACTATTTAACAGCTCTACTGCCATCACGAGTAAAACCGATGAAATCATCAAGGCAATTTCAATTTTAGTGTCACCCAGCCAAAAGGCGAGCGGAATCATAATACACGCAAGAAAACATTCGTGGCGAAATGCGGTTTCATTTTTGAATGCGCTTTTTAAGCCTTGCAAAGAATATTTTGTAGAGTTAATTAAATGGGTTAATCCCGTGGTTTTATACATAAAAGTTCCTATGTTGTAATCTATAAACGTTTTGCTTCGATAACGTCGTCTAACTTCGCTAATCTAGCCAGTATTTTACTTAAACTTTCGACATTTTTCAGTTCAATTTCCATATCCATCGTTGCCACTTGTTTTTTGGTGTCCGCACGGCTTGAAACCCCTAACACGCTGACTTTTTCATTCGCGAGCACGGTCGTAATATCGCGTAATAAACCGTTGCGATCACTGGCCACAATGCGAATATTAATATGAAAACCAGCCGCATAATTATCTCCCCAAAGGGCTTCCACTACACGTTCCGGATGGGCAGCTTGTAATTCAATAAACTGTTCACAATCGCAACGATGAATTGAAATACCTCGTCCCATCGTAATGTAGCCTGCAATGGCATCACCTGGAATAGGCTGACAACAACGCGCCATATGGTGCATTAAATTACCGACCCCTTCAACGATCACATAACTTTTATTCTGTTGTTGCTCGGCTTTCTGTTGCGCCTTTTGCTGTGCAGTATTCGCGCTTTTACTCGCCACATGGCGGAGAATTTCTTGATCTGCTTCTTCAGCCGTCACTTTGATCAATCGGCTTTGCAAGAAATTCATCAACTGATTTAAGCGAATATCTCCGCTACCAATGCCCGCGTATAAATCTTCGAGATTTCTTAAGTTATAACGAGGCAAGGCAAGCTGCTCAACCTGTTTCAAACTGATATTCAAACGAGCAAGTTCATTATCTAACTGCTCTTTACCAGCTGGAACGTTTTTATCACGATCTTGTTTCTTAAACCACGCTTGGATTTTCGCACGCGCTTTTGAAGTATAGGTAAAGCCTAAGTTCGGGTTGACCCAATCTCGGCTTGGGTTAGGATTTTTCTGCGTGATAATATCCACTTGCTCACCCATTTGTAGGTGATAGGTGAATGGCACAATACGTCCCCCAACTTTCGCCCCAATACAACGGTGACCAATTTCACTGTGGATCGCATAAGCAAAATCGAGAGGGGTTGATCCCGCGGGTAAATCAACCACTTCACCTTTTGGCGTAAACACATATACTCGGTCATCAAAGACTTGGCTGCGCAATTCCGCCATCACTTCGCCAGAATCCGTAATATCATCTTGCCATGCTAGTAATTTACGCAACCAAGTGATTTTTTCTTCGTAAGCTGAAAGACTACCTGTTGTCCCCTCTTTGTATTTCCAGTGTGCGGCAACGCCAAGCTCCGCATCATCATGCATTTGTTGAGTACGAATTTGCACTTCAATCGGCTTACCACCTTTGCCCAATACCACAGTATGAATGGATTGATAGCCATTCGGTTTTGGATTGGCAACATAGTCATCAAATTCTTTTGGTAAATGTTTGAAATGAGTGTGTACGATACCAAGCGCGGTATAACAATCCTGCAATTTTTGCACAATAACTCTGACCGCTCTTACATCATATAAACCACTGAATTCCAGATGTTTCTTTTGCATTTTTCGCCAAATGCTATAGATATGTTTTGGACGACCGTAAGCCTCAACCTGATCAATATTTTCTTTTAAATAACCGGTTAATTCTGTCACAAAATCAGTAATATACTGCTCACGATCTAAACGACGCTCATGTAATAATTTGGCGATATTTCGATATTGTTCTGGATGCAAATAACGGAAGCAGTAATCTTCAAGTTCCCATTTCAATTGACCGATACCTAAACGGTTCGCCAACGGAGCATAAATATTGGAACACTCTTTGGCTGCCAACACTTTTTCTTCTTCGCAAAAATGATTTTCCGCATCGCGAAGAAAGGTAATACGTTCGGCAAGTTTGATGATCACACAGCGGAAATCGTCCACCATCGCAAGGAGCATACGGCGCACGTTATCCACTTGAGAAGCATTGGCTGAATGACTGGCGTTGAGCTGACGGATATTATCCATCTCCTCCACACCTTTAAGCAGTTTGGTGATTTTAGGGCCGAAATGTTCTTGAATTTGCTCCCAATCGACAATTCGGTTTGCCACTAATGGGAATAACATGGCGGTGAGCAAGCTTTCGCTATCCATATTCATTTCATGCAGAATTTCCACCATTTCCACACCAGATTGCAATGTGAGAATGGCATTCTCCATTTGATCGGCATGTTCGGCTATTTTGGCTTGAGCATAATACCATGCATCAATCAGAGACTTTTCTACGGGGGCAGCAAGTTTAAGGCTCGAACACCATTGTTCGATCACAAAATCATGTGGATTAGATAAGTGAGAACCACGAACTGCAACCATAATACCCCCTTGTTGATGAATATGGCTCGGCAACATCCTGTCAACCGAGTTGTCTTTTTAAGACAACAAAAAAGTCTGACTATTCTATCAGAATTTACACCTTATTTGATAAATAATGTCACTGACTCCAAATGACTGGTATGCGGGAACATATCAATCATGGCCGTTTTGATGATACGATAACCGAAAGATCGGAGAATTTCTGCATCTCGTACTAAGGTTGCAGGGTTGCAAGATACATAAAGAATGCTTTCTGCACCAAGCTCACATAACGCATTCAGTGCAAAAGCCGCACCGCTACGAGGCGGATCGAGAAGAATTTTATTGAAATGTTGTTTTGCCCAAGGTTGTTCTGAAAAAGCTTGGTCTAAATCGGCTTGATAAAATTCAACATTCTCAATATGGTTAAACTGTGCATTCAATTGGGCTTTTTGAACCATGTCAAAAACACCTTCAATTCCAACCGCACTTTTCACGCGTTTGGCCAAAGGTAACGTGAAATTGCCCATGCCACAGAACAAATCTAAAACGTGATCGTCCTGATTCAAATCAAGCCAATCTAAAGCAGTCTCAACCATTTGTTGATTTAAGTGTGTATTCACTTGAATAAAATCGCGGATATCGAAAGATAAGCGAATATCATCTAACGCATAATAAGGCATTTCACCATGCACAAGTTGAAGACTTTGATCATCTTGTAAAAACAAATTTACAGCATTTATATGAGCAAACTCGAGCAACAAAGTACGGTCAGTTTCGGCTAAATTTCCCTTATAGCGTAATAACATGGCTACGCCATTCTCTGCTGAAACTAATTCAATATGTCCTAATTGTTTCGGGGCTGAATATTGCGCCAAAAGTGCGGTCAATTTGGGAATCAAATCATTGATTGCTTGCTCTGCCACTAAGCATTGCTGAATGCTGACTAACTGATTGGAGTTTTTCTGACGAAATCCCATTTCAACGGTTTTGTTTTTAGCATCCCACAGCAAACTTAATCGGACACGACGACGATAGCCCCATTGTTCACCACAAATCATGGGCATTAATTGAATGGGCTCTGCTTGCAGTTTACTTAAACGAGAAAAAAGGGCTTTCTCTTTCGCTTTACGTTGCATTTCCACAGGAATATGCTGGCCTTGGCATCCACCACAACGCCCATAATAACGACATTGTGGCTCAACACGCTGATTACTCTCTTGTAGCCACTTTTGAGCATTGGCTAATCCATATTGACGTTTTTCATCGATCACTACCGCTTCCACTTTTTCCGTTGGTAAGGCATTTTCAATGAACCAGGTTTTACCTTGAATTTTGGCTACGCCTAATCCTTGATAATCTAAATCCTGAATTTCAGCGACGATTTTTTGCGTGGTTTTCTGTTTTTTTTGTGGAGCGTAAGGTAAAGCCATGATGGTGTCTTAATCTATTTGTATCAAAGAAAGGGATTATTTTAAATAAAGTACATTTTGCGTAAATAATTCTCGGCTTTTCAGTGGCTTATCACCTAAATAAGGCTTAAGCGCGATGCGGGTAAAACGTTTTGCCGATTGTAAGACCGCCTCATCGGTGAATTCTAAACGCTCAAAGGCGAGTAAATCTCGACCATAAAAGGTCAAGTTATCTTTCACCAACGATGCGATAAAACCCTTTTCAGCACGGTATTGGTAAGTCATCGATTCATCCACTGGCAAACCTGAGCCAGCACAATGCAAAAAATCAATGCCATAACCTAATATTTTAAGTAAATGAAATTCAAATAGACGCAGTGTAGGCTCAACCTGTGGTTGAGTGGCTAAGCCTGTTAAGCATTGAAGATAATGCTGAAAAAGTTGTGGATTGGCCGTTTCGGGCTCGATCACTCGAGTAATCAGCTCATTTACATAAAATCCGCTATATAAAGCCGTTTGCTGCAAAGGCAACGTAATTGCTGCGGGCTCTGCTTTCGTGAGTGTTTTTAATGCACCTTTTCCTGACCAACGAAGAAGCAATGGCGTAAAAGGCTGTAAGACAGATTTCCATGCCGAACGTTTCGCACGTGCACCTTTTGCAATAACCGTCAAACGTCCCGTTTCTTCAGTGAATAAATCCACCAAAAGGCTGGTTTCACTATAAGGACGACGATGTAACACAAAGCCGCGTTGGAGATCCATAAAAGAATTATTTGCCTGATTTTAATTCACTTGGTTGTTTAACACAGCGTTCTGCGAGCACTTCACCTACGCTAGTTTGTAATTGACTGAAGTCATCACGCTCCTGCCAATACCAACGAATATTCGCATAATTTCTCCCACGCTCAGAAATCACTCGTGTCAATTTTTCGGTTACATCATTAAAAGTAACGGTCACCTGACTGAGTGTTTTTTTACTTTTCTGTTTTTGCTTGGTATGAACCACACTCACTTCTTTATTGCCTTTACACAAATAAACCGTCGCTGAACCCTTTTGGGATTTTTTATCAACGGTTTGCACTTTCATTTTCTGTGGTGCTGGTTTGCTTAATTCAACATTTTGTGAACAAGCAGAAAGACAAAGTGCGGTCAAAATTACGCTTAATTTTTTTAACATGAATTCTATTTCCATCAAGGGTTGTTTATGATTGCTCACTTTGCGAAATGAGCAAGGATAAACAATCTTATCTAGAAAAATGGGCGATTACTCGCCCACTAAAAATTATTTTTTATACTGATATGAACCATCGGCTTGACGAATGAACTTACCGCCATTTGATAAACGAAGCTCACTCACTCGGCCTTGACTATTCACAGATACCTGTACTTTATCACCAGGTTTGAAACTGCTTAATGCATTACCTGCACCACTTGCTTTTGTCATGGCATTCACATCTGAAATATTCAGTTTATTATCACGGAATACTTGCATCAGTGAAACACCTTGCGGCACCGTTAATGTTTTTGTTGCACCGGTTGAAGCGGTTTGTGCTGCTGGTTCAGCTGCTTTCACCGCATTGTGGGTTGCTGATTTCGCTTCCACAATTTGAACCTTACTGTCTTTAGTAGCAACAGGTTTACCTTCTTGAATTTTGCTTGACTCTTTTTTCACAGTTTGAGTCGGTTGAGCTGTCGCCTTTTCAGTTACTGGTTTAGGTTGTTTTTTCTCTTGAACCACTGGTGTCTGTTCACGACGTGGTTCTACTTTATGTTCAACCATTGCGGTATGTTTTTCTACAGTTGGTTGTACTATTTTCACAGGTTCTTTAACTGGAGCTGGTGCAACAGCTGGTTGAACCGGCGCAGGTTGTGTCGCTGGTTGTTGAGCAACAGTTTGTTGTGCAGGCTCTGCAGGCTGTGATTTCGCAGAATCTGCTTTATCACCTACATACTCCATGGCTGGAGGAGCATCTGATTTAGCTTCATTTGCGGCTTGCTCCGTTGTTGCCGGCGCTGCATTGTTATTGTTATCTAATACGGTGGTTTCAACCGGTTGAGACTGATCCAATGATTGGAATTGAACTGGAATTTCATTACTGGTTTGTTGTTCAAAAGACTCCACCGTATCTGAATTTGGTTTTAGGGTGAAGAAAATGATCAACAATACCACTAAACCCAAAATAGCAATAAATAAACGGCGATGTTTTTCTGGTAACATTTGTAAAACCTTCCATTTTTCAGGTGATTTCAAGCTTGCTGCCGCAGTGGTTACTGCCGGTGCAACGGTTTCTGCTTGAGTTGTCACTTCTTCCACAATCTCTTCTGCAGGTGAATTTTCAAAAATCACTTTTTCTTCCGCTACGTTTTCTACTTGAACATTTTCAACGGGCTCTTGAGCTCCGAAAGCACTTGATGGTGCTGACTGTTCAGCATTTTCACTTTGGAATGCTTGAGAAGGAGAAAAAGGTTGGCTTGCTGCCGCGCCAAAAGTTGGCTCGCGACGAACATGGAATTGCGTATCTGGCTGTTCTTTTTTACCAAATAAACCTTTGGCTTTATCAAAAATTGAGCCACTTTGTTGAACCGGCTTTCTTGGTGTCACAGAGTCAGAGTGATTAAATCCTAAATCTAATTCATTTTGAGATGAATTGTCGTTAGGTTGATTTTTATTATCCACGGTATTACCTCGATTTGCTAAACTAAAGATCGCACAAAAGTGCGGTGAAAAATTGAGTCGTATTTTATCGGATCTTAAGCTGTGTATAAAGTCTTATTTGGCTCTCCGCCGATTTCTCGTGCTAATTTGGGCACTAAATAGCCAGAAGTGAGAGCCTGTAATTCTTTGTAAATTTGTAATGCTTTCTCATCTGAGATATAAAAATGGCTTGCCCCCTGCACTTTATCCAATAAATGTAAGTAATAAGGCAGAATACCCGATTGAAACAGCTTATCGCCTAATACTTTTAATGTATGTGGATTATCATTCACATCCTTTAAAAGGACTGATTGGTTGAGTAACGTGACTTTAGCACCTGCCAGTTTTTGCATAGCCAAAGAGAGCGCCTCATCAATTTCATTTGGATGATTGATATGTGTTACAAACACCGCTTGTAATGGGCTTTTTAGCAATAAATCACAAAATTCATCCGTAATGCGATCTGGGATCACGACTGGCAAACGAGAGTGAATACGTAAACGCTGTAAGTGCGGTATTTTTTCAAGGCGTTCTAATAGCCATGCCCATTCACTATCCTTTGCCATCATCGGATCGCCACCCGAAAAAATCACTTCTTCAATTTCTGAATGGACCGCAATATAGTCTATTGCTTGTTGCCAACTCGTTTTATTGCCTGGGTTTTGATCATAAGGAAAATGGCGACGGAAACAATAGCGACAGTTAACCGCGCAGCCTCCTTTTGCCATGAAAAGCAAGCGATTTTGATATTTATGCAGAATATTAGGCACCGCATTTTTTTGCTGCTCATCTAAAGGATCTTGGCTAAAACCTTCCGCTTCAATAAATTCTTGTTGAGCCGTCATCACTTGCAAAAAAAGTGGGTCTTTCGGATTCCCTTTTTCCATTTTTTCAACAAAAGGTAAAGGCACTCGCATAGCAAAAAGTTTACGAGCAGTGATATCCTCGGCAAAATCGTCAACAGGTAAATTTAAGGTTTTTAGTAATATTTTAGGATCAGAAATCGCATTTTTTAGGGTTTCTAACCAATTTTGTTCTTCTCTAATCGCAATATTTCGGGTTAAAATACGCACTTTCAAACAATCTCTATTTTTTAGGATATTTTTAATATGGCTACATATACTACCAGTGATTTCAAACCAGGTCTAAAATTTATGCAAGACGGTGAGCCTTGTGTGATCGTTGAAAACGAATTCGTTAAACCAGGTAAAGGCCAAGCTTTTACTCGTACTCGTATTCGTAAATTAATTTCAGGCAAAGTATTAGATGTAAACTTCAAATCTGGTACTTCGGTTGAAGCTGCTGATGTTATGGATCTTAACCTGACTTATTCATACAAAGATGATGCATTCTGGTACTTCATGCACCCAGAAACATTCGAACAATACTCTGCTGATGCAAAAGCAGTAGGCGACGCAGAAAAATGGTTATTAGACCAAGCAGATTGTATCGTGACTTTATGGAATGGTGCGCCAATCAGCATCACACCACCAAACTTCGTAGAATTAGAAATCATCGATACAGACCCAGGTCTTAAAGGTGATACTGCAGGTACAGGCGGTAAACCAGCGACATTAAGCACTGGCGCAGTGGTGAAAGTGCCTCTTTTCGTTCAAATTGGTGAAGTGATTAAAGTCGATACTCGTTCAGGCGAATACGTTTCTCGTGTGAAATAATCTTTCATTATAAGATAAAAAGAACGGTCAATATTTAATGAATATTGGCCGTTTTTTATTGTTTGTGCATTAGTTTCAGTGATATAAAAAATGCGGTTATTCCTAACCGCACTTTGATTGATTATTTTGCTTTTGAGCCTTCTAACTCTAAAGAAGGTTTTCTATCTGAGTTCACACAAATGATTTGTGCAGCCGCATAGAGCGTTGTATTAGGTTTTAAGCTAATTGTGTATTTTTCTTGTTTTTTCGGTGCGGCACGCAAACCTTCGCCCCAGAAATCATCATAAAAATCAGTACGAACTTGGGTTAAATGGTAGTTCTTACAGTTTAAGATTTTATATTGGCGAACAGAACGTGCATAACGTCTTTTCTCATTTGGATACACATATAAACCTTTATCCAAATTCACCACCGCATCAAAATGCACTTGATTTAAATCTTGGTTGTCCACCCAAATTGAATCAGTATCAATGTAGTAATTTTTATCTTTTACTAATCGAACATACCCTACTCTATCTTTTGAAGGAGGCGTTAATGTCACCTCTTCTTGTGTAACTGGCGATTGAACAGCTGAACAGCCTGCTAAAAGGGCTACACCTAAAAACGTTAATGCTAATTTTTTCATTTTTCCTCCTTAAAGCTTTCTAAAGCCTGCTGTTAATCTTTTTATACCTTAGCTTAATATTTTACCGTATGTCCATATCCTTCAAGAATCGTTTTGATATGTTCAAGCGATTCTTTCGTCGGTGGCAAAACATCTGCGAGCTCATACTCAAAGCCGAGGGTTTTCCATTTATGAGCACCTAATCGATGATAAGGGAGAAGTTCGACTTTTTCAATATTGGTCATACCTTCAATAAACTGTCCGAGCAAATGAACATCATGATCGTTATCGGTATAACCTGGAACTACTACATAACGAATCCAGGTTCGCTGATTACGTTTTTGCAGATATTTCGCAAACTCAAGTGTCCGTTTATTTGGTACACCAATAAGGTTTTGGTGTACTTGATCGTTAAGTTCTTTTAAATCAAGCAAAACAAGATCGGTTACATCGATCAGTTCATCAATAATGTGATCATAATGACGTACAAACCCATTAGTATCTAAACAAGTATTAATGCCTTCTGCTTTACAAGCTCGGAACCAATCTCGTACAAACTCAGCTTGAAGAATGGCTTCACCACCTGATGCTGTTACACCACCACCGGTTGCATTCATAAAGTGACGATAACTCACCACTTCTTTCATAAGTTCTTCCACACTGATTTCGCGACCACCATCAAGATCCCAAGTATCACGATTGTGGCAATATTTGCAACGCATTAAACAGCCTTGCATAAATAAAATAAAACGAATGCCGGGACCATCCACGGTTCCACAGGATTCAAAGGAGTGAATTCTTCCTAGAACAGACATACATAAATTTCCAAAAAATAAATCTAGCTAAATTTTACCAAAAATATCATCTATAAAAAATGAGCCTGACTTAAATCAGGCTCATAATTTTTATGTTCCCGCTAAAGTGCGGTTAAATTTTATCGTGTTTTAGAACGATTCTGTGAATGTACGAGTGACGACGTCTTGTTGTTGCTCTTTAGTTAAAGAGTTGAAACGTACTGCGTAACCAGATACACGAATAGTTAATTGCGGATATTTGTCCGGATTTTCCATCGCATCTAATAACATTTCACGGTTTAATACGTTCACATTTAAGTGTTGACCACCTTCTACTGCTGCTTCGTGGTGGAAGTAACCATCCATTAATCCAGCAAGGTTGCGACGTTGTGCTTCTGGATCTTTACCTAACGCATTTGGTACGATTGAGAAGGTATAAGAAATACCATCTTTCGCATAAGCAAATGGAAGTTTAGCTACAGAAGTTAATGATGCTACCGCACCTTTTTGGTCACGACCGTGCATTGGGTTTGCACCAGGTCCGAATGGTGCACCTGCGCGACGACCATCTGGGGTGTTACCTGTTTTCTTACCATAAACTACGTTAGAAGTAATGGTTAATACAGATTGTGTAGGCACAGCGTTGCGGTAAGTTTTAAGTTTTTGAATTTTCTTCATGAAACGTTCAACTAAATCACAAGCGATGTCATCTACACGGTTGTCGTTATTACCATATTGTGGATATTCACCTTCGATTTCGAAGTCGATCGCGACGTTGCTTGCTACAACATTGCCATCTTTATCTTTGATGTCACCACGAACTGGTTTAACTTTCGCATATTTAATTGCTGAAAGTGAGTCTGCTGCAACAGAAAGACCGGCGATACCACAAGCCATAGTACGGTATACATCACGGTCATGTAATGCCATTAATGCAGCTTCGTATGAATATTTATCATGCATATAGTGGATGATGTTTAAGGCGGTCACATATTGTTTTGCCAACCAATCCATAAAGCTATCCATACGGGTCATTACGGTATCGAAATCTAACACTTCATCAGTAATTGGTGCAGTTTTCGGACCTACTTGCATACCTAATTTTTCATCGATACCGCCGTTGATTGCGTATAACAATGTTTTCGCTAAGTTCGCACGCGCACCGAAGAATTGCATTTGTTTACCAACAACCATTGGTGATACACAACATGCGATTGCGTAGTCATCATTGTTGAAGTCTGGACGCATTAAATCATCGTTTTCATATTGAACTGATGAGGTATCAATCGATACTTTCGCACAGAAACGTTTGAAGTTTTCAGGTAATTGTTCAGACCAAAGAATGGTTAAGTTTGGTTCTGGAGAAGTACCCATGTTGTAAAGGGTGTGTAAAATACGGAATGTATTTTTGGTTACTAATGTACGGCCATCTAAACCCATACCTGCGATGGTTTCAGTTGCCCACATTGGGTCACCAGAGAACAATTGATCGTATTCAGGTGTACGTAAGAAACGAACCATACGAAGTTTCATGACTAAGTGGTCAACTAATTCTTGCGCTTCAGTTTCAGTAAGTTTACCTGCTTTTAAATCACGTTCGATATAGATATCGATAAAGGTTGCAGTACGACCAAATGACATCGCTGCACCGTTTTGTGATTTGATTGCGGCTAAGTAAGCAAAGTACATCCATTGAATTGCTTCTTTAGCGTTAGTTGCAGGGTTAGAAATATCGTAACCGTAGCTTGCTGCCATTTGTTTCATTTGGCCTAATGCGCGGTGTTGTTCTGCGATTTCTTCACGTAAACGGATAGTTGCTTCAAGATTTACGCCATCTTCTAAGTCTTTTTGTAAAGAAGAGAATTGTGCATATTTATCTTTCATTAAGAAGTCAACACCATAAAGTGCTACACGACGATAGTCACCGATGATACGGCCACGACCGTAAGCATCTGGAAGACCAGTTAATACACCTGATTTACGGCAACGTAAAATGTCTGGCGTATAAACATCGAATACACCTTGGTTGTGGGTTTTACGATATTCAGTGAAGATTTTTTTCACTTCAGGATCTAATTCACGACCGTAAATTTTGCATGACCCTTCCACCATTTTAATACCACCAAATGGCATAATAGCACGTTTTAATGGAGCATCGGTTTGAAGACCTACGATTTTCTCTAAGTCTTTATTGATATAACCCGGTGCGTGAGAAGTAATCGTTGAAGGCGTATGTTCGTCAAAGTCTAATGGCGCATGTGTGCGGTTTTCAACTTTAATTCCTTCCATTACGGTTTCCCAAAGTTTTGTTGTCGCTTCGGTTGGACCTGCTAAGAAAGAATCATCACCTTCATACGGGGTGTAGTTCTTTTGAATAAAATCACGCACGTTGACGTTTTCTTGCCAATCACCGGCAACGAATCCTGCCCACGCAAGTTTTTGTGCTTCATTAAGTTCTGACATAGTCATTTCCTTTTTTAATTGATAAAAAATAAGTCTTGTTTAGTTCGTTAGTACATTAGTGAGCTTTGGTTAAATAACGTTGGAATAAGCCGATACAAACTGCACCACCCACAATGTTTCCTAACGTTACTGGAATCAAATTCTTCACAATGAAATGATAGAGATCTAAATCTGCATATTTCATTGGATCCACACCAATTTGTTGCCAAAATTCTGGCGTACTAGAATGAGCTGTGATAATGCCTAGTGGAATCATAAACATATTTGCCACACAGTGTTCAAAACCAGATGCGACAAATAAACCAATCGGCATGATCATAATAAATGCTTTGTCTGTAACAGTTTTACCGGAATAAGACATCCATACCGCTACACACACCATAATGTTACATAAAATACCAAGGTTAAATGCTTCAAACCAAGTATGATGAATCTTATGTTGAGCGGTTGCCAAAATGGTTAAACCCCATTGACCATTTGCTGCCATGGTTTGTCCCCCAAACCAAATCACTGCAGCAATAAATAAACCGCCCACAAAGTTGCCCAAATATACCACAATCCAATTTCGGATCATTTGAGTTGTGGTTATCTTACCGCCTACGCGGGCAACTAAGGTTAAAGTAGAAGAGGTGAATAATTCAGATCCTAAAATTACCACCATAATTACGCCTAAAGAGAAGACTAACCCACCGACTAACTTGGTTAATCCCCAAGGCGCTCCTGCGCTTGCTGTTTGTGTCGTCGTATAGAATACAAAGGCCAAAGCAATACAAGCCCCAGCACTAATACCAGACAGAAATGATAAAAATGGGCGTTTTTGCGCTTTATACGCAGAGACGCTTTCAGCATAATCCGTTGCTTCAACTGGTGTGAGAGCAACAGAAGATTGATTTAAATTTTCTGATGCCATATCTAACTCCAAATAGTTGGTTTATTATTTCTTATACTACAACATAGGTATTCCTATACCCATTTGGTATTCTACTCTCTTATAAAACCATTGCAAGAAATCCCCCATTTATTTCAAAAAAATTTGATATTTTGCAAGTTTTGGTAAATTTCTGCTCAAAAAATAAAAAAGCGGAATATCACTATTCCGCTTTTCATATAAAAATAACAACATTAAAACACGATACGATCTCGGTTTTTCTCTAGTGTGGCTTTGCCAATGCCTTGTACTTCAAGTAGTTGTTCTGCCACAGTGAAATTACCGTGTTTTTCACGATACTGCACAATGGCTTCTGCTTTTTTCGCCCCAATACCAATCAGTGCTTTTTGAATGTCTGATGCGCTAGCGGTATTGATATTTAATCTATCACTCACCGATTGTTGTACAGTTTGTGATGGTGCTTGCACAGCAGTTTGTTGCTGCACTTGCGTTTGCGTTTGCGGTTGCGGTTGCGGTTGCGGTTGCGGTTGAGCCTGCTCTGCTGTATTTTCTTCTGCAATAGCTTGTGTACTCAACATCGCGCCTGCAATAAATAATGAACTAAATAAATGTTTCATCAATTTCATAAAAATGCCCTTTATTAACAAATAAGTACCGTTGATTCATATCAACAGCGACATTTTTAAGAAACACCAAAAACACGCAAGAAATTGACCGCACTTTTGCGATCTTGATCGCAAAAATTACATTTTAATAAATGAAAAAACGACCTTAGCGCACTACCACTGCCGTGCCACTTGCAATCACCATAAACATACTTTTATTGCTTACTGTTGCGTAATTAATCTCTACGCCAACCACGGCATTTGCCCCTAAAGCAATCGCTTTTTCCTCCAACTCTTTCAAGGCATCTTGACGCGCACGACTAATACGACGCTCATAAACACTAGAACGCCCACCAATCACATCGGTAATAGCCGCAAAAAAATCACGTATGAAGTTTGCCCCTGCAATCACTTCTCCAAAGACAACTTGTTTATATTCTACGATTTGTTTCCCTTCAATATTAGGCGTAGTGGTAATAATCATTTTGTATCCTTTAATTCTTGTTAAAAATCAACCGCACTTTAGGCAGTTAATTTTGATTTCAAAACAGCTAATGCCTTCGCACGATGAGAAATTTTCTTTTTCTCTACGGTTTCTAATTCGGCAAAGGTGCAGCCTTTTTCTGGGCTAAAAAAGAGTGAGTCGTAACCGAAGCCATTTTCACCTTTTTCTTCATAAATAATCTGCCCGTCACATTCACCTTGAGCAATGATAGGAGAAGGATCACTTGGGTGTTGTAATAATACGATCGTACTCACAAATTTTGCTTGGCGACGTTCCGTTGGAACATCGGATAATTCTGCCAGTAATTTTTCTCGGTTTTTCGCATCAGCTTCGTCACCATCCACACCGGCATAACGTGCAGAATACAATCCTGGCGCACCATTTAACGCATCGACTACCAGACCTGAATCATCTGCAATAGCCGGTAAACCCGACTTTTCAGATGCATAACGTGCTTTCAAAATCGCATTTTCAACAAACGTTAATCCTGTTTCTTCTGGACTTTCAATGCCTAAATCGGTCTGAGCAATGACTTCAAAACCGAAATCGGCTAATACGTCTGCCATTTCTTTTACTTTGCCTTTATTGCCAGTGGCAAGCACAATTTTTTGCTTCATGATTCTGTCCCTCATATCAAATATTGTCTTATTTTAGCACCTCACCAAAAATTTTCGGAATAAATATTGACTTTAACCTTAGGTCAAGGTTTATGATTCGTGCTCATTCAGTTATCACATAGGAGAAAAACATGAAAAAACTTATGACTTTTATCACACTTAGCGCTGCTGCAGTTTCAGTTTATGCCCAAGCTAATGAACAATCGCATCAAGCACACATGAATATGCCAATGTCGACAGATTCTGCAATGCAACAAGAATTAATGCAAGGTATGAGTCAAATGCATCAAGACATGATGGCAGCTGCGCAATATAAAGATCCTGATGTTGCTTTTGCAGCAGGTATGTTGCCACACCATATTGGCGCAGTAAAAATGGCGGAAGTTGAATTAAAATACGGAAAAGATCCTGAGATGCGTAAGCTTGCTGAGAATATTATTAACGCTCAACAGGCAGAAATTGAACAAATGCAAAAATGGCTTAAAGTGCACAATAAAAAATAAAATAACACAAAAAAAGTGCGGTAAATTAACCGCACTTTTTTAATATAATTAGTTTACTTCTTTTATTCTTAACTCTTTTGGCACTTCAAAGAACATATTCTCTTCTAAGCCTTGAAGCTCTTCAATAGTATCGGCACCAAATTCTTTTAATCGAGCAATCACGGATTGCACCAACTCTTCTGGTGCTGAAGCCCCCGCAGTCACACCAATTGTTTCAACGCCTTCAAACCAATCTGCTGCCACATCATTTGGATCATCAATCAATTTTGATTTCACGCCCATACGTGATGCCAACTCAGCTAAACGGTTAGAATTTGATGAGTTTTTAGAACCTACAACAACCACTAAATCACATTGTTTTGCTAATTCACGCACCGCTTCTTGACGATTGGTTGTGGCATAGCAAATATCGTTTTTATGCGGACCTTGAATCGCAGGATATTTGTCTTTCAATGCACTGATAGTTTCCGCCGTATCATCAAGAGAAAGTGTGGTTTGCGTCATAAAGGTTAAATCATCACTTTCTTGAACTGGCAAACGAGCAATATCTTCCACGCTTTCAATTAAGAAAATGCCACCTTCCTCGTTGCTGTACTGCCCCATTGTGCCTTCCACTTCTGGATGGCCTTTGTGTCCGATCAAAATCGCTTTCGTCCCTTTACGGCTCGCACGAGCCACTTGCATATGTACCTTGGTTACCAACGGACAAGTTGCATCAAATACTTTTAACTGGCGATCTTTCGCTTCTTGACGAACGGCTTGTGACACGCCATGAGCGGAGAAAATCACAATGGCACCATCTGGCACTTCACTTAATTCTTCTACAAAAATTGCCCCACGCTCACGCAAACCATTTACCACAAAACGGTTATGCACCACTTCATGACGTACATAAATCGGTGCACCATGAATTTCAAGTGCTAATTCAACAATGCTAATGGCCCGATCGACACCCGCGCAAAATCCGCGAGGGTTAGCTAAAATTATCTTCATTTTTGACCGCTCTTTTTATCACCTTTAAAGGCATCTAATGCTAATAAACCCGCACCAATACAAATCGCAATATCTGCCACATTGAATACCGGATAATGATAAATATCCCAATAAAAATCTAAGAAATCCACCACAAAACCGTTATACACACGATCTACCATATTGGCTAAAGCACCACCAATAATCAGTGCATAAGCTGAGTTTTGTAATTTTTGTTCTGCAGAATTCTTTTTCATAAAGTAAGCCAGCATTAAAGAAATCCCAATTGCAAGCACGATAAAGAAATATTTCTGCCAACCATCATGTTCCGCAAGGAAGCTAAACGCTGCGCCATAGTTACGCACATAGGTTAAATTAAAAACGGGCAATATGTTCACACTTTCATAGAGATCAAAGCGTTGCACTACGATATATTTGGTCAGTAAATCAAGGATAAATGCAACCGCACTTAACCAAAGGAATGAAAGTCCTGTTTTATTTTTTGTCATAGGAAATTATCTGTCTTTATAAATGGACGATGATTTTAACAACTCGAATAGCCTTTATAAAGCAAAAGGCATCAAATCATAAAAGGCGAACACATTGGTTCGCCTTTCAATGTTAATTACTTTTTCTTCACTGGTCTTTGCCAACCTTGAATATGACGTTGAGGCACACGAGTAATCACAAGCTCATCTTTCTCAATATTTTGAGTAATCGTTGAGCCCGCACCGATCGTTGCGCCATCGGCTACAGTAACTGGTGCAACTAACTGCGTATCTGAGCCAACAAAAACATTGTTACCAATGATTGTTTTAAATTTATTTGCACCGTCATAGTTACAAGTAATGACACCCGCACCGATGTTACAGTTTTCACCGATTTCAGTATCACCCACATAAGTAAGGTGGTTGACTTTAGAACCTTTACCCACTGTGGATTTTTTAATTTCTACAAAGTTACCCACATGGGTTTCAGCCGCTAATGCAGCACCTGGACGTAAACGAGAGAATGGACCAATCGCCGCTTTCTCACCAATTGTGGCATCTTCTAAAACAGAATAAGGCTTGATCTCAACATCATCACCAATAGTCACGTTTTTCAATACACAACCTGCACCGATTTTTACACGGTCACCCAAGCGCACATTGCCTTCCACAATTACGTTCACATCAATCTCAACATCTTTACCGTGCTCTAATGTGCCGCGTAAATCAAAACGCTCAGGATCAATCAACATCACGCCTGCAAGTAAAAGTTTTTCTGCTTGTTTACATTGATAATAGCGTTCCATTTTGGCTAATTGTAGGCGATTATTTACCCCTTCAACTTCCATAAAATCAGTTGCTTGAACAGCTACAATCGGACAACCATCTTGATGAGCTAAGCCAATTACATCAGTAATATAAAACTCGCCTTGTGCATTATTATTATCTAAACGCGCTAACCATTTTTTGAAACTTGCACCATCTGAAACTAACACACCTGTATTAATCTCTTGAATTTTGAGTTGCTCAGGCGTTGCATCTTTTTGTTCAACAATCCCTACAACTTTGCCATTTTCACGTACGATTCGACCATAACCTGTTGGGTTATCTAATACGACCGTTAACACTGCGATACCATTTTCAGGTTTCGCATCGATTAATTTTTGCAATGTTTCCGGTGTAATCATTGGGCCATCGCCATACACCATTAAAACATTTTCATCATCACGGAAAAAAGGCATCGCTTGCTGCATAGCATGTCCTGTACCCAATTGTTCAGCTTGGAATACCCAATTCACACTTTCATTTGCCAAACGTTCACGCATTAATTCGCCACCGTGACCATAAATCAAATGCACGTTTTCCGCACCTAATTGATTTGCCGTATCGATCACATGTTTTACCATCGGTTTACCTGCCACTTTGTGCAAGACTTTAGGTAAATCAGAATACATACGAGTGCCTTTGCCAGCCGCTAAAATCACCACGCTTAATGCTTTATTTGTCATAAATTCTTCTCTTCTTTGTAAAAAAATTTGGGCGTATTCTATCGTAGAATGGAGAATATGATAAGCCATTTAATTTTCATACATTCCTGACAAGACAAGATTGTATAAAAATCTCAAATCCTGTAAACTATCCTCCCGTCTTGATAGCTAATCATCTTTTTCTTTTATTTTTGACCGCACTTTTCAGTATTCTGCACAAATTTGCATAAAAGATGATTGGCTATAATCATTTTTATCCCAACATTTTAGGTCTCTCACTATGGCTACAAATTATATTTTCGTCACAGGCGGTGTGGTTTCATCGTTAGGTAAAGGTATTGCTGCAGCATCATTGGCAGCAATTTTAGAAGCACGTGGCTTAAACGTGACTATTATGAAATTAGACCCTTACATCAACGTGGATCCGGGTACAATGAGCCCAACCCAACACGGCGAAGTGTTCGTGACACAAGACGGGGCGGAAACCGATTTAGACTTAGGTCACTACGAGCGTTTTATTCGTACCAAAATGACAAAACGCAATAACTTCACCACAGGTAAAATTTACTCTGAAGTATTACGCAAAGAGCGTCGTGGTGATTATTTAGGTGCGACAATTCAAGTTATCCCACACATCACCAATGAAATCAAAGATCGCGTGATTGCTGGTGCGCAAGGACATGATGTGGTTATCGTGGAAGTAGGCGGAACCGTAGGTGATATTGAATCACTTCCATTCTTAGAAGCCCTTCGTCAACTTGCCGTACAAGTCGGCCGTGAGCACACTATTTTTATGCACTTAACGTTAGTGCCATACATCCCAACTGCGGGCGAAGTGAAAACCAAGCCAACGCAACATTCTGTAAAAGAATTACTTTCGATTGGTATTCAACCAGATGTGCTTATCTGCCGCTCAGATCGCATGATTCCACCAAACGAGCGTGCCAAAATCGCCTTATTCTGTAACGTACCAGAACGTGCGGTCATCTCATTAAAAGATGTGAATTCAATCTACCAAATTCCAGCATTATTAAAATCACAAGGTTTAGATGAATTTATCTGCCAACGTTTCCACTTAAACTGCCCTGAAGCAGATCTTTCTGAATGGGAACAAGTGCTTTATCAAGAAGCCAACCCTGTGGGCGATGTGACCATCGGTATGGTAGGTAAATATACTGAATTACCTGATGCATATAAATCAGTGAACGAAGCTTTAAAACACGCTGGCTTAAAAAACCGTTTAAACGTGCATATCAAATACATTGATTCTCAAGATGTTGAAACGAAAGGCACTGATGTATTAAAAGGTGTCGATGGTATTTTAGTACCGGGCGGTTTTGGCTATCGCGGTGTAGAAGGCAAAATCTTAACCGCTAAATATGCGCGTGAAAACAACATCCCTTATTTAGGCATTTGCTTAGGGATGCAAATTGCGTTAATCGAATATGCGCGTAATGTTGCCGGTCTTGAGAAAGCGAATTCATCTGAATTTGATCGTAACTGTGAGCAACCTGTTGTTGGTTTGATTACAGAATGGCAAGATGCGGAAGGCCATATTGAAACCCGTGATGATAATTCTGATCTTGGTGGTACAATGCGTTTAGGGGCACAACAATGTCATTTAATTGAAGGCTCAAAAGCGCGTGCATTATATGGCAAAGAAACCATTGAAGAACGCCACCGTCACCGTTATGAAGTGAACAATAACCTGCTTCCACAAATTGAAAAAGCGGGTCTTAAAGTGACTGGCTTATCTGCGGATCGTAAATTAGTGGAAATCATTGAGGTACCAAACCACCCATGGTTTGTAGCATGTCAATTCCACCCAGAATTTACGTCAACGCCACGTGATGGCCACCCATTATTCGAAGGCTTTGTCAAAGCAGCAAGAGAAAATCAGTTAAAAACTGAAAAGTAATTTACTGATAATTCCATAAACAAGTGCGGTCAAAAACTCTTGTGTTTTTGACCGCACTTTGTATTAATAAGGAATAATATCATCTGTGCCTTATTCACTCATTTAATAATGGATAACTAAAAATGAAACTTGCTGTTATTTTACCCGCATATAATGCAGAAAATTTTCTCACTGAATGTTTAGATTCATTGTTGAATCAAACCTTTAGTGATTTTTGTATTCTGGCAGTTAATGATGCTTCTACCGATAACACAGGTGACATTCTCGAAAGCTATGCGACAAAAGATGCTCGCTTACGTGTTTACCATTTACCTCAAAACCAAGGTGAACCTGCTGTCATGCAATTTGCCATGGATATGCTTAACTATATGAATGTGGAATATGTTGCACGTATGGATGCCGATGATATTTGTGTGCCACACCGTCTTGAAAAACAAGTTCAATATTTAGACGAGCATCCTGAAATTGATATTTTAGGAAGTAATGCACTGCTCTTTAATGATGGGCAAACTGATAAAATGTCTAAAGTAAGTACACTTCCTCTTTTAGATAAAGATATAAAAGCACATTTTTCTTTAGCTCGTGACAATATCATTAATCCCTCTTCAATGTGGCGACATTCTAGTATCAAGGCACTTGCGATCAATTATGCACAAACAGCCACAGCGCCCGATTTTCATATGTGGGTACAATGTGCATTACATCAAAAGAAATTTGCGAATTTACCAGAGCCATTATTGTTTTATCGGATACATCAAGGCCAAGCGAGTAAAATACATGACAAAATTAGCGAGTCTATTCAATACTCTATGGAGCTATGGATAAGTCATTTATTTCCAGAATTAACACCTAAAGAAGTCAGCTTACTGAGCCTTATACTGCACGGGAAAAGCATTAAATTACGCACTGAAGAGTTTGAAATCGCCTTTTCAGCTTATGACAAAGTTCGTTCAAATAATGAAATCTCACTATTTGGTGAAGATCGGGAAACGATGTTTAGTATTTTAGATACACATACACAATTCTTGAAAAAGCTTTTGTATCAAAGAACGCAATAAAGCTTTTACTTCATCAGACTACGTCCCCAATCTGAATAGGATTAGGGAAATTTTTATCCGTTTTAATATCAAAGTGCGGTCATTTTTAGCCAAATTTTTTGCAATAACATCACCGTACTTTACATATCTAACCTATTTTTCAAAAATGGCTTCGACGGTTAATTCTTTGTAGTGATAGCCCTTTTTTTGACTAAATTGCATTTCAAGTGAACCTAAATAGATAGCAAAACTTGGCGCATCAATTTTTAGCAAGTCTTTGGTGATTAGTTTAAGATCTGATTCCGCCAGTTTTTTCATTGAGTCTAAATGATGTTGTTGAAAGACCTTTTTAATGTGTTGATCCATATCGGTACAATATCTATCATGCTCTTCAACAAAACAAACTTCGGCTCGTTCTTTTGGCTCATTCTCTTCTTTTTTCGATCCGTTATCGTCCACACGATAGAATTGATAAACTGGCACATGGATCCATTTTTTATACGAACTCACATCAATTGATGACCATTCAAACGCCGCTTCTCTAACCGGGCTATTTTGCAGAGCCATAATGTCACTATCATTGATACGGAAAGAATGCTCATAAACATCCAATGAAATCAGTTCATTCGCTTTTTCACCATATCTTTGTACAAAGGCTTTTCGTTTCTCTTCATAATTAGAGCTGTCATAAGGCCCTAAGTCCAAACGATGGACTAAATAATCAGATACATCATCTAATTCATTCCAATCTTGGCGTTCGTTTTCTGGCATATTTTCTAAACGACTTAAAAAATCCACATCATCACGAATTTTTCCTTGCCTATCAGATAAATTAAGCTTTGTGAGTAAATGCTCAAAACGTTCTGTTTGGCTTTGATAAGCGATTTCTTTCGGTTTCACCACCCAAGTCATGGCAAAAATAGCTACTATCACAACGACAGAAATCAAACGATATTGACGAATTTTAGGAATGATTAAAATGGTATAAGCAATCGTAATCGCCGAGGCTAGAGCCACTAAATAAATCCGTTGCTCAGTCCAAGCATAGGCACTAATTCGACGGACAATAGCCAACCATAACAATACAATTGGCACAGTGGAAAGGTATGGGAAAAACTTAAAGAAACTATCCCAATTTGCTTTCACACTAATACTACGTAAAGCGTAAACACCTAAGCCTCCAACTAAGTAAGGCAACGCAATATTCGACACCATACCTTTTGGCAAAGCCCCTGCTAAGACAATTTTGCCAACGTAAGCATAAAGTAGTGCAGTAAAAATCATCAAAGCGGGCGCTAAGATAAAATTCACTAAAATGTCAAAACTACGATTTAGCGTCATCTCTGTATTTTCGTGGCGCTGTTGAAAGACCAAAAAGAACAAAGGAAGACAAAATGCAGTAATTGAGGAATAAAGATGCTTTTGAAACCATTCACTAAAATCAATGTTAAATAATGTACTGATTGAAGCCAAAATTGCGGCTACCAAACCAGAGACGAGCCCCCAGCCAGCAATGGATGAAGTGATGTAATATAGCGTCGTAAAATTACGATAAGTAAAGGCTTGATTGTTTCTAACAAATGGAAAGCCACATAATATCAATAATACAATAAATTGAGCGCCCCAAAACTTAGGGCTATAGCCATAAAAATCAGCATTATCATTCACTTGCCAAATGGTGAAAACGGCAATAAGCGGCACAACCCACGAAAAACGATACCAGGCATAAGGGCGAGATAAATAAATAAAGGCAAACAGCATGGGCTCAAATAGCCAATAAGCTAAATGATCTTTTTCGGAGTTCATATCCACAAACCAAATCCCAAGAGCAAATGCAGCAATCATGAAGATTTCAATCGGATGGGTGGATATTGCTGATTTTATTTGTGTTTTGATCTGCTGAAAAAAAGTCGAAAGAGACATAATGATTCCTTTTTCAATGCAACAAAGTCTCAATTAAGAATAAATAATTCGCCGTAAAATAATACGAAATTTCGCGCAACTTTAACCAACTTTTGAAGGCAATTCCACTGAAATAAGAGAATAATTGGCGAAAAAGAGATAAAAACTTACCGCACTTGAGTGAAAAATAAGATACAGATCAAAGTGCGGTCATTTTTCCAAGACAAATTTCTAAATTTGCTTTATTATATTGCCACTTTAGGTTCGCCTAACTAATTTTAATTAACTTTAAACAGAGGAAAACAAAATGGCAAAAATCGTTAAGGTCATTGGTCGTGAAATCATCGACTCTCGTGGTAACCCAACTGTAGAAGCTGAAGTTCATCTTGAAGGTGGTTTCGTTGGTTTAGCAGCGGCTCCATCAGGTGCATCTACTGGTTCTCGTGAAGCATTAGAATTACGTGACGGCGACAAATCTCGTTTCTTAGGTAAAGGTGTATTAAAAGCGGTTGCAGCGGTAAACGGTCCTATCGCAGATGCATTAGTAGGTAAAGAAGCGTCTAACCAAGCTGAAATCGACCAAATCATGATCGATTTAGACGGTACTGAAAACAAATCTAACTTCGGTGCAAACGCAATCTTAGCGGTATCTTTAGCAACAGCGAAAGCCGCTGCAGCATCTAAAGGTTTACCACTTTACGCTTACATCGCAGAACTTAACGGCACGCCAGGCGTTTACTCTATGCCATTACCAATGATGAATATCATCAACGGTGGTGAACACGCCGACAACAACGTTGATATCCAAGAATTCATGATTCAACCAGTTGGTGCGAAAACGTTACGTGAAGCACTTCGTATCGGTGCTGAAGTATTCCACAACCTTGCGAAAGTATTAAAATCTAAAGGCATGAGCACTGCTGTAGGTGATGAAGGTGGTTTCGCACCTAATTTAGCATCTAATGCAGATGCTTTAGCATGTATCAAAGAAGCAGTAGAAAAAGCTGGTTATGTATTAGGTAAAGACGTCACTTTAGCAATGGACTGTGCTTCTTCTGAGTTCTACAACAAAGAAACTGGCAAATACGAAATGAAAGGCGAAGGCCGTTCATTCACTTCTCAAGAGTTCACACATTATCTTGAAGAATTAACCAAACAATACCCAATCGTGTCTATCGAAGATGGTCAAGATGAATCTGACTGGGATGGTTTTGCATACCAAACTAAAGTGTTAGGCGACCGCGTTCAATTAGTGGGCGACGACTTATTCGTCACTAACACCAAAATCTTAAAAGAAGGTATCGAAAAAGGTATCGCAAACTCTATCTTAATCAAATTCAACCAAATCGGTTCTTTAACTGAAACTTTAGCAGCAATCAAAATGGCTAAAGATGCAGGTTACACCGCGGTTATCTCTCACCGTTCAGGTGAAACTGAAGATGCGACTATCGCTGATTTAGCGGTTGGTACAGCAGCAGGTCAAATCAAAACTGGTTCTATGAGCCGTTCTGACCGTATTGCGAAATACAACCAATTAATCCGTATCGAAGAAGCATTAGAACGCGCTGGTACACCAGCTCCGTTCTTAGGTTTAAAAGCGGTTAAAGGTCAAGCGTAATTCACGCTGAATTTACTGTAAAATCTCACCGCACTTTGCACAAAAGTGCGGTGTTTTTATGAAGACACAATCGGATTCACTTCTTACTGAACCTTGGCTATCTTGGGCTATCGAAATCCAAAGTATTGCACAAAACGGGCTAACTTATTGCAAAAATATCTATGATATTGAACGCTATGAACGCTTGCGGGATTTGTCTGCTGAAATGCTCGCTTATAAAACAGCAATACCCAAAGAAACTGTCAAATCGTTTTTCTGCAATGGGACTGGTTATCAAACCCCTAAAATCGATTCGCGCGCAGCTATTTTCAAAGATGATAAAATTTTATTAGTACAAGAACATGATGGTCTTTGGTCACTGCCTGGCGGCTGGATAGATGTGCTAGAAACCATTCATAGTAATACGATTAAAGAAGTACGCGAAGAAGCGGGGCTTAATGTTAAGCCGACTTTTATTATTGCTATTCATGAACAACATAAACGCAATTTTCCGCCTTTTGTACATCCTGTACTCAAAACCTTCGTCATGTGCGAACCATTAAGTGGTAAATTTCAACCAAATAGTGAAACAGTGCAATCTGCCTATTTTGCATTAAATGAACTGCCACCAATGAATGAAGAAAAAAATACGCCCGCACAGGTTGAACTTTGCTTTCAGGCACACCATAGTAGCCACTGGACTACACAATTTGATTAGGAAATACCATGTTACATTTAACCCTCGAAGATCAACTCTTTCTCGGTCAACCCAAACAAGTCGGCACACACTCTACTGTGCATGATCATCTGGCGGTGATGTTTGAAGATGACGGTGAAACGGGCTATTTTTATGCGTTAGATATGCGTCAAAATGCGCAGCCTGTTGTCGATTACTTACATGTTTATAACGTCGATAACACTCGCAATCACCACGAGGCACGTAAATTAGAAATTTGCTGGGATGAAAGCGGTTATTTAGCCTTATTGCTTATTAACGGCTATCCGCATGCCGTATTTGATTTTGCTCATTTGATCGGCTATAACACCAACAAGCATCCTCAGCCTGACTTAATGAGCATGTGGACACACGAAGAAATCACCAATGAACGAGCAACCGCATGGCTTGGTGTGAATACCATTAAATAGGATTAACTATGCGATTTTACCGCGGTCTTCAGCCTTTCAAGGTCATGAGTTTTGATCTTGATGACACCCTTTACGATAACAGTGATGTCATTCGTTTGGCCGAAGAGCATTTTCTTCAATGTGTGCAAGAGCACACTCGATTGAGTGCTCTTACCTCAGAATATTGGCGAGAATGGAAATGGCAACTGGCGGAAAAAGATTCCTTGATTACTGAAGATGTGATTGCCTGGCGTGTCGAAACGTTACGCAACTTACTTGCGCATCATGGTAAAAGTGCGGGTGAAATTGACCGCACTTTGGCTCTCGCTATGGAAGAATTTATTGAATGGCGACACAAAATTGATGTACCCGCAGAAAGTATTGAAGTATTAAACCAACTTAAAGAACGCTACCTATTGAGCGTGATTACCAATGGTAATGTGATTGCTACACGCATTGGGCTTGAACACTTTCAGCTGAGTTTACGTGGTGGAGAACAAGGCAGAGCGAAACCTCATCAAGATTTGTTCCATCAAACCGCCCATTATTTTGGCGTAAAACCGAGTGAAATTTTACACATCGGTGACAACTTAACTACGGATGTTCAAGGCGCCATTCAAGCTGGTTGCCAAGCTGTATGGATTAATTTATCGGGTAAAAACCTCAATTCATTTACTGAAGCAAGTGTTTTGCCTACATTAGAAATCAATCATTTAACTGAATTATTAACACTTTAACCCTATGATGAAAAAGAAAAATCAAGTTCTCGTCAGCCTTTCCATTGTGGCTTTATTGGGCGGTTGCTCAGAAGAGCAAGTCCAACGAGATGTTTATAATAGCCTTGAGGATTGTTTAGCCGATTGGCAAAAAATTGAATTGTGCGAAGCTGACCAATCTAATGAAAATAACAGCAGCACGACTGCACATGCTGGATCTGGCTCCTCTCTCTCAGGCAATTTAAATACACGTCCAAGCAATAATAGCGAGTGGTCAGAAGACAATCAGACCGTTAAACAAACCTTGAATCCAGATGGAGCAACTCACTCTGGCAATTCAAGCAGCGCTGAGGGAACAAGCCACACTAGTTCTGCAACAGGAGAAGGACACGGCAGTATGGGCAGTGCGATTGCAGGTGCCGCAATGGGCTATATGATCGCGCGTACGATGGGTTCATTTTTAGGCCCTAGTTACAATCCAAGCAATCGTGCCGTCTCAACGCCAACGGGTCAAGTTATTCAACCGCAAACTAATCGTTCTGTCGGTAAACCTGTATTAGTAAAAGGCAATGCTGGTAGCACTTACAGCAAACCAGTTTCACGCGGTGGCTTTAAAAGCGCTAGCTCAAGCAGCAGCCGGAGCTCAGGCGGTTAAATATGAAACGAATCACAGGCTTTCCTACTCGCCCCAATATGGTGCAACAATTATTAGATGTGGGCTTTGATTACTATAATCTGCCTTCCTCTGATGGCTCACATTATTGGTCGGACAATGTGGCATATGAATTTACTCTAGCTGAAATCGATCGTATTGAAGATGCCACCAACGAATTGCACTCGATGTGTATGGACTTTGTTAACGATGAAGTGAAGCAAGGTGATTATGCCCATTATCGCTTCACCGATTTACAGAAAAATCTGATTGAACAAACATGGTCTAAAAACGTACCGCACTTATATGGCCGTTTTGATTTTGGTTATGACGGTGAAAACCTCAAAATGTTTGAATACAATGCCGATACGCCTACTTCTCTGCTTGAAGCTGCTGTGGTGCAATGGCAATGGTTAGAGCAAATTGAAGGCTTAGGACATCGTGACCAATTTAATTGGATTCACGAAGAATTGCTCAATCGCTTTCAGTTTATTCAGCAGCAAACAGGACTAAACGATTTCCATTTTAGTGCCATGCAAGAAGCGGGCCGTGAAGATTGGGGCAATATCGATTACTTAGCAGATGTGGCTTACAACGCAGGTTGGCATATTCATCAGCTTGCCATTGAAGATGTGGGCTACGATAAAGACAGTCAGCAATTCCTCGATCTGAATAATCAACCTATTGATTGTTTATTTAAGCTCTACCCGCTTGAATGGATGACTATGACAGAATATGCACCACACATGCTTAATTCATCCACTACTTTTATCGAACCTGCGTGGAAATTACTATTAAGCAATAAAGTGCTATTAGCGAAATTGTGGCAAAAACACCCAAATCATCCTTTATTACTACCCGCTTACTTTAGCAAGCATGATATTACCGATCGCCAATCAATATGGGTGAAAAAACCGACATTAGGTCGTGAGGGCGCCAATGTTTCTTACTATGAAAAACGTAATGGTCTAGAATTTGCCGCCAAAGGCAGCGAACATTCTGCCTTTTATGATCAGGCAGGCTACATCTATCAACAAAAATTTGAACTGCCAAATTTTGATGGCATGTATCCAATGATTGGGTCTTGGGTAGTGGGTGATGTAGCATGCGGCATTGGATTGAGAGAAGATTTTACCCCAGTTACCGGTAATGATAGCCACTTCATTCCGCATTACTTTGTGGAATAAAAACAACGCAAAAACTGACCGCACTTAACAGATAACAAGGAGATAAATATGTATCCATTTAGTTTTCAAAACCCTACTCGCATTGAATTTGGCCTCGATAAAGAAAAAGAGATGGGTAAATATATGCACGAATACGGTGCAAAAAAGGCCTTAATTATCTATGGCAGTGATCGTGTCAAACAATCCGGCTTATTTGAAGATGTGGCGAAAAGCTTGCGTAAGCATGGCATTGAATACATTGAATGTGGTGGGGTAAAAAGTAACCCGACAATCAGCAAAGTCCGTGAAGCCGTTGCAATGGCAAAAGCCTTTGGTGCAGATAGTGTGTTGAGTATCGGTGGCGGCTCTTGCCTTGATAGTGCGAAAGCGATCGCGGCTGGTGCGTGCTATGACGGTGATACTTGGGACTTTTTTAAAGGCACACCGGTGCAAAAAGCGTTGATGATTTTTGATGTAATCACCCTTGCGGCAACAGGCAGTGAAATGAACTGGGGCTCAGTCATTACTAATGAAGAAACGCAGCAAAAATATTCAATTCACAGCAATCATTTATTCCCGAAAGTATCCGTCATTAATCCGAAATTACAAGCAACCGTCACTCGTGATTATTTAGTGTATTCTGCCGCAGATATCATTGCTCATTCTATTGAAGCCTATTTCACGGCGGAATATCGTCCTGAAATTATTGATTTCTTAGTAGAAAGCAATATTAAAACTGTTATCCGTACGACTGAAATCTTGCTCAATGATCCACAAGATCTCAATGCTCGTGGTGAATTTGCCTGGGCGGCTACACTTGCGTTGAATGGTTTAACGCATTTAGGTATCTCACCTTACGGTTTCCCAAATCATATGATTGAGCATTCCATGAGTGCGATTTCAGATGTGCCACATGGTGCTGGGCTTTCCGTGATTATGCCTGCGTGGATGCAATGGTATCAATCTCAAAGACCCGATCAATTCAAACGCTTTGCTAAAGAAATATTTGGCTTAGATAAAGCTGAAGATGGTATTCAAGCCCTAAAAGCTTGGTTTGATAAAATCGGTACACCAACTCGTCTTGAACAACTTGGCATTGATGATAAAACCTTAGCTGAAATTGTTGAAAATGCGGTTCAAACCGCTATCAGAGCGAAAGTGGAAAAAACTTATACCAAAGAAGCTATTGAAGCAATTTTCGCTTTAGCGAAGTAATCTCTCATAAAAAGAGCGGTCAAATTCACAAAACAATGGAATTTGACCGCTCTTTTTATATTCTCAATATTTCACTTTATTGAAAAGAACACAAAAAAATAACCGCACTTCAGTTACCCAAAGTGCGGTTAATTTAAATTAAGTTTTAACGCTTAATTATAGTGAAGCTTGATCAACAGCCACACCAGCACCCATAGTTGTAGAGATGCTTACTTTCTTGATAAAGATACCTTTTGCAGTAGTTGGTTTTGCTTTGTTTAAAGCAGCCAATAATGCTTGAAGGTTTTCTTTTAATTGAACTTCAGAGAAGTTTGCTTTACCAATTGTTGTGTGGATGATACCGTTTTTATCGTTACGATAACGGATCTGACCAGATTTAGCATTTTTAACTGCTTCAGCAACGTTTGGTGTTACGGTACCAACTTTAGGGTTTGGCATTAAACCACGTGGGCCTAATACTTGACCTAATTGACCAACAACACGCATTGCATCAGGAGAAGCGATAACAACGTCAAAGTTCATTTCGCCTTTTTTGATTTGCTCTGCTAAATCTTCCATACCGACTAAATCAGCGCCAGCTTCTTTAGCTGCATCTGCGTTAGCACCTTGGGTGAACACAGCTACGCGTACTTCACGACCAGTACCGTGTGGTAATACAGTTGCACCACGAACGTTTTGGTCTGATTTACGAGGATCGATACCTAAGTTTACTGCAACGTCAACACTTTCAACGAATTTAGCCGTTGCGAATTGTTTTAATAACGCGATTGCTTCGTTGATTTCGTATGCTTTAGTAGAATCTACGCCAGCTTTGATTGCTTTCATTTTTTTAGTCAATTTAGCCATCGTATTATTCCTCCACCACTAAGCCCATTGAGCGAGCAGTACCAGCAATTGATTTCATTTTAGTTTCGATAGTCGCGCCAGTCATATCTGCTGCTTTAGTTTCAGCGATTTGACGAACTTGATCTAAAGTTACTTTACCCACTTTATCTTTGTTCGGTTTACCTGAACCAGATTTGATACCTGCTGCTTTTTTCAATAATACTGCTGCTGGTGGAGTTTTAGTAATGAAAGTGAATGAACGGTCTGCATATACAGTGATAACAACTGGAATTGGTAAACCTTTTTCTAAGCTCTCAGTACGAGCGTTGAATGCTTTACAGAATTCCATGATGTTCACACCTTGTTGACCTAATGCAGGACCAACTGGTGGTGATGGGTTTGCCATACCAGCTGCAACTTGCAACTTAACGTATGCTTGGACTTTTTTTGCCATTTTTTAGTTTCCTCTAAATGGGTGATAACGCCGAAATCGGCTCCCCTGTTAATGAAAGGCCGTATTTTAATTAATCGGCCTCGAAATTTCAAGCAGAAAAACTACTCGAAAAACAACCGCACTTTATTTTTTAAGTGCGGCCATTAAATTTCTTATTTTGGAAAAGGGAAATTAACGTGTTTTTTCCACTTGACCAAATTCAAGCTCAACTGGTGTTGCACGACCAAAGATAGATACAGACACTTTTAAGCGACCTTTTTCGTAATCCACTTCTTCAACCGTACCATTAAAGTCAGCAAATGGACCTTCTGTCACACGCACTTCTTCACCAGGTTGATATTCTTTACGATGACGTGGTTTTTCAGCACTTTGCTCTAAACGATTTAAAATTAAATCTGCTTCACGTTTAGAAATTGGCGCTGGCTTATCTGGTGTACCGCCGATAAAGCCCATTACACGTGGTACGCTTTTCACTAAGTGCCATGTGTCATCATTCATTGCCATTTCAACTAATACATAGCCTGGGAAGAATTTACGTTCGCTTTTACGACGTTTACCTGCTACGTTTTCAACGACTTCTTCAGTCGGCACTAATACTTCACCAAACTGATCTTCCATTTGTTGTTGTTTGATATATTCACGCAATGTGATTGCAACACGACTCTCAAAGCCTGAGAATGCTTGCAATACATACCAACGTTTTTTGGATACGTTTTCAGTTTCGCTCATTTTAGAATCTCAAATCAGTTAAGAAGTTAATCAATGCAATGATAATTGAATCAATTGCCCAGAAGAATAAAGAGGTAAGCACGGTTACCCCAATTACGATTAAAGTTGTTTGACGTGTTTCTGCACGAGTTGGCCATACCACTTTACGACCTTCAACTTTTGCTTCGCTAAAGAATGTACGAGCTTTTGTACCTTGGTTAGTAATTGCAGCTAACCCAAAGGCAATTAATAAAGCGACAACTACGCCAACTACACGCACAGGTAAAGAGAAGGCGTCTTTAAAATAAACGTTACCAATCGCTGCAGCAGTAAAAAATGCCACAGAAAGAATCCAAAGAAGCATGTTTAAGCCTTTTGATTTACCTTCTACGACTTGTTCTTGGTCGTGTTTCTTTTTCTCAACAATTT
This sequence comes from Haemophilus parainfluenzae, assembly GCF_003252725.1. Lineage (GTDB taxonomy): Bacteria > Pseudomonadota > Gammaproteobacteria > Enterobacterales > Pasteurellaceae > Haemophilus_D > Haemophilus_D parainfluenzae_L. The sequence continues at coordinate 48,929 of NZ_QEPO01000005.1, forward strand.
CAGTTGCCATAAGTGAATCCGTATAAAATAAGGGATAAATAATTTTTAGATTAATTTCAGAACGTGCGATTGTAGCATTTTCTTTCGGGATTGCCTATGAAAAATGTTAGAAAAAACAACCGCACTTTCTGTTAGTTTTTATATTCGAGCTTCGGTGGTTTGTTATCAACGATGGTTTCTTCATCCACAATCACTTTTTGCAAGTTTTCGATTGAAGGTAAATCATACATCGTATCTAACAATACAGCCTCAACGATTGAGCGTAAACCACGCGCACCGGTTTTACGTTCAAGGGCTTTTTTCGCCATCGCTTTTAATGCTTCTGGCGTGAATTCAAGTTCCACATCTTCTAAGCCAAATAATGCTTGATATTGTTTGGTCAGTGCATTTTTCGGTTGAGTAAGGATCTGAATTAACGCTTCTTCATCTAATTCGCTTAATGGTGCAATCATCGGAAGACGACCAATAAATTCTGGAATTAAACCGAATTTCATTAAATCATCCGGCTCAACTTGACGGAATAATTCAGAAAGATTTTCTTTCTCTTCTTCCTTCTCTACTTTCGCATCAAAACCAATTCCAGTATCAGTTTGTGTACGCTTACCGATGATTTTATCTAAGCCAGCAAATGCCCCACCACAAATAAAGAGGATTTTTGAGGTATCCACTTTCAACATTTCTTGTTGAGGATGTTTACGTCCACCTTGTGGTGGTACAGACGCAATAGTGCCTTCAATTAATTTCAACAAGGCTTGTTGCACACCTTCACCAGACACATCTCGAGTAATAGATGCGCCTTCTGATTTACGGCTAATTTTATCAATTTCATCAATATAGATAATGCCCTGCTCTGCTTTTTCTGTATCGTAATCGCAATTTTGCAATAATTTTTGCAGAACATTTTCCACGTCTTCGCCCACATAACCGGCTTCAGTTAACGTCGTCGCATCGGCCATAGCAAAAGGTACATTTAAACGACGTGCCAAGGTTTGTGCTAATAAGGTTTTACCGCTACCTGTTGGACCAATTAACAAGATGTTACTTTTACCTAATTCCACATCATTGCTTTGGTGGTTCGTACGTAAGCGTTTATAGTGATTGTAAACCGCCACTGACAAGACTTTTTTCGCATAATCTTGCCCAATCACATAATCATCTAAGTGCGCACGAATTTCGTGCGGTGTCGGTAATTTTTCTTCAACTGCCAGTTCGCTAGGTGTTTCGATTTCTCCACTGTCTTCCAACATACTGTGGCAAAGCTCGATACACTCGTTACAAATATAACCATCTGTACCCGCAATTAATTTACCTACTTCACTTTTTTCTCTTCCGCAGAAAGAACAGTGAAGATCGTTATCATTTGTTGTCATGTTAAATCCTTAACGTTTAATCAACACATCGTCCACTAAGCCGTAAGCTTTTGCTTCTTCCGCCGACATAAAGTTGTCACGATCGGTGTCTTTTTCGATACGTTCGATGCTTTGACCGGTATGGAAAGCAAGACGCTCGTTTAAGGTTTGTTTAATTTTTAAAATTTCTTGCGCGTGGATCTGAATATCAGATGCTTGTCCACGGAAACCACCTAACGGTTGATGAATCATCACTCGTGCATTCGGTAATGCAGCACGTTTTCCTGCTGCCCCCCCTGCAAGTAAAAATGCGCCCATTGAGCAAGCTTGACCAATGCAAAGAGTACGCACATCCGGTTTAATAAATTGCATGGTATCGTAAATTGCCATACCCGCAGTCACTGAACCGCCCGGTGAGTTAATATAAATATTGATGTCTTTTTTCGGATCTTCTGATTCTAAGAAAAGTAGCTGTGCCACGATCAAATTTGCCATATGATCTTCTACTTCACCATTCAAGAAGATCACGCGCTCTTTTAATAGGCGGGAATAAATGTCGTACGAACGTTCACCACGAGAGGTTTGTTCGACAACCATAGGAATTACACTCATTTTTGCCCCTAAATATGTGCTAAAAAATCGGGCAATATTCTACCCGAAAATCAGTAAAAACAAAATGCGGTCGCTTTTCATTGAAAAAAACAACCGCACTTTTCGATGATATATCTGTGAATTTAATTCACGTTCTATCAATTATTATGCTTGTGGATTCATGATCTCATCAAATGAAGACGCTTTTTCAGTCACTTGAGCTTTAGCAAGAACGGCATCAACTGCTTGTTCTTCTAATACTACATTGCGAATGTTGTTCATTAACTCTTCATTTTTGCTGTAATATTCAACTACTTCAGCTGGTTGTTCGTAAGCAGAAGCGATATCCGCGATCATTGCTTTCGCACGTTCTTCATCCGCTTTCAATTCGTTTGATTTGATCACTTCAGAGAATAATAAACCAACTTGAACACGACGTTTTGCATCAGCTTCAAATAATTCACGTGGTAATTGTGCAGCTTGTTGTGCATTGCCACCGAAGCGTTGTGCTGCTTGGTTACGTAACACATTGATTTCTTCTTCTACTGCAGAAGCTGGAACATCAATTGGGTTTTGTTCGATTAAACCGTTGATGACTTGTTGTTTAACGCGAGAAACTAATGCATTTTTCAATTCACGTTCCATGTTTTTACGGATTTCTGCACGTAAATCTGCCACAGTTTTGGTGTTTGGACCAAATTTAGCAACGAACTCATCTGTTAATTCTGGTAATTCCATTTCTTCTACTTTTTTCAAGGTGATCGCAAATTTTGCATCTTTACCTTTTAAGTTTTCAGAATGGTATTCCGCTGGGAAAGTCACATTGATATCGAATTGTTCGCCTGCTTTGTGGCCTACGATACCTTCTTCGAAACCAGGGATCATGCGGCCTTGGCCCATGAATAGAACGAAATCAGTTGCTTTACCGCCTTCGAATTCTTCGCCGTCTACTGAACCAACGAAGTCGATGGTTACACGAGAATCTGCTTTCGCTGCAGCTTTGCTTTCAGCCCAAGTCGCTTGTTGTTTACGTAATACATCGATCATTTTATCGATATCAGCTTCAGTGATTTCAACAGTTGGTTTCTCAACTTTGATGTTTTCTAAGCCTTTTAATTCAACTTCTGGGTACACTTCGAAAGTTGCAGTGAATGATAAATCTTTACCCGGTTCGAACGTTTCGATAGCGAAAGTTGGACGACCTGCGATGTTGATTTTCTCAGCGATTACTGCGTCAAAGAAATGACGTGGTAATAAATCGTTTAATACATCTTGACGGATTGATGCGCCAAAACGTTGTTCAATGATGTGAGCTGGCACGTGACCTTTACGGAAACCATCAACACGTACATTTTTTGCTGCACGTTTGAATTCTTCACGAGTTGCTTTTTCTACAGCTTCAGCTGGAACGGTGATCGTCACACGACGCTCTAAACCTTGAGTTGTTTCAATATTTAATGACATTTGTAACCTCAATTAATGTTGCACTCGGTAAAAACCACACCGAACACGTTATTGTTTGTAAAAATAAAAAACCGCCAAATTATAGCGAAAGAAAATCAAACAGTCGATAGAAACCGGAAAATTCAATAGAAAACCCGCTAAAATTGCACAATTTATCAACAATTTTGAATAAAGAAAAAAGTGCGGTCAAAAATAACCGCACTTTTTATCGAATTATAAACCTTTCGGTAAACGAATTTTTTGACCTGGGAAAATCTTATCCGCGTCTTTAATCACTTCTTTGTTCGCTTCAACAATAGCGGTATATTTCGCGCCATTTCCGTAAGCTTTCTCAGCGATTTTCCACAAGGTGTCACCTTTTTGGATTACATAGAATGTTTCATCACTGCCTAAGGTTTCACCGTTATTGATGCTTGCATCGCTTGTTACTGAGTGGATACCTTGAATGTTACCCGCCATTAATACTGCTTTTTCTAATGCCGCTGCAGTTGATGCCACACCTTGGATATTTGCTACACCATTTTCAACGGTAACAGATAAGTTTTCCACGCCTGGATTGTCTTCTGCGATGTGTTGAGTCACTGCTTTAGACGCCTCTTCTTCTTTAGAGAAAACTTTCTTACCAATGTCACTGACAAAATCAAATAAACCCATTTTAAAGTTCCTTTTGTATGTTTGTTTAAGGGATTATTACGATACTGAAATTCCCTTCAGAAGTCTATAAATCAGAGTGTAAAGCTATGTAAATATTTCAAGAAAACCGATCTAAAATTGACCGCACTTTGATAGAATACGCCGATTTTTAATTTACTCACTCAGAAAGGAAAAATTATGCGTTGGCAAGGTCGTAAAGAAAGCTCAAATATTGAAGATAGACGTGGCTCTGGCGGCGGTAACTTCGGTGGCGGAAGAGGGACTGGTGTTTTCGGTATTATTATCTTATTAGTTGGTGCTTATTATGGCGTGGATCTTTCAGGCTTAGTGGGCACACCGGATTTTTCAGGACAAAGCTCTCAACGATTAGAAACCCAAGAAGAACAGCAGCTTGCGAGTCTTTCTAAAGTGGTATTAGCGGATACTGAAACCGTTTGGGGACAATATTTTAGACAAATGGGTAAAACCTATAGTGAACCAACCATGGTACTTTACAATGGCGTAACGCCAACTGCTTGTGGTACTGGTCAATCTGCAATGGGCCCATTCTACTGTCCGAGCGATCGCAAAGTTTACCTTGATTTATCATTCTATAATGAAATGAAAAATAAACTGGGTGCAGCGGGTGATTCAGCCTTTGCTTATGTGATTGCGCACGAAGTCGGTCACCATGTACAAAATATGCTTGGTATTCTGCCGCAAGTGAATCGCGCACAACAAAGCAGCGATCGTAAAACGGCAAATCAACTTTCTGTTCAATTAGAACTTCAAGCTGACTGTTTTGCTGGTGTTTGGGCGAGCCAAGCGGTGAAAAGTGGTTTATTTGAACGCGGCGATGAAGAAAAAGCGTTTAATGCAGCAGAAGCCGTAGGTGATGACCGTTTACAAAAACGCAGCCAAGGTTATGTAGTACCTGATAGCTTCACTCACGGTACATCTGCACAGCGTCTAGAATGGTTCAGAAAAGGCTTACAAAGCGCTAACCCTTCTGTATGTAATACTTTTAACCAATAAAATCTTTAAGGCTGATTCATATCAGCCTTTTTATTTCTGTTCATTTCAACATAAAAAAGTGCGGTCAAATTGACCGCACTTTTTCTTTATAATTTTAAGCTTATGCGAACTGACGTACTTCACCGTTACCCGCTACGTTTTCCACACAACGTGGACAAAGTGTAGGATGTTCAGGATTCACGCCGATTTTGTCAGAATAATGCCAGCAACGTGGACATTTTTCACCGTTAGAACGAGCTACGCTTACCGCAATTCCCTCTAACTCGCCCGCAGCCACATCCGCTGGTTTGTCAGCTAATGGTTTCACTTCTGCTTTTGAGGTAATTAACACGAAACGTAATTCATTGCCTAATTGCTCTAACAATGCACGATATTCATCGTTAGCATAAACTGTTACTTCTGCTTCTAAACCACCACCGATCACTTTATCGTTACGGGCGATTTCTAATACACGGTTCACTTCAGAACGAACTTTAATGAGTTGTTGCCAGTAAGCATCATCTAATTTTTCATTCTCGCCTAAGCCAAATAAACCGTCGTAGAATTCTTCAGTGAAGACGAATTCTGCACGCGCAGTCGCAGTTTGTGGCAAGTAGCCCCAAATTTCATCAGCCGTAAATGACAAGATTGGTGCCATCCAACGAACTAAAGCTTCCGCAATGTGCCATAACGCTGTTTGGCAGCTACGACGCGCAAGGCTGTCTGCTTTGGTGGTATATTGACGGTCTTTGATAATATCAAGGTAGAACGAGCCCATTTCCACAGAACAGAAACGCATTAAACGTTGTACCACAGTGTGGAATTGATAGTTATCGTACGCCTCTTTAATTTCTTTTTGTGCATCCAACGCACAAGCTACCGCCCAACGATCCAAGCTAATCATGTCTTCCGGTTTAACGGCATCACGTTGCGGATCAAAACCATTCAAGTTAGCTAGTAAGAAACGCGCAGTGTTACGAATACGACGATAGCTGTCCGCGGCACGTTTTAAAATTTCATCAGAAACGGTCATTTCACCGGTATAGTCGGTAGAAGCCACCCATAAACGTAAAATGTCACCACCGAATTTATCCATCACTTCTTGTGGTGTCACGATGTTACCGATAGATTTTGACATCTTACGGCCTTGACCATCCACGGTGAAACCATGAGTTAATACTTGTTTATATGGTGCTTTGCTGTCTGTTGCCGTCGAAAGCATTAAAGAAGACATAAACCAACCACGGTGTTGGTCAGAACCTTCTAAATACATATCGATATCTTGACCGTTAAATTCTGGACGATTCGCCACAACAGAAGAATAGGTTGATCCTGAGTCAAACCATACGTCAAGGGTATCAGGCACTTTACGATAGGTTTCTGCGTCCGCACCTAATAATTCTTTTTCGTCTAAATCCCACCATGCTTGAATACCGGCTTTCTCTACACGTTTCGCCACTTCTTCAAGTAACGCTAAAGTACGCGGATGAAGTTCTTCGGTTTCTTTGTGCACGAATAAGGTCATCGGCACGCCCCAAGTACGTTGACGGGAAATACACCAGTCAGGGCGGTTTTCAACCATTTTCTCGATACGCGCTTGACCCCAATCTGGAATCCAGCGAACTTGTTTGATCTCGCCTAATGCTTGTTGGCGTAAACCCTGTGTTTCCATGCCGATAAACCATTGCGGAGTCGCACGGAAAATAATCGGGGTTTTGTGACGCCAGCAGTGTGGGTAGCTGTGTTTGATTTTCTCAACTTTCAATAAGTTGCCCACTTCTTGCAATTTTTCAACAACCAATGGATTCGCTTCAAATACGCCTTTGCCTGCAAAGAATTCCGTCGTTGAAATAAATTTACCGTCATTCGATACAAGACCCGCCATCGGTAAATCATATTGTTTACCCACGACAAAGTCGTCTAAACCGTGATCAGGTGCGGTATGTACTAAACCCGTACCGCCATCAGTGGTCACGTGATCACCTAAAATTACTGGTACAGTGAAATCATAGAACGGATGGTTAAAGCGAACTAACTCGAGCGCCTGACCTTTTACTGAACCTAAAACTTCAACTTGTTCTACACCCACGGCTTTCGCTACGGATTCAACTAATTCAGCAGCTAAAATCACGCGCTCATCGCCAAGTTGTACCAAGTTGTATTCTAAGTCTGCATTTACCGCAATCGCACGGTTAGATGGCATTGTCCAAGGAGTGGTTGTCCAAATCACCGCAGATAATTTGCCATGGCCTTTGCCTACTGCGTTAAATTTCTCTTCAATTTCAACCGCACTTACTGCTGGGAAACGAACATAGATAGATGGAGAAACTTTGTCTTCATATTCCACTTCTGCTTCTGCTAAAGAAGAGCCACAATCCAAACACCAATGCACTGGTTTTGAACCTTTGTATAAATGGCCATTCGCAATCACTTTACCGAGTGTACGGATGATGTTTGCTTCTGTGTTGAAGTTCATTGTTAAATAAGGATTATCCCAATCGCCTAACACACCTAAACGGATAAAATCTTTTTTCTGACCTTCTACTTGCTCTGCGGCATATTCACGGCATTTTTGGCGGAATTCAGCTGCAGTAACTTTCTCGTTTGGTTTGCCCACTAAACCTTCTACTTTTAATTCAATTGGCAAGCCATGACAGTCCCAACCTGGGATATAAGGCGAGTTAAAACCTAATGCAGTTTTAGATTTAACAATAATATCTTTCAGAATTTTATTAACGGCGTGACCGATATGAATATTGCCGTTCGCATATGGAGGGCCATCATGCAAAATAAAGGATTTTTTGCCTTTAGTCGCTTGGCGGATTTTTTGATACAACTGTTTGTCATACCAATTTTTTAACATTACAGGTTCGCGTTTGGCTAGATCGCCGCGCATTGGGAAACCTGTTTCAGGTAAATTTAACGTGTTTTTGTAATCAACTGTCATGTTATTTTCCAATTTTATATTTCAATATAATTCTATTTTGCAAAAAATGCTTTCGCTGTTTTTACGTCTTGTTCAATTTGAGCTTTCAACGCTTCAAAAGAAGGAAACTTTATCTCATCGCGAATCTTATGGCAGAATTCCACTTCGACCATTTGTCCATAAATATTCTGAGAAAAATCAAACAAATGGACTTCTAATAATTGTATCGTGCCGTTAATAGTTGGGCGTTTTCCCATGTTGGCGACGCCATTAAAAATCTCGCCTGATTTTAACCGCACTTTCACCGCATAAACCCCTTTTACTGGGTTCACTTGGCGATGTAAGCGAACATTCGCGGTAGGAAAACCAATGGTTCGCCCTAATTTATTGCCGTGTATCACACGACCAAAAATACGATAAGGCTTGCCGAGTAAATTTTCCGCATGCTGTAAATCATCTTTAGCCAACGCTTCACGAATAGCGGTACTACTGATACGTAACTCATCTAAACAGAAGGTGCGACTGTCTTCCACTTCGAAACCAAACTGCTTTCCGGCTTGTTGCAACATGGCAAAATTGCCTAAACGTTTCGCACCAAATTTGAAATCATCGCCAATGCTGAGAAACTTCACATTTAATTTGCGTACAAGCCAATCTTCAATGAATTGTTCTGCTGGAAGATCAGCAAAAGTGCGGTCAAATTTCGCGACGATCACCACATCCACACCCGCCTGAGCCAAATAATGCAATTTATCTCTTAAACGCATTAAGCGCGCAGGGGCTTTGTCACCCATAAAATATTCTCGCGGTTGTGGTTCGAAAAGCATCACCGCCATGGGTAAATTCAGCGCATTCGCTTTCTGACGAAGATGACGCAAAATCGTCTGATGCCCCAAATGCACCCCATCAAAATTGCCAATGGTTAATGCGCACCCTGACAAATATGGCGGTGAATTATGAAGCCCACGAATTAATTGCATTACATCTTATCCAAAAAACAAAAATAATCGGTGTATTATAGCGGTAACTTAATGTTTTGTCAGTAAATGGTGTTTACGCACACCTAATAGCACCAATACGCCTAAATAAACGACCGCAGCCAGTCCAATTAACCAAACCAACCAATAGATACGCATTAAAAATGTCATAGCTGCCCATTCTTGAATCGACGGGCAGTTATACCAAGCCAAACCGCCCATGGCTAAGGCTGCACCTAAAACTTTCAGAAAAAAGACCGCACTTTTACGTGAAAAATGGTATACGTCCTCTTTAGCTAAACCACGATAAAGCAAATAAGCATTTAAGGTAGCTGACATGGCAGAAGCAATCGCCAACCCCACATAGCTAAATGGAATCGCCAACACATTAAAGCCCATATTACTCACCATGGCGATAATCCCGATTTTTACAGGCGTTTTAGTGTCTTGGCGTGCGTAATAGCCATTAGCCAAAATCTTAATCAGCATAAAGCTAAGTAAACCGGCATTGAATGCCCATAAAGAATAAGAGGCTGCATGCACATCTGTTAAGGTAAAACTGCCACGCATAAACAATACCAGTAACATTGGTTGGGCTAACACGGCAATACCAATCGCAGCCGGCACGCCGAGTAATAAAATCATTCGTACGCCCCAGTCCATTGTGTTGCGAAAATCAACCGCACTTTGGGAAGAATTGTCTTCTCGATTCACATGATGACGAGCAAGCGTCGGTAAAATCACAGTGGAAATCGCAATACCAAATAGCCCAAGTGGAAACTCCAATAGACGATCAGAATAATAAAGCCAACTAATGGATCCCGTCATTAAGAAACTGGCAATGACCGTATCAAGCAGCAAGTTGATTTGACTTACGGAAACCCCGAACAAGGCAGGAATCATCAATCGACGGATTTTCGCGACTCCTTCATCATGCCATGCCCATTTTGGTTTGACGAGCAAGCCTGCTTTCTTCAAGAAAGGGATTTGGAATAAAAATTGTAGCAAACCGCCTAAGAAGATCCCGATAGCAAGGGCAAGATCGGGATTGTCTAATCTTGGTGCAAGGAAAAGTGCGGTCGCAATCATGGCGATATTGAGCAAAACAGGCGAAAACGACATCACGCCAAATTTGCCTATCGTATTTAAAATCGCGCCTGAAAGTGCCACAAAGGTGACAAACCATAAATAAGGAAAAGTAATTTTTAAGAGTAAAGAGGCTTGTTCAAATTTGTGTGCATCGGGTCCGTCATTTAGCCAATCGGTAAACCAGCCCATCCCGAAGATCGCCGCCACAACAGGTGATCCCACCATAGCAAGCAAGGTGACAATACTGACTAAACCGCCTAGCGTACCCGACACTTTCCCGATAAATTCTCGCGTTTTAGAAAGATCGCCCGATTTTTGATATTCGGCTAACACAGGGACAAAAGCCTGAGAAAATGCCCCTTCCGCAAATAAACGACGTAAAAAGTTTGGGATACGGTTAGCGAATAGAAACACGTCCGCCGCTGCACCAGCACCGATTAAATGGGCGATCACCACATCGCGGACTAAACCTAACACACGGGACACTAATGTCATCCCACTCACGATAATGCCGGATTTTAAAAGTCGTTTACTCAAAATAGGGGTCTCTTCAAAAAAATTTGCCTTAATTGTATAGAATTTTTGTTTTTACGCTATATTCCAACGAAAAAAACTGATAAAATCCTGCCCACATCGTTTGTGTGAGCCAATAGAAAGCGCTTTTTTTAAATAACGATGCTTACTTTCGGTTGTGTCTCACCGAAATCAACACAAATTATTCATTGACAAAAGTATAAAAAATCGGCATATTCTACGCCCTTATTTTGTCATAATCATCTAACAGAAATTTTAGGAGTTTGACCTTGGCTAATATCAAGTCAGCAAAAAAACGCGCGGTTCAATCTGAAAAACGCCGCCAACACAACGCAAGCCAACGCTCTATGATGCGTACTTACATCAAAAAAGTATATGCTCAAGTAGCAGCAGGTGAAAAAGCAGCAGCTGAAGCAGCATTCGTTGAAATGCAAAAAGTTGTTGACCGTATGGCTTCTAAAGGCTTAATCCACGCTAACAAAGCAGCAAACCACAAAGCTAAATTAGCTGCTCAAATCAAAAAATTAGCGTAATTAAAGCATTAAAACAGCTTAAAAATAAAACCGCACTTTGGTGCGGTTTTTGTTTGCCGTAAACCGTCCTGCCACAAACGTCTGATAACAAGCTTGCATTCCCCCCTTTAACCTGTAAACTACCCCACAACTTAAAAATTAATCATAAAATAAACAATAAATGACCAAAAAATCTTTTAAAAAATCGGATCCGAATTATCAAAAAGAATTAGCAAAATATGGTAATCCGATCCCAAGCAGAGACTACATTCTGCAAATCATCCGTGAAAATAATGCCCCGATGAGTCGGGAAGAAATTTTGACCGCACTTTCAATTAAAAGTGATGAACAACAAGAAGCCATGCGCCGCCGATTGCGCGCCATGGAGAATGATGGACAATTAGTTTTCACTAAACGTAAACGCTATGCCTTGCCTGAAAAATTAGATTTATTCAAAGGCATGGTCATCGGCCATCGCGAAGGCTATGGCTTTTTACAAGTCGAAGGTAAAAAAGAGGATCTCTTTATTCCTAATCACCAAATGCAACGTGTAATGCATGGTGATTTTGTATTAGCCCAACCTGCAGGCTTAGATCGCCGTGGTCGTCGCGAAGTCCGTATTGTTCGCGTACTTGAAAGTCGTAAAAAACAAATTGTCGGCCGTTTCTTCTTAGAAAATGGCTTTAGCTATGTGGTGCCTGATGACAGCCGTATCGGACGAGATATTTTAGTCCCTAATGAACACCGCAATGGGGCTCGAATGGGGCAAGTTGTCGTGGTTGAATTGCAAGAACGATCTGCCTCCTTCACTCAACCTGTTGGTATTATTACCGAAATTCTGGGTGACAATATGGCAAAAGGGATGGAAGTGGAGATTGCTCTTCGTAATCATGACATTCCTCACCAATTCCCAAGTGCGGTCGAAAAATACGTTAAAAAATTCACGGAAGAAGTGCCTGAAGAAGCAAAAAAAGGCCGTGTGGATTTACGCAATCTGCCACTGGTTACCATTGATGGCGAAGATGCGCGCGATTTTGATGATGCCGTATATTGCGAAAAAAGCGGTAAAGGCTGGAAGCTTTGGGTGGCAATTGCCGATGTCAGCTATTATGTGCGTTTACGTTCTGCATTGGACACAGAAGCTTATAACCGAGGTAACTCCGTTTACTTCCCTAATCGTGTTGTGCCAATGTTGCCGGAGATTTTATCCAACGGATTATGTTCACTGAATCCACAAGTTGATCGCTTGTGTATGGTGTGTGAAATGCACATTTCTGCCAAAGGTAAACTCACGGACTATCGTTTTTATGAAGCGGTAATGAATTCTCATGCACGTTTAACCTATACGAAAGTCGCGGCAATTTTAGACGGCGATGATGAGCTCCGCACGCGCTATCAAGGGCTAGTACCACATTTAGAAGAATTGCATCATCTCTATCAAGCGTTACTCAATGCACGCAAACAACGTGGTGCCATCGATTTTGAAACCATCGAAACCAAATTTATTTTCAATGCCATGGGACGAATTGATCGCATTGAACCTGTTGTGCGAAATGATGCGCACAAAATCATTGAAGAATGCATGATTCTTGCAAATATTGCAGCGGCAAACTTTATGGAAAAACATAAAGAGCCAGCACTCTATCGTATTCATGCCACACCAAGCGAAGAAAAACTGACGTCTTTCCGTGCGTTTTTAGGTGAATGTGGCTTAAGCCTTGAAGGAGGCATGAAACCGACCACAAAAGATTATGCGAAATTGTTAGAGCAAGTGAAAGATCGCCCAGATCACGAACTCATTCAAACCATGTTGCTCCGTTCCTTAAGCCAAGCGGTTTATCATGCGGATAATATCGGTCACTTTGGTTTGGCTTTAGAGGAATATGCACACTTTACTTCCCCGATTCGTCGCTATCCGGATTTAACCCTTCATCGTGGGATTAAGTATTTATTAGCAAAAGAAAAAGGTGCTAAACGTAAAACGACGGATACTGGCGGCTATCACTATTCCTTTGATGAAATGGATTTATTAGGTGATCACTGCTCAATGACCGAACGCCGTGCTGATGATGCCACTCGCGAAGTAGCAGATTGGCTGAAATGTGAATATATGCAAGATCACGTGGGCGCTGAATTTAGCGGAGTGATCTCATCTGTAACGGGCTTCGGCTTATTCGTGCGTTTAGATGATTTATTCATTGACGGCTTAGTCCATATTTCTACTTTAGATAACGACTACTATCAATTTGATGCGGCCAAACAACGTTTAATCGGTGAAAATAGTGGTATGATCTACCGCCTTGGCGATAAAGTAAAAATTCGCGTGGTCGCCGTTCATTTAGAACAAAAAATGGTAGATTTTAGTTTAGTCGAAAGTGCCAGAAAACCACGTCGTGTTGGCAAAACGGCAAAACAAAAAGCAAAAAAAGTCTTTAAGGAACTGCCACCTAAAGCGTCAAAAAAACGTAAAAGTGCGGTCAAAAATAAAGATGTTTCTAAGAAACCAACTAGAAAACGGAAGAAATAATATTTTTACCCAATCTCCCCTTCCCCCCTCTTTGCTAAAGAGGGAGGATAATGACAAAAAATAATAAATAAGAGAACCCTATGTCAGAAAATATCTATGGTATCCATGCTGTAAACAGCATTTTAGCAAATAGCCCTGAGCGTTTAATTGAAGTTTTTGTGCTGAAAGGACGTGAAGATAAACGCCTACAACCCTTACTTAATGAGCTCTATGCTTTAGGCATTGCGGTGCAATTTGTAAATCGTCAAACATTAGATAAAAAATCCAATGGTGAAGTGCATCAAGGTGTGATTGCTCGTGTGCAAGAAGCGAAAGAGCTAAATGAACATGATCTGGATGAACTCCTTACTCGTAAACAAAATCCACTTTTATTAGTGCTTGATGGCGTGACGGATCCCCATAACCTGGGAGCCTGTTTACGTACTGCGGATGCTGCCGGTGTGAGTGCTGTTATCGTGCCAAAAGATAAATCCGCTCAACTCACTTCTATTGCACGTAAAGTGGCTTGCGGTGCTGCGGAGACTGTGCCATTAATTCGCGTAACCAATTTAGCGCGTACTTTGCGAGATCTACAACAAAATCATAATATTTGGGTAGTAGGTACGGCCGGCGAAGCAACAGAAACTATTTATCAAAGTAAACTTACTGGTTCTCTTGCCTTAGTGATGGGGGCCGAAGGTGAAGGCATGCGTCGTCTTACTCGTGAACATTGTGATCAACTCATTAGTATTCCAATGGCGGGCTCAGTTTCATCCCTCAACGTTTCCGTTGCGACGGGTGTATGTTTATTTGAAATTGTGAGACAACGTCTGGCAGCCTAAAAATACGTGAAAAAACGACCGCACTTGATATAAAAAATGCCGATAAATCATTATCGGCATTTTTATTATTTTGAAATGGTTTTCCCGAATATCATGGAAAGCACTAAAGTACATAATGCAGGCACAAGCCACGCAAGCCCTTGTGAATAGAGCGGGAAATGAGTCATGATTTGATGTAACCCTTCTGGCAACATATCCAAGTTTTTCAGGCTATCAATCAAACTAAAACAAACTGTCACAAAAATAGTGGTGTAATAGCTCAATCGAATAGAAGGCAATTTATTACGCACGAGCTGTAAAACCACTAACATGATCGCCATTGGGTAAATCAACAACAAGGCTGGAATCGTTACTCGGAGTAATTTTGTTAAGCCATATTGTGAAATAATTGTCGTCATGGCAGTGAAGAAAACAATCCAGAATGGATAAGAAAAACGTGTCGAAAACTTAGAGAAATAATCACCACACGCACTGGTTACGCCCACTAATGTGGTTAAACTTGCTAAAGTAATAATCCCAGCCATAATCCAGGTTCCTGCCGTGCCAAATAAACTGTTCACATAACGAGAGAAAATTTGTCCGCCATTTGTTGCGCCTTGTGCCACAGCATCAGAAGTCGCCCCTAAGTAGAATAAGGCAAAATACAAGCAGCCTAATAAAATGACTGAGACAAAACCCGCTGAAATAGTATATTGAACAATCTTTTGTGGATTGGTCACATTTTTTGCAGACAACGCCCGTGCAACAATGCCACCAAAGGCAATCGCAGCCAGTACATCCATTGTTTGATAACCACTAATTAATCCTGTGGTTAATGCTGAATTCTCGGCATAAGCCTGCGACGGGGCAACAATGTCAGAAAGAGGTGAAACAAAAACCGTGATCCCAACAACGAGCAATAATACCAACAATGCTGGCGTCATCACTTCACCCACCGTTGAAATAATGGTACTTGGGCGAATCATGAATCCCATCGCGATAATATTAAAGATCACAGAGAAAATAAGACGTGTTGTCGCACTATCTTCAACGAGCCCCAATGGTAACCATGCCATTTCATAAGCGACATTAGTAATTCGAGGCATTGCAAAGGTTGAACCGATGACTAAATAAAGAATGGTTAAAAAGGCTACGCCTGCCCACTTGGGTAAGTCCTTAGTCAGTTCTTCACCACGTCCTAATACTGACACAACAACTAATGTAATAAATGGCATGAGTACGCCTGTTATCACAAATCCTAGCGAAGCGGTTGCCCAATGGTTACCTGCGGAGTAACCTTCCATCGGTGGAAAAATAATATTTCCTGCGCCTAAAAATAAAGCAAAAATCATCATGCCTAATACGATGATGTCTTTTTTTGAAAACATAAGTATTCTCGAATAAATAAATTTTAAGGATTTTACTATTAAATTGTTTTTTATTCCAAAAATGAAAATAAATTTTGTGAAATAGATCACGAAATCTATCACACTCCGATTAAATCTCACATTATCCACCGACGCTTTTTCCAAAATCAGTAAATTTGTGATAGTATCTAAGCTTTATTATTTTTTATTACTTTTTTAGGAGAGAATGAATGAATAAACTGAGTTTGATTCAACAAATTCAGCGTTTTTTCAAATTGGAATCAGCTGGCGGAATTTTATTACTTTTTTCAGCGGTAGTTGCAATGCTATTAGCCAATTCACCGCTTAATCAAACCTATAATGACTTTTTAAACTTACCAGTCAGCATTCAAGTAGGTACTTTTTCTATCGATAAAACCTTAATTCACTGGATTAATGATGGTTTTATGGCGGTATTCTTTGTTTTAGTTGGAATGGAAGTCAAAAGAGAATTATTTGAGGGCTCCCTTTCAAGCTATCAACAAGCGATTTTCCCCGCTATTGCAGCGGTGGGGGGAATGATTATTCCTGCATTAGTTTATGTATTTATCGCCCAACACGATCCCGCTTTAGCCGATGGCTGGGCTATTCCAATGGCAACAGATATCGCCTTTGCACTCGGGATCATGGCATTATTAAGTAAACAAGTACCACTCCCACTAAAAATCTTTTTACTTGCTTTAGCCATTATTGATGACTTAGGCGCTATTGTTGTTATTGCACTGTTTTTCTCACACGGATTGAGTGTACAAGCACTCATATTTGCTGCAGTTGCTATTGTTGTACTTATCGCATTAAATCGCTTTAAAGTGGCCGCACTTTGTGCCTATATGGTGGTGGGAACAATCCTATGGGCTTCGGTATTAAAATCAGGTGTGCATGCTACCCTTGCAGGGGTTATCATCGGATTTTGTATCCCATTGAAAGGCAAAAATGGCGAAACACCATTACACGACTTTGAGCATATTCTTGCCCCTTGGTCATCCTTTGTTATCCTGCCATTATTTGCATTTGCCAATGCGGGGGTAAGCTTCGATGGCATTAATCTCAGCATGCTGACATCTCCATTATTGCTCGCGATTTCGCTTGGCTTAATTATCGGAAAACCACTCGGCGTATTTGGTTTCAGTTATCTTTCCGTTAAACTTGGCATCGCAAAACTACCACAAGGCATCAACTTCAAACAAATTTTTGCCGTGGCGATTTTATGCGGTATTGGCTTCACCATGTCGATGTTCTTAGCAAGCCTTGCCTTCAATGCTGATGCCGGTGAAAGCATTAACGCCCTTTCTCGATTAGGGATCTTATTAGGCTCCACTGTTTCAGCTATTGTGGGGTATATCGCGTTGAAAGTAACTACTGCGAAAAGTAAAGGGTAATCAAAACAATGGAAAAACTAACCTGTTATGTGATTTATGCATCTGAAAAAATAGAGGGACTGAGTCATTTTTTACAATGTGCCTCTGATTCTCACGTTGTTCCTATTCCTGCAGTAACTAAAGAACAGGTTAGCTTACTCGGTAATTCTTCAGCCTTATTTAATTTAAAGAAAGCGGAAGAACTACTTGAGCGCACTCCCAATAACAAAGAAATCGCCCATACGCTGTCTCACATTCATTGTTGGAAAGTCATTGCTGAAAATGAACAGCTACAAGACAATGATTTTGCTTTAATTGCTGAAAGTGAAATACAACCTGTTGAAAACTTCATCCAACATGCTATCGGTTATGCTAATAAATACTCTTCTTACGGCATTATCAAATTGCAACATGATGGTGATGCTCGTTCTGGTGAACGCTTATTTCAAGCTGGTGATGAACCAGATGCGCTAATATATGGAGATACAAACCAATACAACTATGGTGGTTCGCTTTATCTCATCCGAAAAAATGTCGCAAAAAAATTGACCGCACTTTTAAGTGAAACGAAACCCTACTGGCTTTCTGATCAATTCACTGCTTTTTATGAACCTCAAAATATTGCTCAAGCACGTTATCTATTGGGGGAAAATCCAGGCCAAAAACAACAAGATAAAGTTGAAAATCCACTATTTAGTATCATTGTTCCAATCTATAATGTTGAACCTTACCTCGAGCAATGTATTGAATCTGTCTTGGCACAAGATTATCAGAATTATGAACTTATTTTAGTTGATGATGGTTCACCAGATAATTCTATCGACATTTGCGCCAAATATGCTAAACAATATTCTAATATTGTTTTTATCCATAAAATTAACGGTGGAGTATCCGACGCAAGAAATGCAGGCATTCAAATTGCTCGAGGAGAGTATTTAATGTTTTTAGATAGTGATGATTATTGGGAAGGAACAACTGTTCTCTCTGATTTACAAAAGATAATTACTGAAAATAATCCCGATATTATCTTCAATTATATGAGCAGTATCTATCCTGACAAAATTGTAAACCATTACATCAACCGAGATAAGCTAATAGGTTCTTTTAGGGAAGACTTTCAAGGTCTTTATCAAGATGGAATTTATCTTGGGTTCCCCTTTACAAAAACAATAAAAAGAGAATTAATTTTAAAAAACCACCTCTTTTTTATAAAAGGACGATCTTTTGAAGATGTGGCATGGAGTTTTTTTCTTACTAAATATATTAGTAGTTATGCGATTTATAAAAACTGCTTTTATATGTATAGAAGAGAAAGAAAAGGTTCAATTAGTTCTGTTGCGACCTCTAAAAATCAAGTAAGTCTATTTCAAAATCTATCTGATGTAATAACTGAAATAGAAAATATGAAACTCAACAATGAGTTGTTGCCTGGATTTAAAAAATATGTAGATGATATTTATGGGTATGTAATGACATGCTATGAACTACTGCCAGAGAATGAAAAAGTAGATTTTCTTAATTTGAAAGAAAAATACGAAAAAGAATTTAATGCTTTGTGGTAAATATTATAGATAAACACACTATTAATACTAATTAAGATTTATAAGTTGAATAAAAAATCCCTTAGTGCTCACTGAGGGATTTTTACAAGTCTTATTCAGAAAACAACCGCTTGATCTCTTTCTCGTACAAATAAATATTCACAGGATTAGTTGGTAATTGAGAATCCAAATATTCATTTGCTCTTTTCACATATTCTTCATGATGCTTATCATGGTTATCAATCACATCAAGCAACACTTTTGCACCTTCAAATGCGTCAAACTGATCGTAGTAATACCCCACGCCTTTAGGGATAAGTTTTGAATTATGAATAAATGGATAGCCACCATACAAAGCATCATTGTAAGCATAATTCAAACCATTTTCCCACTGATGACTTAGCACAATATCTACATAGCGAGTAAGAAAATCAGGCATTTGATAACGCCCTTCTACCGTCATCACCCCATTTTTAACAAGATTAGTTCGACCTATAAAATTGAAAAAGGTTGGATTATCTTTTTTATCGTAGGTGTTGCACATATAGACGTTTTTAATTTTCTCAGGAGCTTCACGATAGGCCTGTTCAGCAATTAACACTGGTGTAAAACACGTTTTTACAATGTTAATATTGGCTTCAAAAGAAGCTATACGCTTAGCTTTTTTCTCAGTATCTGGTTTATACCCAAAAGTAAGATTATGCTTCTCTTTGATTCGCTTAATCACCTGATCACAGAATACCGGCGACCAAATTGCAGGCACCACATAAGCAGGACAACGATACATAATGGAAAAATAAGATTTACAGGTATTCTCATGCTGTGGGATCATCCATACAGAATCAAATAACGTACCATTAAACACTCTTCCTGCTTTCTTATCAAAGAGGAAATTTTCCATATCCATAATAAAGTCATTGCCCATTTTATAGCAAACAACTTTACCACCATGCTGATGCATTCGAGTAACTTGATGAGGTTCAATCACTAATGTCCCCTCAATCAATACGTCTAATTGATCAATTACATCCTCAATATAAGCGTATTTCAAATTTAATCCATCAAGCATAAACCCTTCTGGAGGTGTAGTGCGCTTTTCTGGTCCCCAAGAAACCAGAATAACATCTTCTACAATTGACGAATGTTGAAATAAATGAAAAAGATGAATGACATTTTGATTTGCGCCGTTTGCCCAAATATCCGTAACCTTCGCCTCTAAATTAAACGTAATTCCAATTTTATATTTACGCATATTCTTTTTCCTCTTCTATTATTTAAGTCATCTAAAAGTGCGGTCAAAAATAGAACTATTTTTAAATGGCTTAAATAATAAAAATCACTCGGATATTCCTACCCGAGTGATTTGTCTAGTTTAGTAAGTGACTACCATTGATAACCTACACCGGCACCAACATTGTAATCACCTTGAGTGGTTGCTGCCCCGCTCACTTTGAAGATAACTTTATTGTTATCGCTCGCACGAGAGTAACCTACTGCAACGGCACTTTCACCTTTGTAGTTACCTACACCAAGGCCAACCATTGAACCACCTGGTTTAGTCACTTGTGGAATATTCGCTGCAGCAGTTGCTCCTGCGATACCACCACGAAGTTTCTTATCAGTTTTCTTCATTTCACTACGAACTGCACCAACAGAACGATCAACATATTGTTTGTTTGCTGCATCCGTACCACGAACTGGATCTGCTACATTTGTGATTCGACGTTCATTACCGACTGAACCAACTGAAACAGTATTTGCTTCATTTGCTACAGAGCCTTGGCCTAGTGCTACTGAGTTAGCTGCAGTTGCTTTCGCGCCTTGACCAACAGCGGTTGAGTTTTTACCTGAAGCTTGTGAGTTATTACCTAACGCTGTGCCATTTTCGCCACTTGCATTTGATCCATAACCAACCGCAGTTGCATCTTTACCTTTCGCTTTCGCACTATTACGTTTGCTGGTG
Source organism: Haemophilus parainfluenzae (assembly GCF_003252725.1). Lineage (GTDB taxonomy): Bacteria > Pseudomonadota > Gammaproteobacteria > Enterobacterales > Pasteurellaceae > Haemophilus_D > Haemophilus_D parainfluenzae_L. Next base: position 69,613 of record NZ_QEPO01000005.1, read on the forward strand.
TTATCCGCTGCAAATGCTGTTTTACCATCTTTACTGATCAAGCCTGAATCTTCAATACGTTTTGCGGTGCTTTCAGCCGCTGTTGCTGAAGATTTAGCTGCTGAAGCTGAAGAGCTTGCAGCAGTCGCTGAAGAATCTGCCGCTGATGCTGATGAACTTGCTGCTGTTGCTGAGCTGTCCGCCGCTGAAGCGGATGAGCTTGCTGCGGTTGCAGAGCTATCTGCTGCTGAAGCTGAAGAACTTGCTGCAGTTGCAGAAGAATCTGCCGCTGAAGCCGATGAACTTGCTGCAGTCGCTGAGCTATCTGCTGCTGATGCGGATGAGCTTGCAGCTGTCGCTGAGCTGTCTGCTGCTGAAGCTGAAGAACTTGCTGCGGTTGCAGAGCTGTCTGCTGCTGAAGCTGAAGAGCTTGCAGCTGTCGCTGAGCTATCTGCTGCTGAAGCTGAAGAACTTGCTGCGGTTGCTGAGCTATCTGCTGCTGAAGCTGAAGAGCTTGCTGCAGTTGCAGAAGAATCTGCCGCTGACGCTGATGAGCTTGCTGCTGTTGCTGAGCTGTCTGCTGCTGAAGCTGAAGAGCTTGCTGCGGTTGCTGAGCTGTCTGCTGCTGAAGCTGAAGAGCTTGCTGCGGTTGCAGAAGAATCTGCCGCTGATGCAGATGAGCTTGCTGCTGTTGCTGAGCTATCTGCTGCTGAAGCTGAAGAGCTTGCGGCTTTCGCTGAAGAATCTGCCGCTGATGCAGAAGAGCTTGCTGCGGTTGCAGAAGAATCTGCCGCTGAAGCTGAAGAGCTTGCGGCTTTCGCTGAAGAATCTGCCGCTGATGCAGAAGAGCTTGCTGCGGTTGCAGAAGAATCTGCCGCTGATGCAGAAGAGCTTGCTGCGGTTGCAGAAGAATCTGCCGCTGAAGCTGAAGAGCTTGCTGCGGTTGCAGAAGAATCTGCCGCTGAAGCTGAAGAGCTTGCTGCAGTCGCTGAGCTATCTGCCGCTGACGCTGATGAGCTTGCGGCTTTCGCTGAAGAATCTGCCGCTGATGCAGAAGAGCTTGCTGCGGTTGCAGAAGAATCTGCCGCTGATGCTGAAGTACTTGCAGCTGTTGCTGAGCTATTTGCTGATGAAGCGGCACTTACAGCTGCTGAAGCTGCACTTTCAATTTTACTTAAGTTGCTGGTAACCACTTCCGCCGCTGATGTTGCCGCTGAAGCTGCTGTAGAGGCTAAAGAAACTGCATTACTTGCACTTGAAGCGGCTGTCTTGGCTGTTTCATTTGTTTGATCTAGCTGTGAAGTTACTGCATAAAGTTGTGAACCATTGATCGCTTCTGTTGAAGTCGCGGAAATATTTCCTGCTGCAACATTGATCAATTTACGCTCATCACCTACTGCACCGACACTTACAAAGCTACCCGCACCTGCAACGGTTCCTTTGAAGCCACTATAGGTTAAATTACCCACAGTTGCTTCAGTTACATTTGCAATAGGATGAGAACCTGTCGTAGTTGAATGATTACCTAAAACCACTGCTTCATCTAAACCTGCAGCGATATTTAAGTTATTACCCAATACGGTTGTACCGTTTGATGCAATAGTATTACCGTGTCCAATAATCGTGTTATTTTTAACGCCATCTTTTACGTTATTTGCAACACCTACAGCAATAGTATTTTGGGTGTTATTACCAACAAGGTTATACACCCCTAATGCTGTACCATTTTTTACATTTTCACCAACCCAAGTGCGAGCACCAACTGATGTACCATTTGTTGTGCTGTTATCCACACCAGCGTAATGACCTAATGCTGTACCATCATTTGTATTTGGACGAACATAACTTCTTGAACCTACAACGGTTGCATTCACAGAATCTTTACCCGCTGCAGAGAATTGTCCCACTACAGTCGCATTCACTGAATTTGCTTCGGCCACAGAATTAGCACCTAATACGGTTGCATTTACTGTCCCTGTGCGAGCTGCACTATTAGACCCCACTACCACTGCATCTTCAGATGCTGCTGAAGCACCGTTACCCATAGCAATTGCATTATATGCTGTTTCGGTGGTTGTTGCTCGCATACCTGCTGTAATAGAAAATATACCTTGTGCACCAGCAGACGAACGAACTGAGCCGCCATTAGTTCTTAAACTCTCCTCTGAAGGAAGTCTATCTATATCCTCTGTTCCATCATTTACATGGAAATAAATATTAGCGGCTTGATTAGCCAACTCTAATGCATTATTTGCAGTAGTGTTTGCCGTTGTTGCGAGAGCTAGAGCATTATTTGCCGTACCTTTCGCACCGGCTGCTGCATCGTCTGCTCTTTCTGCTTTAGTTTTAGCATCATCTGCAACAGTTTTAGCATTATCTGCGGTAGCTTGTGCTAATGTTGCCGTACTTGCCGTTGAATTTACGACTGTAATCACGTTGTAAAGCTGTGAACCATTAATCGCATCGGTAGAAGTTGCGCTAATTAAGCCTGCTGAAACATATTGAACCTGTCTAGCAGAGGTACTATTACCGACCGCGAGAACAGACGTTCCACTCTCTTGACCATTATTACCAACTTCATTTCCATTAATTGTAATTGAAGTTAATGAATTACGATTTCCAGTGACTGAACCTGCACCTAACGCGACATCATCAGTATTTTTTGCATTAGCACTAGCCCCTACTGCTACTGCAAAATTTGAGCTCGCTACAGCATCTGAACCAACTGCAACTGATTTAGTACCTGTTGCTTTTGTAGCAATACCGTAAGCCGCGCTATTAGCCCCTGTTCCCTTAGAAAAACGGCCATAAGCCACCCCCCCATGATCTGCGGAGGCTTGATGACCAATAGCAACAGAGCCAGTATCAGTTGCTGTACCACCGCCACCAGCAATCAAAAAGTTATTCGGTTGATAAGTGAAATTATTTAGAGGAGCCGAAATCGCATCTGCCTGTCCTGCAACACCCAATGTTGCCAATGCAACAGCACTTAATTTAAATAATTTACTGACTCGACCTACAACTGTCGGCACTGAAATATCAGAAGATGATTTTACTTGCCCTTTTGCTAATTCGGACGTCACCACCAACGACTGAGTAGTACGATTCCAAATTACTTTAAAAATCTTATTCATAAAAAAATGAAACTCCCTTGCATAAATTTAATAATATAAAACTATGAGCCTGCCTCAAAACACCCAAGCAGAGACCAATCCCCATTATCTAACACACGCTTAATAAAATCTAGGCATTTTCAATATAATTTATGTAAATGTATGTAAATAAATTATCCTAAAAAAACAAACACATATTAATTTTGCTTTTATATCCAAATACTATAACAAAATCCCACTCTCTGCTTTAGCAATACCGACACCTGTTTGTTATGAAAAAACGTCATTAAAATTGACCGCACTTTTATCTAAACAAGTGCGGTCATTCTTGAAATAATTCTAATTCACGTTCATAATGAACAAACATTCATATTTTATAGACTGAAGCTTTTTTACTTCAGCATTTTCCGATAAGGCTCACATTATGTCCGATCAACAAACAGATACACAAAACTCTTCAAATAATAAATCTCAACAACGTAAAAAAGGGCTTTCCATTTTTATTCTTTTGCTTCTTCTGATTGCAATCGGTTCTGCAGCTTATTGGTTTTTCTTTATTAAAGGCTTTGAAGAAACGGAAGATGCCTATGTCAGCGGCAATCAGGTGATGGTATCGGCACAAGTCGCGGGGAATATTTCGAAAATTAATGTCGATAATATGGATCCCGTACAAGCGGGCGATGTGTTATTAGAACTGGATGACACCAACGCCAAATTGAGTTTTGAGCAAGCTAAAAGCAATTTAGCCAATGCCGTTCGCCAAGTTTCTCAACTGAATTACACCGTAAAACAATTAAAATCTGCTGTTCGTGCGAATGAAATAACCCTTGCTCAAGCACAAGGAAACTTGAACCGTCGTGTGCAATTAGTCAAAGATGGGGCTATTGATAAAGAATCGTTCCAACATGCAAAAGAAGCCGTTGAACTGGCAAAAGCGAACTTAATGACCTCACAAAACCAACTTGAGGCAAATCAAGCCTTATTGCTAGATGGTCCTTTAAGTGAACAGCCCCAAATTCAAAGTGCGGTCAGTAATTTAAAACAAGCTTGGTTAAATTTAGAACGTACGAAAATCCGTAGTCCAATTAAAGGCTATGTGGCTCGTCGTAATGCGCAAGTAGGGCAAGCGGTTTCTGTTGGCGGGGCATTAATGGCAGTGGTGACTACCGATCAAATGTGGTTAGATGCCAACTTCAAAGAAACACAATTAACCCATATGCGAATTGGTCAACCGGTTAAAATTCACTTTGATCTCTACGGAAAAGATAAAACCTTTGATGGTAAAGTAGTCGGAATTGAAATGGGGACAGGCAGCGCATTCTCATTATTACCCACTCAAAATGCGACCGGTAACTGGATCAAAGTGGTGCAGCGTGTGCCTGTGCGTATTCAATTAGATCCGCAACAGCTAGCTGAAAACCCATTACGTATCGGTCTTTCTGCCACCGTGAAAGTGGATGTGAGTGATAGCCAAGGTGAAACCTTGCGTGACCAAGCGCCAGCTACAACGCTTTATTCCACGAATGTGCTGCAATATGATGAAAGTGCGGTCAATAATTTGATCGAATCCATTATTCGCGACAATAGCTATTAGGTTTCACGATGTCGCAATCTCATTTTTCGCCGGTACAAGGCGGTGCACTGGTTATTCTCACGTTAGCGCTCTCGCTTGCGACTTTTATGCAGGTGTTGGATTCCACCATCGCTAACGTTGCTATTCCTACTATTGCTGGTGATTTAGGGGCATCGTCTAGCCAAGGGACATGGGTCATCACCTCGTTTGGTGTAGCCAATGCAATCTCAATTCCTATCACCGGTTGGCTGGCAAAACGTTTTGGTGAAGTGCGGTTATTTTTAATCTCAACCTTACTTTTCGTCCTTGCCTCTTGGCTTTGTGGCATTTCACACAGTTTGGAAATGTTGATTATTTGCCGTGTCATCCAAGGTGCAGTAGCCGGTCCAATCATTCCTCTTTCGCAAAGTTTATTACTCAATAACTATCCGCCTAAAAAACGCGGCATGGCGCTGGCTTTTTGGTCAATGACCGTGGTGGTCGCTCCTATTTTTGGGCCCATTTTAGGTGGCTGGATCAGCGATAACATTCATTGGGGTTGGATCTTTTTCATCAATGTTCCCATTGGATTGGCCGTCGTCTTAATGAGTTGGAAAATTCTAGGCGATAGAGAAAGCCAAATATCTCATCAACCTATTGATACCGTTGGGCTTGTTTTATTAGTTCTTGGCGTAGGCTGCTTGCAATTAATGCTGGACCAAGGAAGAGAGCAAGATTGGTTTAATTCAACGGAGATTATTGTTCTCACCGTGATTGCGGTTGTGTGTTTGATCGCGCTCACTATTTGGGAACTGACGGATGATAATCCCGTTGTAGATATTTCACTTTTTAAATCACGCAACTTTAGCGTAGGCTGCCTTTCAACTAGTCTCGCTTTTTTAGTGTATTTGGGATCGGTTGTACTTATCCCTCTTCTACTCCAACAAGTTTATGGCTACACCGCGACTTGGGCAGGGCTCGCAGCCGCCCCAGTGGGGTTATTCCCAATTTTACTTTCGCCAATCATCGGTAAATTAGGGCATAAAATTGATATGCGAATTTTAGTCACAATCAGCTTTATGGTTTATGCCCTGACCTTTTATTGGCGAGCCGTAACCTTTGAGCCTGGCATGACCTTTGCCGATGTTGCTTTGCCACAATTTGTGCAAGGTTTAGCGGTTGCTTGCTTCTTTATGCCGCTGACCACCATCACACTTTCGGGTTTACCGCCCGAAAAAATGGCTTCGGCATCGAGCTTATTTAATTTCCTTCGAACCCTTGCCGGCTCAATAGGTACATCTCTCACGACATTTATGTGGTATAACCGCGAAGCCGTACATCACACACAACTCACGGAAGTCATTAATCCATATAATCCGATTTCCCAACAATTCTTCCAAACTATGGCAAGTTTTGGTTTAAACGAACAACAAACAGCATCATATCTTGCCAGACAAATCACTGCTCAGGGCTTTATTATTGGCGCTAATGAGATTTTCTGGTTATCGGCAATTACTTTCCTAGCATTATTCATTATCGTCTGGTTCGCCAAACCGCCTTTTGGAAATCGCCATTAAAAAACCTCAAAAAATAACCGCACTTTGATGATGTTCAAAAGTGCGGTTGGTTTTATTCATGTTTTAGGTTAAATGTCATCTCTTCTAGAGATTTATTTGCTGTTTCAGGAATGAAATATTTGACCATAAAGAAAGAGCCGATACAGCAAACACCATAGAATAAGTAGGTCGGAGCAAGTCCTAAATATTTTAGCATAGGAGGAAAAGTCCAAGTGACAATCACATTACCTATCCAATTTGCGCAAGTGGCAATACCTAATCCTGTTGTACGAATTCGATTAGGGAAAATTTCCCCCAGAATAACCCATAATGCAGGCCCCCAAGTACAGCAGAAAAAGATATAAAAAATATGTGCACTAATTAATGCACTCCATGAAAGCACAGGTGACAATACGAGTGTTTCAGAAGACTGATCGGCACTCATAAAGATAAATCCTGTAACCCAAAGGGAAATTCCCATACCAATAGAACCGATCAGCAATAATTTGCGACGACCTAATTTATCAATATAAAGCATCCCTACAATCGTCATCAATACACCAATAATAGTTGTACCAATTGGAACGGCAAAAGATAAACCTTGTGAAAAACCCACGGCACTCCAAAGTGAAGAAGCATAATATAGAATAATATTAATACCTGTGAACTGAGCAACGAAAGCAAGACTAATCGCCAGCCAAACCACAGGGACAAATAAGGTTTTACTTGATAAAACATTCTTTATCGAAACCACATCATTTGGATCGCCCAAACTGATCTGAATTTCCTCTAACTTCAAATCTGGATTAGTTTCATTAGTATATTTCACTAATACATTTCTTGCCTCATTAAGTCTATTTTTACTGACTAAATAGCGTGGTGATTCTGGCAACTTAAGTGCCATAATACCGTATAGTACAGCTGGAAATACCTCAACTAATAACATCCAACGCCAAGCAAATAATCCCCCCCATAAAGGTGCATTAGGGGAATTATCGATATTAGCTAACACATAATTTGAAATAAAAGAAACGAGCAGACCAATTGCAATAGCTAATTGTTGTAAGCTACCTAAACGCCCACGTAAGTGAGCAGGAGAAACCTCGGCAATATATGCAGGAGCAATAACCGCTGCAATCCCTACACCCAGACCGCCAACTAAGCGCCAAAAGGAAAAATCCCATAAATTAAACGCTAATGCAGAGCCTACAGCTGAAAGTGAAAACAATACAGAAGCAATAAGCATCACTTTCACTCGTCCAAATTTAATTGCTGCAATCCCTGCATACCAAGCACCAATTGCTGAACCTATCAATACCGATGCTACGGCAAAACCTAATTCACCCGCCGTTAAGCCAAAACCGAATTCTGGGCTTTTGATTGACTCAACCGTACCACTTATCACCGCCGTGTCAAAACCAAATAAAAAGCCTCCTAATGCAGCAATGACAGAAATATAAATAACTGCACTTTTCATCTTAAACTCCTTGTTTTCCCAACCATTCAAAAATGGAATTTTGTCCTGATGTTAATTGGTTGTCATAAAGAGGTAAAAAAACACAATGTGGATCGATAACTTTTCCCTCTATGACAACCTTTTCATAAAGTGTAAACATTGCTTGCGTATCTTTTTCATTGTAGATTTGTTCGAGAAGATTGAGGCTATTTTCAATCGGCACGACTTCATCTAAAGTACTATGAATAAGCCATATTTTTTTATTCTTTAAATGATGCAATTTTTCTAGAGCAGGAAGTTTCGCAGGGCAAGCAATTAAAGCTGCAGCAAATAAATCTGGAGCATCAGAAAAAAGTCGTAATCCTTGGTATCCGCCCATTGAACCACCTACGATATAAATACGTTTAGGATCAATATCTTTATACTTAATCAAACTATCTTGAATTAAAGCTAATAAATCATCGGTGTAATCTCGTTTACCATAATAATATTGACCATTTAATAGAAACTTATCCACCCAGAAACTAGGGCATTGAGGAGCAAGAATATAAGGATAATCTAGCATCTCTTGGTGTAATTGGTTTGCGAAAGTCACAGCCATTTTATCGGCGAGAATATTACTCTGATTATTTCCCCCTTCACCTGCACCGTGCAAACAAATAATTAATGGATGTAATTGAAAAGAAAACTTAGGCTGGTAGAAACTGCAAGTAAGATCTTGATAAGTAAAATGAGTGAAACCTTGAGTATCAAGACAAAGGATCGGCAAAATATTACATTGAGAGGCTGAAATATGAAGTGCTTGGTCAAATTCAATTTTTAGCTGTAATTCTGGCCGCACTTGAGTAAATCGCTCAATATCAAAATATAACAATTTAGTAGCGAGACAATGTGCATCTGGTTGAATCAATAAGATAAAATTGCTCTCATTATTTTGATGGCAAGCATTTAAATCAAGTTTTACCCATTCATTTTGAGTATTTAAACTCTTCACCCAAACAGAAACTTGAGATAATGAAAACGCCGAGATGGGCTGCGAAAAAGACAGCTCAATATGAGAAATCTGAGCACCTAAAACATTCACTTTTGCAATAGGTTGGCATTGACAACTAACTGGGTGAGAACATTCCATATTATCCCCCTTTGTTTATATGCTGAAGATAATATCAATCTGTTCATTAACCTTCAATGGTCTCGTTAAAAAATAACCGCACTTTGATGATCTTCAAAAGTGCGGTCGTTTTTTCTAGCCTTTTGCTAAGATGTCTTTTAGGAATCTCGCGGTGTGAGAACCTTTCACCTTGGCAACTTCTTCCGGTGTGCCTGTCGCGATGATTTGACCACCGCCACTGCCCCCTTCTGGACCAAGATCAACAATCCAGTCTGCGGTTTTGATCACATCTAAGTTGTGTTCGATCACCACGATAGTATTGCCTTGATCGCGTAAGCGATGTAACACGTCGAGAAGTTGTTTAATATCAGCGAAATGTAAGCCAGTTGTCGGTTCATCCAAAATATAAAGAGTTTTACCTGTATCGCGTTTTGAAAGCTCTGTCGCTAACTTAACGCGTTGTGCCTCACCACCTGAAAGCGTGGTAGAAGACTGACCTAAACGAATATAAGACAAGCCGACATCCATTAGGGTTTGCAATTTACGTGCAATCATTGGGATCGCATCAAAAAACTCACGGGCTTCTTCCACCGTCATATCTAATACTTGGTGAATAGTTTTGCCTTTGTATCGGATCTCCAAGGTTTCACGGTTATAGCGTTTACCTTTACATTGATCACAAGGTACATACACATCCGGCAAGAAGTGCATTTCAACTTTCAGCACACCATCACCTTGGCATGCTTCACAACGTCCACCGCGCACGTTAAAGCTAAAACGTCCTGGGTTATAACCACGCGCACGCGCTTCTGGCACGCCCGCAAATAATTCACGAATTGGGGTAAATAATCCCGTGTAAGTCGCTGGATTAGAACGAGGTGTACGACCGATCGGGCTTTGGTTAATATCGATCACTTTATCGAAATATTCCAAGCCCTCAATGGATTTATAAGGCGCAAAATCCGTTTTCTCCGCACGATTTAAAGCATTTTGAGCCAGTGGGAATAAGGTATCATTAATTAACGTTGATTTGCCTGAACCTGATACCCCCGTGATACAAGTAAATAAGCCCACTGGAATTTCTAAATTCACGCCTTTTAGATTATTCCCTGTCGCGCCTTTTAATTTTAAAAGCTTGCTTTTATCAAGTGCGGTTCGTTTTTTCGGAATTTCGATTTTTTCTTCACCCGATAAGAACTTACCTGTAATCGAATTTGGATTTGCCATAATCTCTTTGGCTGTCCCTTGTGCAATCACTTGGCCGCCGTGTACACCCGCACCTGGGCCAATATCAATAATATGATCGGCTTCTCGAATAGCATCTTCATCATGTTCCACCACAATTACGGTGTTACCCAAATTACGCAAGTGAATCAGCGTATTTAACAGACGCTCATTATCACGTTGATGTAAACCGATAGAAGGCTCATCCAACACATACATGACACCCACTAAGCCCGCACCAATCTGACTCGCAAGACGAATACGTTGTGCTTCACCGCCCGAAAGGGTCTCGGCTGAGCGAGAGAGGGAAAGATAATTCAACCCAACATTCACTAAAAACTCTAACCGCTCTTTGATCTCTTTCAGGATTTTTTCCGCAATTTGTGCTTTTTGACCGGTTAAAGTAAGCCCTTGGAAAAACTCAAGGGTTTCACCAATGCTTTTCTCTGAAATTTGTGGCAAGTTAATGTTGCCAATATACACGTTGCGAGCTTCAGGACGAAGACGTGAACCACCACAATCTGCACAAGGGCGGTTACTGATGTTTTTCGCCAATTCTTCACGCACAGACATGGATTCCGTTTCTTTATAACGGCGTGCCATGTTATTCAAAATCCCTTCAAAAGGATGCTTGCGGATCACTACATCGCCACGATCGTTCATATACTGGAATTCAATTTCTTCCTTGCCTGAACCGTGCATCACAATATCTTTAATTTTTTGTGGCAAATCTTCGTATGGCGTTTCAATATCAAATTTATAATGTTTCGCTAACGAGGTAAGCATTTGATAGTAATAGAAATTGCGACGATCCCAACCTTTTACCGCACCGCCTGCAAGAGAAATACTTTCATTTTGTACCACACGGCTTTCATCGAAGAACTGCTGAACACCTAAGCCATCACAAGTCGGACACGCCCCTGCCGGGTTATTAAATGAGAATAAGCGGGGCTCTAATTCCGGTACAGAATAACCACAATGCGGACAAGCAAAGTTTGCTGAGAAAACCAATTCTTCAGCCTTAGGATTATCCATATCCGCCACAACCGCTGTACCACCAGAAAGCTCCAAAGCCGTTTCAAAAGATTCTGCCAAACGTGTAGCTAAATCTGACCGCACTTTAAAGCGATCCACCACCACTTCAATGGTATGTTTTTTCTGTAAAGCAAGTTCTGGCGGATCAGATAAATCACAGATTTCACCATCAATTCTTGCGCGAATATAACCTTGTGCCGCCAGGCTGTCTAACAGCTTAACGTGCTCACCTTTACGATTTTTCACCACGGGCGCAAGCAACATCATTTTGCTTTCTTCTGGCAGACTTAAAACTTTATCCACCATTTGGCTGATGGTTTGTGCCGTTAATGGCACATCATGATCAGGACAACGTGGTTCTCCTACGCGAGCAAACAGCAAACGCAGATAATCGTAAATTTCTGTGATCGTGCCCACAGTTGAACGCGGGTTATGAGAAGTGGATTTTTGCTCAATAGAAATCGCCGGCGACAAGCCCTCAATAGAATCCACATCTGGTTTTTCCATCAAAGAAAGGAACTGACGCGCATAGGCAGAGAGCGATTCTACATAACGGCGCTGCCCTTCCGCATAAAGCGTATCAAATGCTAAAGAAGATTTGCCCGAACCGGACAAGCCTGTAATCACAATTAATTTATCGCGCGGAATGGTTAAATTGATATTTTTGAGGTTGTGGGTTCTAGCCCCACGAATGTCGATAGTATCCATAAAAAAAGCGATTGCCTTAAGAAAATAAATTCAAAAATTGCGACCATTATCGCATATTTCAATATCTGTGCAAATATCCAGTTAATTTTTATGGATCTTTTGTTTCTTTTAAGGCAAAATAACCAAAATTTTTCACCTTATTTCTAAAATATAGAGGATTCTATGGCAGGTATTAATAAAGTAATCATCGTGGGTAATTTAGGTAACGATCCTGAAATCCGTACGATGCCAAATGGCGAAGCGGTAGCGAATATCAGCGTGGCAACAAGTGAAAGCTGGACAGATAAAAACACAGGCGAACGTCGTGAAGTGACCGAATGGCACCGTATCGTGTTATATCGTCGTTTAGCAGAAATTGCGGGGCAATATTTACGCAAAGGTTCACAAGTTTATGTTGAAGGTCGTTTAAAAACCCGTAAATGGCAAGATAACAACGGCCAAGATCGTTACACCACTGAAATCCAAGGTGATAACTTACAAATGTTAGGTGGTCGTAATCAAGAGATGGGCGGCTTTGCACCCGCACAATCAGCACCGCAACCAAGCTATCAATCTCATCCGGCACAATCTGCGCCAGCACCACAAGCTGAGCCGCCAATGGACGCATTTGATGATAACATTCCATTCTAAGTTACATATAATTTAAAAAACAAAAGCGTTGTTCTATGTCACTAGAGCAACGCTTTTTCTATACATGCAAGAGGTCAGATTTTTATAACTTTTTGCAAAAACACCCTAAAATTTGACCGCTCTTTTTTCTTCTCCACAAAAAAGCTAATTTTAGGTTCGGATTATTATTCAATTTCGTTATAACTAAAAATCAGTACATATATTTAACAATTCTTTCGGTTTTTCTATGTGCTTTGCTACATTTTTACCGTCTTATTTTCATTAGAGGTACAACTATGCAGCATCGCGATCTTTATCCCCACGAAATCTTACAAGATGTTATTGATAAAAGTTATGCTAAGTCGGAAGGACACCTAAAAACACTGGCTATTTTAAGTTTTTTAGGTGGCGGCTATGTGAGTTTTGGTTATATGGCCTATTTAAAAGTCGTGAGCGGTATTCCTCCAGAGTGGAGTGGGCTATCAACATTACTTGGTGCAGCCGTGTTTCCTATTTGTTTGATTTGTATTCTAATCGGTGGTGGTGAATTAGCCACGGGAAATATGATGATGATGGCATTAGGCCGTTTAACAAAACGAGTAAGCCTTAAAAAATTATTTCGTAACTGGATTGTAGTGAGTTTGGGCAACCTGCTCGGTGCGCTGTTTATGGCATATTTCTTAGGGCATTATGTTGGTTTATCAGAAGGTGCTGCCTCTGCTAAAACCATTGCTATCGCTGAGGCTAAAGTGCAAATGGATTTTGGTCGCGCCTTTGTTTCTGCCATTGCCTGTAACTGGATGGTCTGCATGGGGATTTGGTTCTATTTTGGCGCCAAACAAACCTCCGGTCGTATCCTCGCCATATGGTTCCCAGTGATGATTTTTGTGCTTATCGGATTACAACACTTTGTCGCCAATATGTTTATTATTCCAGCTGGGATTTTTGCTGGTGCTAATGTAACTTGGAGCCAATTCTTCTTCAATATGATTCCTGTCTTTTTAGGCAATGTTACTGGTGGTGCAGCATTTGTCGGCGCATCTTATCTTTATGCCTATCGTCACTTATTAAAAGAAGATTATTGTATTTAGTAAACGAAAATCTACCGTACTTTATAAGAAAAATCCCCTAAATGCTGAATCTAGGGGATTTTTACTTTAAATAATATGCTGTTATTTCAAACCTTTTTTAACCAAATCTTCATAACCGCCATGGTTGGTGACATTGGTATAGCCTGCATTTTTCAGCTCAGTGAGTGCTGCTTCGGCACGGCGACCACTACGACAATAAAGGTTAATTGGTTCATCTTTAGCTGATCCAAGTGCCTTAACACCTTCAATGATTTTATCGTGTGGAATATTCACCGCACCTTGTAAATGACCTGCGTTAAATTCCTCAGCTGAACGCACATCAATCCAAATGCCTTTTGCTTTTTCTGGTTGTACTGCGCTTTGTTCCGTTTGTGGTGCAGTATTTGCATAAGCAACAAAAGAGGTGCTAATGGCAACCGCTGAAATTGCTACAGCGAATAATTTTTTCATCGTTTAATCTCCATTAAATAGAAATAATAGGTTTGCTTAATAATTTAGTTATCATTGTTCATAGTACTCCTAAATAGAATGACAATAAACGGTAAATTAAGCAAAAATACTTGAAAATTTGACCGCACTTTTTTATTTTGTTTTAGTAGTTTCCAGATAGTTTGAATTTTATTACAATCTTTAAATAGAAAAATATGAATCCACAATGATTGCAATCATTTCAATAGATTAAATATAATTAAAAAACTGTTTTATTTGTATTTTTTGTGAAATTTGATACACGCCTAGGAAATATCTATGACTAAGCCGGTAACCTACAACCAGCATCCAGAACAGCAAGCCCGCGACATTATCGATAAAAAACTGGAGCAGGCAGGCTGGACGATACAGTCGGTGAAGCACTTTAATCCCAACAATGGTTTGGGCGTAGCAGTGCGTGAATACCCTACAGACAGCGGACCGGTAGATTATTTGCTATTTGTCGATAGAGAGCCGGTTGCCATTATTGAAGCCAAAGAAGAAAATTTTGGCCATAAGCTCAACACAGTTGAAGAGCAAAGCGCGCGTTATGCCGATAGCGAACTCAAACATATCCCGCAAGCGGATATTGCTTTTTTATATGAAAGCACTGGTGTAATTACCCGCTTTACCAACCGCAACGATCCAGCTCCTCGTGCCCGTGAAGTATTTCATTTTCACCGTCCTGAAACATTGCAAAAATGGGCAAACGAAGGCAAAAACACCCTGCGTGCCAAACTCAAGGCTATCCCGCCACTCAATCCCAATCATCTATCTGCGGCTGAACTCGGCTTGCGCGATTGCCAATTAACCGCCATAGAAAATATGCAAGATTCTTTGGCAAAAGATTTACCGCGTGCCCTAATTCAAATGGCCACAGGTGCAGGTAAAACTTATACCGCCATCAGCATCATGTATCGTTTGCTCAAATACACAGGCAAACGCCGTATTTTATTTTTAGTCGATACCGTCAATTTGGGCGAACAGGCCGAGCAAGAAATGTTGGTTTTTACCCCGTCTGACGACAACCGCAAATTTACCGAACTCTACAACGCCCAAGTGATTAAATCGCCGCACATTCCCAAAGGCGTAGAAGTTTGTATTTGTACCATTCAACGCATGTATTCCCTATTAAAAGGGGAAGAGATGGCGATACCGGATGAAAGCGTGGAATTAGAAGAATGGGAAAACCGTTTAAAAGAGCCCTTGCCCGTTGCCTATCAACCGGATCTGCCACCCGAATTTTTTGATTTTATTTTTATCGACGAATGCCATCGCTCCATTTACAACCTTTGGCGACAAGTGTTGGATTATTTTGATGCCTATCTGATTGGTTTAACCGCCACACCGGACAACCGCACTTTTGGCTTTTTCAATCAAAACGTCGTCAGCGAATACAGCCACGAGCAAGCCGTTGCCGATGGCGTAAACGTAGGCAATGAAGTCTATTTGATTAATACCAAAATCAGCCTGGATGGCGGCAAATTCAAAGCCGAGGAGCTGGTCGAACACCGCGAACGCACCACACGCCGCAAACGCTGGCAGCAGCAAGATAGCGATGAAGACTATACCGCCAAGCAACTCGACAGGGATATTGTCAATCCAAGCCAAATCCGCACCATTATCCGGACATTCCGCGACCATTTACCGGTGATGTTCCCAAATCGTCAAGAAGTACCCAAAACCTTGATTTTTGCCAAAAACGACAGCCACGCCGACGACATCATCAAAATGGTGCGTGAAGAGTTCGGGCAAGGCAACGAATTCTGCAAAAAGATTACGTACAAAGCCAAAGACGATATTGTGGGTGAAAACGGCGAAATCATCGAACAAGGCGAAGAACCCAAAACCGTCTTGGCGAATTTCCGCAACAGCTACAACCCGCGCATCGCCGTTACCGTCGATATGATTGCCACGGGAACGGACGTCCGCCCGCTCGAATGCCTGCTGTTTATGCGCGATGTCAAAAGCCGCAACTATTTCGAGCAAATGAAAGGGCGCGGCACACGTACGCTTGATAAAGAGGGCTTACAAAAAGTCAGCCCTTCCGCATCATCCGCCAAAACCCATTATGTCATTGTCGATGCGATTGGCGTTACAAAATCGCTCAAAACGGCAAGCCAACAATTAGACACCAAGCGTTTGGTCAGCTTCTCCGATTTAGGAAAAGCCGTCGTCTTTGGCGGCGCATATGATAGCGACAGCATCAGCTCATTGGCCGCACGCCTTGCCCGTTTAAACAAACAGCTGGATAACGAACAACAGCAGCAGATTACAGCCATTACAGGCGGCATTCCATTATCGCAACTGGTCAAAGATTTATTTCACGCCATCAATGCCGATGAAGTTCATCAAGCTGCCTGCGAACAAGAAGGCATTTCCATCGATGAGATGCCGTCTGAAGAAAATCTTGCCAAGGTTCAAAAACAACGCGTCAAAGCCGCCACACGTCCGCTTTCCATGGAGCTCATCACCACGCTGGACGACATCCGCAAACAAAACGAGCAGAAAATTGACGCCGAGATTGATGAAGTCATCCACGCAGGCTGGGCGGAAAATGATGAAAGCCTGACCCAAGATTTTGCCGAATGGATAAGCAGCAACAAAGACGAAATCACCGCCTTGCAGATTTTCTATAATCAGCCTTATCAACGCCAAGCCTTAAGCCTTGCAATGATTAAAGAGCTGGCGGCCGCCATCAAAAAAGCCAAACCGAAATTGGCATTCAGTCATATCTGGCAGGCATACGCACATTTGGATAACGTCAGCGAACAGGCAGAAAGCGAACTCACCGCCTTAGTCAGCCTTGTTCGTCGAGTGATTGGCATTGATGGCAAAATCACGCCGTTTAGCAAAACCGTGCGTAAAAACTTCCAAACATGGACTTTTGAACACAACCGCCGCGCCGAAAAACCGCTGACCGAAGAGCAAATGCAATGGCTGACCATGATTCGTGACCACATCATCACCTCCTTTGCCATCGAAGGGAACGACTTTGAACTGACCCCGTTCAACCAATACGGCGGCTTGGGGCAAGCCTATGATGTATTGAGTGAAATTGCCGCCAACGACCAAGACTTTAACACCCTATTAGACGAGATTAATCAACAATGGACAGCATAACAATGACCGCGGAACAGCAATTGCCGAAAGGGTGGAAGAAAACGACTTTTGGAGAAATTGCACAAGTAGTAAGTGGCGGCACTCCAAACACTAAATTAGGTACAAACTTTGCTGAGAAAGGAAAGGGAATAAGTTGGATTACTCCCGCTGATTTAAGCAAACATACAGATAAATTTATTTCGAATGGTGCGCGAGATTTAAGTAATGATGGTTACAAATCTTGTTCAGCAAAACTATTACCAGCAGGAACAGTTCTTTTAAGCAGTAGGGCACCAATTGGATATGTTGCTATTGCTCAAAATGAATTATCAACAAATCAAGGTTTCAAAAACTTTATTCTTTCAGACGACATTCTTTCTGAGTATGCATATTATTATTTAAAATCAATCAAAAGTACCATTGAGAGCTTAGGAAGCGGAACAACTTTTCTTGAGCTATCCGCCTCAAATGCTAGAAAAATCCCCATTATCTACCCAACCAGCCAAGAAACCCAACAAGCCATCGTCAATAAAATCGAAAGCCTGTTTGACGAAATCGACGAGGGCATAGGCCGTCTGAAAACCGCAGCGCGGCAAATCCAACAATACCGCCAATCCCTGCTCAAAAACGCCTTTAACGGCGAACTCACCAAAGAATGGCGCAGCAAGCACGCAGATACCCTGCCGTCTGAAAACGAACTGCTCGCCCAAATTCAGACGGCCCGAGAACAACACCACGCCCAACAGCTTGCCGACTGGCAGAATATAACTATTGGTGAAGTTGTAACAATCTCACCTAAAAAAGAAAAGGCTATCGATGATGATACTGATGTTTCTTTTTCATCAATGCACTTGATGTCATCATCGCTTTCAGAACATTTGACATATGAAATTAAAAAATGGGCAGACGTAAAAAAAGGATTTACTGTATTTAGAAATAACGATGTGTTATTAGCTAAAATTACTCCTTGTTTTGAAAATGGGAAAAGTGCCGTCGCTCAAGATTTAATTAATGGAATTGGTACAGGCTCAACAGAATTTATGGTCTTGAGATCTAGTAACCAAATACTTCCAAAATTTTTATATTTTCTTGTTAATACACCAGACTTTAGACAAGCAGGCATTCATAATATGACGGGTTCTGTTGGACACAAGCGAGTTCCAAAAGACTTTGTATCTACTTGGGCTTTTAGTTTGCCTCCATTAGCCGAACAAACCGAAATCGTTGCCATTTTAGAAAGCAAACTCAACGCCTGCGACCAACTCGCCGCCGAACTTTCTAAGCAACTCAAACAAGCCGAGCTGCTTAAACAGGCCGTCTTAAAAGCGGCTTTTTCAGGCAGCCTTTTGGATAAATAAACATGAAGCAGCAAAAAATTTGGAAAAGTTTCCATGATCAGCTGGAAATTTTAAAAAATAGAGGACTAATAATTGAAGATGAAAAGAAAGCATTAGGTTATTTAAAAGCCATTGGCTATTATCGTCTAAGTGGTTATTTGTATTCTTTTCGTCAGTTTGATCCAAACAATAGTAAAAGCCGTCTTGATAACTTTATACCTAATAGCCGCTTTGAAGATGTCAAACAGCTTTATATGTTTGATAAAAAATTAAGACAACTTGCACTTGATGCGTTAGAACGTATAGAAATTGCGTTGCGGACAAACATAGCTTACACCCTTGGCCAATATGACCCTTTGGTATATCAAAAATCCCAATATTTTGAAGCAAACTTCAAACATGAAAATTGGTTGGTCAAATTCCAAAATTTGGTGGAGAGAGAATCTGAAAATAGTTTTGTCAAACACCATTTGCAGCATTATGGCGATTTGCCAATTTGGGCAGCTTGCGAGGTGTTAGATTTTGGCACAATGTCAATGCTCTACAAAGGAATGCAATCGAAAGATAAAGATCATATTGCAAAGATATATCATCTAAGAGAAGGAAAGCATCTGCAAACCCATTTGCACGCTTTAAATTTCATTCGCAATGTCTCAGCACATCATAGCCGTTTATG
The DNA here is from genome assembly GCF_003252725.1 of Haemophilus parainfluenzae. Lineage (GTDB taxonomy): Bacteria > Pseudomonadota > Gammaproteobacteria > Enterobacterales > Pasteurellaceae > Haemophilus_D > Haemophilus_D parainfluenzae_L. The sequence goes on from NZ_QEPO01000005.1 coordinate 88,630, forward strand.
GAATAAACCTGTAATATTTAAGGCAAACTTAAAGGGATTAGATGGTAATCAGTGGAAACAATTGAACGTAGCCCAGCCTTTTGTTTATTTTTGCTTAATGAAAAGAATGTTGGACGTGATTTGTCCAAACTCAACTTGGGGCGAACGTTTTCTTGCCCTATTGAATGAATTCCCACAAGTTGAGAATCAGGCGGTAAGATTGGAACAAATGGGAGTAATTACTGATTTAACCCATTGGCAATTATGGAAAAAAACTTAAAAAAGAAAGCCCCCAACCTTGTAGTTCCAACCTCTTGAGTTGGCAAAGTAGGGGGAGTTATTGGCGCTAATTATAATTATGCAGGATCCTAAGGTCAAGATTTATTATCTAAATGATGCTCTTAGGCCTAAAAATGAAGAGAAATCAACGATGACCACAACGCAAAACCACACTTCAAATGCTATTGTCCAAAAGGTTTGGAGTTTCTGCCATATGCTCCGCGATGACGGCGTAAGCTACGGCGACTATTTGGAACAAATTACTTATCTGATTTTCTTGAAAATGGCTTTTGAATATAGCCAGCCGCCTTATAACCGTCATGTTGGTATTCCGGAAGAATACAACTGGCAAAGTCTGACTGCTCGCACGGGTGCGGAATTGGAAAGTCATTATCTTGCGCTGTTGCGCGATTTAAGTATACGTAAAGGCTTACTTGGCCAAATCTTTGCCAAGGCGCAAAACAAAATCCAAGACCCGGCCAAATTGTCCCGTTTGGTGGCAATGATTGATGAAACCAAATGGACGCGCTTGGGCGTGGATGTGAAAGGCGATATTTACGAAGGCATTTTGGAAAAAAATGCCGAAGATACCAAATCAGGCGCGGGGCAATACTTTACACCGCGCGCTCTGATTGAGGCAATGGTCGAATGCGTCCGCCCGCAGGCAGATACTCTGATTGCCGACCCTGCAGCAGGTACTGGCGGTTTCCTTCTGGGTGCATACAGCTATCTGGAAAAACATGCCAATTTAAATGCCGAGCAAAAAGCGCGGTTAAAAGACGGGACGTTTTTCGGTAATGAAATTGTCGCCAATACCCGCCGTTTGTGTTTGATGAACCTGTTTTTACACGGCATCGGAGAAATGGACGGCGAAAGCCCGATCAGCTCCGATGATTCCTTGGTTGCACCAAGCCCTCGAAAAGTAGACTTGGTTTTGGCCAATCCGCCATTCGGTAAAAAAAGCACCATGACCATTACCAATGCCGAGGGCGAAGCTGAAACCGAAGATTTTGTCTATAACCGCCAAGACTTTTGGGCAACCACTTCCAACAAACAAGTCAACTTCTTGCAGCATATTTACACGATGCTCAAAAACAACGGGCGCGCTGCCGTGGTCGTGCCCGATAATGTGCTGTTTGAAGGTAGCGCAGGCGAGACCGTGCGAAAAAAACTCTTGCAGATGACCGATTTGCATACGATTTTACGTTTACCAACGGGTATTTTCTACGCCCAAGGCGTGAAAGCAAATGTGTTGTTCTTTGATAACCGCCCCGCACAGGAAAAAGCCGTTACCCAAGAAGTTTGGGTGTATGACTACCGTACCAACGTGCATCACACGCTGAAGAAAAAACCGATGCAGTTGGCAGATTTGCAGGATTTCATTGCCTGCTATTGCCCTGAAGACCGTTCAAAGCGCACAGAAACCTATCATGCCGAAAACAATCCCGACGGACGCTGGCGTAAATTTAGTATCGATGAAATCAATCAGCGAGAAAAAACCAGCCTGGATATTTTCTGGTTGAAAGACCATTCTTTAACCGACTTGGACAATCTGCCCGCCCCTGATATTTTGGCCGAGGAAATCATTGAAAATATCGAAGCGGCTTTGATGAGTTTTCGAAGCGTTGCAGCGCAGTTGGGAGAAAACGAATAGAAAAGCATCTGATGCCTTGTTGATTGCTTTGTCATTAGGTTGGCCTGGCTTTGTGATTTTGAATTGATAAGAGGTTAGATACATATAAAAAAGACAATCTTTTTAGATTGTCTTTTTTATTCGATTATTTCTTCGCAGGTTCTACTTCACCCACAGCTTTCTGGGATTTTTCATCCATTTCCACTTTAATATTATGGTCCACCACCACATTCATATTAATGGTGATGCCTTCCTTTGGTGTATCCAATTGAATGGTTGGTGTGCAAGCTGTAAGTGTAAACATTGCCGCAAAAATAAAAAAGTGCGGTTGAAATTTAAGGTGTTTTATCATTTGTCTTTGTCTAATTGCTTATAAAGTTTATATTGCAGATTTTGTTCAAATTGTGAGCCATAGTCAATCATATTCCACAATTCAAACATATTTTCTTGGTGCGTATAATTTAACGTTATCGGATTATGGGTTCGCTTGGTTGGATTAAACCCGCTAATACTTGCACGCAACGTCATTTGTCCTTTCGGATCGAGCGTCACTGCCGCATGGGAATTTTGCAGTTCCATTTCTTTTAATAAATCCACCAAAATATTCTCTGTCCAACCGCCTTTTTTCAGCCCTTTCACCATTTCATCCGTTAATTTGATGGACACATTTCCCACTTGTTCCAATGTGCCATTACAAATCAAACATTCCTTATGCCCGAGCCAAAATGGCAGGGTCGCATTCGCGCGGCCGGTTAAGGTTACTTGATTATATTGCGCTAAGGCTAACACTTGGGCTAAATCGATATTGGTAAAAGAAAGTGTCGCCATTTTACTTTGTGGGAAAGTGAGCTGAGGTACCGTCAATTCACCATCAAATAAGGAAAGTTTCACATTTTTTAAGATAAGTGGATTTTTCATGGTATTCGGATAACGACCGAATAAATCTAATTCCCCATTTGAGACAGAAAGCGCGCCATAGCGAATATTTTTAGTCGAAATATGAATTGGCTTACCTGAGGCCACTTGTAATGCCTCGTTTTCATAATTCATTGGGAAGCGAATATTCAAGCCATACACTTCACCATCTGGCATGGTGATTTTACCGTTTTTCAGGTTCAATTCCCCGCCCATTTTCACGCCATTGGTATTAATCACGAATTTGCTCTGTCCTTTGATGCTACCCTCATGAATTAACCAGTTCCATTTTTGTGGGAAGAGTGATTGGAACACTTTTGCGGATTGTTCTTTCCAGCTGATTTCACCTGAAAGTGCACTATTCTGATATACACCCAAAACATCTAAAGGCCCAAGCGAACCAGCCTTTAAATCACCTGCAAAATTGAAGTTACTGATACTCTTACCATCAATGCCTAAGCCAAAAACAGGCGAAACAAAACGACCGCCATAAGCCAGTTCAATCCAATCTGTTTTCGCTTGTAACAAGCCTCGAATATGTTCTTCTTCATAATCCCAGCGGAGTCGATCTTTAAGTTCCAATGAAAGTGGTGCCATTTTTACCTCTTTCATTTTGACTTCTTTAGAATGAGCAGAAAGTTGATTTAATTCGATATGATCGGCTTCCCAAAATCCTTTACCTTCCATTTTGACTGGCGTATTTAAGGATTTCCAGTTTGCGCTTCCATTGATAATCCAATCCCAACGGTTTGTCGCTTGTTTTTCCACCGACTGTAACTTATGTTCTTCATCTCGGAAGTCAAACACGGTTTTAATACCGGCAATAAACTCGTGGGCGTTTCCGTCTAATTTTAAATTGAGATTTTCAAACTGCGGGGTTGTGCCATTCAACGTTGCCTGCAAACGCCCTTCTAAGCCATAACGACCGATAATAATGTCATCTAACGGTAAACGAACATGTAACTTGGTGCCCTCTTGTTCGTTATCCATTTTAAAGACCGACCCCGGATAAAAATACACCACGGGATGCGTAAAAATCCCACCTAGATGATAAGTTAAATTAGTGAGTGCCACAGTCGAGTTATAACGTAAATCCCCACGTGTTTTCAGCTCAAAATCCAATTCATTATTATCATCGCCACCACCGATTTCACCATTTTTGCCTGAAATCACGATCTCCCCTTTGCCCATTTCGCCAAAGGTTTGCAAGATCACGTTCATATCAATGCTTAACGGCAACAAGCCCTCTGCTGCACGGTGGATAGATAACCCAAGGAAGCCTTTAATCGGTTGATAGCTGTCGAAAGTCCAGTAAAATTTCCCCCATGAAATATCCAAACCGTCTTTGGTGAAGACGAAAGGCACATCCAACAACGGAGAATTTGCCGTTAAATCTTGAACATTTAACTGACCATCCGCACCTTGCCACGACACTTTTGCCTCGCCTTTTGTGACGGCTAGTTCTGGGTTATTCCAATTGAATAAAACATTTCCTTGTTGAGGAAGTTGAGAAAGATCGGGCTCAAAATTTGCAGTGAACTGAAGATCATAGGTTTTATCGCCTGATTGTTTGATATCGGTATTGCCTGTCCATTGGAAGATCCCATCTCGTGGCGTAACAGTGGATTGATGATGCAGCTCAAGCCCATCATTATTCGCTTGTGCTTCTAGTGCTAATTGGTTGCCATTATAGTTTGCATCTAACGCCCAATCAGCCGATAAAAAAGGCTGCAGCGCGGCTTGTTTTAGTGCGTCGGTATTTGTTAATTGAAAGTGTTTAACTTTGACATCAGAAATAGGCAATGCCGCCCAAAGTGCGGTTAAATTTGGCGGTGTTTTTTCAGCGTTATCGCTTGGCAAATGAGTTAAACAATCATAATTCAAGCCAGCCTTTTCAATATCAAGACTATGCGTATTCCACCAAGTGAGTTGCGCATCATTGAGGTTTATGAGGGTACATTGATCTGTTTTCACTTTTAGCTCAGGTAGCGTTAAACCTGTCGCTTTCCATTGCCAGTCATCAGCTAATTCAATGTGATAATGTGGTGCTAAAAAATGATTTGCAAGTTGTTCCACTCGTTTCGGGGTCGCAAAAACGAGCACTAAGCCAACGCTTACTACGATCAAGAGCAACAAAATAATCAAAGCCCACAGGCAACGCTTTCGCATAGTTTCCCCAATTACGCGATAAATAAATGAACAGAGACGTATTCTATCTTATCTCGTCCCAAATAGCTCAACTAACTTATCCCCAAAGAAATAAAATACTAATCCAAAGGCGACAATAATTAAGCCGATAAATTTCGTGATATTTACTTCTCGAATCGGCATACCGATAAGACCAAAATGATCGATAGTGGCTGCGGTAATTAATTGTCCGACAATGATAAAAAATAACATCGCGGTAATGCCTAGCTTAGGTGCAAGCAAAACCGTTGTGAACACGACAACTGCACCAAGTATCCCACCAATTAATTTCCACCAAGGTTGTGAAGGGACGGTTGATAAATTGCCCCATAAATCGGTTTTTACCCAAGCAATAAAAAAGAGAACGAGCGTTCCCACTGCAAAAGAAATAAAGGTCGCGATCACTGCTTCGCCACTCATGGCTTTCGCGAGTTGAGTATTAATTGCTGATTGCGTGGCAAGTGCAACACCTGCCGCTAAGGCGATAATGAGATAAACAAAAAACATTGAAACTCCCAACAGAAAATTTGGCTTATTTTAACCTTTTCCTATTTGTCTTGTCGCGAAATGCTTTCCATTCGATAAAAATCGTCCCAAAATCAACCGCACTTTGCATTTCATTCATAAATACCTCAAAAGTTGTAAGTCATCTTACCTGTTTATTTGATCTCGATCACTATTTGACTATTCTTTATTTGACGGTAATCTTCAAATCAATACACTTAACTCCATTCGGAGCAATCGTTTGCGCAATGCGTATTGAAAGCAAAATAGACTGATTTTATCAACTCAATGGGAGGAATATCCATGACCCACATTATCGTTGCAACGCACGGTAAGTTTTCTGAAGAAATCGTCAATTCCGCCGCTATGGTGTATGGCGAAGATGAAAACTGCCATGTCGTGACTTTCTTACCGGGTGAAGGCGGTGAGCATTTAATCGAGAAATATAATGCGATTATTGCCACACTGCCTGAAAATGAACCGGTGCTCTTTCTGGTCGATTTATTTGGTGGTAGCCCTTATAACGCGGCAAGCCGAGTTGCCAGTGAAAGAGATAATACCGATATCGTCACCGGCATTAATCTACCAATGTTGCTAGAAGTGCTTGATGCCAAAGATGGCGCCAGCTTAGATGAATTGGTAGAAACCGCAAAAGAAGTCGGGGTCGCTGCCGTGAAATCCTTCCGTCAACCTAAAGAAAGCAAGACTGCTCCAACGCCCGCTGCTAAACCAGCTGAAGCACCAAAAACCGCTCCAAATCCAACCGCACTTTCTGGCAATATGAACATTTCCTTATTGCGTATTGATAGCCGTTTAATCCACGGTCAAGTGGCAACCTCTTGGGCGAAAGCGGTGAAATGCGAAGCGATTTTTGCGATAAATGATGATGTGGCGAATGATGCGCTTCGTCGTGATTTATTACTTCAAATCGCCCCTGAACATTTGAAAGCTTATGTGATTCCTGTGGAAAAAGCCATTAAGGTGTATCACAACCCGAAATATGCGGGAAAAAACATTCTTTGGTTAGTGACCAACCCAACAGATATCGTGCGCTTAATCGAAGGCGGCGTGAAAATTGATAAAGTTAACGTGGGCGGTATGACATTCCGTGAAGGCGATAAGATGCTTTCCCAAGCAGTTGCTGTCAACCCAACTGATGTGGCGGCATTTAAACAGCTTTTAGATAAAGGCGTGGAATTAAGCTTGCAACAAGTGGCGAGCAGCCCGAAATCAATGCTCACACACAAAGAGCTTGATGCGATTCAATTTTAATTACGAGGACAATTCATTATGACAACAATGGAAATTATTTTAGTCACACTCGTTGCCGCCATTTGCGGTATGGGGAGTGTATTGGACGAACGTCAAACTCATCGTCCTTTAGTTGCTTGTACCCTAATCGGCTTAGTATTAGGGGATTTAGAAACCGGTATTATTGTCGGTGGTACCCTTGAATTAGTGGCATTAGGCTGGATGAACGTGGGTGCGGCAATGGCACCAGATGCGGCATTAGCCAGTGTGATTGCGACTATCCTCGTCATCAAAGGCGGCCAAGATAAAGGGAGCGCATTAGCGATTGCGATTCCGGTAGCCGCAGCAGGTCAAGTATTAACCATCTTTGTTCGTACTTTAACCATCTTCCTTCAACACAAAGCCGATGATTTTGCCGCAAAAGCGAACTTCCGCGGCATTGAATTCTGTCACTTCAGCGGTCTTGCGTTACAAGCGTTACGCGTGGCGATTCCAACCTTCTTCGTTGCGTTAGTGGCAGGTACGGATACAGTGACTGAAGCATTGAATGCGATTCCAGAAGTGGTCACTCGCGGTTTACAAATCGCTGGTGGTTTTATCGTGGTCGTTGGTTATGCGATGGTCATCAATATGATGCGTGCAGGCGCATTAATGCCATTCTTCTTCCTAGGCTTCGTAATCGCCTCTTTCACCAATTACAACCTTGTCGGTCTCGGTATTTTAGGCACATGCTTAGCGATGATTTACATTCAATTGAACCCACGTTTCCATCAATCTACTGCACCACAAGCAGTTGCAAAACGTGAATTAGCTGACGATGAACTTGAAGGACTATAAGGAAGAAATTATGACTGAACAAACTAAAAAATCATTAACAAAAGGCGATATTCGTAGCACTTACTGGCGTTCAACTTTCTTGCTAGGTTCCTTCAACTTTGAACGTATGCAAGCAATGGGTTTCTGTGTATCTATGATCCCTGCCATTAAACGTCTTTACAGCAAAAAAGAAGATCAAGCAGCGGCATTAAAACGCCACTTAGAATTCTTCAACACCCAGCCTTGGGTGGCCTCATCGATCATTGGTGTTACTGCCGCGATGGAACAAGAACGTGCGAACGGTAACGATATTGATGACTCAGCAATCAGCGGGGTGAAAGTCGGTTTAATGGGACCATTAGCCGGTGTGGGTGACCCCATTTTCTGGGGAACATTACGTCCTGTATTAGCCGCACTTGGTGCAGGTTTAGCCATTACCGGTAGCCTTTTGGGGCCATTGCTTTTCTTCATCGGTATCAACCTTTGCCGTGCAGTAACTCGTTGGTATGGTTTCAAATACGGTTATGAAAAAGGTACCACAATCGTTAACGATATGGGCGGCGGCCGCTTACAAAAATTAACGCAGGGGGCGTCTATCCTCGGTCTCTTTGTCATGGGCTCACTGGTATCGAAATGGACGAGCATTAATATTCCATTAGAACTTTCCCGCTATAAAAACCAAATGGGCGAAGAAGTAGTGACCACCGTACAAAGCGTGTTAAACGATCTTCTCCCAGGCCTTGCGGCGTTAGGTTTAACCTTCTTATGTATGTATTTATTACGTAAAAAAATCAACGCCATGTACATCATCTTCGCCTTATTCGGCGTGGGTATTTTAGGCTATCATTTTGGTGTGTTAGCCTAATACATTATGATATTGCCTTCCCTCTTTTTCTTGTGGGAAGGCAAATTTTTAGCATGACATATAAATCCTATGAACTGGAAAGATCTCATCAAGCCACCACCGGCTGAAGGCTATATCAAAAATTCATCCAATTTAGTGACCGCACTTTTTATTCTGGCGGGCATGCTTTATTATCCCACTAACGGCTACGGTGCCATCATCGCATTAATTGCGGCGCTGATTGTGTTAATCGGTCAAAAAATGCTAATTGCTCAAACCAATAAAGATTTCACCGAAATGCAATTAGCCGAAAAGCAATTCCAAGAAACCCAAAACAGCGATTACCTCCGCTTTATTGAAGCACGCGCCACCCAAATGTTGCGCGACAACAAAGTGCTTTCCGAAAAAGGCAAAACAGAGTTAGAGAGATTACTGTCTGTCGTCAAAACGCATTTAGCCTAGCAACGCCAAAATAATCATAACTTTTAGCTATATGAAATAAGCTTTTCTTCTTTTTCTTACTTAAGTTAGAAAGGTATTATCAAACGGAAATTTATGATTTATCCCTTAGGAGTAGTTTATGTCTCAATTTAAAATTCACACCATTGAATCAGCCCCTGAAGCAGCACAAGAAGCTTTAAAAGCCGTACAAAATGCCAATGGGTTTATTCCAAATTTAATTGGTGTTCTTGCGAATGCCCCTACTGCACTTGAAACTTATCGCACGGTGGGTGGCATTAATGGTCGTAACAGCCTAACCGCAACAGAACGCGAAGTGGTGCAAATTACTGCTGCTGTAGTTAACGGTTGTGGTTTCTGTGTAGCAGGCCACACGAAAATTGCTTTAAAAGTGTTAAAACTTGAAGAAGAGCTTGTAAACCAAATTCGTGCAACAGCTCGTATTGAAAGTGATAAAAAACTCGATACTTTAGCGCGTTTCACCCTTGCTGTTATTTTGCAAAAAGCAAAATTAACCGAAGCACAACTTAAAGCATTCTTTGATGTAGGTTATACTCAAGAAAATGCTATTGATGTGATTTTAGGTGTCAGCCTCGCCACATTATGTAACTATGTGAATAACATCGCTGAAACCCCAATCAATCCTGAATTACAAGCATTTGCATAATCAAGCCAATATAAAAAGTGCGGTCCAAAATGACCGCACTTTTTTATTCCTTCACAAATTGTTTTATTTGATCTGAATTGAGATGCCCTGGTTGTTCTTTGATAAGATTTAAATCCTTATCCAACAGCAAATTAAACGGATAGCCTAATACATTAGCTCGTTTAATGATTTCACCGTTTTCATCCAATAATACCGTGATGTTTTTATAATCTAGCCCCTTATACCAATTGATAAATTTTTGGCTATTTTGTTCGTTTTTTTGTCCAGGTGAGGCAATCGTAATCACATTAAAATCCAAATTCTTTTCAGCACTAAGATCGTCAATTTCCGCTAAACCTGCCAGACAAATTGGACACCAAGATGCCCACATTTTGATGTAAAGTGGTTTGCCTTGATATTGTGATAAAAAGACAGTTTGATTATCCAACGTCTTCAAGGATATATCCGCCAAAGACACCTTCTCTTGTGCAAAGCTCAATGGACTCAAAAACAATAAAAGTGCGGTCAATATTTTTTTCATTTTTTCCTCTTATTTCACAAAGGGAATCAAATCGCCATAGCCTTGTTTTTCCATTTCATCTAATGGAATAAACTTAATCGATGCGCTGTTGATGCAATAACGTAAACCACCTTTATCACGAGGGCCATCATCAAACACATGGCCTAAATGGGCATGACCACTGCGACTTAATACCTCAATACGAGTCATATTAAAGCTATTATCTTTTTGATACTCCGCCACTTCAGCGGCAATCGGTTTAGTAAAACTTGGCCAACCACAACCGGATTCAAACTTATCTTTGGAAGAAAACAACGGTTCTCCCGTGGTGATATCCACATAAATACCCGGCGCGAAATTATCCCAATATTCGTTACTAAAAGAGCGTTCGGTATGTTTGCCTTGTGTCACGTCATATTGAAGTGCGGTCAATTTTTGCTTCAATTCTGCATCACTTGGTTTTGGGTATTTTTTATCATCAATTAATGGCTCATCGGCTTTTTTGATGTCGATATGGCAATAGCCATTCGGATTTTTCTTGAGATAATCCTGATGATACTCTTCCGCCTCCACATAATTTTTCAGCGGTTCCACTTCAATTTGAATCGGTTCTTGATATTTACTTTGTAAAGTTTTCAATGCTGCCTCAATAACCGCTTTATCTTGCTCATTTTGATAATAAATGCCGGTGCGATATTGTCTGCCACGATCATTACCTTGCTTGTTAATACTGGTTGGATCGATCACGCGGAAATAATATTGCAGTAATTTATCTAACGAAATTTTATTTGGATCGTAAGTGACTTTCACGGTTTCCGCATGATCTGTCGCATGCAATAATTGGTAGTTAGTGGTATCACCTTTTCCATTGGCATAACCCGAAACGGCATCAGTCACGCCTTGAATTCTTTCCATATAAGCTTCTAGTCCCCAAAAACAACCACCGGCAAGATAAATAATTTGTTGTTCTTGTTTACTTTCCATTGTCATTTTTTGCTCCTTTGATGATTCTGTGTGATCAGCATACGTTAAACTACTTTGCAAACCGCCAAAAAGTGCGGTCAATATGAGAAATGTTTTTGTATATTTCATTTTCTTTCCTTATTATAGAAAAATCTTCAGCTTGCATTTCATTAGACGAAGACAAGCCCATTTTCTTACAAAATAAGGCAATTTTTTACCGCACGTTGTGCAAGGAACCTTTATGCCAAACATACATCTCCGCAATAATTATCAAAAAGCTGTTGTTTGTATGGTGTTAGCTTACATCAGCATTGCCTTAATGGGTGTATTTGTAAAATACGCCTCTGATGAATTACCGTCCAGTGAAATTTTATTTTCCCGCTTCTTTATTGGTTTTGTTTTTCTCTTGCCCTTTTTAATTAAAGATGGAGATTTCAAAGTCGATATGTCGCAATGGAAGTTTCTCATTTTGCGTAATCTAGCCGGCATTGCCAGTATGTTGCTAACCTTCTACGCCATTAAATATTTACCGATTTCTATTGCGATTTTATTGATGAATACGTCCGCACTTTTTGTGCCTTTATTGCTGTTTTTCTTTAAAGTCAGAACGCCATTAAAAGTATTAGCTTGCAGTTTTATGGGGTTTATCGGTGTATCCATCATTATGCTGACCAACGGTTCAATGAATATCAACCCTATCCATGTAGGCTATGCGTTAGGTGCTGCAGTATTGGCGGCCATGGCATTTATCAGCTTACAAGAGCTCAATAAACACAACTCACCTAAAAATATCGTGTTTTACTTCCACTTATTAGGCTCGATTTTATTGCCACTCTTTTTTATTACTCAATGGGAAATACCAACACTACATGGATTCACATTACTGCTTTTAGTGGGCGGATTTGGTCTTATTTTCCAATTATTACTCACTCGCGCCTTTAAATACGCCCCTGCCAATGTCATCACGCCTTTTGCTTTTACTGGCGTGATTTTCTCCAGCATCTGTGACTGGTTCTTCTGGGATAACGTACCAAGCCTAAATTTCTGGATTGGTTCATTAGTCATTATTATTGCCGTCAGTTTACTTGCCAGAATGCGGGCAAAATAGAGAAATCCGACCAAATAGCTAGAATATAACTATTCTCAATAACATTGTTTGAGTGTATAATCCAAATGCTTTTTATTATTGAGGACACAACATGAAAAAATTATTCAAAACTACTTTAGCTTCCGCATTGTTAATGGCATCTGCATTTGCTAGCGCCGTGACGGTTAAAGATGCGAAAGGTGAATTTACCCTTGATAAAACCCCAAGCCGTGTTGTGGCATTGGAATATTCTTTTGTGGATGCCTTAGCCCAAGTCGGTGTAAGTCCAGTAGGTGTGGCTGACGACAACAAAGTCGATCGTATTTTGCCGCAAGTACGCGAAAAAATTGCTGCATGGCAATCCGTTGGCACGCGTTCTCAACCAAGTCTTGAAGTGATTGCTTCCCTCAAACCCGATTTAATTATTGCCGATCCGTCCCGTCACACAGCGGTGTTTGAAGAATTGAAAAAAATTGCACCAACAGTGATGTTCGATTCTCGTCATGAAGGTTATCAAGAAAATCTTGAAACTACGCAAAAAATTGGTGATTTAGTCGGTAAAAGTAGCGAAATGAAAGCGAAGATCAATGAACATAACGATTACATTGCCAACATTGCAAAAAATCTAGGTGTACAAGGCAAAAAAGCCTCATTTGGTACTTCCCGAGAAGATAAATTTAATATCCAAAATGACAATGGCTATGTGGGTAGTTTCTTAACGACATTAGGTTTTGCCCCAACTAAACTCAATAGTGATCAAGCTTTCGTGGAAATCAACCTTGAACAATTAGTAATGGAAAAACCGGAATACTTGTTCATCGCCCATTATCGTGATGAAAGTATTGCGCGCAAATGGGAAGCTGAGCCACTGTGGAAAGCTATTCCTGCCGTAAAAGCGAACCATGTTTACAGCGTTGATGCCGACATGTGGGCTCGTGGCCGTGGCTTGGAAGCGAGCAAAATTATGGCAAAACAAATTGAAGGTTTCGTGAAACAAAAATAATGATGAAGTCCGCTTTCCGTTGGGGACTTCCCCTTATCATTCTGGCTTTCCTATTATGGGGAAGCCTGTTTTTGTATTATCCCATCGAAATTCAACCGCTTGCAGCGTTACAAGCGTTCCTCCCCGATGGCGATGAAATTGCCAAAATTACGGTAACCGATTTACGCCTACCGCGCGCATTAGTTGGCATGATTTTAGGCGCCAATCTTGCGGTGGCAGGAGCGTTGTTACAAACCATTACGCGTAATCCACTAGCCTCGCCTACGCTACTCAGCGTGAACTCGGGAGCCAGTCTTGCCATGGTGACCACCAGTGCGTTTAGCCCCCTGATTCTTTCTGGTTATAGCATTGCTTTAGTGGCTAGTATCGGCGGCGGTCTGAGTTGGTTTGTGGTAATGCTGATCAGCAATGGTTGGAAAGACAACAGTGGGGATCGTAGCCGAGTGATTTTAGCGGGGATTGCTGTATCACTACTTTGTGCCGCCCTCACGAAATTGGTGCTCATTATCGCGGAAGATCATGCCTTCGGTATTATGAGTTGGCTAGCTGGCGGCATTGCACATGCTCGTTGGAATGAATTATTGACGTTATTTCCGTTCTTTATTTTGACCGCACTTTTCTGCCTGTTTTTTGCCAGTCGTTTGAATTTACTCAATTTAAGCGATGAATCCGCTCGTTCCCTAGGCATCAATCTCTTTCGTTTACGTTGGTACGCTAACATCATGGCATTATTGATTGTGGGTTCAAGCGTAAGTGTTGCTGGTCCCGTGGCCTTTATTGGCTTACTCGTGCCCCATCTTGCCCGCTATTGGATTGGTTATGACTTGCGAAAATCGCTCCCCATGGCGATGCTACTCGGCGCAATTTTAATGCTGGCTGCAGATACCATTGCCCGCGCGGTCAACTTCCCTAGCGAAGTACCTGCTGGTGCGGTACTTGCCTTAATCGGTGCGCCAGTCTTTGTATTATTTGCCAGAGGAAGACACTAATGCGAACCTCTCATGTATCTTTTCGTGCTATCGGCTTTTATGTCATCACGCTCAGCCTGATGGTACTACTCTTTGGATTGAGTATTCGCCTTGGCACTTATACGCTTTCTTTTGAGGAAATTTGGGCGGCCTTTCAGCCTGATGATAAAAACTATTTTACCTTGATGGAATATCGCCTACCCCGTGCAGTATTAGCGATTTTATTAGGCGGAGCCTTAGCAATTTCTGGTGTGTTAGTGCAAAGCGTGGTGCGCAATCCACTTGCCTCTCCCGACATTTTAGGGATTAACAACGCGGCTGGGTTGGTTGCTGTTTCAGTATTGATGTTCTTGCCAAACTTGGCATTTTACTGGATGCCTATTTTTGCCTTTTTAGGCGGCGTGCTCTCTTTTGTCATTTTATGGATCGTGTGCGGTTTTAACTTCCGCCCTATCAAAATGGCAATCATTGGGGTCGCACTTTCCGCATTGTGGGCAGCCATTAGTCATTATCTGATGCTTACCAATCCGGTCGAGATCAACACGGCAATGTTATGGCTCACAGGAAGCCTGTGGGGGCGCAGCTGGTCTTATTTGAATGTGGTATTGCCATGGTTAGTAGTGTTGCTACCCTTGCCATTTATTTTCTGTCGCGATCTCGATACCCTTGGTTTAGGTGAAAACAAAGCCTCCACCTTGGGCGTGACCGTAAATAAAGTGCAAATTAGCGTTTTAGTGTTAGCGGTAGCCCTTTCTACTACAGCCGTGGCAATTTGTGGTCCGATTGCCTTTTTAGGCTTGGTTGCGCCACATCTTGCCCGTCGTTTAGTCGGCGGCAGACATCGCACCCTATTACCGGCAGCCTTGATTATTGGCGCCCTCTTATTACAACTTTCGGATATTTTGGCGCGGGTGATTGACCCACCAACTGAACTACCAGCGGGCATTCTGACTGCAATTATCGGTGCGCCATATTTCTTCTACTTATTGATGAGAACTAAATAATGAGCATTGAAATCAATAATTTATCTTTAGGTTATCAAGATAAACTCGTGGTTAAAAATCTGTCGCTAAAATTCCCGAAAAATAAAGTGATTGCATTAATCGGCCCAAATGGTTGCTGTAAGTCCACCACATTAAAAGCGGTTGCTCGCTTACTCAAACCGAAGCAAGGTTCAATCACCCATAAAGGTCAGGATATTTGGCAAAAAAGCCCTAAAGAATATGCCCAAGAATTGGCTTTTCTCCCGCAGCAACACTTGGTACCAGAAGGCATTAAAGTACGCGAATTGATCGCTTACGGGCGTTCACCTTACTTAAACCTCTGGGGTAAACTCAGCCAAAAAGATGAAGAATTGGTTAATTGGGCGATGGCGCAAACACAAACTGCCGAACTCGCCGAACAGTTGGTTTCTGATTTATCTGGTGGTCAGCAACAACGGGTATTTTTAGCCATGACACTTGCGCAAGATGCTGAATTAGTGCTACTCGATGAGCCGACTACTTATCTGGATTTAAACCGCCAAGCAGAACTCATGGGCATGATGCGACAAATGCAACAAAACGGTAAAACGGTGATTACGGTGTTACATGACCTCAACCAAGCCTGCCGCTATTGCGATCACTTAATCGTCATGAAAAAGGGGGCTGTGATGGCACAAGGCACACCTGATGAGGTCATGACCGAAGAGTTACTGAAGGATGTGTTTGATTTAGATGTCATCATTCATCGTGATCCTATCAGCAATACACCGATGTTTATTTTGAAATAACCTACTATCACTTCTCTAATATCAAATAGGCGTTTTATTTTACTAAAACGCCTATTTTTCACCTAAAATTCCCGCTGTTATACATAACTAATGTTTTTCATAGCTCACCACGAGGTCGGACCACTTTACGAAACTTACACTTTCTTCACATTGTCAGAAATAACGAAGCACTAGATAATTATTATTAATATAGTAAAACTTAAAAATGAAATCTCTATCTCATGTCTTTAAGGCAATGCTATTAGCAGGTGTCAGTACCTCGGTAGCACAGGTTGCCTATGCCCAAAATTCCTCTATTGATACCGAACGAGAAAATATCATCATATTCTCTCGTCAAGGAGAGACACAATTAAATCAAGCCATTCCAAAACTTGAGGCCTTATTTAAGAGGACAAACGATATTAAAGTGCGCGATGATTTAATTACACTCTATCTGAGGACGAATCAATCCGCTAAAGCACTTTCACTTTGCGAAAGCTGCGCACCAGCGCAATTTTCCCAAAATGAACTGGAAAATTTAGGCAAAGCCGCTCGAAATGAAAAACAATATGACCGTGCTGTTGCATTCTATTCCCAATTGCAAAAGCAATTCCCTGATAATCCAAATGGATGGCTTGGTGGCGCATTAGCCTCCACTGAAACTAAAAACTACACTGCGGCAAAAAATGCACTGAATGTTTATAAACAACGTTTTGGACAAGATAATGCTTATCTTGATGCGGAAAGTTATTTGCTTGATTTCACCGAACCCGACATGGCTAAACTTGGCCGTTGGCAACGTCAGTTAGAACAAAATCCGAAAAATATCACCTTAATGAGAGAGTTGTATCGTTTAGCATCGAAATACAACCTTCAACCATTACAAGAGAAACTACAAAAAGCCTATCCCGATCAATTCAATCAAAAAGATATGATGTGGTTTGAGCATGGTAAGACGATTACCTCCTCCAAAAATGCGACGACACCTACACAACAAGAAAAATCATTTGAAGAATTGACCGCACTTTTGACCAAAATTAATCCTGAGCATCCTCTGTATCAACAAGCATTGCAAGATCGTTTTGTGATGGGTGTTCGCTTGAATAAATTTGATGAAATAAAAGATGACTTCAATACATTACAGGCTCAATCTAATGTGCCTGCATATTTAGAAGAAGCCTTTGGTGATTATTGGGCAGCAAAAGGCTCACCACACAAAGCATTAGCGATTTATCAATCAATTGAACAACAAGCCTCAAACAATAAACTCGCTGTGAGTGATGGTCTACTTCATAAACTCTCTCTCACTGCAAGCGATGCTGGCAAATTTGAATTGGCGCAACAATATTTAGAGCGTATGAATTCAAATGTTTATATCAATGACTATACCCGAACATCAAAAATTCTGAATCCTGGCTACGATTCTCGCTATTTTGGTTTAGCTCGTTTAGCGTTATGGCGCGGTAACAGCAAATTAGCTCAACAACTTATTGATGATCGTCTATTTAACAAAACGCCTGGTGATCCATGGGTTATGTTGCAAAAAGCGGAACTTGAGCGAAATCTCGGCAATTATGATGATGCTAAATTATGGGCGGAAAAAGCCAGTTATTTTTTGAGTAAAAATGATCAGCAAGAAGCTCGTAATAACCTAGCTGAAACGGCCTTGAGTCAAAATGATTTACCAACAGTTTCAAAAACACTTGATGCAATGAATGAAGAACAACGTCAGTCAGCGCAATCCCTTATTAAGCATTATGAACAAGCACGTTCTGGCAAAGTTGTAGGGAGCGTCGGCTTACAGCATCGCACCTCACCAATAAGTTATAGCAATGAAAGTAGTCAAGATTATGCGATTTACACACCGAAAACAGCAAATGGTCACGATCTCTACGTTCATTATTTAGAAACTCACTCCCCTTATGACAAAGAAAGTCTTATTTCGCGTCGAATCGGTGTAGGCACTGAACTCAATTTCTATCCACTTCAAGTAAAAATGGAAGGTGGGAAAGGCATTAAGCTTAATGATAAAGCCTATTTCTCGACGGAAGCAAATTATACCCTCAACCAACACTGGTCATTTAATTTAGATGCCAATATTAATGGTAGCGGCACACCGGTTAAAGCCATCAATAAAGGTGTGTATACCAAAGATATTGGCTTCTCTACTACGTATTCCTATTCCGATATTTTCCAAGCCGGACTAGGTGGTGGCGTCATGAAATTTGATGACGGCAACTTAAGAAAAGAAGCCAATTTCTGGTTGAATCTCAATACATTCAAACATGACCGTTGGGCGCTAACCAACAATTTCAGAGTCGATTACAGCAAAAATAAAACCATTGATTCTGCTGAATATTACAACCCATCAAAAGCGACAAGCTTGGAATTCAGTGCGGATTTAAGTTACTACCAACCACTTAATTATGGCTTAGTCTTAAATCATCACCTGAAAGCCAGTGTGGGTGCTTATAAACAGGCAGAACTCAGTCGAGAAAAAATGTGGTCGATAAGTTACGGACACCAATGGCGTGTTGGTAAAAAATTTGGCGTGTCTTATGAAATTGGTCGTAAAAAGAATATTTACGACGGCAGTGCTGAATTCAACAATTTCGGAAATTTAAACTTCTCTATTTATTATTAAATACTTAAGCGGTATAACTTTATGAGATCTCTAAAACATTTTGCAAAAATCATTATTTGCACGCTTTCCCTTTTTTCGGCTTTTGCCTTTGCGCAAGATCGTTATGGCGTATTAGCTTACCACTCTGTTGTAGATGAAAGTGCGGCTGAAAATCAAAAACATTATTTTCCTCAAACGATTCCAGCCCAAACCTTAATTAAACATTTTAATTGGCTAAAAGAAAATGGATACAACGTGATCAGTTGGCAACAAGTTATCGATGCTGAAAATGGTAAAGGCACATTACCTGATAATGCGGTATTGCTAAGCTTCGATGATGGCTATGAAACCATGTATAACGTGGTCTTTCCTCTATTAAAGGCCTATAACTACCCTGCTGTTTTTGCGCCAGTGACAGGCTGGTTAGATACGCCGGCAGATCAAAAAATCGCTTATGCCGATAAAATGTTAGATCGTTCCGTTTTTGCCACTTGGTCGCAAGTCAAAGAAATGGAACAAAGTGGGCTCATTGAAGTAGCCTCACATACTCATAATCTTCACAACGGTATAAATGCCAACCCATCTGGTGGTCAATTACCCTCAGTGATTGCACCTGAATATAAAAACGGAAAATATGAAACTGAAGATGCCTACAAAAACAGATTGAAATCTGATTTCACTCGTTCTGTTCAAACGTTAGTCAATCATATCGGTAAGAAACCACGTATAATGGTGTGGCCTTATGGACAATTTAATGATGTTGCTGTGCAACTTGCACGACAAGCAGGAATGCCACACTATTTCTCATTAGGTGAAAAAATCATCAATAAAGTGGGCGATAAACATATTGGACGCTTATTACTTAATGCAGAAACCGATCTAAATACCGTTAAAAACTATCTTGATGGCATTGATGAAAGCAAACAAATTCAACGAGTACTGCATGTCGATTTAGATTATGTCTATGATGCGGATAAAGCTCAGCAAGCCAAAAACCTTGATAAGTTAATCGACCGCATCTATCGCTATGGTGTGACGACAGTTTATCTTCAAGCCTTCTCCGATCCAGATGGGGATGGCGTAGCCGATGCCTTGTATTTCCCTAATAAATATCTTCCTGTTCGCGATGATATTTTTGGTCGAATTGCCTGGCAATTACAAACACGCGCAGGAGTACAAGTTTATGCTTGGATGCCTGTACTCGCCTTTGATTTACGAAAAAGCGTAAAAGAGGCGGAATATGTCATTGATAGCCGTACAGGCAAGCCTTCAACAAAGGCTTATTTACGCCTTTCACCTTATAACAAACAGAATGTCGAAATCATTAAATCCATTTATAACGATTTGTCATTCTACGCCAAATTTAATGGCATTTTATTCCACGATGATGCGTTCCTAACCGATTTTGAAGGTGCTGAAGGCACTCACGCTGAAGGCATGGTTAGTCCACAAGCAAAACAAAAAACACAAGATTTAATCCAATTAACCCATCAACTCACCGATGCGTTAAAACCTTATTTCTTGCGTGGTTCATATTCTCTTAAAACGGCTCGTAATCTTTATGCATCAGTGATCACAAATCCAAATGCAGAAGAATGGTTGGCACAAAACTTAAAAACGCTCACCGACAATTACGATACCACTGCCATCATGGCGATGCCATACATGGAAAATGAACAGCCTATTTCACAAAAAGAAGCCTATCAATGGTTTGCTTCTCTCATTGAAAATGTGAAAGCCCAAGCGCCATTAGATAAAGTCTTATTTGAATTCCAAGCGGTGAATTGGCGAACTCAAAAACCAATTCCTGAATCCGAATTGATTGATTGGATGACGCTATTACAAAAAAATCATATTTATAGCTATGGCTACTATCCGGATAACTTTTTAACAAACCAACCGGATATGAACAAAATGAGACCGTATTTTTCCGTAAATACGAATGCAGGGAAAAAATAAGGATTGATCATGAACCAACAATTCTTAGAAGCAGTGAGTATCTTCGTATTCATGTATCCTGCCGGGATGGCAATATATTGGGTAACGGCAAGTCTGTGTTATTACCTGTTTATGGAAGGAAAACTCGGGCAACCGACTTTCCAACAAATGTCCAAAGAACGCGTTCCTATGGTCAGCATTATGGTGCCTTGCTACAACGAAGGGGACAATCTAGATGAAGCTATTCCTTACTTGCTCCAACTCAGATACCCAAACTATGAATTGATCTTTATCAATGATGGCAGTAAAGATAACACAGGTGAAATTATTGAACGTTGGGCAAAAGCTGACGAACGCATCGTGGCGCTTCACCAAGAAAACCAAGGTAAAGCCAGCGCATTAAATCATGGCTTGTTAGTTGCTAAAGGTGAATATGTGGCCTGTATTGATGGCGATGCCGTATTGGATTTCGATGCGATCGATTACATGGTGCAATCCCTCGAATTAAACCGTGCTTATGGCGCCGTTACAGGAAACCCACGCGTACGTAACCGCAGTACAATCCTAGGTCGCTTACAAGTGTCTGAATTTAGCTCCATTATCGGTTTAATCAAACGCGCTCAAAGCCTGATGGGAACCATCTTCACCGTATCTGGTGTATGTTGTTTATTCCGAAAAGATGTAATGGAAGAAATCGGTGGCTGGAGTACCAATATGATCACCGAAGATATTGATGTCAGTTGGAAAATCCAAACAGCCGGTTACAACATTATGTATGAGCCTCGTGCCTTATGTTGGGTATTAATGCCTGAACGTCTTTATGGCTTATACAAACAGCGTTTACGCTGGGCACAAGGTGGTGCTGAAACCATTCTCAAATATTTTCCTCAGGTCTGGCGTTGGAGAAACCGCCGTCTATGGCCAATGTATGCCGAATATTTTGTTACCGCAACTTGGGCAATCTTATTAGTTGCACTGGTTGCACTTTCACTATACCGCAAGATTACCTTAGGTGTAGGTATTCAAAACATGGAGCTGTTTGAAACAAATATCTCGATCATGTTTTTTTCCTTCTTCTTACAGTGTCTCTTAAGCTTATACATTGATTCACGTTATGAAAAAGGATTGATCCAATATGGAATTTCCTGCATTTGGTATCCCTACGTTTATTGGTTACTCAATACGGTAACCTTACTCATTGGAATCCCAAAAGCGATTTTTAGAAACAAGTCCAAGCTAGCTGTCTGGACAAGCCCTGACAGAGGAGTTTAAATAATGGCAACCGCCACTTTACAACAATTGATGGTTATTAATAAAGGTAGCAGCCTTCCCTTGCTGATTAAAGCCAAAAGCTTTGTACTAGATCTAGTTACCTGGGCTTTATGGGCTTATATCATCACTTTTGTCGCGAGATATGCGGAACGCATCTTCACTAAACCGATTCTGGAAAGTTTCTTTTTCGTTGATGTGGTCAGCATCATGTTTTCTGTCTCTGCGGTATTGGTCATATTGGCTTATATTTGGTCTATTCTTACCGTAGCAAAAGAATAACTCGCAAAAAACTTAATATAAAAACCGCACTTTGGTTTACAAATCAAAGTGCGGTTATTTTTAGAGATGTTTAATTAGATATGATATTCTCTAATTAAGCTTTTGGACCTGCTGCGATAAGCGCTTTACCTTCTGCGTTAGTTGCATATTTTTCGAAGTTTTTCACAAAACGTCCAGCAAGATCTTTCGCTTTCGCTTCCCATTGTGCTTTATCCGCATAAGTATCACGTGGGTCTAAGATCGCAGAATCTACGCCAGGTAATGCTTTTGGAATCGCTAAATCAAAGATTGGTAACTCGCCCATTTCTGCTTTTTCGATAGAACCATCTAGGATTGCATCGATAATACCACGAGTATCTTTGATTGAGATACGTTTACCTGTACCGTTCCAACCAGTATTAACTAAGTAAGCTTCTGCACCAGCAGCTTGCATACGTTTAACTAACACTTGAGCATATTGTGTTGGGTGAAGAGTTAAGAACGCCGCACCGAAACATGCTGAGAAGGTTGGAGTTGGCTCAGTAATACCACGCTCTGTACCAGCTAATTTAGCAGTGAAACCAGATAAGAAGTAGTATTTGGTTTGCTCTGGTGTCAATTTAGACACTGGAGGTAACACACCGAATGCATCCGCAGTTAAGAAAATTACTTTCGTTGCGTGACCTGCACGAGATACTGGTTTAACAATATTATCAATGTGATAAATTGGGTAAGACACACGAGTATTTTCAGTTTTAGAACCATCATCGAAATCAACTGAACCATCTGCACGAACCACGACGTTTTCTAATAATGCATCACGACGGATTGCACGGTAGATATCTGGCTCATTTTCTTCAGAAAGATGGATAGTTTTCGCGTAGCAACCACCTTCAAAGTTGAAGATACCTACATCATCCCAACCGTGCTCATCATCACCGATTAATTCACGTTTTGGATCAGTAGAAAGGGTGGTTTTACCTGTACCTGATAAACCGAAGAAGATTGCTACATCACCGTCTTTACCTACGTTAGCAGAACAGTGCATTGCACCTACACCTTTAAGTGGTAGGAAGTAGTTCATCATTGAGAACATACCTTTCTTCATTTCGCCGCCGTACCAAGTACCACCGATTAATTGGATACGCTCAGTTAAGTTGAATGCAACGAAGTTTTCAGAGTTCAAACCTTGTTCTTTCCAGTTCGGGTTGGTGCATTTAGAACCATTCATTACCACGAAATCAGGTTTAAAGGTTTTTAATTGTTCTTCTGTCGGACGAATGAACATATTTTTCACAAAGTGTGCTTGCCATGCTACTTCAGTCACAATACGTACTGCGATACGGTCTTGTTCACTTGCGCCACAGAAACCATCAACCACGAATAAACGTTTACCAGAAAGTTGTTTAGTCACAAGACCTTTCAAGCTTGACCAAGTTTCTTGAGTCATTGGTTTGTTATCGTTTTTCGCCACATCAGAAGTCCACCACACAGTATCTTTTGTGGTATCATCTAAAACGATGTATTTGTCTTTCGGTGAACGACCGGTAAAGATCCCTGTATCAACAGCCACCGCACCCGTTGTGGTAAGTGTACCTTTTTCAAAGCCTTCTAAGCCTGGTTTTGTTTCTTCTTCAAAAAGTTGTTCATAACTTGGGTTATAAACCACTTCTTTAACATCATGAATACCAACGGCTTCAAGTTCTTTAATTACGTTTTTAACATCAGTCATAGTTCACCTCTTGATTAAAGTTTAAAAATTTTTCCTACGTTTATTGTATGGGAATTGTCAAAAAAAAAATGTTAACTAGATCTCATTTTTGAACATTCATCTGAAAATTCTACCCCTTTTTAGGTGGTTTAAGAGGCTAAGATACAACAAGGTTGATTTACCCATCATATTTTCGATATAGTGAGAACTATTATCAACTCAAGACTCAATAACTATGTTCTCATTTTTGCGTTTACTCTTTTTATTTTGTCTGCTGATATTTACGCAAATCACGCAAGCAGAACCCGACTTTAAGATTCCACCTATTCAAGAAAGCATGAAAAAAATGTACCAAATTCAACAAAAAGATTTTACTTTTGAAGGCAAGAATTATCGTTTGTTTATTGCTATTCCACCGAAAACGTCGAAAAAACTGACCGCACTTTATACGCTAGATGGTAACGCTCAATTTCCAATAGCAGTGAATGCTGTCAATCCTAACAAACCTCTCCCCCTTATTGTCGGTATTGGTTATGTATCTGATAAAGCTTACGTCATTGAGGAACGAATGAGAGATTACACTTTTCCAGTAGAAGGCGCTGAATTTGCCAAAGGAGGGAAAGCTGCTGATTTTCTACGTTTTATTCAAGAAGATGTAAAACCTTACATTGAGCAGCATTTCAATATTAATAAGGAAAAACAATATTTCTTTGGCCATTCTTTTGGTGGGTTGTTTGGATTATACGTGCTCTTCCATCAACCAGATTTATTTCAATATTACACCTTGGCAAGCCCTTCTCTTTGGTGGGGAAATGGCTCATTTTTACCTCAAAATAAGCTATGGATTAGCCAAAAACCGTCACATATTCTAATTACATTAGGCTATTATGAAGAACATCCTGAGCAGGATCCGAATATGACTGAAGAACAATTACAGCGTATTAATCAACGGAAACAAATGCGAACAATCAATGCGCATCAATTGGCGAAAATATTGGAAAAACAAGGCAATTCCGTAGAGTTTATTTCCATTCCCAATAAAAATCATGGTGGCTCGATTCCTGACGCTATCAAACATTGCTTGGAACAAGTTCAACAATAAAAGCGTATAAAAAAATCCCCGTTATCATGAACGGGGATTTTTCTTATTGGGCTTGTTTGAGTTTATCAATCGCTTCTTTATTGAAGAAGTAATGTGTGCCACAACATTCACACTGCATATCAATACTGCCTTTATGCTCTTCTAAGATTTCATCAATTTCAGCTTCTGGAATCAGTAATAATGCTGCCCCTGAACGCTCCGGTGAGCAGCCACAGAAGAAAGAAACAGCTTGTGGTTCAAACACTTCCACTACTTCTTCATGATATAAACGATAAAGCAATTCTTCTGCGGGCAATCCAAATAACTCCTCATCTTTTACGGTTGCAGCTAACATAGTTAAATGCTCAAAATCCTCTGGCGTACCTTGGCCATCCGGCATAATTTGTAGCAACATCCCAGCTGCAACGGCTTTACCGTCATATTCACCTGTGCGAATAATAAGTTGGGTTTGTAATTGTTCTGAACGAACAAAATAGTCTTCTAAACATTCCGTAATGGTTGGTTTATCTAAACCAATAACGCCTTGATAACGTTCACCTTCTGTTGGTGCAATCGTAATCACTAATACGCCTTTGCCGATCATATCATGTAGGCTCATACCATCTTGAATATCACCTTGCACACGGGCTAATGCACGAATTTGTTGTTGATCATTACCATTTACTAAAGCTAATTTTAATGGGCCATCACCTTGAATTTGAACAGTAATATTACCGTTAAATTTTAATGTTGCGGTCAACAAATTAGTCGCCACCATCATCTCACCCAATAAGTTTTGTACCGCTTTTGGATAATGATGGGTATTCAAGGTATCCGTAAAAGTTTGGTTTAATCGTACCCATTCACCACGCACAGCACGGTTTTGAAAAAGGTAACGGTAAAGTTTGTCATTGTCTTGAGTGTAATTCATTATTTGTTCCTATTTATTCTTTGAGTAAAAGTGCGGTCAATTTTGAAAATAAATTGTAAACGTTCAAAAAAGATGTCGTTTTGTTACCGCACTTTGTGCCTGTGCAGTATTATGGGGGTGAAAATCAAAATTACAAGCCAAAAAGAAAAGCGGATAGCTTTCACTATCCGCTCGCTTTATAAAATTAAACTGATAAATTACCAGTATGCACGTAAACCGATAACAGTTTTGAAATCACGGCTACGATCAAGTTGTTTGCCTGAGTCTTTATCAAAGGTATTCTCGTATTTAGTACGAGTTGCTTGCCATTCAATGAATGGTTTCACTTTTAACGAACCTTGATTATACACATAGTATTCAGTACCCACTAAGAACTGGCGATCAGTCGCTTTTGAATATGCAGAACCTACAGGTAAAGTTTTCTCAGTTTTGTAAGAATACATTGCATATACATTCCAATCTTCATTTAAACCTTGGCGAATCACTGCAGTTACTTCATTATTTTTCACTTTGTTACCTGCACCATCTTTATTTTTAGTATCTTTGTGAGCTAAGTCTAAACCATAAGTAGTGTGAACAAAGTTATACGCTAAGCCTAAAGCATAAGCATTGCTGTAGTATGCTGTTTTGTTCGCATTTTCAGAAATTTCACGAGTGAAACCTGCTGCGACAGTTACATTTTGGATACTATCAATTTCGTGATTGAAGATAAGACCTGTACCCCAAGTGTTTTTACGGTTATTTTTTAAATCTACGTTTTTGATGTTACGTTTGCTTGAACCGCCGTAGTACGCACCAAATTTCACTTTATTTGAACCGTAGTCACCATTATAAACATATTGTGTTACACGACGAGCTGAAGTCTCTAATAAACCATCAGTCAAGCTGTAAGTATTTGCTAAATCACTTTGTTTTACTTCATCAGTGATAGTTACCATGTTACCGTAAGTTAATTCACCGAATTGTTTATGGCCAAAACCGGCATAAAGTTGGTGAGTATAAACATGGTCAAAATCATGTTGTGAAGGTGCTTCACCACGCATACGCCATTCAGCACGGCCTAAAGCGTAGAAATCTCCACCTAAGCTTTGTTTTAATTTGAAACCGAAACGTGAACCGTTGTTATCAACTGCGTGATTGATGTGCTCTTTAGTTACATCACCATTTACATAGTTGGTTTTGTTAGAGGTGCTTTCCCATTTAACACGTAAAGAACCGTAAAAATCAACATCAGTACCAGTTTGGTCAATGTGGAAGTTATAAGCTTGTGCAGAACCTGCTGCTAATGCCGCTACAGATAAAGCAAGAAGTGTTTTTTTCATAACGCTTTCCCTATTATTTAATGAAGTTTATTAAAAAATTGAACTTTTTGCAGTTTATACAGTACAACCTAAATGGTCAACCCTAAATTTTGCCAACTATCAGAAAATAGGCAATATTTTGACTAAAATCAATCAAGATAAATACATATTTGATTACTTTATCACCTATTTAATTAATAAATTTAGTGTAGAAAACACTTGGTCTGAAGTAATATTTGCCATTGAATTCGCTGTTAAATAATGCTGATTTTGACCATAACAACCAACTAAGGTCGGATCTGTTGCGCCATAAAGTGTAATATTGGGTTTATCCAGTGCGGCAGTCAAATGGGCAAGCCCTGTGTCTACCGATACCACGGCTTTCGCATTGGCAATTTGTTCAGCCAATTCATGCAATGAAAGCTTAGGCAAAACAACTACATGAGATAAGCCGACAGCCAATCGCTCTGCTCTCGCCTTTTCTTTTTCGTTTCCCCAAGGTAAACGAACTTGAACAGAAAGTGCGGTCAGTTTTTCGATTAAATTTCGCCATTCTCGTTCTGGCCAATGCTTCTCATCTCTTGTCGTAGAATGAAAAAAGATCACATAAGGTTCGATAGAATCTGCGAAAATGAAATGTCGAGCAATGTCATAATCCCCTTTTTCTTTCGGTAATGGATAAGATAAGGCTTGCGCAAAAAGTTGACGAATACGTTCTACCGCATGCTGTTGATAAGAAATTGCGTATTTTTTATCGTAGAACAAGGAGGCAATCGGCTCACGGATACTTTTGCGATCATAGCCATGTTTAATGCCATTGGCTAAGCGTGTCGCAAAAAAGGCACTTTTAAAAAGCCCTTGCGCGTCAATCACGGCATCATATTGATTGGCTTGTAATAAAGTGCAGTAAGATTTCCATTCGTTTTTTGTTTGAGCTGAAAAAGGCGATTTTCGCCAGCGTCTTAAGGCAATTGGAATGATTTGATTCACTGCAGAATGCCAACGTGGGATTTCTGCAAAATTCTCTTCCACCACCCAATCAATAGAGAGATTAGGAATAGCACGCTGTGCATCAGTCAATGCTGGCAAAGTATGAATTACATCCCCCATAGAGGAAGTCTTAATCACACATACTTTCATTTAATTAACCTTCTTCCCCAGTGCATAATACCGAGACCTGACACAGCTAAAATACCACCAATAATTAAGGAGGAATCCACTTGTTCATTCAACCAAACGGCTGAAAATAAAATCCCTAATATCGGCACAAGAATAATATAAGCCGAGGCATTGCCTGCCCCTAAGTGTTTCACCCCATCAAAATACCATGCATAGGCTAATACTGTGGCACCAAATGCAAGACCAAGCAAACTTATCCACTCACCTTGTGATAAATTCATCACTGTCATCCAATCGTCCGAGCTTTCCACGCATAGCGCACTCATAAATAACAATAAAAAACCAAAAATGGAAGATAATGTGGTTGCGGTGAGCGAATCAATGCCTGCGAGTACTTTTCTCGCCAGTAAGGTATAAGCAACCCAACAAATTAGTGCCCCAATTAATAATATTTGCCCCAACCCAAAGGAATCCATCATTTGTAAAAAATTCCCTTTTGTGAGAGCCAATAATGTTCCGCTCATGGCAATAACCATTCCAAGTATTACCCAACGATTCCATTTTTCTTTAAATAAAAAAATCGCCAAAAGCGTGGTAAATACAGGGTTTGTCGCCACAATAACAGCCGCTTGTCCCGCTGGAAGATATTTCAGCCCCCAGATAAAAAATGTGGAATAAGCGAAGACACCAAAAAAGGCAGTCACAAACAACCCCATCCACTGATTAGCTTTTAGTTGTTTAGCATATTTGAAGCGATTCACCGCATATAGCCAAATAATGAGTGGAATAATGGCGAAAAAAAAGCGCATGCTTGAAGCAACAAATGTCGGCATAGCTTGGGCAACTACTCGTCCCCAAGGCCAAGAGGCGCCCCATAAAATCACCATTCCAATTAATTGTAAATGTATGCGGAGAGGGTTCATTTTGCTAATAATGCCTCTAATTTTTCTAATGCCATTTCAGGTGTAATATCAATCAAACTTTGATGATACCCTTCCGAGCTATCTGCACTTTTACGCACCTTAATTAAATCGCCTTCAATTAAACGAATAATCACGGCTTTATCTGATAATGGTGGCGTATAAGTTGGACTCGTTGGGCCGTAAAGTGCAACCAATGGACGATCTGTCGCAGCGGCAATATGCATTAAGCCGCTATCATTGCTCACCACTGCCGTACAGTTAGCAATTAAATCTACTGCTTGATTCAGGTTAGTTTGTCCCGCTAAATTTAAACAAAATGATTGTAGCTCGGCTGGTAATGCATTGCGAATTTGCTCCCCAGCTTCTACATCTTTTGGTGAACCAAATAATTCTACTGCGTAGCCTTTTTCAATCAGCATTTCTGCTAATTTAGCATAATGATAATGCGGCCAACGTTTAGCTGGACCAAATTCAGCTCCAGGACAGAAACCAATAATCGGACGTTCGCCTAAAAGTACGGTCTGTTTTTCAAAGTTTTTAAAGGTTTCCGCCTGTCGAGTAGGATCAACGGTTAAATAAGGTTTTATAACAGGAATATCTGCCGCTTTTGGCACCGAATTTTGCTCAAAAGCTAACGCCACATAACGTTGCACCATCATTGGGTAATCTCGTTTGTTATTGCGTAAATCGTTAAGCAATAAATAACGGCTTTCCCCTTTCCAGCCACGACGTACCGCAATTTTTGCAAAAGCGGGGATGAAAGCAGACTTCAAGGAGTTTGGTAACACAATCGCCATATCATATTGATTGCGTAATGCCTTACCTAAACGATAACGTTCACACAAGGCAAATTTGCCGTGTCCGAGCGGCATTTCAATAGCATGACGCACTTCTGGCATACGGGCTAAAAGCGGTTTACACCAATTGGGCGCCATTACATCAATTTGGCAATGGGGATATTGCTGTTTGAGTTGTTGATACAAACTGTGCGACATCATCATATCGCCGACCCAAGACGGGCCGATAATTAAAATATTCATGTTTGACCTTATAAATATAATTTATTGCGTTATGTCATAATAATAGTCACTTTAATTACATTGTCTAAATTCTTTTGGCGTTAAGCCTAACTCTTTTTTAAACACAGAATAAAAATATTGAATGGAAGGATAGCCACAAATTTCTGATATTTCTTGAATAGAAATATCTGTTTGTTGTAATAAATTTTTTGCACGAGAAAATTTTTCCTCATGAATCACTTGGTGGATAGTTTTATTCATTTCATTCTTAAAACGTTGTTCAAGATTGGAACGTGAAGTTTCTAAATGGTCTAATACTTGTTCGACTTTAATCCCTTGGCAAGCTCGATGACGAATATAATGAATAGCTTGCATGACTAAAGGATCTCTTAAAGAACGATAATCTGTAGAGTTTCTCGCATGAACCGCAGTTGGAGGGATCAAAATCGGGATATGTGAAACTTTATGGCCATTTAATAACCGATACAATAGTTTGGCTGCTTGATAGCCGATATCCCTCGCCCCTTGTTCTACCGAAGAAAGAGAAACTCTCGATAAATATTGAATTAATTCTTCATTATCAATACCTATTACACAAAGCTCTTCTGGCACTGCGATCTTGCTATATTCACAAGCTTGTAATAGATGGCGCGCTCTTGCATCGGTTACTGCAATAATCCCTGTATGAATCGGTAGAGTTTTCAGCCATTTAATCAGATTTCGTTGCTCCTCTAACCAGTTTGAGGCGTTAGTTTGGGCACCTTCATAAAGGTAAAGCGGATAATGATTTTTCTCCATTAATGCGATAAACTCACTTTTTCGCTCTTTTGACCAGTGTTTTTCACAATCCATTTGCATACCATAAAAAGCAAAGTGTGAAAGACCCTTTTCTTGAAGATGAGAAAAGGCCATATCAACTAATGCTGTATTATCAGTTGCAACGTAGGGAAAATGTGGATAAAAATCAGACCGTTGATAAGAACTACCAACAGCGATTGTCGGAATTTGAGAGTTTTGTAAGAATTCGGCAGTTTTGGGATCGTCAAAATCGGCAATGATACCATCAATAGAAAGTTCTTTAATAATGTCTGCATGATATACAAATTCATCCTCCACAAAAATATCCCAAGTACATTGTGAAGCCTGAATATATTGTCCAATACCTTCCACAACCTGACGATCATATACTTTATTGGCATTAAATAAGAGAGCGATTTTATAATATTGTTCAGCCATAGATCCATTCCATTGATTTGGTCTTGGAAAATATAGCGGAAAATTAGGCTTTATAAAAGTATGTATAATAAAAATCGCCATTTTTCGATGGCGATTCAGAACTAATTAATATCACATTTTTTTCTTACTACTAGTATCAATCCAGACTGCAAGTAATAAGATTGTTCCTTTGACTATATATTGCCAGAAGGTTGGAACATCAAGCATACTCATACCATTATCAAGTGAGGCTATAATTAGAGCCCCAATCACAACTCCCCAAATACTACCAACACCACCAGCTAAACTAGCACCTCCAATTACACAGGCCGCAATCGCATCTAATTCTGCATTTTGACCAGCAGATGGTGACCCTGCTCCAAGTCGAGCACTAAGAATTAAACCCGCAATTGCAACTAGTATACCATTCATAGCAAAGATGGTAAGTTTTGTTTTTTCTACATTAATGCCTGATAATTTTGCAGCATCGATATTGCCACCAATAGCATAGACATGACGGCCAAATGATGTTTTACGAGATAAAAACACTCCAAATACTGCAAGAATTGCCAGTACCAATACAGGGAATGGAATACCACGGTAATCATTAAGTAAATACACAGCCCCCAATACAACAACTGCAAATAAGGCATATTTTGTAAAATATTTTGACAATTCAGGCACTTCAAGTTGAAATTGTTGACGGCTTTTACGTTGATAATATCCCCAAATTATAAAACTAATCACTGCAATACTACCAAGAATGAATCCAGTTACATCAGATAAATAACCTTGTCCAATAACTGACATTGAGCTACTGATTGGAGATACTGTTGTACCATTTGTTAAACCAATAAGAATCCCACGAAAAGCAAGATAACCAGCAAGAGTAACAATGAAAGATGGTACTTTGCGGTAAGCAACCCACCACCCATTCCATAAGCCAAAGAGTAATCCAAGTGCTAGCGTTGCTACAATGGTGACAGGTAATGGCAATCCCCACCACACATCTGATATAGCTGCAAAACCACCTAGTAATCCCATCAATGACCCTACGGATAAGTCAATTTCAGCAGAAATAATGACAAATACCATGCCAATAGCAAGAATGCCAGTAATTGAAGTTTGACGCAATAAGTTAGAAATATTTCGTGCACTTAAATAAGCACCATCTGTTGCCACGGTAAAAAATACCATAATAACAGCAATAGCAATTAGCATAATATAAACTTGTAGATTCACGGATTTTAACTTAAACATAGATTACTCCTTAAGTGCAGTTTCCATTACTTGTTCCTGTGTGAGTCCATTATTAATAAGATTAGCTTTAAGTTTACCTTGGTGCATAACAAGAACTCGGTCACTAATACCAAGCACCTCTGGTAACTCAGATGAAATCACAATAATTCCAATACCTTCTTGAGCGAGCTGATTAATTAATTTATAAATTTCATATTTTGCTCCTACATCAATACCACGGGTCGGTTCATCTAAAATTAAAATTTTGGGATTGAGTAGTAAACATTTTGCTAAAATTGCCTTTTGTTGATTACCTCCGCTTAAGCGACCAATAGCTAAATTTGGAGAGGAGGTTTTCACTTTAAGCTGCTTAATCGCTGAAGCGATTACTTGTTCTTCTTTCGCCTCATTAAGCACCATTTTTCCAAAACAATATTCTTTTAGAGAAGAAAGAGTAATATTTTTGCCCACCTCCATAATCGAAACTATGCCATGTTTCTTACGGTCCTCAGGTACCATTACAATTTTATGTCTAATTGCTTGTGCGCAATTTTTTATGTCGACCTGTTCTTCATTAATGAAAATTTTACCTTCATGCTTTCCTTGGTAAGAACCAAACAAACATTGCACCATTTCTGTTCGTCCTGAACCAACTAAACCTGCAACACCTAAAATCTCACCAGCATGAAGACTAAAAGTGACATCGTTTACACGCTTAATATGTGTATTAATTGGATGCCAAGCAGAAAGATTTTCAACTCGCAAAATTTCCTCTTTAATTTCATGTAATTCATGAGGATAAAGTGAAGTAATTTCGCGACCAACCATCATGGTAATAATGTCGTCCTCAGTCATTGTAGAAGAAACTTTTGTACCAATATGTTCGCCATCTCGAATGACACAAATCTTGTCGGAGATTTCTTTGACTTCATTAAGTTTATGAGAAATATAGATACAGGCGATATTATGAGTTTTGAGTTCCTTGACCAAATTTAATAAGATGGCAGTTTCTTTTTCAGTAAGCGAAGCTGTAGGTTCATCAAGAATAAGCAAGCGAACTTGCTTGTTCAATGCTTTTGCAATTTCTACTAATTGCTGTTGCCCAAGCCCTAACTCACCGACCTGGGTATTAGGGTCAATATTTAATTGAACCTGTTGCAATAACGTTTTACAACGTATATACATTTCATTGTCTAATGTTAAACCTTTATAAGTCATTTCATTACCTAAAAAGATATTTTCAAGCACTGACATATTTTTTACTAGGGTAAGCTCTTGGTGAATAATGGAAATACCCTTTTGTTCTGTATCTTTAATATTTTTAGCCTTTAATTCACTATCTGAAAAATAAATATTCCCGCTATAATCCCCATAAGGATAAATACCACAAAGGACTTTCATTAGCGTTGATTTTCCTGAACCATTTTCTCCACATAAAGATAAAATCTCACCAGCTTCTAATTCAATTGAAATGTTACTAAGTGCAGTCACATCACCAAATTTCTTTGTGATGTTTTTCATTTCTAGCAATGCCATACCATACTCCCTAAAAAACAAGGGGAGGAAGAAACTCCCCCCCTTTGAGATTATTGATAAATACTTTCTTTAGTATGAAAACCATCTTTAATGATAGTTTCATCTATGTTGCTTTTATCAATAGCAATAGGGTCAAGCAAATATGAAGGTACATTTTTCAATCCATTATTGAGTTCTGCATTAGACTGAATATTTTCTGCTTTACCCAATTTCACCGCAATTTCTGCTGCTTTATCTGCAAGTTTTGTGATTGGTTTATAAACAGTCATAGTTTGCGAACCATTCACAATACGCTTAATTGCTGCTAAATCAGCGTCTTGACCAGAAATAGCCACTTTACCAGATAAGCCTTGAGCGCTTAATGCTTGAATTGCCCCTCCAGCGGTAGCATCGTTTGATGCTACTACTACATCAATATTATTTTTATTTGCAGTAAGGGCATTTTCCATAATTTGCAATGCTTTCTCAGCTAACCAAGAATCAACCCATTGATCCCCTACAACTTTAATCTTTCCACTTTTGATTAATGGTTCTAAGACTTTCATTTGTCCTTTTCTAAATAACTTCGCATTGTTATCTACAGGGGACCCCCCCATTAAGAAATAATTACCTTCAGGTTTTACAGCAACCACACTTTTTGCTTGCAACTCCCCAACCTTTTCATTATCAAATGAAACATAAAAATCTAAATCTGCATTGTTAATTAAACGGTCATACGCAAGAACTTTAATCCCTTCTTTTTTAGCCTCTGAAATAACGTTACTTAATACCTCACCGTTATGTGGAATAATGACTAATACATCAATATCTTTATTAATCATATTTTCAATCTGAGAGATTTGTGCTGAGTCATCACCATTTGCAGACTGAACAAATACTTTTGCCCCCATTGTTTCTGCTTTTTTTACGAAAATATCTCGGTCTTTTTGCCATCTCTCTAAACGTAAGTCATCAATAGATAGACCTATTTTAAGATCTTTTGAATATGCTGAACTACTAAATACCGTTAATACAGCTGCGAGTGTGAGTAAAGCTGATTTGATTTTCATACTGATACCTCAATAGTTAAGTAAGTAGAGTGTAGAGCTATAGCTCTGCTTTTTAGTTTTCCTACTTTAGTAAATGCTTTCAATTATAAAATCTTTTACTATTATTACGTTTTTTCACAATTGTGATCTCTACCACAATTACAAATTATCGCTATTGAAAAACGAAATAACGTAATTGATGAAACAGATTTTTTTCTCAAAAATGCAACAAATTCATTATCAGAGAGGAAAATCTTATGAAAACCTACTTCGACAAAATTGAAAAAGTAAAATTTGAAGGACCACAATCTACAAATCCTTTTGCCTTTAAACACTATGATGCGAATCAAGTTATTTTAGGTAAAACTATGGCTGAACATTTACGTTTAGCTGTGTGCTATTGGCATACATTTTGCTGGAATGGAAATGATATGTTTGGACAAGGGTCACTTAATCGCAGTTGGCAAAAAAATTCAAATACTCTTGTGGCAGCTGAGCAAAAAGCAGATATTGCATTTGAATTTTTAAGTAAATTAGGTGTGCCGTATTACTGTTTCCATGATGTGGATGTTGCACCGGAGGGCAATTCGGTTCAGGAATATGTACATAATTTTAATCATATTGTTGATATTTTAGAACGCAAACAAGCTGAAACAGGAGTGAAACTTTTATGGGGTACAGCAAATTGTTTTACTAATCCACGTTATATGTCTGGAGCCTCTACAAACCCAAACCCTGAGGTATTTGCTTGGGCTGCGACACAAGTCTTTAATGCAATGAATGCAACTCAACGTCTTGGTGGAGAAAACTATGTTTTGTGGGGTGGTAGAGAAGGATATGAAACCTTGCTTAATACAGATCTTAAGCGTGAGCGCGAACAAATTGGTCGTTTTATGCAAATGGTTGTGGAACATAAACATAAAATTGGATTTAAAGGTACATTGTTAATTGAACCAAAACCACAAGAACCAACAAAACACCAATATGATTATGACGTATCGACTGTATATGGTTTCTTAAAACAATTTGGTTTAGAAAAAGAAATTAAGGTGAATATTGAAGCGAATCATGCCACTTTAGCTGGTCATACGTTTCAACATGAGGTCGCAACAGCGTTTGCATTAGATATTTTTGGTTCAATTGATGCTAACCGGGGAGATCCGCAATTAGGTTGGGATACTGATCAATTCCCAAATAGCGTGGAAGAAAATACTCTAGTTATGTATGAGATTT
Organism: Haemophilus parainfluenzae; assembly: GCF_003252725.1. Lineage (GTDB taxonomy): Bacteria > Pseudomonadota > Gammaproteobacteria > Enterobacterales > Pasteurellaceae > Haemophilus_D > Haemophilus_D parainfluenzae_L. The sequence continues at coordinate 124,861 of NZ_QEPO01000005.1, forward strand.
TAAGACACGGAGGATTTACCACAGGTGGTTTTAATTTCGATGCAAAAATCCGTCGTCAAAGCATCGATCCTTACGATTTATTCTATGGACATATAGGAGCAATTGATGTATTGGCTCTATCCTTAAAACGCGCGGCACAAATGTTACAAAATGCGACATTACAAAAAATTGTAGATAAACGTTATTCTGGTTGGGATTGTGAGCTTGGTCAACAAATCTTACAAGGCAAAACCTCACTTGAAGGACTTGCACTACTTGTCCAACAAAAAGGATTAGATCCTAAACCGATTTCAGGCCAACAAGAATATTTGGAAAATTTAGTAAATCAAGCTATTTATGCTTAAACTTAATGTAAAAGTGCGGCCATTTTTTACCGCATTTTTTATTTCTTAGGAGGCATTTATGTATATCGGTATTGATTGTGGCACGCAAGGCACAAAAGCAATAGTTGTAGATTTTTCCCAGAGAAAAGTAATTGGCATAGGTTATGCAAAACATGATTTAATTGAGCAATCCAATGGTAGACGAGAGCAACATCCTAACTGGTGGATTGAGGCATTAAAACATGCATTGGAGATCGCGTTAAGACAAGCGAAAAGCTCACTTCACTTTTCTCCTAATTTAGTCAAAGGTATTGGGATTTCAGGTCAACAGCATGGATTGGTAATATTAGATAAATATGATCAACCTTTATATAATGCTAAATTGTGGTGTGATACAGAAACTACTGACGAAAATGATGAGTTAATAGAAAAACTAGGAGGACAAAAGGCAGCATTTGAAAAGCTTGGAATAATGTGCCAAACAGGTTATACCGCATCGAAATTAATGTGGTTTCGTAAACATTACCCAGAACAATTTACCCAAATTAAAAAAGTTATGTTGCCTCATGATTATCTTAATTATTGGCTTACAGGTAATTTTTGTACAGAATTCGGCGATGCTTCTGGTACAGGGTATTTTGATATTATAAATCGTAAATGGAGTAATGAGGTATTTTCCAAAATTGCACCAGAATTAGTAATGAATGATGTACTACCAACCTTACTTTCAGCAGAAAAAAAATTAGGAGTACTTAAGCCTGAGATTGCTGCGTTATTTGGGTTTAATAAGAACGTAACCGTCTCTACTGGAGGTGGGGATAATATGATGGGTGCCATCGGTACGGGCAATATTCATGAAGGCATTGCCACAATGAGTCTAGGTACTTCGGGTACGTTATATGCTTCTACAAATCGTTTTTTATCAAATTTACCTCCGATGATTGCAAATTTTTGTTCGAGTAGCAATGGGTGGCTTCCATTAATTTGTGTAATGAATATGACATCATCAAATAAACAATTAATGAACTTATTCCAGATAGATATCAATGAATTTAATCTCCTTGCTCAACAATCCACGATTGGCGCAAATGGCATTACTGTTTTGCCATTCTTTAATGGAGAACGTGTACCACCGTTGCCTAATGCTAAAGCCAGTATTCTAGGCTTAGACTCAAGTAATTTTACACGAGAAAATCTTTGTCGTGCGATGATGGAAAGTACAACCTTCACTTTGCGCTACGGTTTAGATCTTTTCCGTCAAGCTGGGCTAAATACTTCTCAAATTCGTTTAATTGGTGGTGGTTCAAAAAGTACATTATGGAGACAAATGATATCAGATGTGATGAATGCAGAGGTCGTTTGTCTGCAAGAAGATGAAGCTGCTGCATTAGGAGCTGCTATTCAAGCAATGTGGGCAAATGGTGAGGGAAAATTAAAATCTTTATGTGAAGAGTTTATTCATTTAGATGAAAATTCAAGAACTTATCCAAATCAACTAAGAGTAGCGAGCTATCAAGAAATATATAATCGATATATAAAAACTCTAGAAATGATACATTAAAAAAGAAAATGCCCTTATACTAGGGCATTTTGTATATATAAATATTATTTTCTATTTAACCACGCCATATACTCAGCCACACCTTCCGCGACAGTTTTAAATGGTTTGTCGTAACCAGTTGCGCGCAGTTTCGTTAAATCTGCTTGCGTATATTCTTGATAGCGAGATTTCAAATGCTCTGGGAATGGAATGGTTTCCACTGCGCCTTTGCCGTGGAATTTAATTACTGCTTTTGCTACCTCTGCAAAAGACTCTGCATTTCCGGTACCACAGTTGAAGATACCAGAAATGCCATTTTGCCAGCACCAAATGTTGACTTGTGCCACATCGCCTACATAAACAAAATCACGGCGGAAGTGTTCACTGCCAGCAAATAATTTTGGATTTTCACCTTTCAGGATTTGGTTATTTAAGTGGAATGCCACACTCGCCATTGAACCTTTATGGCCTTCACGTGGACCATACACATTGAAATAACGGAAACCACATACCGGTGATTGCGCTTCAGGTAAAATCGCACGCACATATTGGTCGAATAAGAATTTAGAATAACCATACACATTCAATGGGCCTTCAAATTCACGCTCTTCACGGAATTCAGTTTTGTCGCCATAAGTTGCCGCACTTGATGCATATAAGAACGGAATTTGACGATCTAAACAGTAATGCAATAACTCTTTAGAATATTCATAGTTATTGTGCATGATGTATTTGCCGTCCCATTCAGTGGTCGCTGAGCAAGCACCTTCATGGAATACTGCATCGATATCACCTAAATCATCACCTGCAATAATTGACGCAATGAAGTCTTCTTTATCGCAGTAATCTGCGATATCAAGATCCACTAAGTTAATGAATTTAGTCCCGTCTTTTAAGTTATCCACCACTAAAATATCTTTGCGTCCCATATCGTTTAATGCTTTAACGATATTACTGCCGATAAAACCGGCGCCACCTGTTACGATAATCATAATTCTGTCCTCTATTCTGTCCTCTTTAAAATAAGTCTGTGTATTGTAATAGATTTTGTACCGCTTAGCCAAAAAACTCTGTGAAAAACAACCGCACTTTTAAGCCCCAGTAACTTGTCCAGCCCGTTGTGGCCAAATCCATTTTTCCTTTATTTAAAATAATAATTGTTGGTGTCACATTCACCTGCCATTGATCCGCAATCTTGCCTTGAGGATCATTCACCGTTGTAAACTGATAGTGATGCGTTTGTAAATAATCTTCCACTTCCTTATTTGTCCCCGAACGCAGCGCAACAGAGACTACCGGATAGCCCTCTTCTGAAAGTGAATTAATTGCTGGAGAAGTATAACGACAATAACCACACCAACTTCCCCAGAAGTAAATGATCGTCGGCTTAGCTTGATCTAATTGGGGTAAAAAGAAGGCATTCCCCTGTAAATCATAAAGTGCAGTCGCATTGATTTCAGGTGGAATATTGGGTTTACGAATAAAATCGAGAATACTGCTTACGATAATCAACGTCAGCAGGAGCGAAATCGCATTTTTTAATAATGTTTTAAGTTTCACAATAAAATTTCATGATCTAGGATAAATGGATTGTAATCGATCAGAAAAGTGCGGTCAAAATTACAGATATTTTGCTATGATAACCACATCATTTTATAAGGAGAAAAAATATGGATAGTAAACAATTAGCACAATATATTGACCACACTGCCCTTACAGCTGAAAAAACAGAGCAGGATATTCTTAAGCTCTGCGATGAAGCCATTCAATACGGCTTTTATTCAGTCTGTATTAATTCAGGTTATATTCCTTTAGCCAAAGAAAAACTCGCTGGCTCAGATGTAAAAATTTGTACGGTAGTCGGTTTCCCACTTGGTGCCAACTTATCCTCTGTCAAAGCGTTTGAAACCCAAGAAGCCATCAAAGCTGGTGCGGGTGAAATCGATATGGTGATTAATGTTGGCTTAATTAAATCCAATAAATGGGATGCCGTAAAAGACGATATTCAAGCTGTATTAACGGCTTGTCATGGCGTGCCACTTAAAGTGATTTTAGAAACGTGCTTACTCACCAAAGAAGAAATCGTAAAAGCCTGTGAAATCTGTAAAGCATTAGGTGTAGCATTCGTTAAAACCTCAACGGGTTTCAATAAAGGCGGCGCAACCGTAGAAGATGTGGCATTAATGAAGAAAACGGTAGGCAACATTGGCGTGAAAGCCTCTGGCGGTATTCGTGATACTCAAACCGCACTAGCGATGATTAAAGCGGGAGCTACTCGAATTGGCGCAAGCGCAGGCATTGCGATTGTAACGGGTGTTTCTGGTAATACCTCAAGCAATTACTAATCGATAATAAAAAAGGAGATTGAAGTGTGTGCTTCAATCTCCTTTTTAATCATCAAAGACTCAATTAAGCTTTAATTTGTCCTTTCAAGAAATCTAACAACTGCTCTTTTGCAATCATTTGTTTTTCACCAGTGCGGCGATTTTTGTATTCGATTTCGCCGTTTGCGAGATTTTTCTCACCAATCACTACCATGTGTGGCACGCCGATAAGTTCCATATCTGCAAACATCACACCTGGGCGTTCTTTACGATCATCAAAGATCACTTCTACACCTTGTGCTTGTAAAGTGCGGTACAATTCTTCGGCATATTCTTGAACGCTTTCAGATTTATGCATATTCATAGGCACGACAGCTACGGTGAATGGCGCAATTTCATCTGTTGGCCATATAATACCGCGATCATCAAAATGTTGTTCAATCGCCGCAGCCACCACACGCGTTACACCAATACCGTAACATCCCATGGTTACGACCATTGGACGACCATCTTCACCTTGAACAGTCGCATTCATCGCTTCTGAGTATTTTTTACCTAATTGGAAAATATGACCTACTTCGATACCACGTTTAATCAATAAGGTACCTTTACCATCTGGGCTTGGGTCACCTTCAACTACGTTACGAATATCGGCTACTTTTGGTAAAGCTACATCACGTTCCCAGTTGATATTGAAGTAATGTTTACCATCAATATTTGCACCTGCACTGAAATCAGACACTAACGCCACTGAACGGTCAATAATCACTGGAATATTAAGATTAACAGGGCCTAATGAACCGACACCCGCCCCAATTTTTGCTTTGATAACAGCTTCGTCTGCAAATTCAAATGGTGAAGCCACTTCTGGTAATTTTTCGGCTTTGATTTCGTTTAATTCATGGTCACCACGAATCACTAATGCCACTAACGGTTGCTCTTCGCTTGCCCCTTTTACGATTAAGGTTTTAACCGTTTTCTCAATTGGCAAATTAAATTGTTCCACCAACTCTGCAATTGTTTTTGCATTTGGTGTATCAACTAATTCCATCGCTTTCGCTGGTGCTGCACGCTCACCAATCGCCACCGCTTCGGCTAATTCAATGTTTGCTGCGTAATCAGATTCCGTAGAGAAAATCACATCATCTTCGCCACTGTTTGCTAGCACTTGGAATTCATGTGATGCACTACCACCGATAGAACCGGTATCCGCTTGTACCGCACGGAAGTCTAAACCTAAGCGATTGAAAATATTGCTATAAGTTTGGTACATCACATCATAAGTTTGTTGCAAGCTCGCATGATCCGCATGGAAAGAATACGCATCTTTCATGATAAATTCACGCGAACGCATGACACCGAAACGAGGACGCACTTCATCACGGAATTTGGTTTGAATTTGGTATAAGTTAATCGGAAGTTGTTTGTATGATGACACTTCACGACGAACTAAATCCGTAATCACTTCTTCATGTGTTGGACCTAATACAAAGTTACGGTTTCCGCGATCCACAAAACGTAGTAATTCTGGGCCATATTGTTCCCAACGACCTGACTCTTCCCATAATTCTGCTGGTTGCACGACTGGCATTTTGATTTCAAGTGCACCACTTTTATCCATTTCTTCACGAATGATTTTTTCTACTTTACGAAGCACACGCCAGCCAGTTGGCATCCAGTTATAAAGACCTGAAGCAAGAGGACGAATCATCCCCGCACGAAGCATTAATTGATGGCTCACAATGGCCGCTTCAGCTGGGGTTTCTTTTAATGTTGAGAATAAATATTGACTTGTACGCATTGAATTAACCTTAGATTCTAAGCATTGAGAAAAAATTGGTGAGAGTATAACAAAAAGTGCGGTCATTTTTAACCGCACTTTTTTCAGAGAAAAGATTATCTTCTCGGTAAGTATCTAACTGGATCGACAGATTTACCTTTATAACGGATCTCGAAGTGAAGTTTCACAGCATTGGTTCCTGTGCTACCCATTTTCGCAATTTCTTGACCCGCTTTCACTTCTTGTTGATCGCTCACAAGGATTTTGTCGTTGTGTGCATAAGCACTTAAGAAATCATCATTATGTTTGATGATGATTAAGTTTCCGTAGCCACGTAATGCGTTACCCGCATAAACAACACGACCGCTCGCTGCAGCTTTAACCGCTTGTCCACGAGAACCACTGATATCAATCCCTTTGTTACCACCATCCGAGTTAGAGAAACCTTGGATCACGTTGCCTTGTGTTGGCCATTGCCATGCCACATTCGATGCCACTGGTGCTACAACGTTTGCATTAACTGGAGTATTGTTTGTGGTTTCCACTTGAGTTGTCGTTGTCACCGGTGTGCTAGGTGTATTGTTGGTAAACGCTGGTGTTGATGCGCCACCTGTTGCAACACCTGATCTAATTGGACCAATTACCGTACCATCAGAACCAATTTGAGTACCGTTTGCACCTGGTGTATAAGTCACTTCTGGTTCAGCAGGGACTGCCGGTGCAGCTGGTGCTGTAGTTTTCACTGGTACAGTCGTGGTAACCGTTTTAGTTGAACAATTTGAAATTTTTAACGTTTGGCCCACACTTAAGCTATAAGGCTCTTTCATATTATTCATGCTTGCCAAATCTTTCACGTCCATACCCGTCAAGTAAGCGATTAGGAACATGGTATCGCCTTTGTTTACTTTATAGGTATTTCCTTTGTATGAACCTTTTTGAATTTGGCTGTAATCCGGTGCATTAGTATTTGGATTACGCGGCACGTTGATTGCGCCAGAGCTGGTGCAATCAGAAACCGTTTTAGTTACCGTTTTAGTTTGCGGTTGAACTGGTGCCGGAGCAGGCGTTGGTTTAGGTTGTGCTGCAGCAGGTTGTTGAACCGGTTGATAAGTCGGTTGGAAACTTGGTTGTGGTGTTTGAGTTCCCGTTGGCACGCTATTGCCCATGGTATTTGGCATCGTATTTTGTTGGATTTCTGGCTGCCATGTACCGCTCGAATTATTATCAACAGGTTGCATTACCCCCGGAGAAAGTGTGCCATCTACATTTTCAATTGGCGCAGGGCTATTTGAACTACAAGCCGTTAAAATAGCGATACTCACAGGGAGCAATAAAAACGATTTTTTCATTTATTCTTCCTTTAACATTAAATTTATTTCATTTGATTTAGCATCGAATTTTTTTCAATTTCCGGCATAAAGCTACCACCGGCAACCGCTCCCGTTCCTTCTACGGGTTGCATAATACCATTAGGTAATGCATCGGGATCTTGTTTTTGTGGTTCTCCTGTACAAGCTGAGATCAGCAATGCACTCGAAATAATTAAGAGTAATTTATTCATAAAAAAGGTCATCCTGTTATTTTAAAATAAGATAAGCAATCACAGCCAGAGCAACCACACTCCAACCAATGATTTCAATGGATTTACGTAATTTCGCGGCGAATTTTTCTCCGCCCCATGCAGCGAGTTTTGCCACTAAAATAAAACGAGCAAAACGCGACACAAATGCAGTAATCACAAAGGGGATAAACGCCATTTGCATCACGCCCGCGCAAATGGTGAAAACTTTGTAAGGAATCGGGCTAAAACCAGCGACAAATACCACTAAAATGCCCCATTCTTTAAACCACGCCATAGCCTGTTCCCAAGCAGCTTGGTAGCCCCATTGTTGAATATAACCTTGAACCCAATCAAAGGCATAATAGCCGATAGCATAACCAATCATTCCCCCCACTACAGAAGCGACCGCTGTATAAAGCGCAAAACGAAACGCACTTTTCGGTTTTGACATTGACATTGGAATCAACATCACATCGGGTGGAATTGGAAAGAAAATGGCCTCAATAAAACTCACAAAGGATAGCCAAAACACGGCAAAGCGATGTTTTGACCATTGCATTGTTTTATCATACATCGCACCAAAAATATTCATTCACTTATCCTTTATTGCTTCAATAGGGAAAATTCGTTTCAAAACGGCACATTATTCACTTTCCAGCCAATCTTGTAAAGCAGCAATTGACTGATGAGCCGTAAGATCCGCTTGAATTGGCGTAATGGCGACATAACCATTTTTTACCGCATGGAAATCTGTACCTTCACCATCATATTCTGGCAAGCCTGATGGTCCAATCCAATAAATATTTTCGCCACGAGGATCTTCTTGTTTAATTACTTCCGCAGCGGATGAGCGATAGCCTAAATGACAGACTTTAATGCCTTTGAGTTCTTCATAAGGCAAATCTGGCACATTGATATTGATCACTTCGCGTTTATTCAATAATTGAGGATGTAATTTGGGAATCAAATCACACACCACGCGAGCCGCTGTTTCATAATGCAGACGACCATCTAAAGAAACTGCAATGGCTGGCAATCCCAAATGGCGACCTTCTAATGCAGCAGCCAAGGTACCTGAATACAATGTATCATCACCCATGTTACAACCTGCATTAATGCCAGATACTACGAGATCGACTTGCCCAGATAAAAAACCGTTTAATGCCAAATGCACACAATCAGCCGGCGTGCCATTTACGCAATAATCACCACTGTCTAAATGACGCGGGCGAAGCGGTTCAACAAGTGTTAATGAACTTGATGCCGCGCTACGATTACGATCGGGCGCAACAATTACCACATCGGCAATTTTTCGTAATTCTTTTGCTAAAACTTGAATCCCTTCGGCGTGAAAACCGTCATCATTGCTGACTAAAATTCGCATTATTCTTCTTCCTTAATATTCACTAACTCTCGCACCAATGCAGTCGCATAACTCCCTGCCGGCAAATAAAATGAGAGCTTTAATCCTTCTTCAACAAACGTCCAATGGAAATCTTTTGCCTGCATCAATAAAGGGCGGCGTGCAGCTTTCATTCTTTCTTGTTTCATTAATTCTTGGAAAACCTGATGTTCTAAAACCACCTGATTTTCGACCGCACTTGCAGATAAATTTTCTTCGCCAATTAAAGGCGCGGTCAGCAAAATATCTTGTTCGTTCAAACGTTGCTGTAAAACCGCTAAATCTTCATTTTCATCAGCCTTAAACCAACTATGCGATCCGTTTAATTGCACAATATCGTCTCTTAGAACCTGATCTGCCACATTTTGTTCAATTCGTTCTGCTACAACTAAATTAAAAATTTCGCTACGAGCCGCTGAAAGGTAAAAACTGCGTTTTTTACGATCTTTAACCTTAATCTCCCCTTTCGCCCAACGAATCGCTTGAGTCAGATTATGGCCATCACGCCCAAAACGTTGTTCGGTAAAGTAGTTAGGGAAACCGTATTTCGCCACAAAATTTAAGCGCTCATTTAATTCATCACTTTCTTTTGCGCCACGCAATAAAATCTCAAAAGCATTTCCTTGAAGACTGCCCGTGCGAATTTTACGATTGTGGCGAGTCACTTCTAAAATCTCGACACCTTCCAATTGAAATTGGCTAAAATCTGGCGTTTCTTTACCTGGCATTTGCAAACAAAACCATTGTTCTGTAATACCATGGCGATCTTTCAAACCGGCATACCCCATATTTCGATCAGAGATACCCGCAAACTTCGCGAGTTTTTCGCCCACAAACAACGTATTACAATCTGTTTTACGGATTTTTACCGCCACAAATTCGCCTTCGCCTGACATTTCATAGCCAAGATCTTCTTTAACGATAAAATCAGCAAATTCTTGCTTTAAAAGTGCGGTTGTTTTTGGCGGTGTTTTTAAGGTGAAATAAGGGAGATGTTTGACCATTTTTTCGTTCTAAAATAAGAAAGCCCAACTTTTTTCGCTGCAATAAATAGCGTGATCAGCTGGGCATGTTAAGCACAATTTATTCGCGCAGAATTTTAACCTTTCCGCCCCCTCAAGGCAAACTGAAATGAGAATAAATTTTTAGCGACATTTTCATCTTTATCCCCTACAATGACCGCACTTTTTCTGACAAAAGGAATGCCTTATGACGAACTTTAACGAACTTCAAGAAGAAACCCGTGAAATCATTACGGACTTATTAAATGATGGCAGCGATCCGGATGCCCTTTATATTATCGAACATCACATCGCCCATTATGATTTTGATACCTTAGAAAAAATTGCCGTGGATGCTTTCAAAGCGGGCTATGAAGTGTCAGAAGCAGAAGAATTTGAAGATGAAAATGACAAGGTCATTTTCTGTTTTGACATCATCAGTGAAGTGGAATTAAAGCCTGAAATTATTGATGCACAACAAAAAGAAATTTTACCATTAGTCGAAAAATACAAAGGCATTTATGATGGCTGGGGCACGTATTTTGAAGATCCGAATGCAGAGGACGATGAATACGACGATGAATACGGCGATGACGGCGAATTTTTTGACGATGAAGATGTCGAAGACGACAACGAACGTTTACATTAATAATAACAAGGGCGTGTTAAACCGCCCTTAATTTTTACCTTACCCAAATAGGAATGAAACAATGAAACTCAAAGCGCTTTCTTTAGCATTACTTGCCTTGCCTATCGCTTCTTTTGCTGCAGAACCTGTATCTCATCAGCCAACTGATGTCAGCTTTAGTGTTGAAGCTGAAAGAGAGGTAGAACGTGATTTATTGCAAGTCTCCCTTTTTTACCAAGCGGAAGGCAATGATTTATCCGCACTCAATAAAATTATGGCAGAAAAAATGAATAAAGCCATTGAATTGGCAAAAGCACAAAGTGCGGTTGAAATTAAAGATAATTCTCGTAATACCTGGATTCGCTATGATAATAAAGGCAAACAACAAGGCTGGATTGCGCGTGCAGAATTAACCTTAGAAAGTAAAGATTCTCAAGTGTTATCAACATTAGTACATGAATTAGATGGCGTATTAGCCATTGATCGCGTAAGCGCGTCTGTTTCACGTGAGAAATTAAATAGCTTAGAAAAAGAATTAACCAAAGAAGCTTTAGCGAAAGTTAAAGATAAAGCCCTCTTAATTCAAGAATCTTTGCAGATGAAAGGTTATCACACACAAAGCCTTGACGTGTCTTCTGCCAATGATTCAGCGAATGATTTCCGCCCTTATGCCGCAAGGGCAATGATGGCAAAAAGTTTCTCTTACTCGGATGAAAAAGATGAAACTTACACTCAAAGTGGCAAAGAGAAAATTAAAGTCAGTGTGAATGCGCGAATTGCATTGCTTAAAGAATAATTTTCTATACAATGAATGACGATTTTTTTAATAAGGAAAACAATATGAAAGTAGCAAAAAATACGGTTGTGAGTATCGCTTACCAAGTACGTACTCAAGACGGTGTATTAGTTGATGAAGCACCAGCAAATCAACCATTAGAATATTTACAAGGCCACAATAACTTAATCATTGGTCTTGAAAATGCCTTAGAAGGTAAAGAAGTTGGCGACAAATTTGAAGTTCGTGTTCAACCAGAAGAAGGCTACGGCGAATACAATGAAAACATGGTTCAACGTGTACCAAAAGAAGTATTCCAAGGCGTTGATGAAGTAGTTGTTGGTATGCGTTTCTTAGCTGACACGGATATCGGCCCTGTTCCTGTTGTGATCACGGAAGTGGATGGCGATGAAGTAGTGGTTGATGGTAACCATATGTTAGCGGGTCAAGAATTACACTTCACTGTTGAAGTTGTTGGTACTCGTGAAGCAACACTAGAAGAAATTGCTCACGGTCACGTACATGGTGCACACGATCACCACCATCATCACGATGATGAAGATGGTCATGGTTGTGGTTGCGGTGGTCATGGTCATCACCACCATGATCACGATCATGGACACGGCGGTTGCTGTGGCGGTGGTCATAAACACGATCATGATCACGGACACGGTCATGGCGGCTGTGGTTGCAGCGGTCACTAATCTTAATCTAGAGATAAAACTAGAGACAAAAAAAGTGCGGTTAAAAATAACCGCACTTTTTCTTTATCTAAACTTTCATTACAGAATGAATCGACTTAAATCTTCATTTTCAATCACTTCGCCTAAAGCATCAATCACATAAGCGGCATCGATATTCACGGTTTGACCATCCATTTCACTCGCATCAAATGAGATTTTATCCATTAAACGTTCCATAACGGTATGTAAACGTCTTGCACCGATATTCTCCGTTTTCTCATTCACACGGAAAGCGGCTTCGGCAATTTTCTTGATTGCATCTTGTGTAAACTCAATGCTCACGCCTTCTGTCGCCATAAGCGCTTTATATTGCTCTGTTAAAGACGCATTTGGCTCAGTTAGAATACGCTCAAAGTCTTCTGCCGTTAATGCAGACAATTCAACACGAATCGGCAAACGACCTTGCAATTCAGGGATTAAATCTGATGGACGCGCCACTTGGAATGCCCCTGAAGCAATAAAGAGAATATGATCAGTTTTCACCATACCGTGTTTAGTATTAACCGTCGAACCTTCCACTAATGGCAATAAGTCTCGTTGCACGCCTTCACGAGAGACATCGGCACCACTGTATTCGCCTTTTTTACAGATCTTATCGATCTCATCAATAAACACGATACCATTTTGCTCAACCGCATCAATGGCTTTTTGTTTTAATTCTTCTGGGTTAATCAATTTTGCCGCTTCATCATCAATTAAGGTTTTTAATGCATCCTTAATTTTCATTTTGCGTTTTTTGGTTTTATCCGAACCCAGGCTTTGGAACATGGATTGCAACTGATTAGTCATTTCTTCCATACCTGGAGGTGCCATGATTTCCACACCCATTGACACGCCCGCTGACACATCAATTTCGATTTCTTTATCGTCTAATTGACCTTCACGTAATTTTTTACGGAACGCTTGGCGAGTACTGCTATTAGTATCGTGGTTTTCCACTTCACCCCATTGATTTTTTGGTGATGGTAGTAATGCATCTAAAATACGATCTTCCGCCGCATCTTCTGCTTTCGCACGATTTTTCGCAATTTCTTGTTGGCGAACTAATTTCATCGCACTGTCCGTTAAATCACGGATAATGGAATCTACTTCTTTCCCCACATAGCCCACTTCGGTGAACTTGGTTGCTTCCACTTTAATGAAAGGTGCATTGGCTAATTTTGCAAGACGACGCGCAATCTCGGTTTTACCCACACCTGTTGGTCCAATCATTAAAATATTTTTAGGGGTAACTTCATGGCGAAGTGGCTCTTGCAACTGCATTCTTCTCCAACGGTTACGCAACGCGATCGCAACCGCTCTTTTCGCCTCTTTTTGGCCGATAATATGTTGATCTAATTCGGAAACAATTTCACGAGGGGTCATTTCAGACATAATTTTTCCTTATTTATTCGGTAATTCTTCGATAGTGAAATTCGTATTGGTGAACACGCAAATATCACCCGCAATTTTTAAAGATTTTTCTACAATTTCACGAGCTGATAAATCGGTATTTTCTACCAACGCACGAGCTGCCGATAATGCATAATTACCGCCTGAACCAATGGCTAAAATCTGATCGGCTTCTGGCTGCACCACATCACCAATACCGGTAATGATTAAACTTTCTTTTTCATCCGCCACAATCAGCATCGCTTCTAACTTGCGCAACGCACGATCGGTTCGCCAATCTTTGGCTAATTCCACCGCAGCTTTTAACAAATGTCCTTGATGCATTTCTAATTTACGCTCAAATAATTCAAATAAGGTGAACGCATCGGCTGTACCACCTGCGAAACCGGCTAAAACTTTGCCATTATATAAACGGCGCACTTTACGGGCATTCCCTTTCATCACTGTGTTGCCTAATGAAACCTGTCCATCGCCCCCAACAACCACTTGGCCATTACGACGTACGCTTACAATTGTTGTCATTCTTTTAATCCTTCTTTTAAGAAAAGTTACTCGTTATATGGCGATGTTGCCGTTCGCGAATTTTGAGAAACGTAACCGCTAAATGTGAGAAATTTAAAACAATTCAAGTTTCTCATCTTTAGCGGTTAAAATCCACGAATTTTGAGAAATAAAAACGCCCTTTAAATCATC
>NZ_QEPO01000006.1 GCF_003252725.1 Haemophilus parainfluenzae
ATAGCGGAGCAGAGAGAAATAGAAAAGTTATTAAAGGAATAATCCTGGCGGCGATAGAGCGGTGGTCCCACCTGACCCCATACCGAACTCAGAAGTGAAACGCCGATGCGCCGATGGTAGTGTGGGGCTTCCCCATGTGAGAGTAGGACACCGCCAGGTAGTGAATGTGAACCCCGAGCTGAAGAGCTTGGGGTTTTTGTTTATAGATTTTTATTAAAAATTATATAGAATGATCTCAATTTTAATTTCTCAATATAAACCATGAAAAACTTTAGATATTTTGCGCAACGTTATGTTGATTGGGTTATTCGATTAGGTCGAGTTCGTTTCTCTTTACTTGGTATCGCTATTCTTGCGATTTTAGCTATCTGTATACAAATCTTATTAAGCACGCTCCTTAGTGATGGTATTCACTGGAGTGACATAGCTCGGTCGATCACTTTTGGTTTATTTACTGCTCCTTTTGTTATCTATTTCTTTACGCTACTTGTTGAACGACTAGAACGTTCCCGTTTAGAACTCTCTAAAACGCTTGCTAGATTAGAAAAAAATAGCCGTGATAAAAGTACCTTACTTGCAACGATTAGCCATGAATTACGTACGCCTTTAAATGGAATCATTGGCTTAAGTCGAATTTTATTAGATGATAAATTAACCGAACAACAACAGAATTATCTGAATACGATTAATCTAAGTGCGGTCAGTTTAGGCCATATTTTTAGTGATATTATTGATTTAGATAAGATTGATTCTAAGCGTATTGAATTAAATATTCAGCCTTGTGATTTCCATTCATTACTTAATGATTTCTATAATTTTGGCACCCTGATGGCAGAACAAAAGGGGCTAAAATTCTCTTTAAAGCTGGATGATAATTTACCTAATTGGCTTTATCTCGATCGTGCTCGCCTTAGCCAAATTCTTTGGAATTTAATTAGTAATGCCGTCAAATTCACTGACAAAGGTGAAGTCATTCTAAGGGTGCAGAAAATGCAAGATAATCAGTATCAATTTAATGTTACTGATACGGGGGCAGGTATTGCACCTTGTGAATTAGATAAGATTTTTACCATGTATTATCAGGTTAAAGATAATATTCATCGTTCTGCAGGAAGTGGCATTGGTCTTGCAATTTCTAAGAATTTAGCTCAATTAATGCAAGGGGATTTAACGGTTGAAAGTGAATTAGAAAAAGGTTCAACCTTTTACTTAACGATCATTGCAGAAAAAGCTCAGGCTCATGATGGTAATGCTGAAAAAGCCATGCAGCATCTTTCTATTTTATTAGTAGAAGACGTTGAATTGAATGTGGTTGTGGCCAAAAGTATTCTTGAAAAGCAAGGCCATTATGTTGATGTTGCGATGAATGGTGAACAGGCTATCCAATTATTTGAGAAAAATACTTATGATATTGTTTTTCTTGATATTAAGTTACCAGATATGTCAGGTTTTGATATTGCATACTATCTACGTAAAAACTACGAAGAAGGAATTTATGATTTTCTTCCACCTTTAATTGCCTTTACAGCAAACGTGATGCACAGCGAAGAAGAATATCAAGAGCAAGGAATGGATGGTGTATTACGTAAGCCACTTTCTTTGGTTGAATTACGTCAGTGCTTTAAAACTTTTTTAGGCGATGATATTGAATGTATCTCTGATGAAGAAGAAATTTCTCAAGTTCAAGAAGGCATCAATATTTCACTTATTGAGTTAATAGGAAAATCTCAAGCTAAAGCTAATGTGGTGTTATTTAAACAATGGATGCCAATTTATTTAGATGAATTAGAAACAGCTTATGAGGATTATCTTGCAAATTCAGATATGCAACAAACAGTGTCAGATGTCGCACATAAAATTAAAGGTGCAGCTGCCTCGGTAGGGCTTGTTAATGTTCAAAATATCGCAAAACAGGCTCAAGATACCTCATTGCCAAATTGGACATTGGATATTGCTTCATGGATAAAGCAACTCAGTAATGAATGGCCTCAAAATGTAGCTGAATTAGAAGCGTATTTAGAAAAGTAATTCATGACCCGTCATTTTCAAATTTTGATCAGTGAGAATATGCCGTCTAATTTGCCGGCAAATACCTTGATCATTAATGAGTTTTCTAAAATTCAAAATCTTCTTGGGCAAGAGTTTGAGACGATCTTGTTTGATGCCCGAAAAGGCATCCATTTAGAGGCGCTCGCTATTGCGGCAGGTACATTGAAAATGAATGGCGTCTTAATTGTATTGCTATCAAATTGGGAGAAACTTCATTCTCAAATAGATGAAGATAGTCTCCGTTGGTCAGGTTCGCTTGAGGCAATTGCTACGCCAAGATTTATGACATATTTTAAGCATTGTATTCATAAATATGGCTTCTCCATCCTTTATCATCAAAATGATTTAAAATTTGACCGCACTTTTCAACAATCATTTGTCAATCACAACGCGACCTTAGATCAGCAGAAAATCATTGAGCAAATCTTACAAAAAGAATCTGAGCTCTACTTTCTTACTGCCAAACGAGGAAGAGGGAAATCAGCTCTAGCAGGTTTATTAACGAATCAACTGGATACTAAAATTTACCTCACCGCACCGAATAAAAGTGCGGTTAAAATTTTGGCAGAATTTTCACAAAAAGAGATTATCTTTATTGCACCAGATGAGCTTTTCCTTGCTTTGCAAAATACTCCTTCTTTTTCTGAAAATGCTTGGCTTTTTGTTGATGAGGCGGCAATGCTACCGATTGCTCAACTTACTGCTTTTTCCCACCATTTTAAGCATATTTTATTTACGACTACCATCCATAGTTATGAGGGAACTGGGCGAGGCTTTGAGCTTAAATTTAAGCAAAAAATTAACCGCACTTTTTCTGACTTTGAGCTTATTGAACCGCTACGTTGGTCTAAAGATGATGTTTTAGAGGCATTTATTGATGAGCTTTTATTATTGAATATAGAGGATGATTTTAAACAAACGCCATACGATAAAAGCAAAATATGCCAAATCACTGAACGATCACAAGAGGAAATACTTTCTTCATTGCCCCAATTCTATGGCTTGATGACATTAGCTCATTATCGTACATCACCATTAGATCTACGGCGATTATTTGATGCCAATTCACAGTGTTTTTTTACTGCTGAAAATGAGCAAAATTTACTAGGCGCAGTTTGGGCATTAAAAGAAGGCGGGATTGAAGATTCATCGCTTATAGAGGCCATTAATCTAGGCATTAGACGCCCTAAAGGTAATCTTGTCCCGCAAGCACTTTGTTTTCATGCTCAACAACAAAAGGCTTGTGAATTGCATTCTTTACGTATTTCGAGAATTGCGGTTCAGCCTATGTGGCAGCAACATGGTATTGGTACACAACTTATTGAATATATCACGCAAAATGCCAATGTAGATTATTTATCAGTGAGTTTCGGTTATACCAAAGAACTGGCTCAATTTTGGCAGAAATGTGGTTTTTCTCTTGTTCATTTAGGCGAGCATTTAGAGGCAAGTAGTGGTTGTTATTCAGCTATCGCTCTAAAAGGACTTTCTACACAAGGCATTGAATTAGAAAAAGAAGCAACACAATCTTTTCAACGGAATATACCTTTGTCTTTCCATCCTCTCGTTCAGGAATTTAATATCACATCAGTAAATTGGGAATTGATTGACGAAGACTGGCTCAGCTTAAAAAATTTTGCTTATTTTCACCGCACTTTAGCTTCCGCTTTGCCAGCAATTCGTCGATTTTTAATGAATTTAGATGAAAAAGATTGCCCTTTAATGAGAGATTATTTCATTACAAAACAAATACCCTATAACAAGAAAAATGGGTTAAAATTATTACGTTCGGAAATTGCACAAAAATTAAAAAAGGAGGCAAAATGAGCGAACAAGAAAAAAAAGGTTGGTTCCGTAAAGCAGTAGATGAATATAATAAATTTTGCAGTGAGCTTGGTTTAGATAAAGGTAGTTGTCGAGGTTGTATGCCACGCATTGAATTTGATGATGATGGTAAGGTAAAAAAAGAGAAACCACTAGAACCACTCAAAAAATAAAAGAAAACAGGGTTACTTAAACCCTGTTTTTTTATACAGATAATTATTGAAAAGTAGAATTAATTTGCTAAACTAATCAACTGTTCACTCAAAAATGAGATAAAAATTGACCGCACTTATGAAAACAACCTATTTTAATTTTGATATTCCGACTCAGCCCAATGATCATAAAATTCTTGGCAATGTATTAGCGAGTGCAGATGCACTTGCTGTTAGTGAAATTGCTGAGCAATACGATGGATTGACTGTAGTTGTGACACCGGATACCAAAAGTGCGGTTCGTTTATCACAAGTTTTACCGGATTTAACTTCTCAGCCCGTTCAGTTTTTTCCTGATTGGGAAACGTTGCCTTACGATTCTTTTTCTCCTCATCAAGAAATTATTTCTTCGCGTTTAAGTGCGTTATTTCATTTACAAAATACTAAAAAAGGTATCTTTGTTTTACCTATTAGCACATTAATGCAGCGAGTGTGCCCGCCGAAATATCTACAGCACAATGTCCTTCTAATTAAAAAAGGTGACCGTCTTGTCATTGAAAAATTGCGATTACAATTAGAGTCAGCAGGATATCGTTCCGTAGAGCAAGTACTAGAACATGGTGAATATGCTGTGCGCGGATCACTTTTAGATCTTTTCCCAATGGGAAGTGCGGTTCCATTTCGCTTAGATTTTTTTGATGATGAAATTGATTCGATTCGTACTTTTGATGTTGATACGCAGCGAACGTTAGATGAAATTCAATCTATTAATTTATTACCTGCACATGAATTTCCAACTGATGAGAAAGGCATTGAATTTTTCCGTACACAATTTAGAGAAACCTTTGGAGAAATTCGTCGCGATCCAGAACATATTTACCAGCAAATCAGTAAAGGCACACTAATCTCAGGGATTGAATATTGGCAGCCGCTATTCTTTGATGAAATGGCAACATTGTTTGATTACTTGCCAGAAAAAACGTTGTTTGTGGATATGGAAACAAATCAAGCACAAGGTGAACGTTTTTATCTTGATGCTAAACAGCGTTATGAGCATCGCAAAGTTGATCCAATGCGCCCTCTTTTGCCGCCAGAACGTTTGTGGCTAAGCATTGATGCGGTAAATCATGCATTAAAAAATTATCCTAAAATTAATTTTAAAGCAGAAAAAGTGCGGTCATCTGTTCGTCAGAAAAATTTAGCGGTGTCCGCATTACCAGCCGTGACCATTCAATCACAGCAAAAAGAACCGTTATCCCAACTTCGTCAGTTTATTGAGCATTTTAAAGGAAATGTTTTATTTTCAGTTGAAACCGAAGGACGACGTGAAACCTTACTGGATTTACTTTCACCCTTAAAAATTAAACCTAAACAGATTAAAACCTTATCTGAAGCCAATCAAGACAAGTTTAATCTGTGGGTAAGTCGTCTTGAGCAAGGTTTTATTCTTGATGAGGCTAAACTCGCCGTTATTACTGAACATGAAATTTTAGGCGAGCGAGTACAACAACGTCAGCGTGATAAACGTAAAGCGGTGAATCCAGATACCTTAGTGCGTAATCTGGCTGAATTAAAAATTGGGCAGCCTGTGGTGCATTTAGATCATGGTGTTGGGCGTTATGGTGGCTTAGTGACACTCGATACTGGGGGATTAAAAGCAGAATATTTGCTGATCAATTATGCGAATGAATCCAAACTTTATGTGCCTGTTGGTTCTCTTCATTTAATTAGTCGCTATGTCGGTGGCTCAGATGAAACCGCACCATTGCATAAATTAGGTAATGAATCGTGGGCGAAAACGCGCCAAAAGGCAGCAGAAAAAATTCGTGATGTGGCCGCTGAATTACTTGATGTATATGCCCAACGAGAAGTGAAAAAAGGCTTTGAGTTTAAATATGATCGTGAGGAATTCCAGCAATTCGCTGCAACCTTCCCTTTTGAAGAAACGCACGATCAAGCTATGGCGATTAACGCAGTCATTTCGGATATGTGCCAGCCTAAAGCGATGGACCGTTTAGTTTGTGGTGATGTAGGCTTTGGGAAGACGGAAGTGGCGATGCGTGCCGCATTTTTGGCTGTAATGAATCATAAACAAGTCGCTGTATTGGTTCCAACAACCTTGTTAGCTCAACAGCATTACGAGAATTTTAAAGATCGTTTTGCTAATCTTCCGGTTAATGTGGAAGTGCTTTCTCGCTTTAAAACAGCCAAAGAGCAAAGACAAATCTTAGAAAATTTAGCCGAAGGAAAAGTCGATATTCTGATTGGAACCCATAAATTGATTCAGTCCGATGTGAAGTTTTCTGATCTTGGCTTACTTATCATTGATGAAGAACATCGCTTTGGTGTGGGACAGAAAGAGAAAATTAAACAACTTCGAGCGAATATTGATATTTTAACGCTGACCGCAACACCAATTCCTCGTACTTTGAATATGGCGATGAATGGTATTCGCGATCTTTCTATTATTGCGACGCCACCGGCTCGTCGAGTGAGTATCAAAACATTTGTTCGCCAGAAAGATGATTTAATTATTCGTGAAGCGATTCTTCGTGAGATTTTGCGTGGTGGGCAAGTTTATTATTTGCATAATGATGTGGCAAGTATTGAAAATACGGCAGAAAAACTGACCGCACTTGTACCAGAAGCTCGTGTCGTGATTGGTCATGGTCAAATGCGAGAGCGTGAACTTGAACGCGTGATGAGTGATTTTTATCATCAACGTTATAACGTATTAGTTTGTTCTACCATTATTGAAACAGGGATTGATGTACCAACGGCAAATACGATCATTATTGAACGTGCAGATAATTTTGGTTTAGCTCAGCTTCACCAGTTGCGTGGTCGAGTGGGACGTTCTCACCACCAAGCTTATGCCTATTTACTTACACCTCCGCCGAAATTAATGACGAAAGATGCGAAACGTCGTTTAGAGGCATTAGAAAGTTTAGATAACTTAGGTGCAGGCTTCATTCTTGCGACGCACGATTTAGAGATCCGCGGTGCAGGTGAATTATTAGGGAATGAACAAAGTGGGCAAATTGAAAGCATCGGTTTTTCACTTTATATGGAATTACTTGATGCGGCAGTCAAAGCCTTAAAAGAGGGCAGAGAACCTTCATTAGAAGAGATTACACATCAACAAGCTGAAATTGAGCTACGTGTTCCAGCTTTATTGCCAGATGATTATCTTGGCGATGTGAATATGCGTTTGTCATTCTATAAACGGATTGCGGCAGCGGAAAGTAAGCAAGAGTTAGACGAATTAAAAGTTGAATTAATTGATCGCTTTGGCTTATTACCTGAAGCAACTAAAAATCTTTTACAAATTGCTGAGATGCGTTTAATGGTGAAACCATTAAAAGTACTGAAAATCGATGCAGGGGCTCAAGGTGGCTTTATTGAATTCTCTCCTTCAGCAAAAGTTGATCCAGAAAAATTCATCAAATTAATTCAACAAAATCCAATTGTTTATCGCTTTGATGGACCATTAAAATTTAAGTTTGTGAAAGCGCTTCCAGAAAATAAAGAGCGGTTAGAATTTGTGATGGATTTAGTCAAGACGCTGACTGAGTAGCAAGTAAATAAAAAGGCTGACAACATGTCAGCCTTTCTTTTTTACGTTTTATTAGTGAAGCGCTTCAACAACGCTTAAGAACATTTTTAAGATACCGGCATTTAATAAGTCGATAAAGAATGCCCCTACCATTGGTACAATTAAGAACGCTTTGTGAGATGGTCCAAAACGGCTGGTAATCGCTTGCATGTTAGCAACGGCTGTTGGTGTAGCACCGAGACCGAAACCACAGTGACCTGCACTTAATACAATCGCATCATAATCTTTACCCATCATACGGTATGTGACGTAGATAGCGAAGAAAGCCATGAAGACAACTTGAACCGCTAAGATAACCAATACATCTGTTGCAAGACCTGCTAGCTCCCAAAGTTTTAGAGACATTAAAGCAATCGCTAAGAAGATAGATAAACCTACGCTGCCTAATACGTCAATCGCTGAATCAGCCACTTGGAATTTGAATAAGTGGGTTAAGCTGTTACGAATGATTACACCTGTAAATAAACACCATACGAAGGTTGGTAATTGAATGTGTGTACCTTTTGTTAAGCCATCTAAGTATTGACCGATGAGTAAACATAAAGAAAGCATTGCGATGGTTTCAATGATTGAGCGCGCATTAATTTTACGTTTGTAAGTTGGGTGCTCAAATGCTTCTTGTACGTCATCTATTTCATCATTCTCTGGATTTTCACCTTGTTTTTGATGATTTAATAAATAACGAGATACTGGACCACCTAAGATACCACCAAAGACTAAACCGAATGTGGCACATGCCATGGCGATTTCTGTGGCAGCAGGTAGATTAAATTCTTTAGTGAAAGTTTCTGCCCATGCCGCACCTGTACCATGACCACCAGTTAGGGTAACTGAACCGGCAAGTAAACCGTAAGCAGGATCAATGCCTAATAATTGAGTACCCAGAATACCGATAATATTTTGGCAAACAATGAGTATTGCCGCTGCCAAGAGGAAGATAACTAATGGTTTTCCGCCTTTAATTAAGCGAGCAAAGTTTGCACTTAAACCGATAGAGGAGAAGAAGACTAACATCATCGATGTTTGTAAGCTTTTCTCAAAAGTGAATGAAGTGCCATTTACTTTGTATAAAACCGTTAATGCAATAGCCACAATAAAGCCGCCAACAACAGGCTCAGGGATATTAAATGTTTGTAAAACTCGAATGCGTTTTACTAGAAAAAAACCGAGTAATAATACAAAACTTGCTAAAGCAAGTGTTTGATAGGTATCAAAAACAATATTCACGAAATATCCTCCTATTTAGTTTGGTTTCGAGAATTCTTATGAGTTGTGTTCAGGTTCAACCACCACAATGTCAACATTACTATGTAATCCACGTGGTAATTGGGAGCCTTTTCTGCCACGTTCAGCACGGAATTTTTGCAGATCTTCCGGTTTTAGAGTAATTTTTCGTTTACCGGAATGGAACTCAAGGCTGGCTTGCTCTGAAATTAAGAACAATTTCACCAATAATTCTGACCGCGCTTTTGCATTCGCTGCTGGAATACTGATGATTTTGTTGCCTTTCCCTTTTGATAATGCCGGTAAATCCCGTACCGGAAAAATCAGCATTCGGCCCGCTGAAGTGAGGGACACAAGAAGTGAGGCCGACTCGGAAAGTGTCTCAGGTTTCAAGACTTTCGCATTTTCTGGCAAAGAAATCAAGGCTTTTCCAGCTTTATTACGTGCAATTAAATCTTCAAATTTGCAAATAAAACCATATCCTGCATCTGATGCCATCAATAATTCTTGTTTTTCAGGTTCCATAATAACCTGTTCAATAGTCGCACCAGCTGGTAATGTAAGTTTACCGGTGAGCGGTTCACCTTGGGAACGCGCAGAAGGCAAGCTTAATGGATCTAAAGCGTAGCTACGACCAGTACTATCAATAAAGATTACGGGTTGATTGCTTTTACCACAAGCGTGAGCGAGATATTTATCGCCTGCTTTATAACTTAAGCCTGCCGGATCAATGTCATGCCCTTTTGCACAGCGTACCCATCCCATTTCAGATAAGATAACAGTAACGGGTTCAGCCGGAGTCATTTCACTTTCAGAAATGGCTTTTGCTTCTTCACGTTCAACTAATTGAGACATTCTAGGGCTGGTGTATTTTTTTGCGTCTTCTTGAATTTCTTTTTTGATCAAAGTATTTAAGCGACGCTCAGATCCTAAAATTAACTCTAAATTTGACCGCTCTTCTTCGAGTTTATCTTTTTCAGCTTGTAATTGATGTTCTTCTAATTTAGCTAAATGGCGTAAACGTAAGTTTAAAATGGCTTCTGCTTGTTCATCACTTAAGTTAAAGCGAGTCATTAAAACTTGTTTAGGTTCGTCTTCAGTACGAATAATCTCAATGACTTCATCAATATTGAGGAAGGCAATCATTAAACCATCTAAAATATGTAAACGAGCGAGTACTTTATCCAAACGATGTTGTAAACGACGAGTCACGGTAGTGCGACGGAATGTCAGCCATTCAGTAAGGACTTGAAGTAAGCCTTTCACGGCTGGTTTATGATCAAGCCCGATCATATTCATATTCACACGATAGCTTTTTTCAAGATCAGTCGTCGCAAATAAATGCGCCATCAAGGCATCTGTGTCAACGCGATTTGAACGTGGTACAAGCACGATACGCACA
This sequence comes from Haemophilus parainfluenzae, assembly GCF_003252725.1. Classification (GTDB taxonomy): domain Bacteria; phylum Pseudomonadota; class Gammaproteobacteria; order Enterobacterales; family Pasteurellaceae; genus Haemophilus_D; species Haemophilus_D parainfluenzae_L. Next base: position 10,268 of record NZ_QEPO01000006.1, read on the forward strand.
GGATTTTCGTAATCTGCTTCATCACGAATATCTTCCACCATTGGCAATTTTTTTGCTGTCATTTGCTCAGCAATTTGCGCAATGATTTTTGATGGTGAAGATTGATGAGGAAGTGCACTAATGATGATTTCACCGTCTTCTTTATGCCATGTTGCCCGCATTTTGATAGAACCACGACCAGTTTCATACATTTTGCGAATATCATCTTTTGGCGAAATAATTTCCGCTTCAGTTGGGAAATCAGGGCCTTGAATAATATTGAGTACATCATCTAATCCTGCTTTTGGATTATCTAATAGCAGGACAGTTGCATCTGCCACTTCATTAATATTGTGTGGTGGAATATCTGTTGCCATACCAACGGCAATCCCGGTAGTACCGTTTAACAGAATATGAGGCAAACGAGCAGGCAAATATTGTGGTTCTTCTAAGGTGCCATCAAAGTTTGGTTGGAAATCAACAGTGCCTTGACCCAATTCAGTTAATAGAATTTCAGAAATTTTGGATAAGCGAGATTCTGTATAACGCATTGCCGCAAATGATTTAGGATCATCTGGTGCCCCCCAGTTTCCTTGGCCATCTACCAAAGGATAGCGGTAAGAAAAGGGCTGAGCCATTAATACCATGGCTTCATAACAAGCGGAGTCGCCGTGCGGATGGAATTTACCTAACACATCACCGACAGTACGTGCAGATTTTTTAAATTTTGCCGCGGCATCTAAACCCAGTTCAGACATCGCATAGACAATACGGCGTTGAACGGGCTTTAAGCCATCGCCAATAAAAGGCAGGGCACGATCCATGATGACGTACATGGAATAATTAAGGTAAGCCTTTTCTGTAAAGGTGCGAAGTGGTATCTGTTCGATGCCTTCGTAATTAATATTGTTCATATTCTTCTAATCTATTTTCTGGTTGCACCGGAACTCGCATCAGAATGTTCGTGATGAGAATGCCCCATATCCATTCCTTTATGACTGTCAATTTCGTAAGGAACAGGTTGTGGTTTTTGTGGATTGGCTTCTTTAAAGGCTTCGTCTTTTAGTTTTCCGGAATAAATATTCGGATTTTTTTCGCCTTCGACCACGATTTGTCCCATTGTGCCTTTATTTACAGCACGGAAAATCGAGTGATCCATAAAGACATAAGTGCCCGGTACATCAATTCGAGTTTCCACCATGGTAGCACTGCCAGATGGAACCAAAGTTGTTTGAACATTATGATTAACAAGCGTACCGCCTTCCACATACACATTATCAAATACGGCACCAATTAAGTGGAAAGAAGAGCATAAATTTGGTCCTGCATTTCCTACGAATAGACGAATGGTTTCACCGGTTTTCGCTTTTAAGGCATTTCCATCCATTGTTGCGCCGACTTTGCCGTTGAAGAGGACGTATTCAGGACGTTCATCAATGGCTTTTTGCATACTGAATGGTTGCAAGCCGGGATCGCCAAATTCACCTTTGGTATAGAATTCACTTTGCATGATGTAAAATTCGCGATCCACTTTTGGCAAGCCTTCTTTTGGCTCAACTAAAACTAAACCATACATCCCTTTAGCAAGGTGAATATCCACAGGCTGACTGCCACAGTGGTACAAATAAATGCCCGAACGTAATGCTCTAAATTGAAAGGTGGATGTGCGGGTTGGAGGGGTTTCACTCGCGATAGCACCGCCCATTGGCACAGCAGCTGCATGGAAATCGATACTGTGGGGCATCATTGAACTCGCTGAGTTGGAAAGTTGTACTTCCACCATATCGCCTTCACGTACTCGAATGAATGGCGCAGGTACACTGCCGTTTAATGTCCAAAATTTAAATTGTACACCATCCATTAAATCCATAATTTGTTCAAGTGCGGTCAGTTTTACCACGACTTTTGCCGGATAGTTACGTTCAATCGGTTTTGGCACATTTGGCGCAAGCGTCAGTTCAGCTTCAATCTCTGGTAAATTCTCAACTGCAGTGGTTGTTGTATTTGAGGCTTTTTCTTCCGCTTGAGCAGAAGGAATAAGGCTTAAACCAGCACCTAATGTAATTGTTGCTAGGCCTAGTGCACTGTTTTTAAAAAAATCTCGACGTTGTTCGTTCATGATTGACCTCAAATAATTAAACGGTTAAATCCACTTGATCGCCATTGGTTTGTAACCAATTTTTGCGATCTTCCGCTCGTTTTTTGGCGAGTAACATATCCATTAATTCTAATGTTTCTGCGCCTTGATCTTCGCCTAGCTCATAGGTTAATTGAACTAAACGGCGTGTATTCGGATCCATGGTGGTTTCACGTAATTGTGATGGATCCATTTCACCTAAACCTTTGAATCGTTGTACGTTTAAAGTGCCTTTTTTACCTTTTAAGCGTTCTAAAATTGCTTCTTTTTCGTTTTCATCGAGGGCATAAAAGACTTCTTTACCTAAGTCGATACGATAGAGTGGTGGCATTGCCACATAAACGTGTCCATCTTGAACCAATTTAGGGAAGTGACGTAAAAAGAGTGCACAGAGTAGGGTGGCAATATGCAAACCATCAGAGTCCGCATCGGCTAAAATACAAACTTTCCCGTAACGAAGTTGAGATAGGTCTTCATTATCAGGATCGATACCAAGCGCCACAGCAATATCATGAATTTCCGTTGAGCCAAGCACTTGATCACTAGCTACTTCCCAAGTGTTTAAGATTTTTCCGCGTAACGGCAGGATAGCTTGATATTCACGATCACGCGCCTGCTTGGCCGATCCACCCGCAGAGTCACCCTCTACTAAGAATAATTCGGTTTTTTCTAAATTTTGTGATGCACAATCGGCTAATTTACCTGGTAGAGCAGGGCCACTCACTAATTTTTTACGTACGACTTTTTTGGCTGCATTCAGACGACGTTGTGCAGAACTGATCGCCATTTCAGCTAAGCGATCCGCATCTTGTACGTTTTGGTTTAGCCATAAACTGAAGGCATCTTTTAAAACCCCCGCAACAAAGACCGCACTTTGACGGGAAGATAAACGCTCTTTCGTTTGGCCAGCAAATTGAGCATCTTGCATTTTTAGTGAAAGAATGTAAGCACAGCGATCCCAAATATCGTCTGCCGTTAATTTCACCCCACGTGGTAATTTATTGCGGAATTCGCAATATTCGGTCATGGCATTAAGCAAGCCTTGGCGAAGACCATTTACGTGTGTTCCGCCTTGTACTGTTGGAATCAAGTTTACATAGCTTTCTGCAATAAGCTCACCACCTTCAGGTAACCATAATAATGCCCAGCTTACCGCTTCTGTGGATCCTTTAAATTCACCGACAAAAGGTTTTTCAGGTAAGGTTTCAAAACCATTTACTGCTTCGGTTAAGTAATCCGATAAACCATCTTGATAGCACCACACATCTTCGGTGTTATTCACTTTATCGACAAATTTAATTTCTAAGCCAGAACAAAGCACGGCTTTCGCACGTAATAAGTGGCGTAAACGACTAACAGAAAAATTCTTACTATCGAAATATTTTGGATTAGGTTTGAAGTGAACGGTGGTACCGGTTGTACGTCTGCCACAAGTCCCGATGACTTCTAATTCTTCTACTTTTGTGCCATTTTCAAAAGCAATTTTATACACTTCACCGTTACGTTTAACTTGAATATCAACGCGTTCAGAAAGGGCATTGACGACAGAAATCCCCACGCCGTGTAAACCACCAGCAAATTCATAGTTTTTATTCGAAAACTTACCGCCAGCGTGAAGCTTGGTTAAGATGACTTCCACACCTGAAACCCCTTCAGTTGGGTGAATATCCACTGGCATTCCGCGTCCATTATCAATGACTTCAAGTGATTGATCAGCATGTAAAATCACTTCAACTTTAGTGGCAAAACCTGCAAGGGCTTCATCCACACTGTTATCGATAACTTCTTGAGCAAGGTGATTTGGACGGGTAGTGTCCGTGTACATACCGGGGCGAATTTGCACCGGTTCGAGATCTTTTAGAACCGTAATTTCTTGAGCAGAATAATTTGTAGTCATTTTTAAAATTAGTTACTTATTTATAAAAAAATTAGCATGATTTTATCAAAAAATGACGCGTTTATAAAATCAAAGATGAGAAAAGATAAGGATACTATATCAAGTAAAAGTGCGGTCAAAATTTGACGTGAATTTTGACCGCACTTTGGATTCATTTGAATCTATTTAATCTGTGATAGATTGAGTTATCTCGATACTAAGCTTTTGCTTTTGTTGCTAAATATTCCTGTAAGCCTTTATCTCTTAATTTACAGCTTGGGCATTCTCCACAGCCACCTTCAATACCTTCATAGCAAGTGTGGGTATGCTGACGAACATAATCTAACGCACCTAATTCATCAGCTAATGCCCAAGTTTGTGCTTTGGTGAGATACATTAGCGGTGTTTTTAAATTGAAGGGATAATCCATGGCTAAATTAAGGGTGACATTCATGGATTTGATAAATACATCGCGACAATCGGGATAGCCACTGAAATCTGTTTCACATACGCCTGTGATAATGTCATTAATACCTTGGCCTTTTGCATAAATTGCCACATACAATAAGAAGAGCGCATTTCGGCCATCCACAAAGGTATTAGGTAATTCACCGTCTTTTTGCTCAATATCAGCGTTTGCATCCATTAAGGCGTTGTGGGTGATAGATTTGATAACCGATGTATCAATTAACGTTTGCTTTACGCCGAGATCTTTGGCGATCCAACTGGCTTTTTCTAATTCAATGGCATGGCGCTGGCCATATTGAAAGGTGACGGTTTCGACATTTTCCACGCCATATTCGGCAATGGCTTGAATTAAACAGATTGTGGAATCTTGTCCACCAGAGAAGATCACAAGGGCTTTACGATTGAGATTAGGATTTGAAATATTCATAGGATACCTAGTTTTTTTATGTAGGAGGTTTGCGAACTACAAGGTTAAAAATGAGGCGGTATTGTAGAAGTCAAAGATAAATTTTGCAAGAAAAGGACTAATTTAAGCAGGAAAAATCGGAGAAAATTGTGATACAATTTAGGCAAGCTAGTTTTAAAAAAGGTAAATACAATGAAAAAATTGATTCTTATTGTTATTGGTGCATTAGTGATTTCAGCTTGTGCAAATAAAGACGTTTATTTTAATGGTTCAGAAGGATCGCATTCAGGCATGAAATTTGATAAAGATACTCGTCATTGGGGCGTTAATCAATAATTGTTTTGATAAAAGAAAAGCCATACAGTTGTATGGCTTTTTTATTAAATCACTTCTTCTTGGCAATGTGGGCAAGTCATTAAATGTTCTTCATTATTATGCACAATATAATGCCCCATTTTTTTTGCTTTAGTATCAAGATATTTCGTATTGTAACGGTTTTCACCTACATTCAACGGTACACGTTCTACGATATTAATTCCCGCTTTTTTCATGGTTTCTACTTTTTGCGGGTTGTTTGTCATCAAGCGAACTTGCTTCACACCTAATAATTCAAACATATCGGCACATACATTAAAGTTACGTTCATCAGCTTTAAAACCTAACGCAAGGTTAGCTTCAATAGTATCCATGCCTTGATCTTGTAATGAATAGGCACGAATTTTATTAATTAGACCAATACCTCGCCCTTCTTCACGATGATAGATCAACACACCTCGACCCGCTTCGCTAATTTGACGTAATGCGGCTGCAAGCTGGAAACCACAATCGCATTTTAAACTGTGCAATGCATCACCCGTTAAGCATTCCGAATGAATGCGAGCGAGTACAGGCTCATCTTGGTTTGAAATATCACCCATTACTAATGCAACATGTTCTTTTTTTGTATCGGGAAATTCAAATCCGACCATTTTAAATATGCCATATTCGGTAGGTAAATTGGCTTGAGCAACCAGTTGGATTTTTGACATAACGTATCCTTTTTTCAACTTTATTCTGCTAAAATATGTACTTTATTTTTATTATCAAGAGGCAACAATGTTTAAAAGGCTATCATTATATACGTTATTCCTTTGTCTTGTACCATTTTTTGTTTGGGGTTTTGCTTATCATTGGCATGGAAACAACCAATTAATGGAATGGGATTATTGGCTTTATCTTCTAACCGAAACGGGTAGCGTACCTTATGCTTTAATTACCTGTGGTGTGTTTGCTTTACTTTTCCGTTTTCTTTTTGAAGACCGTAAACAGTGGATTATGGGTGTGATTGTAATGGGCCTGTCGGTATTATCTACACAAGTAATTAAAACAGGTTTAAAAACGGTTTTTGCCGAGCCTCGTCCTTTTACCGTCTATTTAGCGGAAAAAACAGAAAGTACTACGGATGCTTTTTATCATCAAGATCGTTCAGAACGTGCGAAATTAGTGGATAAATTTTATTCTACACAAGCGGATACACCTGCCTGGTTAAAAGCTCATTATGAAGATGAAACCGGTTATTCTTTCCCATCTGGACATTCTATTTTTGCCGCCACTTGGCTTATGTTAGCCGTCGGATTTAGCCAATTATTAGGGAAACGTTCTTTTAAAGCAGAATTACTGATTGGTGCTATAACCATTTGGAGCGTATTAATGTTGATTAGCCGAGTCCGCCTTGGAATGCATTATCCTATCGATTTATTTGTGGCGATAATTTCGGCATGGATTGTTCATTTGATTATTTTTGGTTTCTTACAGAAGAAAGGCTTATTTAACAATAAATAGCATCAAAGACCGGTTTTAGTAATAAAGCCGGTCTTTTTATTGCTTGTCGAAAATATGATTTTTATCATGGATTTTCATTTTGATTTCAAGGAAAATGCAACCTATATATTCCAACAATTTTGACCGCTATTTTGAGGAGACAATATGTACTACGGTATTGATATCGGTGGCACAAAGATTGAATTAGCTGCTTTTAATGAAAAATTAGGAAAACTTTATACCGAACGCGTGCCAACGCCACAAACAGATTATCAAGATTGGTTACAGGCGATTAAAACTTTGGTCGAACGTGCGGATGCCCACTTTGGTGAAAAAGGAACGGTAGGCCTTGGGTTGCCAGGTTTTGTTAATTTGACAACAGGGCTTGCTGAAGTGACGAATATTCGTGTTGCAGATAATAAGCCTATTTTAGCCGATCTTGAACGCGTTTTAGATCGTGAAGTGCGGGCAGAAAATGATGCAAATTGTTTTGCACTCTCTGAAGCTTGTGATGAGGAAAATACCCAATATCCTTCCGTATTAGGGCTGATTTTAGGCACTGGTTTTGGTGGTGGCTTTGTGATTAATGGCAAAATTCACTCAGGACAAGTGGGAATGGCAGGAGAGTTAGGCCACCTTCAATTAAATTATCATGCCTTAAAATTATTAGGCTGGGATAAAGCGCCAATTTACCAATGTGGTTGTGGCAATCAGGCCTGTTTAGATACGTATATTTCTGGTCGCGGTTTTGAAATGTTGTACCGTGATTTAAAAGGGGAAGAATTATCAGCCAAAGATATTATCGATCGTTTTTATGCGAAAGAGGAAAGTGCGGTTGATTTTGTTCGCATTTTTGTTGAATTAGCGGCTATTTCTATCGGCAACATTATCACTGCATTTGATCCGCATATGATTGTACTCGGCGGTGGTTTATCGAATTTTGATTATCTTTATGAAGCGTTACCAAAATCATTGCCAGCTCATTTAATGCGTAGTGCAAAAGTGCCTCCAATCAAAAAAGCAAAACATGGTGATTCCGGTGGTGTTCGTGGTGCTGCAGCATTATTTTTAAACTGTGAATAGATTTAATCTAAAAATACAGTGAAAATTTGAATAAATTTTATGTTATAGGATAAGAATCCAGTTCTCCTCTAAGAAAACTGGATTTTTTCTTTTGTCTATTTACAATCAGAATGTGGATTTTTTAAGTGAGGTTTTTATGCTGACAGAATTTGGGAACTGGATTGAACAAGGATTGACATGGATTATCGAACATTTTGATGAGCCATTATGGAATATCACCATTGTTATTTTATTAGGTGTAGGTCTATTTTTTACCATTACTACTGGGTTAGTGCAGTTACGTCTTTTCCCTGCAAGTATTCGCGAAATGTGGTTTGGTCGTGCAGCAGAGGGAAATTCTTTAACGCCATTTCAAGCTTTTGCAACTGGGCTTGCTAGTCGAGTTGGCGTAGGTAATATCAGTGGTGTGGCAACAGCTATTGCGCTTGGTGGTGAAGGTGCCGTATTTTGGATGTGGGTAACGGCATTTATTGGCATGTCGAGTGCCTTTGCGGAATCGACTTTAGCACAGGTATTTAAAATTCAAGATAAAGATGGCTCTTTCCGTGGTGGCCCCGCTTATTATATTACACAAGGTTTAAAATCACGTTGCTTAGCGGTAGCATTTGCCGTATCACTTATTTTTACTTTTGGTTTTGCATTTAATTCAGTGCAAGCAAACTCAATCGTAGAAGCAACTAAAAATGCTTGGGATTGGCAAGGTGAATATGTTGGTCTTGTTTTAGTGGTATTAACTGCTGCCATTATTTTTGGTGGCGTGAAGCGTATTGCAACAATTTCTAGTAGCGTAGTACCAATGATGGCGCTCTTTTATTTAATCATGGCGGTAATTATCTTAGGCATGCATATTGATATGATCCCGACGGTAATCGCTAATATTTACAAAAGTGCCTTTACTTTCCAATCTGCCGCAGGTGGGATGCTTGGTGCTTTAGTCTCCAAAGCCATGATGATGGGGATAAAACGTGGATTATTCTCTAATGAAGCAGGGATGGGGTCTGCACCAAATGCGGCCGCTGCAGCACATGTAAAACATCCAGTAAGCCAAGGTTTAGTGCAAATGCTTGGTGTGTTTGTGGATACCATGATCGTCTGTACTTGTACGGCAGTGATTATCCTGCTTTCAGATAATTACGGCAGTGAAACACTGAAAAGTATTTCCTTAACACAAAATGCCTTGCGTTATCATGTAGGGGAGTTTGGCGTACACTTCTTAGCTTTCATCTTATTGCTTTTCGCTTATTCCTCTATCATTGGTAACTATGCTTATGCGGAAAGTAACATTCGCTTTATTAAAAATAAACCTTGGTTTGTATGGTTGTTCCGCTTATCGGTATTGTTCTTTGTTTATTTCGGTTCAGTAAAATCAGGCAATGTCGTGTGGAATTTTGCGGATACGGTGATGGCCGTGATGGCAATTATTAACTTAGTCGCGATCGTTTTACTTTCCCCGATTGTGTGGAAGTTAATGAAAGACTATCAACATCAATTAAAAGCAGGAAAAGAGCCTGAATTTAAAATTGACCTCTATCCTGAAATTAAAAAGCGAGTATTAGAGCATCGAATTTGGAAATAAGCATTTAATGAAATATGAAAAGGCGGGAAATTCCCGCCTTTATTGTTTTAAATTGATCTGAAAATTGACCGCACTTTATCGTTCATTTCGATAAGTAAGGAAGTAATAAGAAAGAGCAGAAATAACCACGCAAGCTGTCATTGTATAGAGCATTGGTGCAGCGGTTTCCATTTTAAAGCTCGCTACCAAGGAACCCATCACCGCACCGACACCAAAACGTACACTTCCCATTAATGAATTTGCAGTTCCTGCCATCGTTGGGAATTTTTCTAGAATAGAGGCGGTAGCATTGGATGAGATTAATGGGTTTTGACCGACAAAAAAGGCCACACCAATTGCCATTGACCAAAAACCAAAATCAAAAAGTGCGGTTAAAAATAGCCAGATTCCTGAAATAAATTGTACGGCAATACCAATTCGTAACATGGTTTCAGCACCTAGCTTCAATACAAATTTTCCATTTAGATAAGAAGCAGCGGTCATAATCGCGATATTGATCATAAAGAAATAGCCAAATTGATCGACTGGAATGCCATAAATACCGATATAAACAATCGAACCAGCAGTGACGAAAGCAAATAAACCACCAAAGCCAAAAGAAGCTGCCGCCATATAACCTAACACTTCTTTTTGTTTGGAAAGCGTCATGAAGTTACGGGCAATGATATTAAGACGCAGGGGAATACGGTTTTCTTTTTTATGGGTCTCGGGAATAATGAAAAAGACAAGCAATGCCGCAAGAAATCCCATGATGCCAATCACATAAAAAATCATATGCCAGTGGAAATATTTCACGATATATCCACCAATTATTGGCGCAACAAGCGGTGCGATCATAAAGACAAGCGTGATGGTGGACATGATTCGAGACAGTTGATCTTTGCTAAATAAATCTCGTAATAAAGCCCCAGAAAGCACAACAGGCGCAGCTCCAAAGAAACCTTGAACGAAACGCAGCGCAGTGAAACTGCCAATAGAATGAATACCCGTTAAAATGATGGCCGTGATAGCACCAATAATGACACCTAATAAAATAATCGGTTTGCGACCAAAACTATCCCCAAAGGGACCCCAGAATAATTGTCCTGCAGCCATGCCGTAAGCAAAGAATGTCAGCGTGTGCTGAACTTGCTCGGAGTTGATATTTAGGTCTTCAGCAATATTTAAAAAGGACGGAATATACATATCCACGCCCAAAGGCGGTAGCATCGAGAGGATGCCGAGCGTGGCGATAAAAATAAAGGTAGGTTTAATATTTTGGCTCATATTATTTCACTAAATTGTCGATTTCTTCCTGAGTGAGTGGACGAAATTCGCCTTCATCTAAGCTTTCATCTAATTCAACGTTGCCTATTCTCCAACGGTGTAGCGCAACGACTTTATTGCCCAGTGCAGCAAACATTCGTTTCACCTGATGATAGCGCCCTTCAGAGATAGTCAGATTCACGTTGTAATCATCTAATACTTCTAATTTCGCCGGCTTAGTGGGTTCTTTTTCACCACGTAGCAGAATACCTTCTTCACAGGCTGAAGCATAATGGTTTTCAACTGGATCGGCTAAAGTGACTAAATAGGTTTTTTCGCATTGATGTTTTGGTGAAGTAATACGATGTGACCATTGACCATCATCCGTTAATAGTACGAGTCCTGTGGTATCCACATCTAATCGCCCTGCACTGTGTAACTTACCAGAAAGCGGCGGTTCAAAGAATTGATAAATAGCAGGGTAGTCACCATCATCATTAGAGCAAACGTAGCCTTGTGGCTTATGCAACATAAAATATTGCCCTTCTTCTACCCAAGGCAACAATTCATCTTCAAAATAAATTTCATCTTCTAGGCTTACTTTGGTCGCACCATTTTTCACAATTTCACCATTAATTTTGACCGCACTTTGGCGAATGGCCTTGGTGGCTTGTGAACGGGTTAAACCTGTATTCTCAGCAATAAATTTATCTAGTCGCATCGTAAACTCTTATTTTTGATTGAACCAGCTGACGTAATCAAACTGATCGTAATATTTTTCGCCATTCCAACCAGAAAAAGTAAATAAATCGCCCACTTCGCCTTTGTTTTCAAAGCCTTTAATGTAGAAAGCAGATTTTAATTCGGGATATGGCTTGTGGGTAAAGACAACTTTGTTTGGATAAGGCAAGTTATCAAAGGCTTGCAAGTCTTCATATTTTGCACCTTTTCCACCATCTTTATCTGTCATCATAATAAACAAGTTATCGAGGTTTAAACGCTGTGAGCGTGCTTCCCACTTTTCCCGAGCCTCTTGTTCGGAGTGGTAGTGCATAAAGTGCACCTTAAGATCACCTAATAAACCAACAGGATATGGTTTTTCTGTTTGTATAAATTGAAGCGGTTGTGCTTGATAGAATGTGATGTTCTGTAGATAGCGAACAAAATCGCTTGGGTCTAAATAAAGGTTAACAAACGGAGAATTAAAAGGCTGATTTAGATCGTGCAAAATAAATGCACCGACACAGTTAGCAGAAATCACTGACATGCCTTGGTTAGTTAACCGTTTTTGAAAGGTTTTATTAATCGCTTTCCGTTGTAATTTATTGATGGCACTTCTAAATTTAGAAAACAAACTCATTATTTATATCCTGTATATTTTTTGCGATATAGTAACGTTTTTGCTTCTGAATGTGAAGAAAAGACAAAAGTGCGGTCGATTTCACTCATATTTTTGTAATAATTTTGTAAAATTTTTGCGGTATGTCACAAAATTCTGTTTAAAAGAGAGTATAATGGCGCAAATTTTATTTAGCCTAAGTGAAAATGGAGTATTTTTATATGAGCGAACAATTACGCCAAGCCGCATTAGATTTTCATGAATTCCCAATTCCGGGGAAAATTGCCGTTACCCCAACCAAATCGCTAGAAACCCAACATGATTTAGCCCTTGCATATTCTCCCGGTGTTGCTGAGCCTTGCTTAGAGATTGAAAAAGATCCTTCAGCGGCAAGTCGTTATACTGCGCGTGCTAATTTAGTGGCCGTTATTTCAAATGGTACTGCTGTATTAGGGTTAGGAAATATCGGTGCGCTTGCCTCAAAACCTGTTATGGAAGGGAAAGGGGTATTGTTCAAAAAATTTGCCGGCATCAATGTATTTGATATTGAAATCAATGAACATGATCCAGATAAATTAATCGATATTATTGCTTCATTAGAACCTACTTTTGGTGGAATTAACCTTGAAGATATCAAAGCACCGGAATGTTTCCACATTGAAAAAGCGTTGCGTGAACGTATGGGAATTCCGGTATTCCATGATGACCAACACGGTACAGCTATCATCGTCGGTGCGGCAGCATTAAACGGATTAGAAATTATTGGAAAAAACATTGCAGATGTTCACTTAGTGGTAAATGGCGCAGGTGCTTCAGCCATTGCGTGTACTAACTTGCTTCGAGCATTAGGTTTCAAAAAAGAAAATATCACCATGTGTGACTCTAAAGGTGTAATTTTCAAAGGCCGTGGCGATAACATGGATGAAACCAAGCAATTTTACGCAATTGAAGATAATGGTTGGCGCACATTAGCGGATGCCGTTAAGGGAGCCGATGTGTTCTTAGGTTGCTCTAAAGCCGGTGCATTAAAACCTGAAATGGTGAAAACCATGGCGGAGAATCCATTAATCTTAGCATTGGCTAACCCAGTACCTGAAATTACCCCAGATGAAGCGAAAGCAGTACGTCCGGATGCGATTGTTTGTACTGGTCGTTCCGACTATCCAAACCAAGTAAATAACGTACTTTGTTTCCCATTCTTATTCCGTGGTGCATTAGACGTAGGCGCAACCGCGATTAATGAAGAAATGAAATTAGCGGCTTCTCATGCAATTGCAGGTTTGGCGAAAGAACCCGTTCCATTAGAAATTATTGCTAATTATGGTGCGTTATCTTTTGGACCGGATTATGTGATTCCAACTCCGTTCGATCCTCGTTTATTATTTACCGTGTCTTCTGCGGTAGCGAAAAAAGCGATGGAAACAGGCGTAGCAACTCGTCCAATTACAGATTGGGCAGCTTATGAAAAACAATTAAAAGCATTAGTTGCAGCTTAATCTTTCTCTTTCAAAGTGCGGTTAAAAAATGATGATATTTTTAACCGCACTTTGTGTTTTTTTATCTGTCTATGGAAGGAATAGCACATTTGCGTGCTTTAAATTAATCAAAGGGTAGCGATACCTTCAGGACTTATGAGTGTCAAAATGAAACAAACACGTTCTCCTTTATATCCGATTTTTCTCTTCGTCATCATTAATCTGATTATTTTCACCTTATCTCGTCTTGGGCTTGCGATTTGGCAGGCCGATCGTGTTTCTGCGGTATCGGGCTGGGGACAATTATTCTTACAAGGCTTGCGTATGGACATCGTAGCTTTGTGTTACCTATTTGGTGTACCAGCATTATTTACGGTGTTATTTCATAATAGCCGTATTTGGAAAATGATTTTACGCATTTGGCTCACCCTAGGTAGTGTGTTTATTCTGTTTATGGAATTGGCTACACCGGCATTTATCGAAACCTATGATTTCCGTCCAAACCGTCTTTTTATCGAATATCTAATTTATCCGAAAGAAGTCTTTTCAATGTTGATGGAAGGCCATTTAACTGCGGTCATTTTTAGCCTTATTTTTACCGTTACGGCTTTCTTCTGTTATTGGAAACTCTCGGGTTATGCGGTGAAAAACTTACGCCCAATGAGCTGGAAATTACGTCCTGTTGTCGCATTGCTTGTTGTTGCAGTTGCCTTTTTAGGGGCGCGTTCGAGTTTTCAGCACCGTGGTGTGAACCCTGCAATGGTGGCTTTTTCTTCCGATGGGTTAGTCAATTCGCTCGTGTTGAATTCAGGCTATTCTGTTCTTTATGCCGCCCAACAATTTAAAGACGAAGGGGCATCTTCTGAAGCCTATGGCAAAATGGATACCGATGAAATGTTGCGTATTGTTAAAGCAAGCCGTGGCCGTCCTGAAAGTGATTATATTTCAGAGAAGATTCCAACCTTAACGAAAAACCAAGCCACTTATCAAGGTAAACCGAAAAATATCGTCATTATTTTGGAAGAAAGTTTTGGCGCGCAATTTGTCGGTACATTAGGCGGAAAACCACTTTCACCTGAATTTGATAAATTAGCCAAAGAAGGCTGGTTATTTGAAAATCTCTATGCAACTGGTACACGATCTGTACGTGGTATTGAAGCCACGACAGCTGGTTTTACACCTACTCCAGCACGTGCGGTAGTGAAATTAAATAATAGTCAAAGTAGTTTCTTTACCATTGCAGATTTACTTGCTAAACAAGGTTATAACACGTCTTTTATTTATGGCGGTGAAAAACACTTTGATAATATGGCAAGCTTCTTCTATGGCAACGGTTTCCAAAATATTATCGATCAAAAGGATTATCAAAATCCAAAATTTACTGCGACTTGGGGCGTGAGTGATGAGGATTTATTTGATAAAGCGAACGAAACCTTTACCCAATTACAGAATGAAGGAAAACCATTCTTTAGCTTAGTGTTCAGTTCAAGCAATCACGATCCTTTTGAATTTCCTGATGGTAAAATTGAGCTTTACGAGCAACCAAAAGCAACCCGTAATAACAGCGCAAAATATGCAGATTATGCGATTGGTTATTTCTTCAAATTAGCGAAACAATCTAATTATTGGAAAGATACCGTGTTCTTGGTGATTGCCGACCATGATTCTCGTGCAGCTGGGGCAAGCTTGGTGCCAATTAAGCATTTCCATATTCCTGCGTTAATTTTAGGTGATCATGTTGAGCCACGCCGAGACAGTCGTTTAGTGAGCCAAATTGATATGCCAACGACCTTACTTTCTATTGCGGGTGTAAGTGGTAATTATCCGATGATTGGGTTTGATTTAACGCAAGATGTGAATCCGAATCGTGCCTTTATGCAGTTTGATCAAACTCAAGCCTTAATGAAAGGCAATCATGATGTTGTTATTCAAACACCAAATAGCAAAGCAAAAGGCTATGTGTATGATAAAGAAAAAGATACATTGACTGAAAAAGAGGTGCCGGAAGAAATGAAAAAAGAAGCATTGGCACATGCTTTACTTGGTAGCTATTTGTATAAAAACCGTTTATATAAAGGCAGTGAAGAGAAATAAAGTGCGGTCAGTTTTAAGCTAAATTTAAAGGGCGAATGATTTCGCCCTTTTTCTTTATATGATTTGCTCTTAGTGATTTTCAGCAATAACACGTGGGAATAAAATATTGTTTTCACGGTGAATATGCATCATTAAATCATCTGCAAATTCTTGGATGCCGCTGTAAAGCGCACGCCATGTATTGCAAGCATCAGCCGGAGGCGTCATATTGTTTGTTAATGATTTCAATACATCTAAATGTTCGCCGTGTTCAGCGTGTTCCATTTCCATCATACGAATTGGCATTTGCGCCATCATATAGTTACCTGCTTTGATCATAGGGAAAAGCACGTGCTCTTCTTTCATCATATGGTTGCTCAAATCCTCATAGATATTGCGTAATTCAGCCGCCACACCTATTGGGCAATTTTCACGATCGCCATGAACACTTTCTACACGATCCGCTAAGACGATTAATTCTTGAAGTTGTTCACGGTGACGTTGGTGGTAGCGAACTAAAATATGATCGATAATTTCAGGATAAGTTGCATTAACCCAATATTCTTCAGGATTTTCTGCTTTGCTATTTTGAAGCTCGGTTAAACGGGTTTCAATTTCTGCTAAATTTAATCCTTTTTCTGCCGCTGCATTTGCAAGTGTATCAGAACCACCACAGCAGAAATCCAAATCGTATTCACGAAGTAGAGAAGTTGAGCCGGGTACGCTGACAGCGATTTCACTTAATTTTTTATCTCCAAAAGACATAATGAATCTCCTTATTGATGAGGTAGAGTTAAAAAGTTGAGTGAAATACTAAGATAATGAAAGAAAAATGCAACGGATTTTTTAGCAAAGTATGATTTAAATCAAAGCTAAAAGTTAAAGTTACCGTGTTGTAGGTAGGTATTGATGCGTATTAAAGTGAAAGTTGCATTGCTTTGATGAGGTGTTATTATTCGAGCATAGAGAGGGGATAATAATGAAGCGAATCTATCGATTTTTGGCTATTGGCTTGGTATTAGTAGTTTTAGGTGTTGGATATTTTTTTACAAATTTAACGATTTTTGACGGTACATTTATTCAACTAAATACGTCACAAAAAGTGAGTTATATTCCTTTTGAAAACAAGTTAAATATGAAATGTGACAAGGCTGGCGATTCAGTGCCTAAATTAGCCTCTTCTCGTTTTCATTTAATAACTTGGAATGTGCATAAAGGGCAAGATAAGGGTTGGCAAGAAGATTTAGCACGACTCTCTAAACAAACTGATTTTTTGTTATTGCAAGAGGCAACGCAGCATCAAAATTTAAACACATTTTCGACCGCACTTTTTGTGTCCTCTTTTTCTTTTAAAGATCTCTTATCAGGTGTAAAAACATTCACCAAAACGCAACCAGAATGGTATTGCGGTGGTGGCGTAGCAGAACCATTAATACAAATTCCCAAAGTGGCAAGTGTGATGAGTTTTCCATTAGAAAAAGGCGATAGCTTACTACTTATTAATGTGCATTTGATTAATTTTGAATGGGGGATTTCCGCTTATCAAACTCAGTTAGAGCAGCTTTTTTCCTTTGTCGAAAATCATCAAGGCCCCATCATCATATCTGGCGATTTTAATGCATGGAATGAGCGTCGTCTGAATTTAGTCAATAATTTGATGCAAAAATATGGACTAGATGCAGTGACGCTATCTCAAGATGAGCGGGTTAGATTTTTAGGTTATCCACTGGATTATATTTTTACGCGAGGCGTAAAAGTGGTAAGTGCGACATCAGAAGTGGTTACTTCGTCAGATCATAATCCGTTACTGGTTGAATTCGAATTGGAATAAAGCGCGGTCAGATTTTGAGAAAATTTTAGGGCTAACGTTATGTTAGCCCTATGTGTTAATTACTTGGTTTGATTAATTAAAAATTGTGTTAATAGAGACACTGGACGACCTGTTGCACCTTTATTTGCACCTTGAAGCCAAGCTGTCCCAGCGATATCTAAATGTGCCCAAGTGTACTTTTTCGTAAAGTTAGAGAGGAATGCGCCTGCAGTAATAGCACCGCCCCAACGACCGCCAATATTCGCTAAATCAGCAAATGGGGATTTTAATTGTTCTTGATATTCTTCACTTAACGGTAAACGCCAAGCTTTGTCAGTGGTTTGCTGTGCAGCTTGTAATAATTGTTCTGCTAAGGTATCATCAGTTGAAACTAAGCCACTGTTATGTTGGCCTAGCGCTACCACGCAAGCGCCTGTTAGGGTCGCGATATCAATCACATATTGCGGTTCAAAACGTTCTACATAGGTGAGTGCATCACAAAGCACTAAACGTCCTTCTGCGTCAGTATTTAACACTTCTACAGTTAAACCATTCATCGTGGTGAGAATATCACCTGGACGATAAGCATTGCCATCTGGCAAGTTTTCACAACCTGCTAATACACCGATAACATTGAGTGGAAGATTTAATTCAGCAATGGCTTTCATTGTACCGAATACTGAAGCTGCACCGCACATATCGTATTTCATTTCATCCATATCTGCGGCAGGTTTTAAAGAAATACCGCCTGCATCAAAGGTTAAGCCTTTACCCACTAATACGATTGGTTTCGCATTTTTATCAGGTGCATTGTTGAAATGTAAAATAGACATATAAGCCGGATTTTGTGAACCTCGAGATACGGCTAAATACGCATTCATGCCAAGCTTTGTCATGTCTTCTTCATCAATCACATCGAGGGAAAGTGCGGTTGATGTTTCAGATAATTTTTTAGCTTGTTCTGCTAAATAAGCCGGTGTGCAAATGTTAGGTGGCATATTCGCGATATTACGCGCAGCTTTTACACCATTTGCAATGGCTTGTGCTTCTGCGATGGCTTGCTTAACTTGTGCGTCATCGGTATTAAAAACGATTTCTTGAAGTGAGATAGCATCCGCTTTTTTACTCTTAAATTCATCAAATTGATAAAGGTTATGTTCGATGCTTTCAACAGTAAAACGCACATTCCAAAATAGATCGCGATCTTTAATTTCTACATCGGTTAAATTATTCACCGCTTGCTGAATATTTAACTCTTTTAATGTTTGGGTAACACGCTGGATAATTTGTTTAAATTGGCGTTCAGTCGTTTCACCTTTTTTGCCACAACCTGCTACTAATACGCGTTTAGCGGCAAGATTTGGTAACGAATGAAGCAGAGTCGCTTGGCCAATTTTGCCTGAAAGATCTTGGCTTTGGGCTAACTGACTGAGGTAGCCTTGTGTGATTTGGTCGATTTCATTGAAACTTTTTGTCAATTCATTGTTCTCATAAATGCCGATGATAAGGCAATCGGTTGATTGAGAAAGTGCGGTTGAGTTTGCTTGATATTTCATGTTATTTCCTTATGTTGCTAATTTGCTATTTAAATCAGTGAAAATAAGGTATCATACGCCATCTAAATTAGCCAGTTTCCCGTGTTTTTTAGTTAGAAAAAAGAATGATATTAACCCGATATTTAACAAAAGAAGTCTTTAAAAGCCAAATTGCAATTTTGTTTATTTTGCTTTTAATTTTCTTCAGCCAACAGCTTGTTCGCGTGCTTGGTTCAGCAGCAAATGGCAAAGTGCCTGCCGATCTTGTGTTCTCTCTACTCGGATTAGGGATGCCAACAATGGCACAATTAATGTTGCCATTATGTTTGTTTATCGCCATTTTGCTGACTTTCGGTCGACTCTATGCAGAAAGTGAGATTACGGTAATGCGTGCTTGCGGTGTGGGACAACGTATTCTTGTTCGTGTGGCGTTAATTCTTTCTTTGTTCACAGCTGGCTTGGCTGCTTACAACGCATTGTGGCTTTCTCCATGGGCCATTCAAAAGCAAGCGGCGATTGTCGAAGATGCTAAAGCGAACCCAACAATGGGTGCATTGGCTTCTGGTCAATTCATGTCCACAAGCAATAATAATTTCGTCTTATTCATTGATAAGATTAACGGTAATCAAATCAGTGATGTTTATCTTTTTCAAATGAAAGCCAAAGGTCAAACGAAACCGTCAGTAGTTACCGCTGAAAAAGGTGAGTTAAAAGCGTTACCAAATGGCGACCAAGTCTTGAATTTACAGAATACCTTGCGTGTAGAAGGTACCTCGGTACTTCCTGATTTCCGTATTACGCATTTTGATGATTACAAAGCGTATTTGGGTCATCAAGAGACAAATACAGAAAGTGATGAAGCGGCTGAATTATCTTTTGAGCAATTATTAAAAGATAAAAGTCCTGCAGCCAAAGCTGAATTGCATTGGCGAATAACCTTAATTTTAGCCGTGCCTTTAATGGCGCTTATTGCTGTACCAATGAGCAAAGTAAATCCTCGCCAAGGCCGTTTTGCGAAAATCTTACCGGCATTATTACTTTATTTAATTTACTTCTTATTACAAAGCTCATTTAAATCTGCAGGTGGTGCAGGTAAGCTTGATGCAGGTTTGTTAATGCCGGTGGTAAATATCGCCTTTTTAATTTTAGGGATTGTGCTGAATAGTTGGGATAGCACAGTTATGCATAAATTCCGTCGTGTATTCAGAAAAGGATAATAACAATGTTGATGAATACTCTTGATCGTTATATCGGTAAAAGCATCTTAGGGGCAATTTTTGCCACACTATTTACGTTAGTTGGTCTTTCGGCAATTATCAAATTTGTGGAGCAATTTCGTAGCGTCGGGAAAGGCTCTTATGATATTTGGCAAGCCGTGGCTTATACAGGCTTAACGATGCCAAAAGATGTCGAAACCTTTTTCCCGATGGCTGCTTTGTTAGGTGCATTAATTGCGTTAGGTAATTTAGCCAGCCGAAGTGAATTAGTGGTAATGCAATCTGCGGGTTTTTCTCGCTTTAAAATTGGATTAGCTGTCATGAAAACGGCACTTCCACTGGTACTTTTTACCATGATTATTGGTGAGTGGGGAATTCCACAAACTGAACAGTTTGCCCGAGATATGCGTACTCGTGCACTTTCCGGTGGTTCAATGCTTTCGGTGAAAAATGGTGTATGGGCAAAAGACGGTAATAATTTCGTGTATGTGCGTCGAATTAAAGATGATGCAAAATTAGAAGATATTTACATCTATACCTTTGATGACCAGCGTAACCTCACTCATTTGAAGCATGCGAATCAAGCGCAATATTCAGCTGAAAATAATCAATGGCAGTTACGCCAAGTCAATAATTCAGCAGTATCAAAAGAGCAAATTACCACGACAAATCGTTTAACAGAAGATTGGGCAACAAGCTTAACACCAGATAAATTAGGCGCAGTTTCATTACGTCCAACATCATTATCCATTTCAGGCTTGTATGAATATATTGCGTTCTTAAAACAGACAGGACAGGATTCTCGCCGTTTTGAATTAACTTATTGGCGTAAGATTTTACAGCCCCTTTCTGTAGGTGTGATGATGATGCTTGCGTTATCTTTCATCTTCGGTTCATTGCGTAGTGTCACTGCAGGGGCAAGAATCGTAACGGGGATTTGCTTTGGTTTCTTGTTCTATGTCGTCAATGAAATTTTTGGACAAATGAGTGTGGTATTTAATGCACCAGCTTTTTTAGGTGCACTGATGCCAAGTCTCTTGTTTATGGCGATTATTTGGTGGTTACTCGCAAGAAAACGAGACTAATTGATACAATAAACGAAAAAGGCGAGCTGAGAAGGTTAGCCTTTTTGTTCGCTAAAAAAGTGCGGTCAAAATTGACCGCACTTTAGGAATTTAATCTTCTTTAAATTCTCTCATCATTTCTTCTGCTTTTTTCACCATTTCTGCGGAACCAATGAAAAGTGGTACACGTTGGTGAAGTTCACTTGGTTGAATATCTAAAATTCGATTGTAACCATCAGATGCAATACCCCCCGCTTGTTCTGCTAAGAATGCCATTGGATTGCCTTCATAAAGCAAACGAAGCTTACCATTTGGATAGTTAGTTGCACTTGGGTAAATATAGATACCACCTTTTAATAAGTTACGATGGAAGTCAGCTACTAATGAACCAATATAACGTGATGCATAAGGGCGGTTAGTTGCTTTATCTTCTTCTTGGCAGTATTTAATGTATTTTTTTACCCCTTGTGGGAATTTGAGATATTGTCCTTCATTGATGGAATAGATTTTGCCCTCTTTTGGCATCTTCATATTTTCATGAGAAAGACAGAATGTACCGATAGATGGATCATAAGTGAAACCATTTACACCATGACCAGTGGTATAAACCAACATGGTAGACGAACCATATACGATATAACCCGCCGCAACTTGTTTATTACCCGGTTGCATAAAGTCTTCTAAGGTAACAGGTGAGCCAATCGGTGAAACGCGACGGTAAATAGAGAAAATCGTACCAACAGAAACGTTCACATCGATATTGGATGAACCATCAAGTGGGTCGGTCAAAATAATATATTTTGCATTACGAGCGCGTTCAGTATCAAAAGCGATAAAACTTTCTTCTTCCTCTGAAGCAAAACCTGCCACTTCTTCACGTGACATAAGGGCTGCATTCATGGTGTTATGGGCGAACAAGTCCAATTTCATTTGGCTTTCACCCTGCACGTTTTCGACACCAGATTGGCCAAGGATATTGGTTAAACCTGCTTTGTTGATATCACGATGAATGATTTTTGCTAATAAACGAATAGAAGACAAAATACCACTAAGTTCCCCTTTTGCATTTGGGTACTCCGCTTGGCGTTCAACAATAAATTCACTCAATGTTTTCATGTTTATTCCTTTTTTATAATTGTTAAATAAATAATAGACCCTTTTATTATATGTTATTTGGCACTTCTGATTGAGATCAAAATGTGAAGAATGAGATCTGCATCACACTTTATTTTTAATACAAAGCCTTGACAAAACGTATATATCCTTTAAAAAAGATATAATAGATAAATAACGTCACAGTAAAGGAATACTGTTATGAAACTTACTCATTTTCCTTTCAAATCAAGTTTACTTGCTTGCAGTATCGCTTTGCTTACTGCTTGCAATTCAATTACTTATCATCCAACTAAAACGATTGAGCAAATAGATCCACAAAAGGGATATCGCTTGGAAAATGCGATGCAGCAGGCATTGCAAAAAGAAAATTTAGTGATTGTCACTTTTTCTGGTGGAGGATCTCGCGCGGCATCTTTAGGTTATGGCGTGTTAGAGCAGTTCCAAAATGTCTCAGTGCGTCCAACAGAGAAAGGTAGCACCTTATTGCAAAATATTGATATTGTGTATGGGGTGTCTGGCGGCTCAGTATTAGCAGCCTATTTTGCTTTGGAGGGACAGGATATTATCCCTAAATTTAATAATTCTTTTTTGAAAAAGAATTTCCAGAAAAAAGTCATCAATGAAGTATTTTCGATGGGTAATGTGCCTCGGCTTACTTCCCCACAGTTTGGTCGTAGCGATTTGTTGCAGGAACAGCTCAATCTTGCTTTATATCGTGGGAAAAAATTTGCAGATCTTGAACAACGTAAAGGACCTTTTGCCGTGATTAATACCACAGATATGACAGCAGGACAGGAAGTTTCTTTTACGCAAGATTTCTTTGATTGGCTTTGTGTTGATTTAAATGATGTTGAGATTGCTCGGGCAGTAGCGGCATCAAGCGCCGTACCATTAATTTTTTCACCGATTACGCAAAATAATCATGGTGGTTCTTGCCTCGTGGAAAATAAAAAAGAATTATTGATGCAGATGAATCCACCTAATCGGTTGTTGTTGAGTAACTTTGATGCCATGAAAAAACGCATGGAGCCTTATCAAAATAAGGCTGAAAAACCTTATTTGCACTTAGTTGATGGTGGCTTAACGGATAATTTAGGTTTGGCTAGCTTATTGGATGTGTCAAATTTACTTAGTGTCCGAAAATTATATACTGAGCTTAAGAATTATAATTTACGTAATATTGTCGTGGTAAACGTTAATGCTCAAAATGAACTTACTAGCGATATTGATAAATCAGCTGATGTACCGGGAATCAAAGATGTCGTGAATACAGTGATTAATGTACCAATTGATAAAACGACAGCATCGACAGTGAAATATTCACAACAATTTGCGGATCAATGGAATGCTTACGCTAAACGTAAAAAAGGAATAAAAATTAAAGCTCATTTTGTGAATTTAAATTTAAAAGATTTGCCAGAGGGGCAATTGAAGAATGATGTTCTTAATATCGGTACATCGTTATATTTGCCAGAATCGGATGTGGATAAACTGCGCGAAGCGGCTAAGATTTTATTGGAACAATCAAAAGAATACCATAAGGCAGTGAAAGCATTGCAATAGTTTATAGGCTTAAAGTGTGGTTAGAAATGACCGCACTTTTTCTTTTTAAATGTTATATCAATTCCATTCATATAAAATCACAATAAAATTCACATCCATCTAGACGTCTAAATCTTTAATGAAGACATTAATTTTGTTACACTCAGTCTATCATTAGAATGAATAAAATATAGGAAAGCAAAATGAGTAAACTTTTTCCAAATGCCACTATTCGCACTTCTGCACCATATCGTTTTGATATTGTAGGAAGTTTTTTACGTCCAGAGACTTTAAAACAGGCTCGTCATCAATGCAGCTGTGGTGATATTTCTTGTGCTGATTTAACGCAAGTTGAAGATGCAGAAATTGCTAAATTGGTTGAGCATCAAAAAAATGTTGGATTGCATGCGGTGACTGATGGTGAATTTCGTCGTACTTTTTGGCATTTAGATTTCTTAGCTGCATTAGATGGCGTGAAAGAAGTGGATGCGGAGAAATTCTCAGTGCAATTTAAACACGATAATGTACGCCCGAAAACATTAAAAATTGTGGATAAGATTGGTTTCTCAGAGAGCCATCCTTTCGTTGAACATTACCGCTCATTGCAAAAAATGGCAGGGGAGAGTGAAGTTAAATTAACCATTCCTTCTCCGTCAATGCTTCATTTAATTTGTACAGTACGAGCCACAGATTATCAGCCAATTGAACGTTATAAAGATAACAATCAGTTGTTATTAGATGATATTGCCGATACTTATATTGATGCAATGAATATCTTCTATAAATTAGGCTGTCGTAACTTACAGTTGGATGATACAAGTTGGGGCGAATTCTGTGCGGAAGATAAGCGTAAAACTTATACTGAACGCGGTTTAGATCTAGATCAAATTGCCAAAGATTATGTATATATGTTAAATAAAATTGTGGCAGCGAAACCAGCTGATTTAGCGATTACAATGCATATTTGTCGTGGTAATTTCCGTTCAACTTGGTTCTCTGCTGGTGGTTATGAGCCTATCGCAGAAACCTTATTTGGTCACTGTAATGTGGATGGTTTCTTCTTAGAGTACGACAGTGATCGTGCGGGAGATTTTAAACCTTTACGCTTTATTAAAAATCAACAAGTGGTATTAGGATTGATAACCTCTAAATCGGGCGAGTTAGAAAACCGTGATGAAATCATTGCTCGTATTAAAGAAGCGGCACAATATGTTGATATCAATCAACTTTGCTTAAGCCCACAATGTGGTTTCGCTTCAACGGAAGAGGGTAATATCCTGACTGAAGAACAACAATGGAAGAAACTCGAATTTATCCGTAGTATCGTGGAAGAAGTTTGGGGGTAAATAATTTCAAATTGGAATGTAAAAGAGATAATCGTTAAGATGGTTATCTCTTTTTTTCATGAAAGTGCGGGTAAAAATGACCTCACTTTTACACAATAAAAAAGGAAGTCGATAGACTTCCTTTTATGTTATTTCAATTTAATTATTTTTGACGCATTGCAGGGAATAGGATCACATCACGGATAGATGGTGCATTAGCATAAAGCATTACTAAACGATCAATACCAATACCTTCTCCTGCTGTTGGTGGTAAGCCGTGTTCAAGTGCGACAACGAAATCATCATCTTTAAACATTGCTTCATCATCACCAGCATCTTTTGCTGCGACTTGAGCATCGAAACGTTCATTTTGGTCTTCTGCATCATTTAATTCTGAGAAACCATTACCAATTTCACGACCACCAATAAATAATTCAAAACGGTCTGTCACCTCTGGATTTTCATCATTACGACGAGCAAGCGGTGATATTTCTGCCGGATGAGCCATTAAGAAAGTTGGTTGAATTAAGTGATGCTCTGCTACTTCTTCAAAAATCGCATTCACGACAGAACCTAACCCCCAAGATTTTTGCACTTCGATACCTAAACGTTCAGCAGTTGTTTTTGCGCGGTCGAAATCATAAAGATCTTCTTTTACAATGCCTTTATCTGCACCATATTTGATAACTGCATCATGCATTGTGATTCTTTCAAATGGTTTACCGAAGTCAAATTCTAAATCACCGTATTTCACAATAGTTGTTCCTAGAATATCAATTGCTAGTTGGCGGAATAATTCTTCGGTGTTATCCATTAAATCATGATAGTCAGCGTAGGCTTGATAATATTCTAGCATTGTAAATTCTGGATTATGGCGAACTGAAACACCTTCATTACGGAAGTTGCGATTAATCTCAAATACACGTTCAAACCCGCCTACAACTAGACGTTTTAGGTAGAGCTCTGGTGATATACGGAGATACATATCTACATCTAATGCATTATGGTGAGTTATAAATGGTCTTGCTGAAGCTCCACCAGGAATTGGTTGTAGCATAGGTGTTTCAGCCTCAATAAAGCCTCTTGAAATGAAATAGTTACGAATACCAGCAATTACTTTTGAACGAATCACAAAAGCACGGCGAGATTCTTCATTAGAAATTAAATCTAAGTAACGCTGGCGATAACGAGCTTCCGTATCAGTTAAACCATGGAATTTATCTGGTAATGGACGAAGTGCTTTTGTTAAAAGTTGAACTTCAGTTGTTTTAATGGTTAATTCATTAGTTTGGGTTTTGAAAAGCGAGCCTTTTACCCCAATAATATCGCCTAAATCCCAAGAGTCTACATCGTTGTCATAAATTCCCTCAGGAAGATTATCACGTGCGACATATAATTGAATTTTTCCACTCATATCTTGTAAGGTAATAAAAGTTGCTTTTCCCATAACTCGACGAGTCATAATACGACCAGCAACCGCTACCTCAATGGCGGTGTCTTTTAACATATCACCATTTTTTTCGTCATATTTATCATGTAAATCTTGAGCAAGAGAATCACGACGGAATTGATTTGGAAACGCATTTCCTTTGGTGCGTAATGACGCTAATTTTTCACGACGAACCCGCATCTCACCGTTCAAATCTAATTCTTGGATTTGTTGTTCTAACATTTTTTTTACCTCTGTAGTCTGTAAAACAGGATGTTATTAAAAAACCTTTAGCGTCATTCGATTTTTATATACTAAAATAATACCGATGTTACTAAGGGACTGGACTATTACTTCGATACTTAGCCAATAAGTTAAAAATTGGATAATTTAACTATATCATTCAATTTAGGATTATCAAGTAATTACTTACATTTCAAGTGATTTAAACCTCACCTAAGGTAACATCTAGTAATTAAAAGATTAAATGCATAGTATCTGAAGTATTATGAAACCTTGAAATAACAATAATATATTAGGACTAAGACAAACCCATACATATTATGCTACATCAATTCGCTCATTCGTATAAATCGATTTAGTAACCATCCTGTTTAAATAAACAACATAATGACAGTAGGATGGTTAGCCATTTTAAAATTACATCAAAAAATTTTAACTTTATTTTAAATTTGTGATGTACATCTCATTATTGAGTATTTGTTCTTGGTAAGATTAATACCAGATAGATATTGTTGTCAATATTTATCTAATTACAATATACAATAGGTTGCTTTTAATATGCCTATTGTATCGTTTTTTGTTAAGACTTATTTAGAGGTGTAGTATGACTTCTGCAAAGAAAATCGGATTATTCACTTGTATCGCAGTTGTTGCAGGGAATATGATGGGAAGCGGTATAGCATTGTTGCCAGCTAGCTTGGCTAAAATAGGCTCCATTGCTATTTTTGGGTGGCTTATAGCCATGGTCGGTGCTGTGTCTCTTGCGTATGTGTTTGCAAGACTAAGCGTTAAAAATCCACAAGAAGGAGGTCCAATTGCCTACGCAGGGGAAGTGTCTCCAATACTAGGTTATCAAACTTCAATTATGTACTATCATGCCAACTGGATTGGCAACCTTGCTATTGCTATCACCGCAGTGGCATATTCTTCAACATTCTTTCCAATATTAAATGAACCTATTCCAGCAGCTATTGCAGCTATAGTTGTAGTCTGGATATTTACTTTTGTAAATTTATTAGGAGGTGCTTGGGTTAGTCGTTTAACGTCTATAGGCTTAATCTTAGTACTTACTCCTGTTGTGGGAACAGCTGTTTTTGGTTGGGCGTGGTTTGATATTGAAACATATAAAGCTAATTGGCTAGCTAATTCTGATATGGAGCCATCAAAAGCCATTATAAGTTCTGTTCTATTATGCTTATGGGCGTTTGTGGGAGTTGAGTCAGCTTCAGTAAGTAGTGGTTTGGTTGATAATCCGCAAAGAACAGTTCCGTTAGCAACGTTATTAGGTACAACTTTTGCTGGTATTGTGTATGTATTAGCCTCACAAGTTATTGCAGGTATGTTTCCAAATGCCGAAGTTGCAGCTTCAGGTGCGCCTTTTGGTTTAAGTGCATCGAAGATGGTGGGAGAGTGGGCAACTCCAGTTGTTTCTGCTTTTACTTCTATTGCATGCTTAACTTCTCTAGGTTCCTGGATGATGTTGGTAGGTCAGGCTGGTCGCCGTGCAGCAAATGATGGCAATTTCCCAAAAATGTTTGGTGAAGTAGATGCAAATGGCGTACCAAGAAAAGGTTTAATTGTGGCGTCTACAATGATGACCTTACTGATGATATTGCTTACAATTGTAAGTGCTAGTGGTGCAAATGCTGCAGATCTATTCACTCAACTAACAAGTATCGCAGTTATGCTTACTATGTTCCCTTATTTCTACTCTGCGATTAATCTAATAAGATTTGAAGGAATGACAACGAAAAGCGTACTAAGTGCATTTGCATCAGTATTCGCAATTTTATTTTGTTTCGTTGCTCTTGCAGGAGCAGAAAATTATCAAATTACAGCGACCATCCTGATTGCTTTAGCGATCTTCGCATTTTATGCAAAAAAATCAGGAGAAGAGCTTAATCCAAACACCCGTCGTGATCATAATTAATTATATAAGGAGTATATTATGAAGACTGTATTAATTGCTTATAAAAGAGAAAACAGTTATATAAACGAATTGACCTCATTGTTAGAACAGCAAGGATATTCTTTAATTGTTGTTGATAATTCTGAAGAGCTTTTAACGATTGTCCGCAACAATGCTAGATTAGCAAGTGTTTTATTTACTTATGATATTTTCGAAGATGGTTTGTCTGATAAAATTATTGAGCTTAATGAAAGTTTACCAATCTTCTTACTCAAAGATACAAATGATTGTCATGCTGTTGACTATCATAAAATTGGGAATAATGCTCAATTTATCGATTGCAATTTATATACTCAAACAGAAGTTATTAGTAAAATCCAAAAAGCCATTCGACAATACATCCAAAATATTATTCCTCCTCTCACAAAAGCATTATTTAAATATGTTAATGAAGATAAATACACTTTCTGTACCCCTGGGCATATGGGGGGGACAGCATTTTTAAAATCACCAATTGGTACATTATTTTATGATTTCTTTGGTGAAAATACCATGAAGTCTGATATATCTATATCAGTTGGAGAATTAGGATCTTTGTTAGACCACAGTGGGCCACATAAAGATGCGGAAGAGTACATTGCAAAAGTGTTTAATGCAGACAGAAGTTATATTGTCACTAATGGTACGTCTACAGCAAATAAAATTGTTGGGATGTATTCAGTACCATCTGGTAGCACCGTATTAATTGATCGTAACTGTCATAAATCTTTAACCCATCTATTAATGATGAGTGATATTACCCCAGTTTATTTAAAACCAACTCGTAATGCGTATGGTATCTTGGGTGGTATTCCTGAAAGTGAGTTCCGAAAGGATACTATTAAGCAAAAATTATCACATATTGGCTCAGATAAGTGGCCAGTTCATGCTGTAATAACCAATTCAACATATGATGGTTTATTCTATAACACAGATAAAATTAAAGAGAATTTAGATGTAAAATCTATCCATTTTGATTCTGCGTGGGTGCCTTATACAAACTTTAGTCCTATTTATGAAGGAAAAACAGGTATGGGAGGGAAAAGAGTTCCAAATAAAGTTATTTATGAAACTCAATCTACTCATAAGTTGTTGGCCGCATTCTCTCAAGCATCAATGATTCATGTTAAAGGCGATATTAATGAAACTACTTTTAGTGAAGCATATATGATGCATACTTCAACGTCTCCACATTACGGTATTGTTGCATCTACTGAAGTTGCTGCTGCAATGATGAGTAATAATACTGGTAAACGTTTAATTCAAGATTCTCTTGAACGAGCTGTTAAGTTCCGCAAGGAAATTAAGCAACGTTATAATGATGCTCAATCTTGGTACTTCGATGTGTGGCAGCCAGAGAATATTAATAGTATTGAGTGTTGGAAATTAGATCAAAATGCTACATGGCATGGTTTCCATAATATTGATGCTGATCATATGTATCTTGATCCTATCAAAGTCACCATTCTAACTCCAGGGCTAGATAAGGATGGTAATTTAGAAGAAAGAGGTATTCCTGCATCCTTAGTTTCTAAATTCTTAGATGATAGAGGTATTATTGTTGAAAAAACAGGGACATACAATTTATTAGTCTTATTTAGTATTGGTATTGATGATACTAAGGCTATGTTGTTGCTTCAAAGCCTTAACGAATTTAAAGAACTTTATGATCAAAATCGGTTTGTAAAAGAAATGTTACCGAGTGTTTACGCTGAAGCCCCTGATTTCTATGAAAATATGAGAATTCAAGACTTAGCTCAAGGTATTCACAAGTTAATATGTAAATATAACTTACCAGAATTGATGTTCTCAGCCTTTGAGGTTTTACCGAAGATGGTGATGACACCAAATAAAGCATTCCAATTAGAATTACAAGGCAAAGTAACTGATTGTTATATTGAGGATATGATTGGTAAAGTTAATGCAAATATGATTCTTCCGTATCCTCCTGGTGTGCCACTTGTTATGCCAGGTGAAATGATTACAGAAGATAGTCGTCCAATTCTTGAATTCTTAATTATGCTTTGCGAAATTGGTGCACATTATCCTGGATTTGCAACAGATATTCATGGTGCCTATAAGCAAAAAGATGGACGTTATAAAGTGAAAATTATTGCAGAATAAATTTTTGTAGTTTAAATAATAAAGAGCGAATTTACTAATTCGCTCTTTATATATATGTCAGCATCAATTAAAGATCGAAATCACCGAAATCATTGGTATCAACTTTAGAGTCAATTTGACCAACAAGGTAAGAACTCACTTCGACTTCTTGTGGTGCCACTTGTACGTTGTCAGAAACAAGCCATGCATTAATCCATGGAATAGGGTTTGAACGTGCACCAAATGGCAATGGAAGACCAACGGCTTGCATACGGATATTAGTGATATATTCCACGTATTGCACTAAAATGTCTTTATTTAAACCAATCATTGAGCCATCTTTGAACAAGTAATCTGCCCATTCTTTTTCTTGTTCCGCTGCGGCTAAGAATAAATCATAGGCTTCTTGTTTACATTCTTCTGCAATTTCTGCCATTTCAGGATCGTCTTGACCTGCAGCCATAATGTTTAAAATGTGCTGTGTACCAGTTAAGTGTAAGGCTTCATCACGAGCGATAAATTTAATGATTTTCGCATTACCTTCCATTAATTGACGTTCTGCAAAGGCAAAGGAACAAGCAAAGGATACGTAGAAACGAATCGCTTCAAGTGCATTGACGCTCATTAAGCAAAGGTAAAGTTGTTTTTTCAAATTACGCAATGTGACGACACATTCTTTGCCATCCACGGTGTAAGTGCCTTCGCCGTACAGGCTGTAAAGTTGGCTATCACGGATTAAATCATCGTAGTAAGAAGAAATATCACGCGCGCGTTTGATGATTTCTTCGTTGGTCACGATGTCATCAAACACGATAGATGGATCGTTCACAATATTACGAATAATGTGCGTGTAAGAACGGGAGTGGATGGTTTCAGAGAATGTCCAAGTCTCGATCCAAGTTTCTAATTCCGGAATAGACACCAACGGCAACAACGCTACGTTTGGGCTACGACCTTGAATGGAATCCAACAAGGTTTGATATTTTAAGTTGCTGATGAAAATGTGTTTTTCATGTTCAGGCAATGCCGCGTAGTCGATACGGTCTTGCGACACATCCACTTCTTCCGGACGCCAGAAAAAAGAAAGTTGTTTTTCAATGAGCTTTTCAAACGTCTCATATTTTTGTTGATCGTAACGTGCAACGTTAACGTTTTGACCAAAGAACATAGGCTCTTTTAATTGGTCGTTTTTAGTTTGTGAGAAAGTAGTATATGCCATGTTATATCCTTACTTATAGCGGGCTTTTACCCACTTAATGATTGATTGCCTAAAAATATCAAAAGGCGGACTTGTAAACAAGCCCACCTAAATTATTAAATCTTACAAGCGCCACCCGCACAGCCATCATCTAAATCTTCTTGGCTGTCTTCAGCACCATCACGAGTATTTTGATAGTAAAGGGTTTTTAAACCGTATTTGTAAGCGGTTAAAAGATCTTTTAACAACACTTTCATTGGTACTTTACCGTCTTCAAAACGTTTTGGATCGTAGTTGGTGTTGGCAGAGATCGCTTGATCCACGAATTTTTGCATAATACCCACTAAGTGTAAGTAACCATCATTGCTTGGGATATCCCAAAGTAATTCGTAGTTATCGCTTAAGTTCTCATAATCTGGTACGACTTGTTTTAAGATACCATCTTTTGACGCTTTAATACTTACATGACCACGTGGTGGTTCGATACCGTTTGTTGCGTTAGAAATCTGTGAAGAGGTTTCTGACGGCATTAATGCAGTTAAGGTTGAGTTACGTAAACCAAATTCTTTGATTTCGTGACGTAATGTTTCCCAATCATAATGCAATGGTTCTTGCGTTAAGCTATCGATATCTTTCTTATACGTATCGATTGGTAAAATACCTTTCGCGTAATTGGTTTCATTGAAGTATTCACATGCACCTAATTCTTTCGCTAAGTTCATGGAGGCTTTCAGTAGATAGTATTGAATCGCTTCAAATGTACGGTGAGTTAAATCGTTCGCTGAACCATCAGAATAACGCACACCATTTTTCGCTAAATAATACGCATAGTTAATTACACCAATACCAAGTGAACGACGACCTAATGAAGAGCGTTTCGCCGCAGGAACAGGGTAGCCTTGGTAATCAAGTAATGCATCTAATGCACGTACTGCAAGATCTGCCAAGTTATCTAACTCATCTAAATTATCTAATTTACCTAAGTTAAATGCAGAAAGCGTACAAAGGGCAATTTCACCATTTTCATCATGGAAATGTTGTAATGGTTTAGTTGGTAATGCAATTTCTAAACATAAGTTAGATTGACGCACCGGTGCAACAAGCGGATCAAACGGTGAGTGAGTATTACAGTGATCCACGTTTTGGATATAAATACGACCAGTTGATGCACGTTCTTGCATTAATAAAGAGAATAACTCAACGGCTTTTACAGAACGTTTGCGGATATTTGGATCCTGTTCGTATTTCACGTAAAGTTCTTCAAATTTATCTTGATCAGCAAAGAAAGCTTCATAAAGTCCAGGTACGTCTGAAGGGCTGAATAAAGTAATGTCTTCGCCTTTAATTAAGCGTTGATACATTAATTTGTTTAATTGTACGCCATAATCCATATGACGAACACGGTTATCTTCCACACCACGGTTATTTTTCAATACTAATAGGCTTTCAACTTCTAAGTGCCAAATCGGGTAGTAAACTGTCGCTGCACCACCACGTACGCCACCTTGTGAACAAGATTTGACGGCACTTTGGAAGTGTTTATAGAATGGAATACAGCCAGTGTGGAATGCTTCACCGCCTCGAATAGGGCTACCTAATGCACGGATGGCACCCGCATTTACCCCGATACCTGCACGTTGTGAAACGTATTTCACGATTGCTGCAGAGGTAGCGTTGATAGAGTCTAAGCTGTCACCACATTCAATCAATACACAAGAGCTGAATTGACGCGTAGGCGTACGAACCCCCGCCATGATAGGTGTAGGTAAAGAAATTTTGAAGGTTGATGTCGCATCATAGAAACGACGAATGTAATCCAAACGGGTTTCTTGCGGATATTTTGAGAATAAGCTTGCCGCAACTAATAAATAAAGGAATTGCGCAGATTCATAGATTTCACCGGTTACACGGTTTTGAACTAAGTATTTCCCTTCTAATTGTTTTACTGCGGCATAAGAAAAGGTCATATCACGCCAGTGATCAATAAACCCATCCATTTCATCCCATTCTTCACGAGTATAGTCGGCTAAAAGTGCAGGATCATATTTGCCCATACGCACTAATTTTTTCACATGATCGTATAAACGAGGTGGATCAAAATGGCCATACGCTTTTTTGCGCAAATGGAAAACCGCAAGACGTGCAGCAAGATATTGATAATCAGGGGTATCTTTGCTGATTAGATCTGCTGCTGCTTTAATAATGGTCTCATGAATATCGGAGGTACGAATACCTTCATAGAATTGAATATGAGAACGCAATTCAACTTGAGAAACAGACACGTTTTCCAAGCCTTCAGCCGCCCAAGTAATCACACGGTGAATTTTGTCTAAATTGATTTGTTCAAGCGTACCATCGCGCTTTGTAACCATTAATCCTTTGTTCATGGAAGATAAAACCTGCTAGAGAGATGACTTTAAAAAAACACAAGATATAGTGTTGTGGAGTATACCGATGCACAAGATAGAGTGTTTTAAAATTGAATTCAAGCAGTAAATTTTTTACTTACATTATTGACAAAAGATAAGTCATTTAAAATAAATAACTTTTTTTCGAAATGATGTTTTTTTAAGCAGGATCTTTTTTGTAAATCTTTGTAAAGAAAAAAAGTGCGGTCAAAAATTAGATGATTTTGACCGCACTTTAAGAGTTAAAAAATTAATTAATTCAAATATTTAAATACTTTTACAACTTTTTGAACACCAGTAACTTTACTTGCAATTTCTGCAGCTGAGTCACCTTGTGATTGTGTGACGTTTCCGAGTAAGAATACTTCACCATTTTCGGTGATCACTTTCACATCTGTTGCTTTTACATTATCGCCTACAAAGAGTTTAGATTTAATTTGTGTCGTAATCCAACTATCTTTTGTAATTTGCCCAAAAGTAATTTTTGGCCCAATACGTAATTCATTGTATACGTCGTTTACACCTTCTACACCTTTTGCAAGACTAGTTGCGGTTTCTTTTACACTTCCATTAGGAACTTGACCAATTAACAGTACGCGACCACTGTAAGAAACAGCATTAACACGACCTTCTGATTTAATTTGTGCATCTTTATCTAATGCGTGTCCAACTTTTAATTCTAGGGTTTCATCATCTACCTGAGTACCCATTGTTCGAGGATCTGTCGCGACTTTTGCGCCCGCAGCAGCGCCACCAACAACCGCAGCAGCACAGCCTTGTAATATAATTGATGTGCCAAGTATGAAGGCTAATTTTTTAAATTGGGTTAGTTTCATATTAATAATCTCCTTATTTATTAAAATGAGTTGGGTCAACTAATTTGTCAATTAGTCTAAGAAACACTCTAGTTAGAAAATCTTTTAATGTCAAGCTCTTGGGAAAAGTGTGCTATCAACAAGCTCACAAAGTGCGTTAATCACGAATAAATGATTTTCTAAAATACGTGTTTCTTTAGTGGCAGGAATGGAGATTTCTAAATCTGTTTCAGCCAATACACCTTGAATAGCATCGTTATTTGAACCCGTTAAAGCAATCACCTGAATTTCTTTATTGACTGCATTAGAAATCGTATTTAGCACCGCTTTTTCTGTCCCTAAAGGGGAAAAAGCGAGCAATAAATCGCCAGGTTTAGCGATAGCGTTAAATTGATGTTGATAAAGTTGATCGGTTGGTTGATCAAAAACCAGTGAAGAACCAACCGCACTTTCAAGGCTAAGTAGTACAGAAGGCAAGCTAGGGCGTTCAAAATCATAGCGATTAAGCAGATTTGATACTAAAAATTGTGCATTAGCGTAAGAGCGAGAGACCCCACAGGCTATCACTTTATGACCACTTAACAAACATTGCATCACCATTTGTGTGGCGGTGGCAATGTTTTCTGATAATAGGCTTGAAGCAGAGATTTGAATCTGAATACTTTCGCTATAAATATCTTTAACTTTTTGTAACATAATCGGAAAAGGTTAATCGAGAAAATTAGGAATCCATTGGATATCACTGGCGGTTTTTCCAAAGGCGATAAGATCAAAACGACAATCCGCATCTTCAAGGCTTAGGTTACGTTTGGCAAGCCATAAATTTGCGGCATTTAGCCATTTTTGTTGCTTTTGCCAATCCACACTTTCAACAGCGGATCCGAATGCTGAGCTGGATCGTTGACGCACTTCAACAAAAACGATCGTTTGACCGTCTTGCATAATGAGATCTAATTCACCGCATTTGAAATGTTGATTCGCTGCGATGAATTTTAGCCCCTTAGCCTCTAAGAAAAGGCGGGCTTGATGTTCAAAGCCCGCCCCTTGTTGACGTTTTAATGAAAACATGGATTAGTTCGCAACCGCTACCACGTTACCATCTTGTACTTGATACCATGTCATATCGCGATCCACATCACAGTTTGAATCTGCGCTAAGCTGACCGGTTAAACCGCTTAAGGTATAACCTGGTACTTGGCGTAATTCATTAAAGTGATTGATGAGCAACCATGCATCAGAACCCATTGCATATAAACGCATTAATTGGAATTCACCACCGGTTGAGCCGGCCACTTTTTGATATTGTGAAGAATCGCTTTGTTTAAAGAATGGTATATCACTAAATTGGACGCCATTCATTTTCGCATAGTATTCTGGTGTATTGCTTGCCGCGTTAGAACGAGAGCTTGCATAAATACGGACATTCGGATTGCTGGTATCTAAATAACCTTTAATTTCAGCCAATTCATCTGGTGAAGAGATGACATAAAGTGCACTTGTATCTTGCGGTGCACCTTGGAAGAAGTAGGTAATGTCAGCCGGTAAGTTATAGTAGCGAATATTCGCATCTGTACCCGCTAAACGTTGCCAACGCACGTTGAAAGCATTACCAACACGTTGTCCTAAATCATTTTGCGGCATGGCAACAATTGGATTGCGAATACCATCTTTCCACATTTTGTTCGCCGCAGACTCTGCTTCATCTTCTGGAGATAAACCGTAATAACAGACTTGGTTAATTGCTTGAGTGTTTGCTGTTGCGTTTAATGTGAGCACATCCATGCCTTGTACTGCACTTGGATTCGCAATGATGGCATCGACGTTTTGTTTAAGTAATGGACCCACTAACGCTTTAATACCCGATGCTTTTGCCTGTGCAATAATGTCATTAATCGGTGTAGTTGATGAGTCAAATACTTGTACAGGGATGGTTGAGTCACCTTTTGCATCGTTAAAACCTGATTGGATAGTTGTACCTAAAATTTGGCCATCGCCGCTTAAAGGTAAGACTAAACCAATTTGAGCTAAATTCGTTTGTTGGAAATTCAACAAGCTTTCTAGCTCTTTAGGGAAAAAGGTTGCCGCAACGTGATTTGGATAAGCGGATTTCCAGCTTTGTAACGCTTGGCTTAGTTGTACTGGCTGACGGATGTTGTCATTATAAGCTTTAATTAGGGTGAGCCAACCGCCTAATGCCACGCTACCTTCATCGGAGGCATTATTGATGACAGCGGTATCCGCAGAACGGAGTAACGACCAAGTTTTATCAACATTATCTTTACGACGTTGCATGTCTGTTAAATTTTCATCCATTTTGATGCGTGCTTTTACCGCTTCAATCACGTCTTTACGATTTTCTGCTGTTTGAGCAAAGGTTTCGTAATAACGAGATTTTTGTGATGGACTTAATTTAGTCAGATCGAGTGCACGTAATTTACCTTCAGCCACATCATTATTGCCTTTTGCTGCGGCGATGCGCGCTTCAATTAACGTGCGATCTAATTGTTGTGCTTCGTTTAAGTCAACTAACTCCGTTAATAGCTCTTCCGCTTGGGGTACTTTATTTTCAGAAATTAATACACGAGCTGCTAAGAGTTTGTATGTTTGTTGATCTTCTTTATCCTGTGTTTGCCCTAATTTGTTCATATAAAATTCAGAACTTGCATTGGCATCACGTTGTAATGTTTGGGTAAAGCTGCTGCCAAATAAGTTAGAACAACCTGCTAACGCAACAGACAATAAAATCGGCATTAAACGTTTTTTAAAACGACCGCCTTGTAATAGAATAGACATATTCGCTCCATAATGAATAAATCAATAATGGGCGATCTTACTTATCTCACAATGTAAAAGCAAACAAAAATGAATGATTTAACCGGAATTTTATATATTGTCGCTACGCCAATCGGGAATTTACAAGATATTACACAACGTGCTTTAGAGACCTTTTCACAAGTGGATTTAATTGCTGCGGAAGACACACGCCACAGTGGTTTATTGCTCAGTCATTATGGTATCAAAAAGCCTTTTTTCGCCTTGCATGATCACAATGAACAAGAAAAAGCACATGTGTTGGTAGAAAAGCTAAAACAAGGCACTAATATTGCATTAATTTCTGATGCGGGAACACCCTTAATTAGCGATCCCGGTTTTCATTTAGTGCGTCAATGTCGTGAGGCAGGCATTAAAGTGGTGCCATTACCCGGCGCTTGTGCTGCGATTACTGCATTATGTGCATCGGGCATTGCGTCAGACCGTTTTTGCTTTGAAGGTTTTTTGCCTGCGAAAACCAAGGCACGTAAAGATAAGTTAGAAAACGTCGCAGAAGAAGACCGCACTTTAATCTTCTATGAATCAACGCACCGCATTTTAGATACCCTTGCCGATATGCAAGATGTATTAGGTGGCGAACGCTATGTTGTACTTGCCCGTGAAATTACGAAAACGTGGGAAACCATTGCAGGGGATAAATTAAGTGATCTTCGTCAATGGTTAAGTGAAGATCCGAATCGCACGAAAGGTGAGATGGTGTTAATCGTGGAAGGCAAACCTAAATTAGAAGATAGCGAAGAATTTTCACCACAAGCAATTAAAGCACTCACTTTGATTGCCAAAGAACTCCCTTTAAAAAAGGCTGCGTCGATTGTGGCAGAACTTTATGGTTATAAGAAAAATGCCTTATACCAATTTGGATTGGATAATTTAGATTAGCCAAAAAACTATCCCACCTCTTTAGAAAAGAAGGGCTAGGGGAGATTTGGTAGAATTAATTTTTATAAATTTCGGAGAACAAATGTTAAAACAGGTTTCAGATACCTTACTTGCACCAAGCAATTTATCGCATCAATCATTGCTTAATATTTTTGATGTGATGTCACATCGTCATATTGATTATGCGGATCTTTATTTTCAATTAAGCCAAGATGAAAGCTGGGTATTAGAAGATAGTATTATTAAAGAAGGTGGCTTTCATATTGATCGCGGTGTGGGTGTACGCGCAGTTTCTGGAGAGAAAACAGGCTTTGCGTATTCCGATCAAATTAACTTAGCGTCATTACAACAATGTGCAGAGGCCGTAAAAGGTATTGCACAAATTAAAGAAGGCAATTTAATTTCGCCTCAAGCATTTAATGCGGTGAATGCGGTTCAGCGTTATGCAGCAATTAATCCGTTAGAAAGTTTAAGTAAAGAGAAAAAGATCGAGTTATTACATCTCGTGGATCGTACTGCGCGATCTGAAGATCCTCGTGTTACGCATGTCTCAGCGGCATTAAGCTCGATTTACGAAGAAGTATTAGTGGTTGCAACAGATGGCACTCTTGCTGCAGATATTCGTCCACTTGTGCGTTTATCTATTTCTGTTCTCGTGGAAGAAGATGGCAAACGTGAGCGTGGTAGCTGCGGTTCAGGTGGACGCTTTGGCTTAGATTGGTTTTTTGAAGTGGTAAATGGGGACATTCGTGCCGTTAATTTTGCCAAAGAAGCGGTTCGTCAAGCCCTTGTGAATTTAAGTGCGGTCGCTGCACCAGCTGGATTAATGCCTGTGGTATTAGGGGATGGTTGGCCGGGAGTGTTGCTCCATGAAGCAGTAGGACATGGTTTGGAAGGGGATTTCAATCGCAAAGAAAGTTCCTTATTTACGGGTAAAATTGGTGAGTTAGTGACGTCGCCATTATGTACAATTGTGGATGACGGCACATTACAAAATCGCCGAGGTTCTTTAACCATTGATGATGAAGGTGTGCCTAGTCAATGTAACGTTTTAATCAAAGACGGGATTTTGCAAGGCTATATGCAAGATAAACTTAACGCTCGATTAATGGGTGTGAAACCAACAGGGAATGGTCGCCGTGAGTCTTATGCGCATTTGCCAATGCCACGAATGACGAATACTTATATGTTAGCGGGTCAAAGCAAATTTGAAGATTTAGTGGCTTCAGTAGATCGCGGTATTTATGCACCGCACTTTGGTGGTGGGCAAGTGGATATCACCTCAGGTAAATTTGTGTTCTCGACTTCTGAAGCTTATCTGATCGAAAAAGGTAAAATCACCAAACCGGTTAAAGGCGCTACATTGATTGGTAGCGGTATCGATGTGATGCAAAAAGTCTCTATGGTCGCAGATAAAACAGACTTAGATCTTGGTATCGGTGTATGCGGCAAAGATGGCCAAAGTGTGCCAGTCGGTGTTGGTCAGCCAGCCTTAAAAATAGATGAAATCACCGTTGGTGGAACCAATTAAATATACAGCCCGATAATCATATCGGGCTTTTTATTTCCTTCGTATATAAGTGCGGTCTGTTTTTTATCTATTTTTGATTAGTCAGTTTCTGATGAATAATCATTGTGTTAGACTAAAAGTTAAGTACCCTACGCGTTTATCTCGATTCTTTTATGATCCCTATCACAATATCTTGTAAAACCAGTTAAAAAAATTCCCCAAATAACCTTAATAAGTGATACATTTACCATCGCATGACTTTTTGTCATTTAAGAGACAGGGACAGGCGTGAGTTTGTCTGAAATTTCATCAACCAGAGGGAAACATTTATGTTAATTGGTGTACCTAGAGAACTGCTTGATAGCGAAAATCGTGTGGCGGCGACGCCAAAAACGGTTCAGCAGATCTTAAAACTGGGCTTTGACGTCATCGTAGAACACGATGCAGGATTCAAAGCAAGTTTTGAAGACCAAGCATTTATCGACGCCGGCGCAAAAATTGGCTCAAGTTCAGAAGTGTGGCATTCGGATGTGATTTTTAAAGTGAATCCACCAACGGATGCAGAAATTGATCAAATGAAGGAAGGTGCAACACTTGTGAGCTTCATTTGGCGGGCACAAAATCCGGATTTAATGAAAAAACTCACGTCGAAAAAAATTAATGTA
The DNA here is from genome assembly GCF_003252725.1 of Haemophilus parainfluenzae. Lineage (GTDB taxonomy): Bacteria > Pseudomonadota > Gammaproteobacteria > Enterobacterales > Pasteurellaceae > Haemophilus_D > Haemophilus_D parainfluenzae_L. The sequence goes on from NZ_QEPO01000006.1 coordinate 51,364, forward strand.
TTAGCGATGGATTCTGTGCCACGTATTTCCCGTGCGCAAGCGCTTGATGCATTAAGCTCTATGGCGAATATTTCTGGTTATCGTGCGGTGATTGAAGCAGCTCATGAATTTGGTAGTTTCTTCACTGGACAAATTACTGCAGCAGGTAAAGTACCACCGGCAAAAGTGTTAGTCATTGGTGCGGGTGTTGCAGGTCTTGCGGCGATTGGTGCAGCGAATAGCCTTGGTGCGATTGTACGTGCTTTTGACTCTCGTCCTGAAGTAAAAGAACAAGTACAAAGTATGGGCGCGTCTTTCTTAGAAATTGATTTTAAAGAAGAAGGCGGTAGTGGCGATGGTTACGCGAAAGTGATGTCAGAAGAATTTAACCGTCGTGCGATGGAGCTTTATGCGGAACAAGCCAAAGAAGTGGATATCATTATTACCACCGCGGCGATTCCGGGTAAACCTGCACCTCGCTTAATCACAAAAGAAATGGTTGATTCCATGAAACCAGGTGCTGTAGTGGTGGACTTAGCGGCTGCAACTGGTGGTAACTGTGCTTACACTGAAGCAGGTAAAGTCGTCACCACTGAAAACCAAGTGAAAATCATTGGTTACACCGATTTCCCAAGTCGTTTACCAACACAATCTTCCCAACTTTACGGTACAAACTTAGTTAATTTATTAAAACTACTTTGTAAAGAAAAATACGGCAAGATCAATATCGATTTTGAAGATGTGGTATTACGCGCAGTGACTGTGGTACTTGATGGTGAAGAAATTCCACCAGCGCAAATCCAAGTGTCAGCACAACCAAAACAAGAAGCGAAAGCGGCACAAAGTGCGGTTAAAAAAGAGGAAGAAAAACCAGCAGATCCTCGCATCAAATATGGTGTGATGGCGGGTGTAGGTGTGTTATTCCTCTGGCTTGCATCTGTGGCGCCAGCGGCATTCCTTTCTCACTTCACCGTATTCGTATTGGCTTGTGTAGTTGGTTACTACGTGGTTTGGAACGTTAGCCACGCTCTACACACCCCGCTTATGGCGGTAACCAATGCGATTTCAGGTATCATCATTGTGGGTGCATTACTGCAAATTAGACAACCAACAGGCAACTTCTTTATTGATGCATTAGCCTTTGTGGCAATCTTGGTGGCAAGCATCAACATCTTTGGTGGTTTCCGTGTAACCCAACGTATGTTGGCGATGTTTAGAAAAGGTTAAGGAGAAGACGATGTCTGAAGGTTTAGTACAAGCAGCCTATATTATCGCTGCATTACTTTTCATTATGAGCTTAGCCGGTCTTTCTAAACATGAAACGGCAAAAGCCGGTTGTTGGTATGGTATTGTCGGTATGACAATTGCCCTTGTTGCAACCATTTTCGGCCCGCAATCTGAAGGTACATTATGGATCATTATTGCGATGATCATCGGTGGCGTGATTGGTGTTCAACGTGCATTAAAAGTTGAAATGACAGAAATGCCTGAACTCGTTGCGATCCTTCACAGTTTTGTAGGTTTAGCAGCAGTGCTCGTAGGCTTTAACAGTTACGGTTTAACACACGAAACCGATCCTGTGTTAATGAATATCCATAACGTTGAAGTATTCTTAGGGATCTTCATCGGTGCGGTAACATTCACGGGTTCTATCGTAGCATTCGGTAAATTAAGCGGCAAAATCAATTCAAAAGCGTTAATGTTGCCACATCGCCATAAATTAAATTTAGCGGCATTAGTGGTTTCAGCTTTCTTGATGGTGGCATTCTTAAACAACCCAGATAATATCTTCCCAGTGTTACTCATGACCGCGATTGCACTTGCATTCGGCTGGCACTTAGTGGCATCTATCGGTGGTGCGGATATGCCGGTTGTGGTTTCAATGCTTAACTCATACTCTGGTTGGGCAGCGGCTGCAGCAGGTTTCATGCTAAGCAATGACTTGCTTATCGTCACTGGTGCATTAGTGGGTTCTTCTGGTGCGATTCTTTCTTACATTATGTGTAAAGCGATGAACCGCTCATTTATCAGCGTTATTGCGGGTGGTTTTGGTAATGATGTTCAAGTATCTTCTGATGAAGAACAAGGCGAATACCGTGAAACAACCGCAGAAGAAGTGGCTGAATTACTCAAAAATGCAAGCTCTGTGATCATCACGCCAGGATATGGTATGGCGGTAGCACAAGCGCAATATCCAGTGGCTGAACTTACGGCGAAATTGCGTGAGCGTGGTATTAACGTTCGTTTTGGTATTCACCCTGTTGCAGGTCGTTTACCGGGTCATATGAACGTACTTTTAGCGGAAGCGAAAGTGCCTTATGACATCGTGCTTGAAATGGATGAAATCAATGATGATTTCGCGGATACCGATGTGGTATTAGTTATCGGTGCAAACGACACCGTAAACCCAGCAGCGATGGAAGATCCAAACAGCCCAATCGCAGGTATGCCGGTGTTAGAAGTATGGAAAGCACAAAACGTTATCGTATTTAAACGCTCTATGGCGGTAGGTTACGCGGGAGTTCAAAACCCATTATTCTTCAAAGAAAACACTCAAATGCTCTTTGGTGATGCAAAAGAACGTGTTGATGACATTCTTACTGCATTAAACAAATAAGCAAAAAACTGAAATAAAACTGACCGCACTTTGAGAGATTAAAGTGCGGTTTTTTATCGATTGAATTTTTCTTGTAATTATTTAGAATGATTCAATATTTAATTTTTAAAGAGAATTTTATGAATAAATCCTTATTTTTCTTATTGCTTTTTTCTTTTTCAACTTCTGCTTTCGCATTATTTCCAATTGAGAATGATTGGACAAAGCATCACTTGCAAGGAAAAGTGAAATCAATTAAATCCAAGGATGAAGGTAATTCAGCCTTGCCCGATAATGGGACAGTAAGTTATCTAGATAGCTTTTATAACGAACAAGGCTTTTTGATAAAAGAAAAGGAACAGGGCGTTCTTTTTGATAAAAAAAAGATCACAATTCGTTACTATAAGTATGATGATCAGAATCGATTATTAGAAATTCAGGATGATAATGTGACTGAAACTAATCCAGAGCTAAAAACCTTTAGTAAATTTTATCGTTATTTAGAAAATCAGGATGGTAGTGGTGTCGTGCAGTTTGTAGAATATAAGGATACACCAGATTTTTCATCATCATATAAAGAACATTTTTATGATAAAGCGGGTACTTTGCTCAAAACTCAAGAGTATGATGTAGAGAATAAAACAACATCAGATATAAAAAAATACGACTATGAGAATGGCAAACTGAGTAAAATATGTCGTATTGAAGATAATGTAGAAAGAGATTGCGATACTTATCATTACGAAAATGATGGTTCATTTACCGAATCTTTAAACGTTTTTATCAATAGTGTGAAAAATTCTTTTGATAAAAATTATCGCTTATTAAAAAGTGAAATGTTTAGCGTTGGAATACGCATCAACTGGATAACCGTATCATACCAATTTGATAAACATGGCAATGTTATTGAAGAGATAATCTATAATAAAGATGGTGTATGGAAAACCAAAAAGACTTATCAATATGAGTATTATGAATAGGATTCAATGTAAGCGCTGATAGTAAAATGGAGTTGTTTTTTATCAGATGTGTCTTGCTAAAAAATATAAAAGTGCGGTCAAAATTGACCGCACTTTTTACATTAACGTTGAATCAAATAGCGTAATTTAGTGCCATCTTGTTCCACGCTTAATAGTGTGTAACCGTGGTTTTTAGTATCAACAGGAATGTTGTTGATGGATTGGGCACAGTCACTTAATAGCTCTAAAATTTCGCCTTTTTGTAATTGTGGCATAGTTTCGAGCATCACGATCGCTGGATACGGGCAAGGTTCACCTAGCGTATCTAACGTATAATCTGGGGTGATGTCTTTTGGATCTTTATCTAATTTTTGAACAACGGTAAATGCCATAATAATGTCCTCTTTTTTTGAATGAATTCGTTAATATTTAATTAGCAACCACAAGCTTGTGGATTTGCTGCAGCGATTTTTGCTTTGGCTTTTTTCAAGAAGTGGTGTTCCCACCAAACAACAGCGATTAAGCAGAGAATAAGCAAGCCGTAATTTACTAATAAACCGCCAACAGGGCCAAAGGATTTCAATAAGTTAAGTTTTTCGTAATCTAACGCAAGCACAGGGGCAAGATCGTCCCAGGCGTAGGCTAAATAGGTTGAACCGATAACATTGCCTAAGCCCACCCACATAAAGTGAACTTGACCTTCCATTGAGCGATACATCCAACCGGTTTCACATCCGCCCGCTAATACAATACCGAAGCCAAATAATAAACCACCGATAATTGCATTTGGACCCGCCCACATGATTTTGGCTGGTACGCCTAATTGAATGTAGCTGAATACGCCGAGCGTACCCACGATAATACCGAAGATAATCGCTTTTGCCATATAAGCACGGCCAGTTACCCATAAATCACGGAAGGCAGAGGTAAAGCAGATTTGAGCACGTTCAATTAATAAGCCAAAAGCTAACCCACAAAGCATTGCAAAACCGAGTTTGACGGAGTTTGTCATCACATAAAGTGAAGCAATCAGGTAAGCAAAAAAGATCACCATACCAATCCAAAAACGACGACTCGCTTGTTTCGGGTCAGTTTCTTGTAATTTTGCCGCGCCTTTTTTCAATTCTAATTTCACGCGAAACATCGGTAGTAAGGTCACTTTTACCCCGGCATAAGTACCTACGGCAGTGGCAATAGTGAAAAACCAAGCATGAACAGAAAATTGTGGAATACCCGTGAAGAGAGAGGCAAGGTTACAGCCCATTGCTAAACGTGCACCAAAACCGGCTAATGCACCACCAATGAGAGCTTGAACAATACGACGTTTGTGCGGTTGATTACGCCATTTCACGTTGTTTGCCCAAAGTGCAGCAGAAATACATCCCGCGAACATACCTAAGATCATCACGCCATCAATACGGGTGAAGATCGTGCCTTGCATACCGATAATTTTATAATAGCTCCAGTCGGATACATCGACGCCTAGCGCTTGCAAAGCATGGCCACCCCAACGGGTAAATTCCCCGGTAACCGCCCAATAAGTGCCAGTTACCCCAAAGTAATAAGCTGAAATTAGCCCTGCAGCAATAACTGCAGCGACAGGATTCCAGTATTTGATCAGATAATTTTGTTTGAATTGCTGCAAAATCTCTTTCATGAATGAGTAAATCCTTAAAATGAAATGATGATTTGCAAGTGTGGTATAAAATGAAGAGATTTTTGAAGTGTCTGCCATTTTCCTATACACAAAACTTGCGATATAAGACAAATGAATTGTCGAGCGAAATAATAGCATTTGTTTTTTGTTAATGCACGAGGGGAGGGATAATTATTTGTGGGTAATTTTGAATTTTAAGATGAGAGAATAAAGTCAATCTATAGTCCTTATTTTTTCCGCAATATCAATTTTTCAATTAAAAAAACGAAGACTAGGGTAATAAGCATCGTAAGTCCACCAGCTAGAATAGCTAATAAACAAATTACCCAGGCAGATTTGTCCATATTAAGGAAAGCAAAGAAATAGAAACCAAATAGTAGGGAAAATATACACCATAATCCCCAACTTAATTTGGAATATTTATTGAATAGAAATTCAAATAACCCTTCAAAAAATAAATGGAAAAAACATTCAAAGATAATATTACCCATACGTTGTTTCAATGCTAAGTCATAATAATGATTTGTTTAGACAAACTTTCTGTCTGCCTAAATGTTAAGAGAAAACTTAAACAGGCAATTTCATTTCTCGGATACGCATGGTTAATCCATCGATTAACAATAAACGTCCGCATAAATTTGAACCGATTTTTAACCGCACTTTGATGGCTTCTAAGGCTTGAATAGAGCCAATAATACCCACAATTGGCGCGAGTACGCCCGCCTCTACACAACTTAAAACATTTTGCCCAAAGAGCTGGCTAAGTTGGCGATAGGTTGGGGTATTGGGTTCATAAGTAAAGACGGATACTTGTCCTTCTAAACGAATCGCCGCACCTGAAATTAGCGGGATCTTCGCTTTCTCACAACCACTATCGAGCGCATTACGAATATCCACGTTATCGGTACAATCTAATATCACATCAAAGTGCGGTATGATTTCCGCGAGTTTTTCTTCGGAAAGTTGCGCATAGATGGTTTCAATTTCGACATGAGGATTAATCTGTTGTAACGCGATTTTAGCCGATTCCACTTTAGGCATATTTAATCGGCTATCAGTATGTAACACCTGACGTTGCAAATTAGAAAGCGATACGGTGTCGAAATCCAACAAAGTTAAATGACCCACACCAGCGGCGGCAAGATATTGACTTGCCGCACAGCCTAAACCGCCCAGACCGACAATTAACATTCGGCTGTCTTTCAGCTTTTCTTGCCCGTCAAAATCAACCGCTTTTAAGATGATTTGGCGGTTATAGCGTAGTTCTTCGTCGTAGCTTAATTCAGCCATTATTGCCCCAATAGGTGATTAAACGGTTCAATGGTAACGATTTCGCCTGCAGCCACATTGCCGCGATCTTTTTCGAGGCGAATAAAACAGTTACTTTTCACAAAAGAACTGAATAAATGCGAGCCTTGGAAACCCACTGGGTGTACTTCAAGTTGACCATTTTCATTAATTTGATAGAAACCACGTTGGAAATCTAAACGTCCCGGTGATTTTTTCAAATTGGTTTGGGCAATCGCTTGAAAGTGCGGTTGTTTTTTCGGGTGTTTTTTACCGCTTAATTTGGCAATAGCCAGTTGCACTAATTGATAGAATGTCACTAATGCAGAAACGGGATTGCCAGGTAAACCGCAGAACCAAGCATTTTCTAATTTACCGAAAGCAAATGGCTTGCCGGGTTTCATCGCAATTTTCCAGAAATTCACTTGGCCCACTTTTTCTAACACGGTTTTCGTAAAGTCAGCTTCACCCACCGAAACACCACCACTCGTGATAACAAGATCGGCCTGAGCTTGTGCTTTCACAAAAGCCGCTTCAAATTCTGCTTGGTTATCCGGCAGAATACCGAAGTCGAGCACGTCACAATTTAATTTTTCTAGCATTAATTTCACGGTGAAACGGTTGGTATCGTAGATTTGTCCCGCTTCTAATGGTTTGCCAACAGGCACTAATTCATCACCCGTTGAAAGCACAGCCACTTTTAATCGTGGGTAAGCTTTCACTTCAGCGATGCCTAATGATGCAAGTAAAGGTAAAGAAACGGCATTTAATTCATCCCCTTGATGTAATACCACATCACCTTTTTTCACATCCTCACCAATACGACGGATATTTTGATTGGCTTTTGGTAATGCGGAAAAAGTCACAGTTCCATCTTCATTAACCGTGACATCTTCTTGCATAACTACTGCATCAGCACCTTCTGGAATCATCGCACCCGTCATAATTCTGACCGCACTTTGTGCTATCCATTCCCCTTGAAACGGATTACCCGCAAAGGATTTTCCCGCAACAGAAAGTGTCATAGATTGCTGTAAATCGGCTAAACGAACCGCATAGCCATCCATCGCGGAATTATCAAAAGAAGGTACGTTAATCGGAGAAACCACATCTTCCGCACAGACACGATCAGCGGCTTCAGTTAAAGCAAGAGTTTCAGTTTTTGTTGGGAAGGGAAGTTGGTTGAGCATTTGCGCCAAGGCATCTTCAAGTGGCAACATAATGAATCCTTTGGGTTGAGCGAAATAAAAGTGGATATATTGTAGCCCGAAATACAATATGAAGGAAATTAATAAATTAGGGTGATTTTTCGCATTTTACGAATAATTCATCTTTTGCTAAAATGACGCATTATTTTTTTATAAATGGAAAGTGAATGAACGCTATTTCACCTGATGCGGAAAGTGTCCGCCGCGCCTTGGTAGCCAAAGGTATCGAAACACCAATGATTGATCCGACTCAATGTAAAGATGAGCGCCGTGCGGCGATTGCTTCGCATATGCGTGAAGTGATGAAATTGATTGGATTAGATCTGCGTGATGATAGCTTAGAAGAAACGCCAAATCGTTTAGCTAAAATGTTTATTGATGAAATTTTCAGTGGAATGGACTACGCCAATTTCCCGAAAATGACGAAAATCAAAAACCAAATGAAAGTGAGCGAAATGGTGCAAGTGAATGACATCACGTTGACCAGTACTTGCGAACACCATTTTGTGACAATTGATGGTAATGTTGCCGTCGCCTATTACCCGAAAGATTGGGTGATTGGCTTGTCTAAAATCAATCGCATTGTGGCGTTTTTTGCGCAACGCCCACAAGTACAAGAGCGTTTAACCGAACAGCTTTTAACGGCATTTCAAACCATTTTAGAAACCGATGATGTGGCAGTTTATGTGAAAGCGACACATTTCTGTGTGAAAGCTCGCGGAGTAAAAGATACCCATAGTTATACAGTGACATCAGCCTATGGCGGGGTCTTTTTAGAAGATCGCGAAACCCGCAAAGAATTTTTATCTTCCATTTAGAAGTAAAAAAAGCACCGAATGCTCGGTGCTTTTTGTTTAAGATTTAGTTTCTAACACTTAATTTCTCAAATTCATCGAAGAATGTTGGGAAGGTTTTAGCCGTACATTTCGGATCTAAAATCGTGACGGGGGTATCCGATAAAGCAATCAACGCAAAGCACATTGCCATACGGTGATCATTATAGGTCTCAATTTCGGCATGTTTAAATTGAGAAGAGGCAAGTGGTTGAATGCGAATGAAATCTTCACCTTCTTCAACTTCCGCACCGACTTTTCGTAACTCAGCAGCCATAGCTGAAAGGCGATCAGTTTCTTTCACTCGCCAGTTATAAATATTGCGAATAACGGTTTCACCCTTTGCAAATAAAGCGGTTGTCGCGATAGTCATGGCTGCATCAGGAATGTGGTTCATATCCATATCAATGCCATGGAGTTCAGCTTGTTCAGCTTCAATAAAATCTTCACCCCAAGTGATTTTGGCTCCCATTTTTTCTAGCACATCGGCAAATAGGCGGTCGCCTTGAATGGAATGCTTACCAATTCCTGTCACTTTTACATTGCCTTTAATCGCGGCGGCGGCAAGGAAATAAGAGGCAGATGAAGCATCACCTTCCACCATATATTTGCCAGGTGACAAATAGGATTGGTTACCTTTCACCTTAAACACTTGATAATGTTGATTTTCAACTGAAATACCAAAATCTTTCATCATAGCGAGGGTGATATCAATATAAGGTTTTGAAACTAAATCACCCACAATATGGATATCTAAATCGCCTTCAGCAAGAGGTGCTGCCATTAAAAGTGCGGTCAAAAATTGAGAAGAAATTGAACCGTCAATTGTAATCACTCCACCTTTAATCCCTTGATTACGAATCGCAACTGGTGGGTAACCGTCATTTTCTAAATAACGAACATTAGCCCCCGCTTGAAGAAGTGCATCAACTAAATGTTTGATCGGGCGTTCTTTCATTCGAGGCTCACCGGTCAAAATGACTTCGCCTTCAGTGTTACCTTTTAAACAAAGCGCAGCCGTTAAAGGACGCATGGCTGTACCGGCATTACCGAGAAACAGCGACAAGCCATTTTCAACCTGAAATGCGCCACCTAATCCTTCAACTTCATAGCAAGTTTTGTCTTCAGAAAGCTGGTAATTTACACCTAAAGCTTTAAGGGCGTTTAGCATATGACGAATGTCATCACTGTCTAACAAGTTAGTGACCGTTGTGGTGCCTTTAGCCAATGCCGCTAATAATAATGCACGGTTCGATAAACTTTTCGAACCCGGTAAGTTGATCTCACCTTCAATGCGAGAAATTGGCTCTAAAGTGATTGCTTTCATTACAAGACCACCGTTTTATTTTTATACACAAAAATACGATCATGTAAGGCAAGATCAAGCGCACGGCTTAATACTGTTTTTTCCACATCACGGCCTGCACGCATCATGGCATCGGCAGAGTAAGTGTGATCCACATTAATCACATTTTGCATAATGATCGGACCTTGATCCAATTCATTATTAATAAAGTGGGCCGTTGCACCAATAATTTTCACACCGCGTTCATAGGCTTGTTGATAAGGTTTTGCACCAATAAATGCCGGTAAGAATGAATGGTGAATATTAATCACACGATTTGGATAACGTGCTACGAATTCTGGATTTAATACACGCATATATTTTGCTAATACAATGTAATCAGGTACATATTCATCAATTTTTTCAGCCAGTAATTTATCATGTTCCACACGAGTGAGACCTTCATGACTGACACAATGGAATGGAACGTCAAAACGTTCAACTAATTCGCGTAAATTATCGTGATTTCCAATTACTGCCGCAATTTCTACATCTAACGCACCGTAGTAATTTTTCATTAAAATATCACCTAAGCAATGCGCTTCTTTGGTGACTAAAATCACGATACGTTTACGTTTTGCACTGATTAGACGACAGTTTGTCCCTTTCGGCAAACTATAATTTAAATCAGCCAACAAGGTTTCTTCATTAAAAATCCCTTCCAATTCGGTACGCATAAAGAAATGTTTCGTTTCAAAATCAACGAACTCATTGTTATGAAGGATATTTAATTGATGTTTGTAACAAATATTGGTGATTTTGGCGATTAAGCCTTTATCATCAGGACAATCGGTCAGTAATATTTTCTTTTCTAACATAATAAATATTTTGCAAGATAAATAAAAAAAGAGAACCCATAAAAATGGGTTCTACATTGTTAATGTGAAATTAGATTTCAAAAGAAGCTAAAGAGGCACCTTTATCTAAGGCCTTTTGAATCACACGAGGTGTACGGCCTTGACCTGTCCATGTTCTTTCTTGACCAGTTTCATCAGTATATTTGTATTTTGCCGGGCGAGGTTCACGTTTTTTACGAATTGAAGAAGGGGCAATACCGATAATTGCAGTTAATTCTTCCGAAGTGATACCTTCTTGTTTAATTAATTCTTTATATTTGGCAATACGAGCACGACGTTCTTGTTCAGCTTGTTCAATTTCAGCCGCTTGAGCACGTTTTTCTTCAACGGCAGCTTGTAATTTTAAAAGTGAGCTTTCGGCTTGCTCTAATGTTAAATCGCGTACAGCAGCACGTAAACTACGAAGGTTCGTTAAACCTTTTGTTAATTCGTTCATTATTACCCCTTTATATGTGTGAATGCTTAATTATTTTCTAGATATATATAATAGCGAAAATAATATATTTGGTAAATATTAATTCGCCTAATTTAAAGAATTAATTGGTCTGATCTCATTATACTCCATATTATGGAGTGACTTGTTTTCTATACTATTGCAATCTTTTAGTCATAAAATTGTGTAACAATGAATTAACAAATTAATACGTCATTTTTAATAAAAGAATAGATTTCACTGAAAGTGCAAGATTTTATTGGTAATTTTATTCATTTTAATGTAATCTCTCACCATCCTATACAACAGTAGAGATGCGGTCATTATAAGTATTTTCCTGGAGTGGATAGCGTTGAAGGGAAAGGAAAGGAATGATTGCCGAAATCGAATAGGCGTCATCTTATTCGGTTGGTCACGTCTTCGAAAGGAACGTGACTGTCATAGTTTTTGTGTATTAACTATGGAGCGCTACGGTTCGGTCAGGTCATGCTTGTATCTTTTCTTGCCGTTGTCTCCATTATTTTATAAGGTATAACTTAATGGAACTAGTCGATTATTCTTCATCTGCTTATTCAATTATACCCGCATTACTCGCGATCATTTTAGCGATTGCAACACGTCGGGTTTTGGTGTCCCTAAGCGCAGGGATTATTGTTGGTGCGTTAATGTTGGTTGATTTCAACCCATTGAATGCGCTTATTTATTTAAAAGATAATGTTGTTGCTCTCGTTTATAGTAGCGAGGAAGGCATGAATTCAAATATGAATATCGTGTTCTTCTTAGTATTACTTGGGGTATTAACTTCGCTTTTAACCGTGTCAGGCAGCAACCGAGCTTTTGCTGAATGGGCTCAAAATAAAATTAAAGGTCGTCGTGGTGCGAAATTATTAGCAGCATCTTTAGTGTTTGTGACCTTTATTGATGATTACTTCCACAGTCTTGCTGTAGGCGCTATTGCTCGTCCAGTCACCGATCGTTTCAAAGTGTCTCGTGCAAAATTAGCGTACATTCTTGATTCTACTGCTGCACCAATGTGTGTCATGATGCCGGTATCAAGCTGGGGTGCATACATTATTACTCTTGTGGCTGGTCTATTGGCGACTTACTCTATTACCTCTTATACCCCTATGGGTGCATTTGTCGCCATGAGTTCAATGAACTACTATGCGATCTTTTCATTATTGATGGTATTCTTTGTCGCTTATTTTTCATTTGATATTGCATCAATGGCGCGTCATGAAAAATTAGCCATGGAGCGCGATTATAAAGAAGAAGTCATTGAAGGTGTGAAAGGTAAAGTTCGCAACTTAATTTTACCGATTTTAGTCTTAATTACCGTCACTGTTTTCATGATGATTCATACGGGGAGTGAAGCCTTAGCGGCAGATGGAAAACCATTTAGTATCTTAGGCGCATTTGAAAATACAACCGTCGGTATTTCGCTTGTAGTTGGGGGTTCAAGTGCGGTTGCAATGTCAACATTATTGATTATTCTTGAGCGTCAAGTTTCTTTACAAGAATACGGAAAAGCGTGGATTGCCGGTATTAAATCCATGTTAGGTGCAATTGCGATCCTATTTTTTGCGTGGACAATCAATAAAGTGGTGGGGGATGCGCAAACCGGTAAATACTTATCTTCTTTAGTGAGTGGTAGCATTCCTGTTCAATTTTTACCTGTTCTTTTATTTATACTTGGTGCGGCAATGGCGTTCTCAACAGGGACAAGCTGGGGGACATTTGGCATTATGTTACCAATCGCAGCAGCAATGGCGACCAACTCTGCTCCAGAGTTATTACTTCCTTGCTTATCTGCAGTAATGGCTGGCGCGGTATGTGGCGACCACTGTTCGCCTGTTTCTGATACGACTATTTTGTCATCAACTGGGGCAAAATGTAACCATATGGATCACGTCACCACACAATTACCTTATGCGGCAACTGTTGCGACAGCAAGTGCTGTGGGCTACATTGTGGTTGGCTTTACAGAATCAGGTTTAGCTGGATTTGTGACAACAGCGGTTGTTTTAGTAGCTTTAGTGTTTATCGTGAAAAAACGTTAAGCATAAACGTGAAAAAGAAAGGGCGTACTGTGTAGTACGCCCTTTTTGTATTTATTGTGAAAATTAGAGTAATGGACTAAACAAGAAAAATAACCGTTCGATAATTCGATGATAGAAAGGTCGATTGAGCCATTCTTGCATATTGAGTTCAGATGAATTCGCCAAATAATTTTCGTGGAGTGTTGCAACTTCATTAGCAAAATTACGATCTTCGACAGCAATAGTGATTTCAAAATTAAGTAAAAAGCTACGCAAATCCATATTTACAGTGCCAACAAGTGCAAGTTTATTGTCAATCAGTATACTTTTTGTATGCAGAAGTCCCGCTTCAAAATGATAAATTTTGACACCAGCCTCGAGTAAATCATCAAAGAACGTCCGACTTGCCCAACGAACCATCAAGGAATCATTGTTTTTAGGTAAAATAAGCGTGATGTCAACACATCGGAATGCGGCAATACGTAATGCTTCAGCAATATTGTGACTTGGCACAAAGTAAGGTGAAGTGATCACAATACTTTCTTTTGCCGCATAAATGACAGTCGCAAGAGATTGAGCAATTAAATCATCTGGGAATGCGGGGCCACTCGCAATAACTTGCACAGAATGGGTGTCGTTATCGTCAATTTCCACAAGTGGACAATTGGGCAATAAAAGAGGTAATTCTTCCGTAGTTTCAATTTCCCAATCCCAAGCATGTAAGCTGTTTAAAATCGGTGAAACAGGACCGTTGATTCGCACCATCACGTCTATCCAATTGCCTACGTTGCTGTCTTGTTTGAAGAAATTTGGGTCCACCATGTTCATACTGCCTGTATAGGCAATTTGATTATCAATGATGATGATTTTACGATGTTGACGTAAATCAATTCGGCTGAAGAACATCCGGAATAAATTTACATGTAGCGCTTCGGTAATTTCAATGCCTTTTTCTCGCATTTCTTTACAAACAAGGCTTTTCAAAAAAGCATTACTGCCAACGGAATCGAGTAAAAGACAAACTTTAACTCCACGTTGCACGGCTTCTTCTAAGGCTTGTTTCACTTCATTAATCATGCCATCATTGCTCCAAATATAGAACACCATATTAATGGAATGATGTGCTTGTTGAATATCACGAATGATACTTCGAATGATGCTTTCTGGCGTGTCGAGAATATGTAATTCATTACCTCGAATGTTCGGAATACCTAAGCGGTGGTGGACTAGTTTAAATAAAGCACGATAACGAGGATCCTGGGAATGTGTAACCAGATCTTTTTGTTCTGACAGTTGCTGAAGCCATTGGGTATATTTAGGTTTTAACAATTGAAAGGCTTTGGCTCGGCGCGTACCTAGTTTAATCTCACCAAAAATTAAATAAGCAATGACGCCAATCAGTGGCACAAGGTAGATAATCATCAGCCATGACAACGTAGCAGAAACCGCTTGTTTTTTGACGAGTAAACGCAAGGTGACAGAAATAACTGCTACCCAAATTAACACGGGAATAATATAAACCAGTATAATATGTTCAAAACTCATTAATCTTTGACCGCACTTATGAAATTAGACATTATTTATCAGACAGATGATTTTATCATTATTTATAAGCCTTGTGGGATAAGTGTGCATAAAGATCAGAGTGAAATTGGTTTAACCACTTTGCTTGCTGAGCAGTTTGGCATGCCACAAGTCTGGCTTGTACATCGGTTAGATAAAGTGACATCAGGTTTACTCATTTTAGCATTGAACGCCGAAAGTGCGGCTGAATTTTTCCGACTTTTTTCTGAACACCATATTCAAAAAACTTATCTCGCCCTTAGCAATCAGAAACCCAAAAAGAAGCAAGGATTGATTGTCGGGGATATGCAAAAGGCCAGAAACGGCGCCTGGAAACTTTGCCAATCGAAAGAAAATCCCGCGATTACGCGTTTTGAAAGTGTAAGTTGTGAGCCTAATTTACGATTATTTATCTTAAAGCCACAAACAGGCAAAACCCATCAATTGCGTGTAGCAATGAAAAGCTTAGGTAGCCCGATTTTAGGCGATGCGCTTTATGCTAAAAACACTGAAAATATTGACCGCACTTATTTACATGCTGCAAGATTGAAATTTGAATTTAAAGGTCAGGCATTTGATGTATTTACTCTTCCTAAAGAAGGGGAGTGGTGGCATCGTGAGAAGGTTCAATCTCAGATTCAAAAATTTGGCTCAGCAAGTGCTGAGTCAACGGAACAGGAAAAGTGCGGTTAAGATTTCAATTATTTTGTATAATAGCCACAAATTTTCACATTAGGAACAAAAATGAAATTTATCTCTTTTAATATTAATGGTTTACGTGCCCGCCCTCATCAACTCGAAGCAATTATTGAAAAATACCAACCGGATGTGATTGGTTTACAAGAAATTAAAGTGGCAGATGAAGATTTTCCTTATGCAATTACTGAAAATCTAGGCTATCACGTTTTTCACCATGGGCAAAAAGGGCATTACGGTGTCGCACTGTTAACCAAACAAGAACCCAAAGTGGTGCGTCGTGGTTTTCCAACAGATAATGAAGATGCGCAAAAACGCATTATTATGGCAGATTTAGAAACCCCGTTTGGTTTGTTAACGGTAATTAATGGCTATTTTCCACAAGGCGAAAGCCGTGCTCATGAAACTAAGTTTCCAGCAAAAGAAAAATTTTATGCGGATCTTCAACGCTATTTAGAACAAAATCACGATAAAACCAATCCAGTTTTAATTATGGGGGATATGAATATTAGTCCAAGCGATTTAGATATTGGCATTGGCGATGAAAACCGCAAACGTTGGTTGCGTACTGGCAAATGTTCATTCTTACCGGAAGAGCGTGAATGGTATCAACGCTTATACGATTATGGATTGGAAGATACGTTCCGTAAATTAAACCCAACAGTCAATAACAAGTTCTCGTGGTTTGATTATCGATCAAAAGGTTTCGATGATAACCGTGGATTACGTATCGATCATATTTTAGTGAATCATCAATTAGCAGAGCGTTGCGTGGACGTCGGCATTGCATTGGATATTCGTGCGATGGAAAAACCGTCCGATCACGCACCAATCTGGGCAGAGTTTAAATAGGAAAGCAACATGGATATGGCAAATTGGCAGAATTACCGTTCCCAAGTGAATGGTATGCCTGCCGTGTTTACCGCAAATATTGAAGATTTAGATGTTTATCATGGTAAACATCTTAGTAAAGTTGTGCAATTTACTGTGCCTTATCAGGGAGATGAGGACGGTTTGCCGAATGAAGACGAATATGAAAAATTGATTAATCGTCTTTTTAAAATCCTTGCACAATTGACCGCACTTCCAAATGTTTTTTTTGCTGGGCACTTTATTTGCAACCATCAGGCAAAAATGCATTTCTATTGTGAACATGATGCTTTGCTTAAAGAAACCCTTCAGCAGCTTGATTTTGTTTCTGAGATTAATGTACAGGATGATCCCAATTGGGACACTTATTTCGATTTCTTATTGGCTTCACCATTGGAAATGAAATTAAATGCGACAGAAGAGATTTTGAGCATGCTGAATAGCAAAGGGCGTAATTTAAGTGACACTTATTTAATTGAGCATACTTTCCATTTTGATGAAGAAGAAAAAATGTTCCCCTTTATGGATGAACTAACACTTGGAAAAGTGTCGTTCAATACGTTGAAATATTCTAGCCAAGCCATTCAAACAGAAGAAGATGAAGCGCCTTACTTTATGGTGAAATTGGAGCAAGAGCTTTCGTTAGACAGTAATGAGATCTTCGAGTGGGTAGATCGCTTTGAAAAATTAGCCATGGAGTTTTCTGGCGACTATATTGGCTGGGAATGCGATAATTTAATGGATGACCGGTCATCATTAAATTAGTCTGATAACTCAGCAAATCAGTATAGATTAGATAAAAATAAAGCCCATCAACACGATGGGCTTAAATTCTTTTGGCTACAAATTTAGGATTCGTAAAAGGAGACAAACGAAAGCTAAACCAAAAGAGAAATTTGGCTCCTCCTGCGGGACTCGAACCTGCGACATATGGATTAACAGTCCACCGTTCTACCGACTGAACTAAGGAGGAATAAATTTGGTATCACAAAGAATAGGCGCGCATTTTAATGAGCGACCTGTCGCTTGTCAATACTCAAAATGAAAAAAATTGCAAAAAAATTTACCGTTTTTGCTATCCACAAAGCCTGTGGATAACTTTGTGGATTGTTTTTGTTTAAAATGGTCAACCACTGGTGCAGACTGGCTTTGTCTCAAATTGTTCATCTATTAGCCATTCGTTGATATTTATTTAAATATCAATATGTTATATAAAGTCCAGCAAAAAAAATAAAATATTTTTCAATTTTGAAGTGTTTAAGACTTGACACGCCTAAGTGTGTGTAAAACTTGGATTTTTATCGCTCAATTTGGAGTAATAAATGTGCTAAAATAGTCACACTTCTAAAACAGTAAAAAAATTGACCGCACTTATGGCAGAGAAAATTAATACTAAGCCTTTTATCCTTCACTCCGATTTTAAACCTTCCGGTGATCAACCCCAAGCAATCGAAAAATTAGTCGAAAATTTAGAGGATGGTTTGGCGCATCAAACCCTTCTCGGGGTAACGGGATCGGGTAAAACCTTTACCATTGCGAATGTCATTGCAACGTTAAATCGCCCTGCAATGTTACTTGCCCCAAATAAAACCCTTGCCGCTCAGCTTTATGCGGAAATGAAGGCGTTCTTTCCTGAAAACGCGGTGGAATATTTCGTTTCATACTATGATTATTATCAGCCAGAAGCTTATGTACCGAGTAGTGATACCTTTATCGAAAAAGATGCTTCTATTAATGATCAAATTGAACAGATGCGGCTTTCAGCTACCAAGTCGTTCTTAGAGCGTCGAGATACTATCGTAGTCGCATCTGTTTCGGCAATTTATGGTTTGGGTGATCCGGATAGCTATTTGCAAATGATGTTGCATTTACAACAAGGGGCAATTATCGATCAACGTCAGATTTTAGCGAAGTTGGCGGAATTACAATATACAAGAAACGATCAAGCTTTTCAGCGTGGTACATTCCGTGTGCGCGGTGAAGTGATTGATATTTTCCCTGCAGAATCAGACGATCGAGCGGTACGAATTGAATTATTTGATGATGAAATTGAACGTTTAAGTTTATTTGATCCTTTAACGGGTACTAGTTTCGGCGCTGTTCCACGTTTTACGGTGTATCCGAAAACCCACTATGTAACACCAAGAGAACGTATTTTAGATGCTATTGAAAAAATCAAAGCGGAGCTTGTGCAACGCCGTGAGTATTTCATCAAAGAGCATAAATTGTTGGAAGAGCAGCGTATTACCCAACGTACACAATTTGACATTGAGATGATGAACGAGCTCGGCTATTGCTCAGGCATCGAAAACTATTCACGCTATCTTTCTGGTCGAAATGAAGGCGAACCGCCTCCGACATTGTTTGATTATATGCCGTCTGATGCGATTTTGATTATTGATGAATCACACGTGACAGTACCGCAAATTGGTGGGATGTATCGTGGTGACCGTTCACGTAAAGAAACCTTGGTGGAATATGGTTTCCGTTTGCCTTCTGCATTGGATAACCGTCCATTACGCTTCGAAGAGTTCGAACGTCTAGCACCACAGACGATTTACGTTTCCGCAACACCAGGTCCTTATGAGTTGGAAAAATCAGGAAGTGAAATTGTCGATCAGGTGGTACGTCCAACGGGCTTACTTGATCCACAAATTGAAATTCGTCCAGTATCTATTCAAGTGGATGATTTACTGTCTGAAGCGCGTCAAAGAGCGGACAAAAATGAGCGTGTTTTAGTGACAACGCTGACGAAGAAAATGGCGGAAGATTTAACGGATTACTTAGATGAACATGGCATTCGTGTACGTTATTTGCATTCTGATATTGATACTGTTGAGCGTGTAGAGATTATTCGAGATTTACGTTTAGGCGAATTTGATGTATTGGTTGGTATCAACTTGTTACGTGAGGGCTTGGATATTCCAGAAGTTTCTCTTGTGGCGATTTTAGACGCGGATAAAGAAGGTTTCTTGCGTTCTGAACGTTCCTTAATCCAAACCATCGGTCGAGCTGCTCGAAACTTAAATGGTAAAGCAATTTTGTATGCTGATAGCATGACTAAATCTATGGAAAAAGCCATTACTGAGACGAATCGCCGTCGTGAAAAACAAATGAAATATAATGAAGAGCACGGTATTGTTCCACAGGCATTGAATAAGAAAGTCGGCGAGTTATTAGATATTGGTCAAGGTGCAAATCAAAAAGCCAAATCGAAACAGCGTGGAAAAACAGCTGCTGAACCGACCGCACTTTACAATGCGCCTAAATCAGCCAAAGAATTCCAACAACAAATTAAGAAATTGGAACAACAAATGTATAAATTTGC
Source organism: Haemophilus parainfluenzae (assembly GCF_003252725.1). Lineage (GTDB taxonomy): Bacteria > Pseudomonadota > Gammaproteobacteria > Enterobacterales > Pasteurellaceae > Haemophilus_D > Haemophilus_D parainfluenzae_L. The sequence goes on from NZ_QEPO01000006.1 coordinate 71,014, forward strand.
TCAAGATCTCGAATTTGAAAAAGCCGCCGCAGTACGCGATCAGCTTCATCAATTGAGAGAGCAGTTTATGATATCGGAATAAAGAAAAAGAGCGGTCAAATTGACCGCTCTTTTTATTTTATTGCACTAATAAGTAGAAGTTGTTTTTACCACGTAAGATATTGAGTGCAACAGCAGATGGTTTTTCATCTAGCGCTTTGCGTAAGTCTTGCGTGCTTTCAATTGGCTGACGGTTGATGCCGATGATGATATCACCCGATTTTAAACCACGTTGTGCCGCCATTGAATTTGGCTGTACTTTACTAATTTCTACACCTTTAACACCTTTTGCATCGTAGTTGTTTAAGGTTGCACCATCTAGTGCAGGAAGTTCTGTTTTACTTGCTGTTTGCGTACCATCGTCCGCTTGTAAGGTCACTTTTACGTTGTCAGTTTTGCCATCACGTAAGTAAGTGAGTTCAATTTCTTTACCTGCACCAGAGGTCGCAATCTTAGCTCGCATTTCGGCGAAGCTTGAGATTTTTTGACCATTCATTGCAGTGATCACATCACCCGCTTTCAAGCCAGCTTTTTCGGCAGCAGAATTTGGGATAACTTCACTCACAAATGCACCTTGTTGCGCACTGACATTAAAGGCTTTTGCTAAATCTGCATTTAATTCGCCACCTTTAATACCGAGTAAACCACGGCGTACTTCACCAAATTCTAAGATTTGTTGAACGAGATTATTGGCTTGGTTGCTTGGAATTGCAAAGGCAATCCCGGCGTTACCACCACTTGGAGAAATAATCGCGGTATTAATACCAATTAATTCACCTTGCAAGTTCAATAATGCGCCACCAGAGTTACCACGGTTTACCGCCGCATCCGTTTGGATATAGTTTTCATATGCACCGCTATCTGAACCAGTAGAACGACCAAGTGCTGAAACAATACCAGAAGTGACGGTTTGGCCTAAACCGAATGGGTTACCAATAGCAACGGTAAAATCACCAACACGTAATTTATCTGAATCAGCCATTTTGATCGCGGTGAGATTTGTTGGTTTTTCGATTTGCACTAAAGCGATATCAGATTGTTCATCTTTTCCAACAAGTTTGGCTTTGAATTCACGTCCGTCTTGTAATTTTACGGTAATTTTATCCGCACCATCTACCACGTGATTGTTAGTTAAAACATAGCCTTTATCTGCATTGATGATCACGCCAGAACCTAAACCTCGGAAGTTGCGTGATGCACCACGATCTCCACCAAATTGTTCGCCAAATTGATCACCAAAGAAAAATTTAAATTCTTCTGGAATATCATCAGGTGATGCTGAGCGGCTGTTTGCTTTTGCTTTGCCTTCAACAGAAAGGGTCACAACTGCTGCTTGTGCTTTTTCTAACATTGGCGCAAGGCTACCTTGTTCGACAATCTCATTGGGAATAGCCGCTTGAGCGGATAAAGAGGTTGCAAACACGCTTAAACCTAATGCTATACCGGTTAATACAAAATTTCTTTTCTTCATAGAGTTCTCCAAGTAAAAATAAATGATTGAATAAGTGTTCAATCAGACAAAAAAATGAGGGGGATGTTCAGTAAAAACAAGGGCATTGAAAAAATATTTTTAAAAAGTGCGATAGATGTTGAAATTGTTTTTTTTTTGCCCGCATTTATCTAAACCTCTTTGTTAATTTGAAGGATAAAAGAATCATTCTGTTTTAATAGGGCTGGTACAACCTATTTTTACGTCAAAAACCTTGCCAGCCAAGGCGGAAATATAGTTTAATAACGCCCTATTTTACTGCTTAGGTAGTATAAATTTTACGCAATCACATAATAATTGTGTAAGAATTCAAATGAACTAGTTTACTAGTACAAAAAATAGGTGTAGAGTAACGCCATTAGATTTAAGCACAACATTTAAGATTTAGAGAGTGACATATGGCGACGAAGAAAGAAGAAATCGAAGTAAAAGTTGCAAATGATGATACCCGAATTGAAAAAGTCGATCAGGTATTACCTCCAATTGCCTTATTAGAAAAATTTCCTGCAAGTCAAGAAGCGGCTGATTTAGTTCATAAAACCCGCTTGCACGCACACAATATTATTCATGGAAAAGATGACCGTTTACTTGTAGTAATTGGTCCTTGTTCTATTCATGATCCTAAAGCCGCATTAGATTACGCAAAACGTTTAAAAGTATTACGTGATAAATATAAAGATACACTTGAAGTAGTGATGCGCGTTTACTTTGAAAAACCGCGTACAACAGTGGGGTGGAAAGGCCTAATTAACGATCCTTATTTAAATGATACATATCGTTTAAATGATGGTTTGCGTATTGCACGTAAATTATTATCAGATATTAACAACTTAGGCGTACCATCAGCGGGTGAGTTCTTAGATATGATCACACCACAATATGTAGCGGATTTCATGAGCTGGGGCGCAATTGGTGCGAGAACAACTGAATCTCAAGTTCATCGTGAATTAGCGTCAGGCTTATCTTGTGCGGTAGGCTTTAAAAATGGCACAAACGGTGGCGTAAAAGTCGCCTTAGATGCAATGGGAGCGGCAGAAGCTTCGCATTACTTCTTATCTGTGACAAAATTTGGTCATTCGGCTATTGTTTCAACAAAAGGAAATGAAGACTGCCACATCATTTTACGTGGTGGGGATAAAGGCCCTAACTATAAAGCAGAAGATGTTGCAAAAGTTTGTGCAGAGATCGAAAAATCAGGTCGTATTCCACATGTAATGGTTGATTTCAGCCATGCAAATAGTAGCAAACAATTCAAAAAACAAATGGACGTTTGTGAAGATGTTTGCCAGCAAATCGCAGGTGGTTCAAAACAGATCTTTGGTGTCATGGTAGAAAGTCATATCGTTGAAGGTCGTCAAGATTTAGTCGATGGTAAAGCACAGACTTATGGACAAAGTATCACTGATGCTTGTATCGGTTGGGAAGATACAGAAATCGTGTTAAAACAGTTATCTGATGCTGTATTAGCACGTCGTCAAGTGAATGGCTAATCAGTTTAATTTTCAGATGATTAAAAGTGCGGTTGATTTGACCGCACTTTTTTTATGCGCTTTGAAAAAGAGGACGAAAAGGGGTATGCTAGCTCTAATGGAATAAGAAAGGAGATGTATGATGCAGGATATGATAAATGGCTTATTAATTGTCTTAATACCGATGGTGTTAGGTTATTTATTAAAGGTCAATAATAAATCCTATATTGCAAAAATAAATCATATCGTGATGTTTTTGCTTTACATTATTCTTTTCTTAATGGGGTATTTACTTGGCCAGTTAGATGATTTAGAGCATAAACTGCCGATTATTGGCACAACTGCAGTGACGCTATCTGCGATCATTTTGGGATCCAATATGATTGGCTTGATGCTTTATGACCGCTTTAACCCCGCTGAGCCACTTAAATCACAAGGTAAAATTGATTCTCGCTGGCACTCCTTAATTGACTCGCTCAAACTTTCCGGCACGGTAGTGATCGGCACCCTTTGTGGTTTCTTATTCAAATCCTATCTCATGTTGCCTACTGGAATTAATCTGTATGTATTGATCGTACTGATTTTCTTTGTGGGGATCCAACTAAGAAATAACGGTATTTCCTTAAAAGAGGCCCTTTTCAATAAACGAGGTTTCCAAACAGGGATGGTGTTTACGTTTACTTCATTACTAGGCGGTATCATTGCTGCTTTCGTTTTGGCGATGCCAATTACACAAGGGCTGGCGTTTGCCTCTGGAATGGGGTGGTATTCGTTATCCAGTGTGGTATTGACCAATGCATGGGGACCAGTGCAGGGCAGTATTGCCTTTTTTAATGACTTATCCCGTGAAATTGTCAGTTTATTTGTGATCCCATTATTTATGCGTCATTTCCGTTCGACGGCAATTGGGATTACGGGGGCGACAGCAATAGATTGCACCTTGCCAATTATTCAAAAAGCAGGAGGTATTGAAGTCACGCCAATTGCAATTTCATTCGGTTTTGTTACGAATATTCTGCCACCATTGTTATTGGTTTTCTTTTCTAGTATTCCGCTATAAAAAGATAAAAAAATAAATACAAAAACAAAAGAGTTAATCGTTATTTTTCGATTAACTCTTTTTCTTATATTTTAATATTAGGGAGTATCAGTTTTTATGCATGGCAATAACAGCCTGCCCTAAACTGAGTCCACCATCACCCATCGGTAGTTTATGCGCACTTAGTACATGGAATTCGCTCAAATTTTCTTTTAATAAGCGACGTAGCAGTTGGTTATGCATCACACCGCCGGATAATACGATGGTACTGCATTGGTGTTGGCGTGCTTGGTTTGCAGCAAGTTCAGCAAAACCTTGGGCAAGAGCATAATGAAAGGCAAAGGCTTTATCTTCAACAGAAGCATGATAATTCAACCAACTTTGCCAAAAGTAAGCCAAATCCAGTTTATTGCCGATAAGCGACATTTTTACTGGAATATTGGCCGCACTTTGTGCTTGGGTAGCCAAAGATGAGGTGTTTGCTAGCGCTTCGAGATGGCAAGCAGCTTCACCTTCCCAAGAAACAATGGTTGGTGCAATACCGAGATCATAAGCTACGGCATCAAATAAACGACCCGCAGATGATATAGGTGGACAATTGAGTCCGCGCTCAATGGCATTGACTAATATTTGCCAATTCGGTTCAGTGCAAGTTTTTGTGAGAATTTCTTGCCATTGTGGCACAAATTGATGCAGGTGAGCCAGCCAGTTGCGCCAAGGTTGTTTGGCAGCAAGATCGCCGCCTGGTAGAGCAACAGCAGGCAGACCACCTAAATATTGACTATGCTGATAATCAACGAGTAGGCATTCGCCCCCCCAAAGTTGTCCATTTTCGCCCATGCCGATACCGTCTAGAGCAAGACCAATTACAGGTTCATTACAATTCTGTTCAGCCATTACGCTGACAATATGAGCATGATGATGTAATACTTCTATTAGTGTGATTTGTTGCTGTTCGGCAAGTTTTTTACCAATCGAAGATGAAAAATAGCCAGGGTGAGCATCGACAGCGATAATGTCTGGTTTAAATTGATAAATATTTTGAAATAATTCAAGATTTTCACTTAATTGTGACCGCACTTGCTCATTTGCTGTATCGCCAATATGTTGGCTTAGTACGGCTTTATTGTGACGTAGTAAGCAGAATGTATTTTTCAGATCAGAACCTAACGCCAACACATTTTTTGTGCTTTGTGTTTCAAGTGGTATTTCATCGGGCACGTAGCCACGAGCACGACGTAGCGTTTCTAATCCATCAAAGGCAACACGAACAAGGCTATCATCGGCACGTTGTAAAATATCGCGATTGTGACAAAGATAAACATCAGCTAAGTCAGCTAATTGTTCTACAGCATGTTCATTTTTCAGTACGGGAGGTTGCCCGCTTGCGTTAGCAGAGGTCATGACTAGCGGACGATTAACTGTGCGTAACAACAAATGCTGCAGTGGGTTACTTGGAAGCATGACGCCGATTTCTTGCAAGTGAGGTGCGATGTTATCAGCAATATTGGGTACTTTATGTTTTGCTAGTAGTACAATCGGTGCAGCACTGCTTGTCAGCAATTCTGTTTCTTGAGGCGCTAAATCCTGTAAAAACTGCAAGTCAGGCACCATGATGGCTAATGGTTTTGTTGGACGATGTTTCCGTTGACGTAATAAATCAACAGTTTTTTGGTTATTCGCATCACAGGCTAGATGAAAACCACCTAAGCCTTTAACTGCAATGATATGACCTTGTTGCAATAAAAGTGCGGTCTGTTTTAGTGCCATTTCATGAGTGGCGAGTGTTTGTTCTCTATTTTGCAACCAGATATGGGGACCACAGACCGAACAAGCGTTAGGTTGAGCATGAAAACGACGATCAGCGGGATCTTTATATTCTTTTTCACATTGTGGACAAAGCGGAAAAACTGACATCGCTGTGTTTTTTCGGTCGTAAGGAATTGCCTTAATGATGGTGAAACGCGGGCCACAATGGGTACAATTGGTAAAGGGGTAGTGATAACGTCGATTGTTGGGATCGAATAAGTCGGCTAAACAATGTGGACAGGTCGCTGCATCGGGAATAATTTGCGTGTCCATTTGATTGTTTTCGCTTTCTCGGATAGTAAAGCCTGTTATTGCAGTTGCTTCTGGCCAATCAATGGCACGCTGAGTAATATCAGTAATTTGCGCTAGCGGTGGGAGTTTATTTTGTAAGTCGGATAAAAATTGCTCGAGTGTATCTGCTGGTGGAGAAGCAAAACGAATTAATACGCCTTGTCCATCATTATTGACATCGCCATTTAATCCATATTGATTTGCCAGAAGCCAAACAAAAGGGCGAAATCCCACGCCCTGAACTTTTCCTTTTATGCGTAATTCGATCCCTTGCATGACGCAATCCTGTTTATTTTTGATTGAGGCCAAGAAAATCGCCGACTTCGTGTTCTAGCTGGCTCATCGCAATTAAGGCTTCTTGCGTCTGTTTTGCTTCTTCTTCATCGATAATCGTCATGGCAAAACCCACATGCACGAGTACCCATTTACCGACGAGAGGTTTTGGGTCATCCTGACAAATTAATGAAATATTAACCTCTCTTTTAACTCCGCACACATCGACTACAGCAAGCTGTAATGCGCTGTCAGCTACTTGAATGATCTGTCCCGGAATACCTAAACACATAATCTGTCCTTAGTTAGAATGTTTATGAGATGAATTGTTTATTGTGAGGCAATAAACATATTGCGAAAAGGGAATTTTATCACGTAAGCATTTAAATTTGTATAGCGATATTTCAAATAGGACAATGTCTATTGTTGAAAATCCGTTCACATTTTTAACATAAAATTATTATGTTTCACTGTTATTTAACAGGGGCATCTCAGTAATAGAAAAACAATGGAAATCTTTTGATCTTAATCACAAATTTTTGAATTACTTCTTGAGCTTTACTTTTCGACGGGAGTATCCTTACTTCTAGAGTGGTTATTGTAGAAACGTTATTTACATACAAGGAGGGGAATGTATGAATCGTTTTGTAATCGGTGATCCGAAGGATTGCATTGGATGCAACACCTGTATGGCCGCTTGTAGCGAAGTGCATAAAGCTTTCGGATTACAATCTTTTCCACGCTTACAAGTCATGCGTAATGACGATGTAACCGTGCCAATTCTCTGTCGTCATTGTGATGATTCACCATGTGCTACCGTGTGTCCTGTACACGCCATTACACATATTGATGACACCATTCAACTTAACGAAAGTCTCTGTATCGGTTGTAAACTTTGTGGTATTGCTTGCCCATTCGGTGCAATTACCCAACATGGTTCAGCACCGATTGACGCACCAACCTATTATGAAGGATTTTCCTTCACTGATGCGGTAAAACGAGATATTCGTACTGCACCAGATAATACGGATTTACACAATATGTTGGCATGGCAACCTGGCGTAAAAGCCATTGCGGTGAAATGCGATCTTTGCTATTTCCGTGAAGATGGTCCGGCTTGTGTACAAACCTGTCCGACCAAAACGTTATTTATTATTAGTGATGAGAGTATCAAGCAGGCTAACGAAAGAAAACGTGAAATGGCAATGGTTTCTTCGCCTGCTATCCCAAGATAATTAGTGTGTTTAACTTGTAATCAATGGAGTGATATTATGAGTTTACCAATCAATTTACTCATCACGACCCTGTTGATTTATGTCGTAGGTGCGTTTATTTCGCTCGTAGTGAGACGAAACGAACAACTTTCAATCAATATATCCGGCGTGACCGGTGTACTTGCTGGAGTGTTAGGTATTGTTGCCTGCATCCCCGTTCTGATCAGCAGCGACACAGTCGTTGATGTTTTCAAAACCCCATTTGAATTTGCCTCGTTCTCCATCCGTATTGACGGATTGGCAGCCTTTATGGTGTGTGTCATTTCTTTATTAGTGATTGTGACCGCACTTTATTCTTTCTCTTATGTAAAAGAATATAAAGGTAAAGGCGCAGGTTCCATGGGCTTCTTTATGAATTTATTTATCGCTTCCATGGTTGCGTTAGTTACCAGCGATAATGCGTTCTACTTCCTTGTATTCTTTGAAATGATGTCATTGGCATCTTATTTCTTAGTGCTTACCGAACAAGATGACAATGCCGTCAATGCAGGCTTGCTTTATTTCTTTATTGCGCATGCCGGTTCGGTATTAATTATGATCGCCTTCTTCATTTTCTACTGCTATGCCGGTAGTTTTGAATTTAGCGCATTCCGTCAAACCACTTTACCGGCACCGCTTGCCTTTACCGCCTTTATTTTGGCATTTTTAGGTTTTGGCGCCAAGGCAGGGATGATTCCATTACACAGCTGGTTACCGAAAGCTCACCCGGCTGCACCTTCTCATGCATCCGCAATGATGTCTGGTGTGATGGTAAAAATTGGTATTTTCGGGATCATTAAAGTGGGTGTCGATCTTCTCGGCTCTACCAATGTTTGGTATGGCGTTATCGTGCTTGGTTTCGGTGCGGTATCTTCCGTACTCGGCGTACTTTATGCCTTGGCAGAACATGACATCAAAAAACTCTTGGCTTATCACACAGTAGAAAATATCGGCATCATTATGATGGGTGTTGGCGTTGGTATGATTGGTATCGCGACACATCATCCTGTATTGGCTACCGTAGGCTTACTTGGTGGGTTATACCACTTACTTAACCATGCCGTGTTCAAAGGCTTGTTATTCTTAGGTGCAGGTTCAGTAATGTATCGCTTGCATACTAAAGACATGGACTTAATGGGCGGCTTAGGCAAACTTATGCCTTACACTGCATTCTGTTTCTTAATCGGTACCATGGCGATTTCTGCATTGCCACCGTTTAATGGTTTTGTCAGTGAATGGTTTACTTATCAATCCTTATTCACCTTAAGCCAAAGTGATGATTTCGTCTTAAAACTTGCTGGTCCTATCGCCATCATTATGTTGGCATTGACGGGTGCGTTAGCAGCACTTTGTTTCGTGAAAGTATACGGTATCAGCTTTGGTGGTGCACCACGTAGTGAAAAAGCAGCTAATGCACGTGAAGTGCCAAAACCAATGGTCATTGCGATGGCTGTGTTGGCGTTATGTTGTGTGTTGTTAGGTGTGGGCGCATCAGTGGTAACCCCAATAATAGCAAAAATTTCGACCGCACTTGCTCATAGCGAACCACTCATGTTGGCTCAAAATGGAGTAGTGGTTGCACAAGCTGAACCGCATACAGCACTTTCAACACCGATGGTGACTATCATGTTATTGGCATTTTTCTTCTTGCCATTTAGTTTTTATGCGTTCACCAAAAATCAACGTTTATCCGATCGTGCAAAAGGCAATCCATGGGCTTGTGGTTATGCTTATGAACAAGATATGGCGGCTTCTGCGGGTAGTTTTACTCGTCCATTACGTACAATTTTCAAATCGCTTTATACCTTGCGCGAAGTGTTGGATCCTGCACCTTTAGGTGATAAAGGTATCCAAGCAGTAATTAAAGGCGCAACAAAAACAGAACCTTTCTGGGAAGAAAAAGTGACCATGCCGATCGCTCGTTTTATTCCTTGGTTAGGAACTAAAATTCAATGGTTGCAACAAGGTGACTTCCGTTTGTACTGCGTGTACTTCGTGATTGCCTTGGTGGCAATACTACTTTCCATTGCGTTGATGTAGGAGGTTGAAGATGATTACGTTACCTTCAGAAATTGCAACATCTGCCGGAATGTTTGTTTTTGCCATTGTGCAAGCCTTGATTTTACTTGCTCTTGCACCGTTATTTTCCGGTATTTCACGTATGATCCGTGCTCGCATTCAATCTCGTCGCGGTCCAGGCGTGTTACAAGATTATCGCGACATTGCGAAATTAATGAAACGTCAAAATATTTGGCCTGACAATGCGGGTTGGGTTTCTAAAGTGATGCCTTATGTGCTAATTAGCACTGTGATGGTAGTTGCCATGAGCTTACCTTTATTTACCCGTGTTGCACCGTTTGGCGCAGGCAGTGATTTAATCACCGTGATTTATTTATTCGCCTTGTTCCGTTTCTTCTTTTCAATTGCGGGTTTGGATTCAAACAGCACATTCTCAAGTTTAGGGGCAAGTCGTGAAGTGACATTGGGTGTTTTGGTAGAGCCAATTCTCATGTTGGCATTCCTTGTGATTGCTTTAATTGCCGGTTCAACCAATTTTGCGGTTATCGGTAATGCACTTTCCGAAAACACTTGGCAATATCCAATTGCGACAGTGATTGCTATCGCCGCAGCATTCTTCGCCGTATTTATTGAAATGGGTAAAATCCCATTCGATTTGGCGGAAGCGGAACAAGAATTACAAGAAGGTCCATTGACTGAATATTCTGGTCCAGCACTCGCCTTATTAAAAATCGGCTTAAGTTTAAAATCTATGGTTGTGGCATCTATCTTTGTGAGCGTGTTGCTTCCTTTCGGTATCCCGACAGAGATGAGCTTAAGTGCGGTCATTTTAGGCGGTGTTTTATTCTTCGTGAAATTATTAGTGGTGTTCGTATTGGCTTGTGTCTTTGAAAACACACTTTCTCGTACCCGCTTTATGTTAACAGGACGTTTAACCGTGGTCGGCTTCGGCATTTCTGTGTTGGCGTTTGTATTTTACTTCACTGGGTTGTAAGGAGGACAAATATGGAACGTTTAGCTCTGATTACAATCATTTTACCTTTCGTAGGGGCGTTTATTGTTGGTTTGAACAAAAAACACTTTGCTCAAATTGCCACTGTATTTGCAGCGCTTGCTACGTTAGGAACCATGTTAGTTGCTGGGCAATGGTTTGCTGATGGCCATCAAAGCGTCACTTATGACATTGTTGCTTTTGATAAAACCGCGATCTTTGGTGTTACTCTTGATGCAGTCAGTACATTAATTGCCTTTGCCGTTGTGGCCTTAGGTTTCTTAATCTGCTTATATTCTTGTGGTTACTTAACCGATAAAAACCGCGAACATCCACATAACGGGTTACCACGTTTTTATGCATTCTTGCTGATTTTTATCGGAGCCATGGCAGGCTTGGTGTATTCCTCAACTTTAGCAGGACAATTATTGTTCTTCGAAATTACTGGGGGATGTTCTTGGGCATTAATCAGTTATTACCAAACACCAAAAGCTCAAGCAGCCGCAATGAAAGCCTTGATTATCACCCACGTGGGAGCAATCGGGTTATATATTGCCGCAGCCTATTTATTCAGCCAATCAGGTACTTTCTCTATCACAGCATTAGAACATTTAGATCCGAGTGCGAAAACCATCGTGTTATTCGGTGTGATGTTTGCTGCGTGGGGTAAATCAGCGCAATTACCAATGCAAATTTGGTTGCCGAATGCGATGGAAGCACCAACACCGGTGAGTGCGTATTTGCACGCCGCATCAATGGTTAAAGTTGGGGTGTATATCTTCGCTCGTTCTGTTATGTCTGCTGGTGAGATTCCACATATTGTGGGTGAAGTCGGCATCATCATGGCGATGATTACCTTAATTTACGGCTTCTTAATGTACTTGCCACAAACTGACTTAAAACGTTTATTGGCGTATTCAACTATTACCCAACTGTCTTATATTTTCATTGGGATTTCTCTTGCTGCATTAGGTTCTAAATTGGCCTTTGTGGCAGCGATTAGCTACATCTTCAACCATGCTTTCGCGAAAAGCTTGTTCTTCTTGGTCGCTGGTTCATTAAGTTATGCGACTGGAACTCGTTCTATGCCATTACTACAAGGCATTATGCGTACAATGCCAGTGGTAGGGGCTGGATTTGGCGTAGCCGCGTTAGCGATTGCCGGGGTACCACCGTTTAACGGATTCTTCAGTAAATATCCATTATTTGCGGCCGGATTTGAATTAGGCCATGAATATGGCTGGATTACTTGGTTAATGGTGCTTGCTTTAGTTGAATCTACCGCGACATTCGTATGGTTGTTGTATAAATTCGGACAATGTGTCATCGGTAAACCGTCAGAAGCTGTTGCTGAAGCACAACCAATTACGCTTTCTATGAGTATTGTATTAGTGGTTCTCATGGTGATGTCTGTATGCTCTAGCTTCATTGCTGCATATTGGCTAGGTTTGGCGGGTTAGGTTAAGGAGGAATCTATGTTAATGATAAATGGACTTGCGTGTTTACTCATTATTACCTCTCTTTGCGTAATTATGGTTCGAACCGCCAAAAAAGCTGCGTTATTTTACAGTTTGCAATCATTGGTATTGGTATTACTGTTTGTTTATCTTGCTAATGAAATGCAAGCCCACGAACTTTACATGTGGTCAATTAGCGCATTTATTACTAAAGTGGTTTTGGTGCCAGCAATTTTAATCTATGCGATGAAAAAAGTTGATGAAAGTCAAACTCCAGCTGGAATAAATGTCGCTTGGTTGATCCCGATCACAGCAGTGATAGTTACATTGTGCTACTTTGTTGTTATCCCAATCGATTTACCGTTGGTTGCTCATCTTAAACCGGCATTATCAGTGTCATTAAGTCACTTTTTATTAGGTTTAGTATGCATTGTTAGCCAACGCAATATCGTAAAACAAGTATTCGGTTATTGTTTGATGGAAAACGGTTCTCATCTCACATTAGCCTTATTGGCAAATAAAGCACCTGAGTTAGTGGAAATCGGAATTGCCACAGATGCTATCTTTGCCGTCATCATAATGGTGGTGTTGGTAAACAAAATTTACCGTACATTCCATTCATTAGATGCAAAACAACTTATGAGTTTGAAGGGGTAACGCTATGTATGAACAATGGATAATCGCGTTATTAATCGCACCTTTAGCAATATCACTTGCCAGTTTCGCTTGTAGCGTGACAAAAGCACGGACAATTTGTACCGCACTTCATGTTACAGGTTTGATTTTGATGTTAGCATTTGCCTTACAAGTTATTAATGGCGTGCTAACTCAGGGGGAAATCAGTGCATTAAATAACTGGGTTTACATCGACAGTCTATCTGCTATTTTCTTAGGTCTTATCGCTATTGTCGGAACATTAGCCGGTATTTATTCTATCGGCTACATTGGTACGGAATATTGTGAAGGACATCTTGATTTGAAAACATATTGCAATTATTACGGCTTTTTGCATTTGTTTTTCTTCACCATGATTATTTCTGTGATCACCAATAATGTGATTTTGATGTGGGCAGCCATTGAAGCCACCACATTAAGTTCTGCATTTTTGGTCGGCACATACAAACAAAAAACCTCTCTTGAGGCAGCATGGAAATACATCATTATTTGTTCAGTTGGGGTGGCGTTTGGATTGTATGGCACAATTTTAACGTTCTCTAATGGAACAAATCTTTTAGCAGATCCAAGCCAAGCTATTTTCTGGACAGAAATCAATCAACAGGCAGCGGGTTTGAATCCAATGCTCATGTATCTTGCTTTCGCCTTTATTTTGGTTGGGTTTGGTACTAAATGCGGTCTATTTCCAATGCATACTTGGTTGTCTGATGCACACAGTGAGGCACCAAGTCCAGTGAGTGCGATTCTATCTGCTGTATTATTGAATTGTGCCATGTTGGTGGTATTGCGTTATTACATCTTAGTTTCTAAAGCAGTCGGTTCTACATACCCGCAAACCTTATTGTTGGTATTTGGTTTACTCTCTGTATTAGTGGCGGCGTTGTTTATTATCGTCCAATTCGACATCAAACGTTTATTGGCATATTCCAGTATTGAAAACATGGGGTTAATTAGCTTTGCCTTTGGTTTAGGTGGCCCAATCGGTGTATTTGCGGGTTTATTACATACCATCAACCATAGTTTAGCGAAAACCTTGTTATTCTGTGCTTCAGGTAACATATTATTAAAATATAAAACCCGTGATATGAACCAAGTACGTGGTTTATGGCGTGTCGCACCAATGACGGCGGTGTTATTTGCCGGTGGTGCGTTAGCACTAGGTGGTATCCCACCATTTAACGTGTTCGTCAGTGAATTTAGTATTGCTGTTGCCGGTATTTACGCAGGTAAAACTTGGTTAATGGTGTTCTGTTTAATTTTACTCACTATCGTGTTAGCTGGATTGTCTTTAATGGTATTAAAAACCGTATTAGGCAAACAACCGGATAATGTTGAAGTGGGGGATGTGAACAAAGTTTCACTCGTGGCGATGGCAATTTTATTGTTATTCATGTTTATTATGGGTATTCATATTGCCGAACCAATTTTGCAGTTATTAAAAAGTGCGGTCGGAATTGTACTCGGATCTGAACAAGTGTCTTTTGGTGAAATGTTAGTTTTACCTTGGCAAAGTTTAGCGCAATGATCGACAGGAGGGATAAATATATGGAATTAACTAAAAATACATCAGTCGATCCAGCCAAAATGATTGGCAAAAATTACATTGAAGCAGTCAATGCAAAATTTCCAAATACCATTTTGGATGAGGAGTGGTCAACACCAAATCAGGTTACACTTACCATTAAAACCAATATGTTACCTGATGTTGTTGAATACCTTTATTATCAACATGAAGGTTGGTTACCTTTGGTATTCGGGAATGATGAGCGTTCAATTCATGGCAACTATGCAGTGTACTACGTGCTTTCCATGGAAGGGGAAGTGAAAACTTTTATCACCATTAAAGCCTTAGTTGATCCTGTGAGCTTAGAATTTCCGTCAGTGACACCAAAAGTCAAAGCAGCTGTTTGGGGCGAACGTGAATTATTCGATATGTATGGTTTGAAAGCCGTTGGTTTACCTGACCAACGTCGCTTAGTGTTGCCAGATGATTGGCCGGATGATCTTTATCCATTACGTAAAGACTCAATGGACTATCGTTTACGTCCCGATCCGACAACCGCGACAGAAACATACGAATTTATTAACGAAAAAGGCGAAGCACGTATTGTTCCACTAGGCCCGTTACATATCACTTCGGATGAACCAGGACATTTCCGTTTATTCGTGGATGGGGAAGATATCATTGATGCGGACTATCGTTTGTTCTATGTGCACCGTGGTATGGAGAAATTGGCGGAAACCCGTATGGATTACGACCAAGTTAACTTCCTTGCTGACCGTGTGTGTGGAATTTGTGGTTTCACACATAGTGTGGCCTATGCTAATTCCGTAGAAAGCGCTTTGGGGATTCAAATTCCAAAACGTGCTGAATGGATCCGTGCGATTTTGTTAGAAGTAGAACGTTTACACAGTCACTTATTAAACTTAGGTCTATCTAGCCACTTTACCGGCTTTGATACCGGCTTTATGCAATTCTTCCGTGTTCGTGAGAAATCCATGACCTTGGCTGAAGTGCTAACTGGTGCACGTAAAACCTATGGTATTAACCTTATCGGTGGTGTGCGTCGCGACATGTTGAAACATCAACGTGAGCAATGTATCAAGCTTATCGGTGAAATGCGTGAAGAACTCAAAACCTTAACCGATATTTTATTAAATACACCGAATATGGAACAACGTACGGTCGGCGTTGGTGTCTTGGCAAAAGATATCGCTCGTGACTTCAGCCCGGTTGGTCCAATGATTCGTGGTTCTGGCTTTGCGCGTGATGTGCGTAAAGTACACCCATTCTCCGGTTATGGCGATATCCCTTTCAATCTCTTCACTGAAGCAAATGGTGATGTATTATCTCGTGTGAAAGTGCGGATTAATGAAGTGTTTGAGTCTATGAATATCATTGATTACATGGTGGACAATTTGCCGAGTGGTGAAATCTTAAAAGAAGGTTTCAATTATACGCCAGGACGTTTTGCTTTAGGGATTACGGAAGCGCCACGTGGTGAGGATATTCACTGGTCAATGCTAGGCGACAACCAAAAACTTTTCCGTTGGCGTTGTCGTGCTGCCACTTATGCTAACTGGCCAACCTTGCGCTATATGTTGCGTGGCAACACTGTGTCTGATGCGCCACTTATTATTGGTAGTCTTGACCCTTGCTATTCTTGTACCGACCGTGTCACCGTGGTGGATGTACGTAAACGCAAAGCGAAAACCGTGGATTATAAAGAGATTGAACGCTACGGTATCGAACGTAAAAATTCACCATTGAAATAGGGGAGGCGGAAAATGTTTAAATTACTAAAAACGGTATTTAAAGCCGGTGATGTTACCACCAAATATCCGTTCAAACCTTATGAAGTTGATGATGATTTTAGAGGAAAACCGGAACTCAATTCTGATCAATGTATAGTCTGCGCGGCTTGTACCATTGCCTGTCCAGCCAATGCGTTGACCATGAGAACGGATCCGGTGACAGGCGAACGTACCTGGTCATTATTCCTTGGTCGTTGTATTTTCTGTGGACGTTGCGAAGAAGTTTGCCCAACCAAAGCCATTCGCTTATCACAAGACTTTGAATTATCAGTGACCAATAAACAGGATCTTTTCCAAGAAACCACCTTTTCTACAGTGAGCTGTCAAGAGTGTGGTAAACCGTTTATCTCTTATAAAGAGCTGAATTACACCATTGATTTATTCAAACAAACTTTGGATAAACCAGAATTAGTGAAACAAAAATTGGCGGAGTTGCATACTTGTCCGGTTTGTAAACGTCAGCACAGCTTAGAAAAAACCGCGAATATGGAATCCAACATGCGGATGAAATTAATCGACTTTAAAGAGCCGGTTCGCTTGAATTTCAAAAAAGCACTCGAACAACGAGAACAAAGTGCGGTTGATGTACCTAACGTTTTAGCAGGAGGCGAAAGACGATGAACACACAAATTCCAATGCCGGTCAATGGCATATCAACACCGTTTAGTATTGATGAAAATATTGCCAAAATGAAACAAACGTTGCTGAAAGATATTCAACGTTCAGCTTACGTTTATCGTGTGGACTGCGGCGGTTGTAATGGGTGTGAAATCGAAATTTTCAGTACCATTACGCCAACATTCGATGCAGAACGTTTTGGTATTAAAGTGGTCGCTTCACCTCGTCATGCAGACATTTTATTATTCACCGGTGCGGTTACCCGTGCGATGCGCACACCAGCAATGCGTGCTTACCAAGCTGCGCCCGATCCTAAAATCTGTATTTCTTATGGTGCTTGCGGTTGCGGCGGCGGTATTTTCCACGATCTTTATTGCGTTTGGGGCGGTAGTGATCAAATTGTACCAATTGATGTGTACATCCCTGGCTGTCCTCCAACTCCAGCAGCGACCATTTATGGATTCGCAGTAGCACTTGGTTTGCTTGATCAAAAACTCAAAGGTAAACAAGAAAAAGCTGATCCTAACGCAGAAGCTAAATTGCGTTTCCCAACCATTCCGTTAGATTTGCGTATTAGTCTTGAACGTGAAGCACGTCGTCTTGCCGGTTATCGTCAAGGCGGCAACATCGCTAACCAATTTATGGCAATGATGACAGAAAATGATAAAGTGCCATTTGGTGTACGTTTAGGTGAATACCTAGAACGCGAAGCTGATCCGCGTTTAAGCGAAATCGTCAATCGTTTGCATGCGATTAGTATGCCGTTTTCGGGATAATTAATGATGGGGCAAGTGATTGCCCCTATAAAAATGGGAATGTTATGACAACGAAAGTCTTTTTCTATTTATTAAACGAGCGTTTCGTCGAAAATGATGAACAAGTGCCAGAGCAAGCAAAACAGGTGATGTATTACTCTTTGGCGATTGGTCACCATGTTGGCGTAATTGATTGTTTTAAAAAATTACTGGTTTGTGACTACGATGCTTATCAACGTTTTGTAGATAGCTTTCCAGAAGGGGATGCTAAACGTAAATTTTCCGGCTTAATGCGATTCGGTGAAATAGTGATTGATTCTAGCCATGTCAATTTATTGGCGAAAGCGATGGATGAAAACAAAGCCAATTTCACCCCAGAACATCAAGAGTGGGTCGAAATCCTCATGGATACGTTAGCATCAATTCAGCGTGAACCTGTGATGTATATTATGGTGAAACGTCGTGACGAATAATGTGATCTTAACCGTTGGCAACAGTATGATGGGGGATGACGGTGCGGGTCCTTATCTCTATCAGTTATTAAGTGAAAATCCATTGCCAAATTGGACCGCACTTGACGGCGGCTCAGCCCCCGAAAATGTTGCGCATATTGTGCGAGATATGAAACCCGATCTGCTTTTGATTTTTGATGCGGCTGATATGGAATTAGCACCGGGTAAAATCCGAATCATTGAAAAAGAGAGCATTGCGGAAATGTTTTTTATGAGCACGCATAATATGCCGCTCAATTACCTTATCGAGCAACTGGAACAAGATATTAAGCAAATTGTCTTCGTTGGTCTTCAACCGGATCTTGTTTCTTTTGGCTTTCCGATGACAGACGGCGTAAAAGAGTCTGTGCAATTTATGTATGATTTTTTAAAAGAGGGAAGATCGCTTGAAGAGATTCCTGTTTTGTAGAAAAAGTGAGGGGGATTTTCTAAACATATTTTAAAAATATTACGAAAACCTGTTTTATATCAATAAATCCATGTTTTTTGTAAGACTATGAACTGATTTTGGGTGTAATATATACCCAGAATTAATTATTCTAATTCTATCTCTAACCTCGTGTTGTATTAAAATAAGGACGTTACTATGGCTATTAAAAAAGTAATTACCGTATGTCCGTATTGTGCCTCAGGTTGTAAAATCCATCTTTTGGTGGAAAACAACAAAATTGTGGGTGCTGAAGGTGCAAACGGAAAAACAAACGAAGGGGAGTTATGCCTAAAAGGATATTATGGCTGGGATTTTGTGCATGACACAAAAATCCTGACTCCTCGCCTAACTCAACCGATGATCCGCTACAAACGTGGCGAACCATTCACACCAGTGAGCTGGGAAGAAGCGATTTCTTACACAGCAAAACGTCTTAGTGAAATCAAAGAAAAGTACGGTAACGAATCAATTATGGTAACGGGTTCTTCCCGTGGACCAGGTAACGAAGTGAACTTCGTGATGCAAAAATTCGCCCGTGCGGTATTAGGAAATAACAACATTGACTGTTGTGCGCGCGTGTGACACGGCCCTTCTGTAACAGGTCTGCTCAAATCGGTCGGTAACGGCGCAATGTCCAACTCAATTGTTGAGATTGAAGATACCAAATGCGTATTTATTTTTGGCTATAATGCCTCCACTTCACACCCTATTGTGGCGCGTCGGATTAACCACGCCAAAGCAAAAGGGGCGAAAGTCATTGTTTGTGACCCTCGTAAAATCGAAACAGCCCGTATTGCGGATATTTATGCACCGCTTGCTAACGGGTCTAACGTCGCATTCTTGAATGCGATGATGAATGTGATTTTGGAAGAAGGGTTACAAGATCAAAAATTTATTGATGAACACACCGAAAACTTCGATGCGTTCTATGAAACCGTGAAAGCTTATACACCGGAATCCACTCAACACATCACAGGTATTGAGCCTGAAATGTTGCGTGAAATTGCCCGCACTTATGCAAAAGCGGAAACCGCTACTATCTTATGGGGTATGGGCGTTTGCCAATTCCGTCAAGGTGTAGAAACCGTGCGTGCATTAGCAAGCTTGGCAATGCTTACCGGTAACTTAGGTAAACCAAATGTTGGGGTAAACCCAGTGCGTGGACAAAACAACGTACAGGGTGCGTGCGATATGGGCGCGTTATTCAACACATTACCAGGCTATCAAAGTTTTGCTGATCCAGAAATTAATGCAAAATTTGCGAAAGCTTGGGGCGTGCCATCTATTCCAACCAAACCAGGTGTGCCGTTGAGTGAAGTACCTAAAGCGATCATGGAAGATAAAATTAAAGCATTCTATATTATGGGTGAAGATACATTACAAACTGAGCCTGATATTAATGCTGTTAAAAAAGCCTTCGAGAAAGTTGAACTTCTTATCGTTCAAGATATCTTCATGACTCAAACAGCCGCAGAAGCAGATATTTTATTACCTGCGACTTCTTGTGCTGAACATGAAGGTGTGTATAGTGCCGCTGACCGCGGTTTCCAACGTTTCTATAAAGCCGTTGAGCCAACTGGCGATGTCAAGGATGACTGGGTAATCATTAGCGAACTTGCTACAGCAATGGGCTACCCAATGCACTATAACAATACCAAAGAAATTTGGGATGAACTTCGTTCACTTTGCCCAATTTACAAAGGGGCAACCTACGAAAAAATGGAAGGCATGGGTTATATCCAATGGCCATGTACTGATGAGGGCCCTGAAGATCAAGGTACAACATACTTGTATAAAGGCCAAATCTTCGACCGTCCAAACGGCAAAGCTGAGTTCTTTGCTTGCGACTGGGAACCACCAATGGAAGATCTCTCTGAAGAATTCCCATTGATACTTTCTACAGTACGTGAAGTTGGTCACTATTCTTGCCGTTCAATGACCGGTAACTGCCGTGCACTTGCGGCACTTGCGGATGAACCGGGATTCGTACAAATGAACGATCAAGACGCCAAAGAGTTGGGTATTAAAAACAACGACTTGGTTTGGATTGCTTCTTCTCGTGGT
Organism: Haemophilus parainfluenzae; assembly: GCF_003252725.1. Lineage (GTDB taxonomy): Bacteria > Pseudomonadota > Gammaproteobacteria > Enterobacterales > Pasteurellaceae > Haemophilus_D > Haemophilus_D parainfluenzae_L. The sequence continues at coordinate 91,512 of NZ_QEPO01000006.1, forward strand.
AGAGTTATTTCTCGTGCAGATGTGAGCACTCGTACAAACAAAGGCGCTTGTTATATGACCTATCAATGGTGGATCGGTAAATGTAACGAATTAACCGCTGAACATTTGAACCCGGGTTCTAGAACACCGGAATACAAATACAGTGCGGTTCGTATTGATAAAATCGAAGACCAAGCCTGGGCTGAACGCTATGTGGTAACTGAATACGCGAAATTAAAAAATCGTTTAAAAGAAACCGCACTTGTGGCTTGATTAGCGTTATAAATAGATTACGGGCGAACTTAATGGTTCGCCCGTTTTTTATTGAATTATTTTCTTACGCATTATGAATGCATTTAGCCATCATTATCTGTGGCTAAAGACAAACAGGAATCCGCAAGTGTTTCACTAAAGCGTAAATCATGCGAGGCAATAAGCATTGGCAACTGTAATTCGCGTAAAAGTGCGGTCAGTTTGGCAATATTTTTTACATCCAGTCCATTGGTTGGTTCATCTAACAGCAATACTTTTGGCTGCATCGCCAGAACACCGGCTAGCGCAGTAAAATTCTGTTCACCGCCAGATAAGGTATTTACTGAGCGATCTTTTAACCTAACAATATTCAGACGTTCTAGTTGCTGTAATGCAATTTGATAGGCTTCATTTCTGTTCAAGCCCTGATTAAGTGGACCAAACGCCACATCATCAAGTACGGTTGGACCAAAAAGTTGATCGCCCGCGTGTTGGAAACAGATGCCGACCTTTCCACGTAGTGGTACAAAATCTTTTTCTTGGCGGCAGGTGTTGTCGAACCAGCTAATTTCTCCTTGTTGGTATGGGATAAAGCCTAATAGACAGTGTAATAGGGTTGATTTCCCACAACCAATATCACCTTGTAAAAAAAGGCGATGACCTTCAGGGAGTTCAAAAGAAAGGTTATCAATAATCATGCGTTGGTCGCGCATGATCTGTAATTGTTTGACTTCGAGGACGTTCATCAAGATTTATCCTGTGTTTTTTTAATATCATTCAGTTGAAAGCCACGTGCTTTTAGCGCCATTTCTGTTTTTTCTGCTTTAACGAGTGCATGAATTAATAATAATGCCACACGTTGTGAGGCAATGAATAAGGTTCTACCGTTAAGTTTTGGCTGATATCCGCGTGCGCGCATCGCCATATCCATTTTTTTATGTACATCACCAAGTACAGAAATATAACGCACGGTCAGAACGAATAGGTGAAGTAGTTTTTCAGGCAATGGCAAACGACACAATGCTTGCAATAAAAGGCTCTCGTTCATATCAATTAACAAGAGGCGAGTTAAGCTTAAAATTAAATTGAAACGTAGCGTGATGAGTAGCGCGAGCTGAATACCCATTGGATTCAATGCTAAGCCTTGTTCAGTGATTTTCCAACTTAAGGTCAACCAAACAAGCAAAGTAAAGAAATTCAGTTTCAACCAATATTTAAAATAATCGGCGAGGGATTTTTGATATCGAATTAGCGTAATAAGTAACCCGCTGAATACGATCAGATTAAGGATAATAAGCATTGAAATATGTGTCATTGTGCTGACGATAAGTCCACACAAAAACACATAAATTAATCGCAAGTGCGGTTGAAAAATAGCAAGAAAATTCATTTCACCACACTGAGCGCTGTTGGATACATTTTGTTTAACAATAAGACCACCCCGACGCTGACGATACTGTCGATAATAAACACAGGAATATGTGATATTACCAGCAGCATGATCAGATCGCTGTAAGCTTTACCACCATCTAGAGCCAAGACTAAAGAGGCGAGCAAGGCTGAACCGCCAACGCCGATCACGCCAGCACCAATACCTGCAGTAATTTGAGTTCGACGGGAATTGTCATGCTCAAGTCTTTTTGCAAATAGCCAATGTACAAGAAGGGCAGGTAATGCCATTACGCATAAATTGACGCCTAATACAGCAAATCCACCGAAGGAAAAGAGCAGGGCTTGTAGGACTAATGCGATTAAAAAGGCAGGGAAAACGGCCCAGCCAAGAAATAGGCCGGCCATGCCGTTTAAGATGAGATGCACGCTACCAATGCCTACCGGTACATGAATGGTTCCAGCAACAAAAAAAGCAGCGGCAAACAATGCTGTTAGCGGTAATTGCTGCGAATTGAGTCGTTTAAGACCAATCATTACGCAGACTAATGCGACAGCTGCACCACCAAGCAATACGGGTGTATGCAACACACCTTCCGATAAATGCATATTATCTTTCCTTAGCCTTAGATTGCGACGCACGCGTCATCTTTGAGGCTCTAATCAATGCCCATAAGCCAAAAATACCAACAATATAGCCGATACCGCCAATAATATCGTGCAGGTAAATTTTGTCTTTTAATTTAGAAATATCTTCGCGGACCAACATCAATGCATTGTCACTATTATTAGTGGTTTGCGCAGATACTCTGTTGGCAACAATTGAGGCTCGATGTCCTTCTTCACCTTCTATCACTACTTTAATGGCACCTTCGGTAGTGGTATTGATCGGATAGGCAAATTGCCCATTGCGATCCGTTTTACCTTCCAATAGAGGGGAGTCCTGGCCAGCTTGCAAAATCTCCATATAGGTTTCTGCTGCTGGGGTCATATCGGAATAATAGGCTTTGCCAGAAACTGTGCGTCCATCATATTGTGCAAATACATGCAAACTATGAGCCAATGCTGATGGTGCGCACAGCCAGGTGAAAAGTGCGGTTAAAAATACAACTCTTTTCATTATTTCGCGTCAAAAGTTAGCATATATTCAACACTACGTTTGTTATAGTCAGGATTGTCTTTAACCGGTTCATCAAATTCAGCCCAGACTTTGTTATAGCCCACTTTAGGGGTGAATTGTGCAATACCTTTTTCATTGGTTAAGTTGAATGGGTGATCTTCGCCTAAACCCACTTTGATGCCTTGCACTGGTTTACCTTTTACTAACACGAGAATATCGAGTGGTTGTCCCGCTTTCGGTTCACTTTGTGGGATCAATTCATAATCCATGTTGTGTGATTTATTTGCTTGCGCATCCCAGTGTAAAATCGCTTTGCCAAATTTGACTGGATTAACACTAAGCACAGCATCAGGGGCCTGCTGTTTGGTTTTTTCGACATATTTACCGCTTGGCAATTTTGACCAAACGCCATTATCAAAGCGAATAAATGCGATGGCTGCATCAGGGGCAGCAAAGTGTGCTTCGCCTTCTTTAAAGTTTACTGTGGCATTTTGCAATTGGCCTTTAGCATCAAGTAGGCGTACCGCTTTTAATTTGCTTTGAGGATAGGTTTCAGTCTCCTCATGACCAAATTTAACCACATATTGCCCTTTTACATCCTTAACGGGCTCCAACCAAACATTATGTGCATTAGCGAGTGAAGCACCGAATAGTGCAGTGATAAGTAATGCTGTTTTTTTCATGGAAGTTCTCCTTTTCTAACATGTGAATACTGTGATAAAGTATAAAATATGAAGTAACTTCAGAGTCAAGTGTAATTTTTAAAAAATGAAAATTGGTCAGCTAGCCAACATTGTTGGCTGTACGGTGGAAGCTGTACGTTTCTATGAAAAACAAGGATTGATCGAACCAGCCAAGCGAACAAGTGGTAATTTTCGCGTTTATACGGAAGAGCATTTGAAACAACTTTCTTTTATTTGCTATTGCCGCAGTTTGGATATTTCACTGAAAGAAATCAAAATGTTGCTCAATCCTCAATGTGCCACTCAAGAGCAGGAAAGGGAAATTAATGAGTTGCTAGATCGACATATTCGAGAAGTATCAAAACGGATCCATGAATTGGCTCACTTGAGAATTCGCTTAATTCAGCTCAAAGGCAAATGTAGCCAGTTTGAACAAAATAATGATTTTATGAATACTTTATTGCAACATAGCGGCATTAATTTTGTGCCACTAAAATGATTTCTTGTACGAGTACCAGTAAAATTTTTCAAACAACGTTTAAATATCGAACAACGAAACACAGAAATGCTGAAAATAAACATCAAAAAAGAGTAAAATTGGAACAGACTGCTTTTTTATTTTAAGGAGAAAATCATGCATGAGATGTCTCTCTGTCAGAATATTATGGAAATTATTGATCAACAACAGAAAAAGCATGAAATCCATGAAGTGACAGATATTTGGCTAGAAATTGGGGCACTGTCTTGTGTCGAGCAAAGTGCGGTAGAATTTTGCTTTGAAATTATGCGCAAAGATACCGTTGCTGAAAACTGTCAGTTACATTTTATTCATTTACCTGCGATTGCATGGTGCTGGCAATGTCAAAAGGAAGTTGAGATTGAAGCCTATCAAGATTGCTGTCCACATTGTCACAGTGCATGTTTACAACGTCGAAGTGGCACCGAATTTAGAGTGAAAGAAATTGCCGTAAAATAGCAAGACGTCTAAATTGGCAAATTTAACCTGATCTTTTGAATATAAAATACGCTAACTACTTGATAGTATGTATTTATCTCTCTTCAAAGAATATATTTAAGATAGAGAATATGGTATTCTAACGCATGTGAATTACCATAGATTCTAAGTATTTACAGAATAAACGAAACATTATTGAGGTGACTTATGTGTACAACCTGTGGCTGTGGCCATCCAGACCAAGTCAGAATCGGAGAATTACCGCATGTTCATAATGATTCCAATGCGCAACATGCAACAAAACTACCTAATTTTTCTCACTCCGCCTTCCGCATGCCAGACTCTCCACAACAAGATGAAACCCAGCAACGATTACTGAAAGTAGAACAAGATATTCTCGGTGCGAATAACCAGTTAGCCGATATGAATCGTCGCTTTTTCGCGAATCAGCATATTTTGGCGCTTAATCTTGTTTCAAGTCCTGGCTCAGGCAAAACAACCTTGTTAACGACCACATTAAATGCATTAAAAAATGACTATCCTTGTTATGTGATCGAGGGCGATCAACAAACAGAAAACGATGCGGATCGTATTCGTCAAACCGGTGTGCCGGCAATTCAAGTCAATACAGGTAAAGGTTGTCACTTAGATGCACAAATGATTGGTAATGCATTGGTGAAATTGCAGCCACAGGAAAATAGTCTGATGTTTATTGAAAATGTCGGAAACCTAGTTTGTCCGTCAGAATTTGATTTGGGTGAGCACGCCAAAGTAGTGATTTTATCTGTAACAGAAGGCGAAGATAAACCACTCAAATATCCACATATGTTTGCGGCTTCGAAGTTAATGATTTTAAACAAAGTCGATTTACTGCCGTACTTAAATTTCGATGTGGAAAAATGTATTGCTTATGCGAAACAAGTGAATCCAACAATTGAGGTTATCCAGTTGTCTTCTCAAAGTGGAGAAGGGTTACAGCAATGGCTAGACTGGTTAAAAGCGCAAGAACGATAGGAGCATCAAATGCAGTTTGTTGATGAATTTCGTGATCCTGAACTGGCAAAAAGTCTGTTGCAGCGGTTACAAAAAATAATGGAAAACCAACCGCACTTTACGCCAGAAAATCCGTTATATTTGATGGAGGTCTGCGGCGGACATACTCATACCATTTTTAAATTTGGGCTGGATCGTTTATTACCAAAAAGTATTGAATTTATTCACGGTCCAGGCTGCCCGGTGTGTGTATTACCGATGGGACGAATTGATGTATGTATTGAGATTGCTCGTCGCCCAGAAGTAATTTTCTGCACTTTCGGTGATGCCATGCGAGTGCGTGGACGTTTAGGCTCATTATTAGAAGCTAAGGCACAGGGGGCTGATGTTCGAATCGTTTATTCACCGCTCGATGCATTGAATATCGCATCAAATAATCCTGATAAAAAAGTGGTATTCTTTTCACTTGGTTTTGAAACAACCATGCCAAGTGCCGCAATTACCTTGCAACAAGCGAAAAAACAGCAGGTAAAAAACTTTTTTGTGGTATGTCAAAATATCACTATCATCCCAACATTACACAGCTTATTGTCACAAGGACAAGTCAAAATTGACGGCTTTCTTGCACCAGGTCATGTCAGCATGGTGATTGGTTCTGAACCTTATCAGGAATTGTGTGATACCTACCATAAGCCTTTTGTAATCACTGGTTTTGAGCCTTTAGATATCCTACAAGCAATTTTAATGTTGGTGACACAGATTGTTGAAAAACGCTGTGAAGTGGAAAATCAGTATAAACGTATCGTACACCAACATGGCAATGAGTTAGCACAACAGGCAATCAGTGAAGTGTTCCGCTTGAAAGCCAGCAGCGAATGGCGAGGGTTGGGCGAAATTGCAGAATCTGGCGTAGAACTGACAGATGATTATCAATGCTTTGATGCAGAAGCGCATTTTGCTTGTCAGCCACACCAAGTTGCTGATGATCCGGATTCTCGCTGTGGTGATGTACTCATCGGAAAATGTAAGCCTGCGGATTGCCCATTATTTGCTAAAAAATGTAATCCTGACAATGCCTATGGTGCATTGATGGTGTCTTCCGAAGGGGCATGTGCGGCCTATTATCAATATAGACGGGAATAAAACAATGACTGATTTTATTACAATGGCACACGGAAATGGTGGTGCTACAATGCAAGAGTTGATCCGCGATTATTTTGTCGAGGCATTTGATAATCCAATACTTTCACAAGGCGAAGATCAGGCTCGCATTGCTTTACAAGAATTAAATGCTTTAGGTGGAACATTGTCATTTTCTACCGATAGTTTTGTGATTGATCCGATTTTTTTTCCTGGTGGAGATATTGGTAAACTCGCCGTTTGTGGTACCGCTAACGATGTCGCGGTATGCGGTGCTGTACCAAAATATTTATCCTGTGGGTTTATTTTGGAAGAAGGCTTACCACTAGAAACTTTAAAAAAATTGATCCAGTCTATGGCAAAAGCCTGTCAGTCAGCCGGTATTCAAGTGGTAACCGGTGATACCAAAGTAGTACAAAAAGGCGCGATAGATAAAGTGTTTATCAATACGGCAGGTATTGGCGTGATTCCAAACGGACTGGACTGGGGCGTACATCGCATTCAGCCAGGTGATCAGATTATCGTGAGTGGTACTTTAGGTGATCATGGTGCAACCATTTTGAATTTACGAGAAAACCTCGGTATTCAAACGGATTTACGCAGTGATTGTGCTGTGCTTGCACCGCTCATTGATTGCATTCGTCCAATTGAAGGGGTGAAAGCTGTACGCGATGCGACCCGTGGTGGTGTGAATGCAGTACTTCATGAATTTGCACAGGCACAGAAAGTGGGGATTCAAATTGATGAAACGGTATTACCAATTCGTCAGGAAGTACGTGGTATTTGCGAATTACTCGGTTTGGATGCATTAAATTTTGCTAATGAAGGCAAATTGGTGATTGTGTCGGCTAAAGAAAAAACAGCTGAAATTCTGACCGCACTTCGTCGCCATCCATTAGGTGAAAATGCAGCCGTAATCGGCGAGGTAACGACTGATGGCAAAGTTCGTGCAGTTGGTCTTTTCGGTCAAAGTCGTTTATTAGACTTACCACGCAACGAACCTTTACCACGCATTTGTTAAGCAAAAACCGGTTTAATGTTAAATTAAACCGGTTTTAGTTTGTAAATTGATATGTGTGAGAAGGGGGCTATTTTTTCCAAATAACGTGGAATTCACGATCTTCTTCTCGGTGTGAAATTAAGAATTTTGCAAACACATCATCCATTTCATCTTTCTCATTCACTAAACCCACCCACACTTCAGCAAAAGCGTCAGGATCGATTAACACCCCAATTTCTTGTTCCCAATCGTCTGCTGTTTCGACAAACTCGACCGCACCACGATCTTCAAATTGCAGATTGAATAGCATAATATCAGCGGGATCGAGATTTTCGCCTGCCATCTCTAAGAAAATATCATAAGCAAGATCAATCGCTGCATCGGGATCGAGTTTTTGGATATCAGTTGTCATTGGGTTTTCCTTTATCAAGTAAATTGTGCGTATGATACCGCAAGAAATAGAAAACAAAAAGTGCGGTCAAATTTATCATTATTTTTGACCGCACTTATTTTTAGTTGCCGTAACTAGCCGGTATTTCGCATACCAGCTGCAATACCAGTGATGGTAATCATCAAGGCTTGCTCCACATCAGGGCTTGGGTTTTCAGGCGATTCACGGAAACGACGGAGCAATTCCACTTGAAGTAGATTGAGTGGATCCGTATAAACATTACGTAACGCAATAGAATCGGCGATCCACGGCAAGTCCGCCATTAATTCATCTTTGTGAGAAAGCGAAAGCACGGTTTTAATATCCGCATTGAGTTGATTACGCAGATTTTCACCTAAGTACCAAAGCTCTTTTTTCACTAAGTTATGATCATATTGTTCAGAAAGCCAAGTATCGGTTTTACTGAATACCATTTCCAACATGCCCACACGAGTCGAGAAGAATGGCCAAGCTTTACACATTTCTTCAATAATATGACCTTTGCCTTCATCTACAATTTTTTGAATTGCCGCACCCGCACCAAGCCATGCCGGTAGCATTAAGCGGTTTTGCATCCAAGCAAAAATCCATGGAATGGCACGCAAGCTTTCTACGCCACCATTTGGATTACGTTTTGCAGGGCGAGATCCAAGTGGCAGTTTAGACAGTTCTTGTTCCGGTGTGGCACTGCGGAAATAAGGCACGAAGTCTTTATCACCACGAATAACACTACGGTAAATGTCACATGAAGTAGCGGAAAGCTCATCCATGACGGTACGCCATTCTGCTTTAGGTTCTGGCGGTGGGAGTAAGTTTGCTTCTAAAATCGCGCTCGCGTAAAGATCAAAGGTTTCAACCGCAACTTCAGGTAAACCAAGTTTAAAGCGGATCATTTCCCCTTGTTCAGTCACACGTAAACCATTTTTGAGTGAACGTGGAGGTTGAGAAAGTAATGCCGCATGTGCAGGCGCACCACCTCGACCGATTGTACCACCACGACCATGGAATAACGTGAGTTCAATACCCAGTTCTTCGGTTAAATTGACTAACGCTTCTTGTGCACGATATTGTGCCCATGAAGCTGCCATCATTCCCGCATCTTTAGCTGAATCAGAATAACCAATCATCACCATTTGATGATTATTAATCACCCCACGATACCAACCAATATTAAACAATTGACGCATAACCCCTTCAGAAGCATCTAAGTCATCTAAGGTTTCAAAAAGTGGCACAACAGGAATGTGATAAGGCACACCTGCTTCTTTTAATAATAAATGCACAGCAAGCACGTCAGAGGCACTTCTTGCCATGGAAATAATATAGCAAGCAATCACGCCTTGTTTTTGTTGAGCAATGACTTTACAAGTCTCTAAAATTTCTTGGGTTTCTGCAGACGGCTCCCAATGGGTTGGAATTAATGGACGGCGAGAATTTAATTCACGCACTAAGAAAGATTGTTTCTCAGCTTCGCTCCATTGTGCATAATCGCCAATACCAAGATAACGGGTAATTTCTGCGATAGCATCCGTATGACGCGTGCTTTCTTGACGGATATCCATTTGTGAAAGGGTAACCCCAAAACAGCGAATGCGATGCAAAATATCTAATAAAGATCCATTGGCAATAATCCGCATGCCACACGCCATTAATGATTGATAGCAATCATAGAGTGGTTCCCAAAGTTGATTATCTTCCATGATGATATCCGCTTGGCTTACGCGTGGAGGACGATTTGCCATGCAATCATCAAAGTAATCAAGGGTCGCGATAAGTTTCGAACGAAGTTCTTTGACTACAAAACGATAAGGCTCTAAATGTTCACCATATTTTGCGGTAAATTCTGGTGTGCATTTCACCATGGATAATTCATCGGCAAGGGATTTGATGTCATTTAAGAATAAATCTGCTGCTTTCCAACGAGCAAGATAGAGGACTTGTTGAGTAATTTTTGAAGTCACAAATGGGTTACCATCACGGTCCCCCCCCATCCAAGAAGAAATTCTGACAGGACGTAAGCCCACAGGTAAATCGTAGCCTAAGAATTCACGAGCATGTTCATTTAATTGACGTAAGAATTCCGGTACACCTTGCCATAGGCTATTTTCAATCATAGCATAGCCCCATTTTGCTTCATCGAATGGGGTAGGGCGAACAGTACGGATTTCATTAGTATGCCAAGCTTCAGCAATTAAACGAAGCAACAGACGTTCAATAATGCCGCGTTCTTTCAGTGTTAAGTCATCGTGCTCTAATTTGCTTAAACATTTATTAATCTCAACGTGTTTATGGACTAAAGAACGACGCGTGGTTTCGGTTGGGTGTGCCGTTAATACAAGCTCAATAAGCAAGTTTTCAACGGTTTTGTAAACCTCTTCTTTTGAGGCATTTTGTGCTTTTAAACGTTGAAATAAAGCACTTAATGAACGATTAGAAGATTGTAAATCTTTATGTTGGCGAGAGACCGTTTGGTATTGTTCAGCGATATTCGTCAAATTAAGAAAGTGGCTGAATGCTCGCGCAACGGGAATAATGTTTTCATTTGAAATGGTGGAAAGGGTATCCAACAATGTTCTACGTGCTTGGCTATCGCCCGCTCGAGATTGTTTGGACAATTGGCGAACATTTTCAATCAAGGTAAGAATGTCTTCGCCTTGTGCATCATTGATGGTTTCTCCAAGAAAACGCCCTAACATATTAATATTATGGCGGAGAGTGCGATACTCATCAGTCATATAAACTCCGATAAAGAAAAAATAAAACCAGGAGAGATATAATCAAAAATATGTATCGGGATCAAATGCTATACGTCGAAAACTTGTATTAAATCAAAAAAGCTGAAAATAAGTAAAAAAATGACCGCACTTTTTTAGATAAAATTCAAAGTGCGGTCAAAAAATTTAATGTTTATTTAAGGTCGCGAACAGATTTGCGAATGACGAGTTCAGGATGGATCGCAATGCGGTGTTTTTCGTGATTCTCGTTATCTTTATTCGCAATACGCTCAAATAAAAGATTAACCGCTTGTGCACCTAGACGAGATTTCGATTGGTGAATCGTGGTGAGTGGCGGTGCATAGAAACGTGATGAGTGAATATTATCATAGCCAATAATCGAGATATCATCAGGTACGCGCAAACCTTTTTCCGTAATAGCAGAAATTGCCCCTAATGCCATCACATCATTACAACAGAATACGGCAGTAGGCAGGTTATCTTGTACGAGAATTTTATTCATACACTCATAACCGTCTTCAGGCTCGAAGAAACCTTCCATAATCCAATTTTCATGGATTGGTAGATTGGCTTCATTCATGGCTTTCACAAAACCTTCATAACGCGTTCTTGCAGTCGTTTTATCTAATTCACCTGCAATAAGACCGATCTCTTTATGACCACAATCAATTAAATGTTTAGTGGCAAGGTAACCACCCGTAAAACTGTTATCTTCAATGATATCGGTATCTGTATTTGGCCCCCAATCCATTACCACCATTGGAACAGACGAGAAACTAGAAAGTACATCGAGTGAATGTTGTGTGTATTCAGAACACATTACCAATAAACCATCTACGCGTTTTTTGGTAAGCATTTCGACGTGGTTTTTAATTTTTTCAGGATCATTTTGTGTATTACACAAAAAAAGTGAATAGCCTTGACGATAACAATGATCTTCAACAGCATGAATGATTTCAGCAAAATAAGGGGACTCACTGGTGGTCACAATCATCCCAATGGATTTTGTCGTGTTTACTTTCAAACTCCGAGCAACAGCACTTGGTGAGTACTTCAAGCTTTTAATGGCTTGCATCACCGCCTCTTCGGTTTCTTTTGCTACAAAACGGGTTTTATTAATTACGTGTGAAACAGTGGTGGTGGAAACACCAGCCATTTTTGCGACATCTTTAATTGTTGCCATAATTTTGCCTCTAGAGAATTTTTCCTATTATAAAGACTGTCACCAAATAGGTTAAGTAAATTATAAAAAATTTTTGAAAAAACGTGCTTTATTGTTAGAATGGGTTATCTTTAACTAAACAAGTGGGAAATTAAAATGAGTGATTTTGGTTACGCAATGTTAGCTGTAGTGCTTTCTTTAAGTGTTGTAGTCGGTTTAGCGACTGCAATTTTCTAATTGAAAGAAATAACATATTAATCCATTTAAAATAGACCGCGCTTTAAGCATTTAAAGTGCGGTTATTTTTTTAAGGCTTTTTAAAGTTGTGTTAAAAGCCATGCCATAGGACTATTTCTTTAGTATAATTTGCAACTATTTCCGTTTGTTGTAATCAAAATACTGCAAAAACCAAATTTGAGATAATTATGAATAAATATTTGATTTCACTAGATAAAGATGTTCAGCGTCGTGAGCTGTTTTTTGCTCAACCGGATACAGCAGATTTCGTTGTATTTTCAGCGATTAATACCATGCAAAAAGAGTGGAATGAATTGGCAGAAGTATTCAATCCAACAAAATTTGAACAGCATTATGGACGCAACGTCACAAAAGGCGAAATTGGTTGTACATTAAGTCATTTAGCAGTGTATCGTCAGATCGTAGAAGATCAAAATGTGACGGAAAATGACTATGCATTGGTGTGTGAAGATGACGCTTTATTCAATTCAAATTTATCACCAAAAACAATCGCACTCTTAACCGAAAAATGTGATGCGGATATTGTATTAATCGGGCAGTCAAAAATTGCTGAATTTAATGATGTGGAATTAGAGATCAATTATCCAACCACTTTTTCATTCTTGCGCCAAACTATTGGTGATGTCACCGTGGCTTATCCATATAAAAGTTATTTTGCAGGTACGGTGGCATACTTAATCAAAAAATCAGCGGCACGTGCATTTTTGAAACAACTCGAACAAGAAAAACCGTTTTGGCTTGCTGATGATTTCTTATTATTTGAAACCCAATTCCAGATTAATAACAATGTGGTTCGTCCGCTTGTAGCCATTGAAAATCCACAATTAGTGAGTAATTTGGAAGCGATTCGTGGTTCAAAATCTAATAATTTAGTGAAGAAATTAATGAAATATCCACTCAAAAAAATCTTAGCAGTGAAAAAGAATTTAGGAAAATAACGTAAAAATGACCGCACTTTTTAATCTTTTTTATCTTTACGATCCTTGGCTGTTTCATGTCGTACGAATGTCATTTGTCACAGGTTTAGCGGCATTGGTTGTATTGGCTTATCAGTATTTTAAAAAGCAGAAACCACAAGGTATCACTGTGCCAGTAGATAGTTTAGCCGTTATCATTGGGCTGATTGCATTTAGCGTGATTCCACTTTTAGTCAATGGTACGCGAGATTTTTCGGTCATCACCATGTATGTGAAAGAGCTGATTTTATTTATCTTCGGCGTGGGACTTTATAATGCCTTCTATGCCAATGTAAATGGTCAACAGAAAGTCGTTCGTGATTTACAACTTGGTGTGGTGGTGCAGTTTGTCGTGGGCGTGATTGGCTTACTCGGTGCATCATTTATGATTGATTTCTTGCTTTCAACCAATGCGGTGTTGCCCGCACGTTTTTATGGTTCAGAGCAGGAATATCGCTTATATAACATCACCGCAACCGCCTTTTTCCAATTGAGTTTATTCTATTTGATGCTGTTACATTTCTTACTGGCTTACAACGCTAAACATAATACGCTTCCAAGTATTTTAGTGTTTTTTATGCTATGCATTGGGTTGATTTCAGGACGTACATTCCTTCTGTTATCGGTTGTGAGCATTTTAGTGTATTTCAAATGGCGTTATGTGCCATCACTCATTGCATTTGCTGTTTTGGTATTATTATTGGCCTATTTCTTACCTGAAAATCCTTATGTAGCACATGCTTTAGAACCCGTGATTAATTTATTACATGGTGCAGGATTTGTCAGTTCGTCAACGGACACCTTGATGAAAAACCACCTCTTTATGCCAACACTCAAGCAGTTCATTTATGGCGATGGTATGTATATGACAGGTGAGTTAGAAGTTGGTCGTTATTATGGTCATACGGACTCTGGTTTCTTACGCCAAATTCTTTATGGTGGCGTGTCTTATGCTTTAGTGTGTTTTGCCGTGACATTCTATTTTGTACGCAAAGTCGCCTTAAACTGGTTTGATGGCAGCTGGAAATTTATTCTTTCTGCCTTTGTGATTTTAGCGTTCTGTAACATCAAAGCGGATACCTTTGCTTTCCCAGGCATTATGTTTGTCATGCTGATGTTCTTATCGCTTTTTGGCACTCACGGTAAACAACTTATTTTATTTAAACAACAGGAGCAGAAAGATGTTTAGTATCATCGTGCCTTCTTATAATCGGAAAGAAGAAATTCCTGCCTTATTGGAAAGTTTAACTAAGCAAACCACTTATAATTTTGATGTGGTGATTGTGGATGATTGTTCAAAAGAACCCGTTGAAGTCACACAAGCATATCCATTTGCAGTTAAAGTCATTCGTAACGAAACTAATCAAGGTGCCGCAGAAAGCCGTAATATCGGAGCAAGAAATGCCGATAATGATTGGTTATTATTCCTTGATGACGATGATCGTTTTGCAAATGATAAATGTCAGAAATTAGCCGATGTGATTGCCGAGCATCCCGATGTTAACTTTGTTTATCATCCAGCTAAATGTGAAATGGTCAATGAAGGTTTTAGCTATGTGACTAACCCAATTGAGCCACAAGAGATTAGCGTAGAGCGAATTTTACTGGCGAATAAAATCGGTGGTATGCCGATGATTGGAGTGAAAAAAGATCTGTTTTTAAAAATCGGTGGATTATCGACCGCACTTCGTTCATTGGAAGACTATGATTTCTTGCTGAAGCTTGTACAAGATCCAACGTTTAAAGCGTACAAAGTGGCAGAACCATTAACTTATTGTACCTTCCATACCAAGCGTTCTAGCGTATCAACAGATACCACTAATACGCAAAAAGCGATTGATTATATCCGTGAACATTATGTGAAAACGGCAGAACAAGAAAAGAATTTTGCCATCAACGCACAATATATGTTGGCTTACCCACATATTATGAATTTATCCCGTAAAGCGGCTTTTTACTATTTTGAAATTTTTAAATTAACGAAAAGTATTAAGCAGCTAGTCATTGCCTTTGTAGTTTTAATTTCACCTAAATTGGCAATTAATTTGAAACGGTTTATGTAGATAACTTATTTAGATAGAGAAGTATGAAATTTTCAGTTTTAATGTCCTTATATATTAAGGAAAATCCACAATATTTAAGAGAATGTTTTGAAAGTCTAGTGGCTCAAACTCATCCGGCAGATGAGATTGTGTTAGTGTTTGATGGTGCTGTCACACCAGAATTGGGAGCCGTGGTTGCTGAATTCGAAACAAAATTACCCTTAAACTTAGTGAAATTGCCAAAAAATTTAGGTTTAGGTAAAGCGCTTAATGAAGGATTGAAACATTGTTCACACGATTGGGTATTCCGTATGGATACCGATGATATTTGTGTGCCAGAACGTTTTGCAAAACAAGTGGCGTTTATTGAGCAACATCCGGATACGATTATTTTCGGTGGACAGATTGCTGAGTTTGGCGAAAATATTCAAGACATCGTGGCATATCGTAATGTACCGACTGATGCACAAGATATCGTTAAATTTACACAAAAACGTTGTCCGTTCAATCACATGACGGTAGCGTATCAAAAAAGTGCGGTCATTAATTGTGGTGGATATGAGGATTTACAGGAAGATTATTACCTGTGGATTAAACTCGTAGCACAAGGACAAAAAGTGGCAAACTTGCCGGACATTTTAGTTTATGCCCGCGTGGGGAATGGCATGGTAGGGCGTCGTCGTGGTTTAAACCAAGCGAAAGCAGAATGGCGTTTATTTAAATTGAAACATCGCTTAGGTATTCAAGGCTTATTTTCAGGCTTATTCACTTTTGCCTTGCGCTCAGGTTCTCGCTTATTACCAACCTCATTATTGAAAGCTGTTTATAACCAATTTTTACGCAAATAATGCGATATTTTGATCATTAAAAAAGGAAAAGAAATGAATTTAATCTCAACGTTAAAAATGACTGCATTATCGACCGCACTTTTATTGGTGGGTTGTTCAAGTAATACGACAACAACGACAACGTCATCCACCAAAAGTATTCCGTCAGTAAGCAGTAATGCTGTTTACAGCAAACCAAGAACCTTAGATAACTTTAATGACTATGTACAGTTCTTAAAAGGCAAAGCGGCTGCTGAAGGCGTATCATTGTCAGTATTGAATGCACAAAATAATATTCAATATATGCAAAAGGCTGTAGATTTGGATCGTGCACAAGCGGGGAGAAGTCAGCGTAATGCGGATCAACCACAGTTACCAAATCCAAACGGTACAACGAATTATCTGAATAAAGTGCTGACCCAAAACAAAGTGGATATTGCCGAAGAGCGTTATTGGGAAGTCCAAGCTCCATTACAACAAGCAAGCCAACGCTATGGTGTACAGCAAGAATATATCCTTGCTTTATGGGGTATGGAAAGTAGTTTTGGTTATTATCAAGGTAGCTATGATGTGCTTTCAGCTTTAGCCACATTATCCTTTGATGGCAGACGTGAAGCCTTATTCAGTAAAGAATTTGTGAATGCGATGAAAATGTTAGAACGTGATCATATTCAACGTCACAGAATGTTAGGTTCTTGGGCGGGCGCAATGGGGCAAACTCAATTTATGCCAAGCGCATTCTTAAATTATGCCGCAGATGGTAATAATGATGGCGTGAAGGATATTTGGACGAACCAATTTGATGCGTTTGCTTCAATTGCAAATTATCTTCACACTGTTGGTTGGGATAATAAATTGCCTTGGGGTGTAGAAGTCACATTAAATCAACCATTAGATTTATCGCTTTCAGGCATTGAGAAGAACAAAGCGCGTTCACTCAGCGACTGGCAGTCTAAAGGTGTCACTTTAGCGAGTTTCAGCCAGCAAGAACAAGATAAACTTGCCGCGCTTTCTCAAGCCGATCTTTGGCTAGTTCGCCCTGATAAAGAAGTTGGTCGCGCATTCTTGGTCTCCAATAACTATCGCACGCTTTTAGATTGGAACAAATCAAATTACTTCGGCGTGAGCATCGGTATGTTTGCTGATCGCATTAAGATGGCCACTGGCTTGTAGAAAATTATTTTCCTTTTATAATCCAACAAAGCTTTGTTGGATTATTTTTTTATCTGTAATTTGAATATTTGGAGAACACGATGCAAAAAAAATGGCTTTCTATTTTATTGTTTGCACCTTTGATGCAGAGTAATTATGCCTTAGCTGATCAAGCTAAAGGAAAAGAATTGAATTATCAAGGATTGGGCGAAGTTCTGTTTTTTGATAAATCGCTTTCTTTTAATAAAACACAAAGCTGTTCAACTTGTCACAACCCTGGAACTGCTTTTGTGGATCAACGTAAAAATTCGGCAAATCAAATGGTTTCAGAAGGGGATAATCCTCATCTTTATGGTAATCGCAATGCCAATACGGCGCTTTATGCGATGTTTTCACCAGATTTTCATTTTGATGAAAAAATTCAAGATTATGTGGGCGGACAATTCTGGGATGGGCGTGCAAAAGATTTAGCCGAGCAAGCAGGTGGTCCACCAGTTAATCCTGTAGAAATGGGCATGCCAGATAAAAAATCGATTGTCGAACGTCTAAAAGCGAATGCAATTTATTACAAGGCAATTACGAATATTTATGGCGAAAGAATTTGGGAAGATACAGACAAAATCTATGCCATTATGGAAAAAGCCATTGCGGAGTTCGAAAAGCATGAATTATTTGCGCAATTTTCTTCAAAATATGATCGTGCATTAAAAAATGAAGCGGAATTGACCGCACTTGAAGCGGAAGGTAAGGCATTATTTTTCGATAAAACACGAACAAACTGCAGTAACTGCCATCAATCAAGTGACGCGAACTCAGCAAAAGAAACCTTTACGAATTATCGCTATTACAATATCGGCGTGCCAAGTAACCAAGCGTTAATTAAGTTAAATAAACTTGCGGCTGATTATGTGGACAATGGATTGTTGGATAATCCGATGGTGAAAGGCGATGAAAAGCAAAAAGGTAAATTTAAAGTGCCAACATTGCGTAACATTGGTGTCACAGCACCTTATATGCATAACGGCGTTTTCCGTGATTTAAAAACCGTCTTATTATTTAAAGATAGTTTTAATAATCCTAATCGTAAAATTAATCCTGAAACAGGAAAAGCATGGGATAAAGCCGAATATGCTCAAACTATTAATCCTGATGTTTTAAAAGCCAAACCGCTTACAGATGAAGAGATTAATGCGTTAGAGGCATTCTTAAAAACATTAACTGACGAAGCTTACGAAGAATAATTAAACGCCTGAGTTGAATTTAGCAATCGTTTTCGGTATTATGCACAACGATAATTATTATCATTTAAGTTGTTTAATTTTACTCAGGAGATTTTTCTTATGAAAAGACGTTTTTCAACTTTAGCGATTGCTACTATTCTTGGTTTAAGTGCAGGTTTTGCCAATGCGGATCCCGTGAAAGTAAAAGATATACTTGATCGTGAAGTCACTGTAGATTTACCGGCAAAACGCGTGGTACTTGGTTTCTATTACCAAGATTATATGGCAGTCGGTGGTGACAAAGCGTTAGATAACGTTGTCGGTTTTTCTAAGAAAGTATGGTCTTCTTGGGCGCCAGCAAGCTGGGAGTTATTCAGCAAGGCGGTGCCAAAATTAAATCAATTAGATGATGTGGGTGAAGTAGAAGAAGGCACGTTCTCTGTGGAAAAAGTGCTTTCATTAAAACCGGATCTTTTAGTCTTAGCTGATTGGCAGTACGAAATGCTAGGATCTGATTTAGATGCTATCAATGAAGCGGGTATTCCAATTGTTGTATTAGATTACAACGCTCAAACCTTAGATAAGCACATTAAATCTACTGAAATTATTGGCGAATTAACAGGTCAGAAAGATCGTGCCGCAAAAATTGCGAAAGAATACAAAGACATTGTAGAGCATATTCAAACGACGGTTAAAAATGTAAAATTAGCAAAACAACCGAAAGTGTATGTGGAGTTTGGGCGTGGTGGCCCAGCTGAACAAGGGATGACCTTCTTCTCTAGCATGTGGGGCTCTATGATTAGCCTTGTAGGTGCAGAAAACGTGGCGCCTGCAGAAATTGGTAAATGGGGTACATTGGCTGCAGAGAAAGTGTTAGCCGCGAAACCAGATGCAATTATTATTACAGGCCGTGAAACTGAATTGAAGAAAAATCAAGACGGTATGGTAATGGGCTTTGGTATTGAAAAAGCGGAAGCGGAACGTCGTTTAAACGCATTTAAACATCGTGCAGGTTGGGCTGAATTACCGGCAGTGAAAAACAACCGTGTTTACGCAGCCTATCATGCGAACTCTCGTACTCTATCAGACAGTGCTTCAGTTCAGTTTGTAGCTAAAGCCGCTTATCCTGATCTGTTTAAAGATTTAGATCCGCAACAAACTTACTTAAACTTCTATAAAAACTACTTACCGGTTACCCCGGAAGGTACGATTTATCTTTTCCCTGAAACCAAATAAAGGAAACGTTAATTAATGAAAAACAATTCTGTTGTAGCAGATATTGTGGCTAACCAGCGTAAGCTTGAACGCAAACGCTGGTTTGTTATTTTATCTTTTCTTGTGATTGGCGTGGTCAGTCTTATTCTCGACGTGATGACAGGCCCAGCGATGCTATCGGTATCTGAAGTTGTGAATGCGTTATTCGGTATCGGTGAAGTCGATAAAATGACTAACAATATTGTGCATAATTTACGTTTACCGATGGCAGTGATGGCGCTTGTAGTCGGGGCAACACTGGCTGTAGGTGGGGCAGAGATCCAAACCTTATTAAATAACCCCATGGCAAGTCCTTATACATTAGGACTCGCTGCAGCAGCAGGTTTTGGGGCTTCTGTTGTAATTGCTTTCGGAAGTTTTGGTTTACCGGTACAAGTTGCAGTGCCAATTGGTGCGTTTGTCATGACCATGCTCGCGTCAGGGATTCTTTTCTTGTTCGCGTCTAAACGTCGTTTTAATTCTGAAATGCTCGTACTGGTAGGGATTGCATTGCTCTTTATTTTCCAATCCTTACTCTCATTAGTACAATTTATTTCGGCTCCCGAAGTCTCGCAACAAATTCTGTTTTGGCTATTCGGTAGCTTAAATAAAGCTACGTGGCAAAGTTTAATCATCATTATTGTCGTTACCACAATTTGTGTCGCATTACTTTCCAAAGAGCTTTGGAAATTGACCGCACTTCGTTTAGGTGAAGATCGTGCAGCGAGTCTTGGTATCAATTTGCAAGTATTACGTATTAAGGTTTTAGTTCTTGTCGCAATGATGACGGCGACAGCAATTAGTTTCGTTGGCGTGATTGGCTTTATCGGCTTAGTTGCACCACATGTTGCTCGCATGTTACTTGGTGAAGATCAACGTTTCTTCTTACCGGGCGCAATGTTAGTCGGTGCAGCATTCTTATCCCTTTCTTCGGTATTGTCCAAAGTTATTATCCCTGGAGCATTGTTCCCAGTGGGGATTGTCACCTCGTTTATTGGGGTGCCTTTCTTCTTTTGGATTATTTTAAATAACAAGAGGGGACAATAATGTTAGAATTAAAGAATCTTACGGTAAAACGAGGTGATCTCACCGTTGCTGATCACATTAATGTCCGTTTTGAAGAAGGTAAAGTTTACACGGTGCTTGGGCCAAACGGCACGGGAAAATCCTCCATGCTGAAAACCATTTTTGGTGAATTACCACATGAAGGAATGATTACCTATCAAGGCAAACAGCTAGAACGGACGAAGTTAGCAGATTGGCGTAAACCAATTGGCTATATGCCTCAAGATAGCCGAGTAGATGCAAGCTTGACCGCACTTGAAGTTGTCCTTTTGGGACGAATGGATAGTCTAACGATGCGAGTGAGCGATGAGCTTCTCACTGAAGCAGCAAGTATTATGGCACAATTAGGCATTGGTCATTTAGCCCATCGTGATATTCTGAATCTCAGTGGTGGACAACGTCAAATGGTGATGTTTGCCCAGGTTTTATTACGTGAGCCACAAATTTTAATGTTGGACGAGCCGGTGAGTGCGTTAGATATGCATCATCAGCTTAATCTATTAGAAGAAGTTTACACCTATACGAAACAGAAAAATCTGATTACTATAATGGTATTACATGATTTAAGTCTTGCCGCTCAATTTTCAGATGAGTTGATTTTACTCGGCGAAGGTAAAGTGCAAGGCGTGGGCGATGCTCATCATGTTTTACAAGTCGAAACCATTAATCGTTTATATCGTGTAAACGTTGAATTATTACAATGTAGCGCAGGTTTGCCAGTGATTCGTCCACAGCGTAAATCAGCACATTCTTAAGAAGGAAATGAAAATGAAGAAAATCGCACTTGCAGCATTATTAGGTTTAAGCTTTG
Organism: Haemophilus parainfluenzae; assembly: GCF_003252725.1. Lineage (GTDB taxonomy): Bacteria > Pseudomonadota > Gammaproteobacteria > Enterobacterales > Pasteurellaceae > Haemophilus_D > Haemophilus_D parainfluenzae_L. Next base: position 112,935 of record NZ_QEPO01000006.1, read on the forward strand.
CTGCTCAAGCCGCTCATCATGACATCAAAATGTTGAATTCAAGCAGTGAAGGCTCAATGGTTTTTGAACCCGGTTATTTAAAAGTACAACCAGGTGATACGGTGACATTCCGTCCAGAAAATAAAAGTCACTTTGTGCACAGCAAAGCGATTCCTGAAGGTGCACAAAAATTCCAATCTGAAGAAGATCAGGAACTCACGATCACTTTAGATAAAGAAGGTGTTTATGTTTATACTTGCCCAGTACACCGTTCAATGAATATGAATGGTGTGATTCAAGTGGGTGATAATCTACCAAACAAAGAACAAGCAGAGAAAGTGGTGAAAGACCTTGAGAAGAAATCTATGACGAACAAAGGTCGTCTTGAAAAATATTTTGCTCAAGTAAAATAATTATTGAAATCGATGCGCCAGTTTAATGATTGGCGCATCTTCTTTATGCTTAAACCAGTCATTATTTACTATGCTTACGATTACCACTTGCAAAACTTATCCTTCAGCTCCTCAAAATCTTATTCCTGTACAAGCACAACTTTCTAATCAAGGTATTCCGACTCAATTTTTGCCTTGGCAAGAAACATTACAAAGTCATTTTATTCTGCCTTTAGCGGCATGGGATTACGCAAATTTCTACAATGAATTTACTCAATGGATTAAACTGCATAAGAATGCATTCATAAATCCTGCGGAATTAATGTTATGGAATAGCCATAAAGGCTATTTATGTGATTTACAGAATTGGGGCATCAATGTTATTCCAACTATTATTTGCTCAACAAAAACATCTGAAATTTTGACCGCACTTGAACGCCAAGATTGGCCAGAATTTGTGATTAAACCTGCTGTAGGACAGAGTGGTAATTTGGTAACAAAATTAAAACAAGGTGAAGCATTACCCGATCTTTCTGCGTATGGTGAGCAAGTTGTGTTACAGCCGTTTATTCCTGAAGTGGCCACAAATGGTGAAACCAGTTTGATTTTTTTCAATGGTGTATTTAGTCATGCTATTCGCCGACAGCCGCCTCAAAATGAATGGAGAGCGAATTCACAATATAAAGTTGAAATTATTCCTGTAGAGGTTGATGATCATATTATTGAAACAGCATACCATGTTTTACATAAATTGCCTGAAATGCCCGTCTATGCACGCGTAGATGGAACGATTATTCACAATCAATTTCTATTGAATGAATTAGAATTGATTGAACCTGCGTTATATTTAGATCGTTGGGAAGGGGCGACGGAGCGATTTGTGGATGTGTTGAAAAGTAGAATATTAAAATAAGAGAATAAAAAAACCTTACTTGTTACAGTAAGGTTTTTTATCTTTAACGATTAATTATTTTGCAGCTGGAGCAGCTGGTGCTGCAGGCGCAAATTTTTGTGCTAAATCAGCACCGTCTTTTTGTAATTTAGCTACTGCAGCTTGTAGTTTTTCAACTTTAGCTTGGTAAGCTTTAGTTTGTTCTTCAGTTGGCGCTTTAGTTGCTAAGTTTAATTGATCAACTAATAATTCGCTTGATAATGCAAGCACTTCTTTATTTTGATCTTTAATGTTTTTCACTGAAGGCGCAGTAATATCTAATTTATCTAAGCTTGCAATAGTATCTTCAACAGTTTTGTTGAAAGTTTTGATTGCTTCTTCAATTTTCTTATCATCTTTTGCTTGAACAGCAGCAGTTAAATCAGATTGAAGTTTTTGTTGTGCAGCCATTTGAGCTTGAGCTTGGCTTGCATTCCATTCAAGTAATTTGTTGTAGTCAGCTTGCTCTTGAGCTGGAGTTGCTTCAGCTGGTTTAGCCGCTTCAGCCGGTTTTGCTGCTTCTTGTTTAGCTTCTGGAGCTGGCTGAGTTGTTTCAGGTTTTGCCGGAGCTGGTTTATCTGCTGGTTTATCACAAGCAGTTAAGAATAATGCAAATAATGCAGTTGCACTGATTTTAGTAAATTTGTTCATAAACAATCCTTTATTGATATATAAAAATTTCTTAGCTTATAAAAACTAAGCCTCTTCTAAGACCTTATATTTTAAAATTAGTTTAAAAAAATTTCAAAAACTATTTTAATGTTTGAATATATTCACTTAAATTATGAATGTCTTGCTCACTTAAACGTTGTTTTGCAGGGCTTCCTGCACTAGGAATATTTCCTGCTTTTCGTTCTGAAAGTGCGGTTGAAATTTCTTCTGGTTTTAGTTGATTAATAATTTTAGACTCACCCATTGCTGGTTTTTCGCCTTGTTTCCCATGACAAGTTGCACAAGAGCGTTTATATACCTTTTCTGCTTTCACTAAATCAGCTTCGGCAGAAAGCGCAGGTGTGGCAAATAAAAAACCTAAAACGGGTAAAAGTGCAGAGAGTAAGTAAATTCGTTTTTGCATTTTGGCTAGCCTTTAAATAATTTATCTAAATCTTCTGAGGGAATCGCACCTTCATATTTAGCCTGAATATTGCCTTCAGGTGTGATCACAAAACTTGTTGGCGTGCCGATAAGCTGATAGCGTTCAGCAGTAATTTTTAATTGGTCTTTAATAACCGGCAGTGTAAGCTGACGTTTGGCGACCACGGCTTTAGTATCCACTTTATCCCCATCTACGTTAATAGCGATAAGCTGAACTTTATTTGGATTAGCTTCGGCCAATTTTTCGAATTCTTTTAATTCTGCGACACATCGTCCACAGGTTTCAGACCAAAATGTCAGTAAGCGAGTGCCTTTCCAATCATCAAGTTTCACTTCTTTCCCTTGTAAATCATAGGCAGCGATGTCTGGAGCTTTTTGACCAATCGCAGCGATTTCGTCTTTACAAGAAACACTGCCGAAAATGACCGCACTTATGGCGAGTAGTTTTACGAATTTATTTTTCATTAATGTCCTCTTTTACAAATTTTCCGTGATGGAGATAAATAACACGATCGGTTAACTCACCTAATTCAGGATTGTGTGTCACCATCACAATGGTTCTACCTTGGCGATTTAATTCTTGTAGTAAATCCAGTACAAGTGCTTCATTTTTTTCGTCAAGGTTACCCGTAGGTTCATCGGCAAAAATAACGGGTGGTTGGTTTACCAATGCACGAGCAATACATACCCGTTGTTGTTCGCCTCCAGAAAGTTGGCTTGGACGGTGATCAATACGATGACCCAATCCCACTTGTTCGAGTACTGCTTTAGCCGCTGCTTCATCAATCACACTGTGATAATGCTGAGCCAGCATCACATTTTCAAGTGCGGTCAAATAAGGAATTAAATGGAATTGTTGGAAGACTAGACCAATTTTTTCCGCTCGGAAACGTTGACGACCTACTTCATCCAGCTGTGCTGCATCGATGCCGTCTAAAATCACTTTACCTTCACTAGCCGTATCTAAGCCAGTCAGAATATTCATGAGTGTGGTTTTACCCGAACCCGATGCGCCCATGATTGCAATAAACTCACCTTGGCGAATTTGAATATTAATATCTTCTAAAGCAGTGACTTGCCCGAATCGTTTATATAAATGTTGCGTTTCAATCACAAATTCACTCATTTTATTCCCCTTTTAACACATTTGCGGTTTGGATATTTAAAGCTCGTTTGGTTGGTACAATCACCGCAATAAAGGCAACCAATAACGATAAGACGATAGTAATTGGAATAACCGGCAGACGCATATCAATATAAGATTTGAATACGGTTAATCCAAGTAGTTGTGCCAAGATGTAGCCGAGAATCAGTCCCGCGACAATTGCACAAAGTGCAATGATCAGAATCTCGGTACTAATCTGTTTAATGATGTCACTTTGTTTGGCACCTAAGGCTTTTTGTAGTGCAAATTCTTTTGCTCGTTCTCCAACAATAGCGATAAGTGTGGTATTCACACAAAGGGTGGCGAGAATTAAAATCACTAAGGAAATTAAGCCCATCAAGCCCTTAATTTTATCTAAAATCTGCCCTTCAGAAGCTGAGACTTTTCGAATTGGGCGGGCAGTTAGGTCGGGTTGGCTTTGCATAATATCCTGCGCAAATTGTGCGACGTTACCTTGTTCATTTTTCACATTGAGCAAGGCGTTATTTGCCAATCCTTCTTTATCTAACCAACTTTGTGCAAATTCCAAACTGACGATTAACATGTTATCTGTGGCATCGCCTGCCTCAACAATCGCTTTAATTGTAAATTCATGTTTTTCAACGGCATTTTTAGACAGAGTTAATTTGCTTCCAACACCTAAATTAAGGCGTTCCGCCAAGGTTTTACCAATCATGGCATTGCGATCGTCAAAATTGACATTAATAGCTGAGCCGGTAATTTGCCAATAAGGCGCAAGCACACGCATATCTTCAAACCACACGCCCATAATGACGATTTTTTCTAAATCACTTCGCGCAACGCCATATAAATAAGGGCTGGCAGCGGTGATGAAATTATCCGGTGCATGATGAAGAATTTGCTTTAATTGGCGTTCTTTCATCAAACCGCCATTAGCCGCACCGATGTAAAAGTTTGCCCCGAAAGTACGTAGCTCTTGGCTCATTTTGGTATTAATATCGAAATAGACCGCTGCCATTGCCGTCACAATAGACGCACCAACAGTCAGCGCAGAGAAGATAATAAATACTCGTTGTAAACGTAGGCGTAATGCTTGGAAGATTAAACGCCAAAACATACTTTTATTGGCGGCCATACAGCACCTCCACAGGGTAAAGTTTGGCAATACGATGGGCTGGGAACCAAGTGCCCACCACAGCAATTAAAATAGACAGCATCAATACGCAAGGGATTACAATCCAAGCAAAACTTAGCGGAACGCCAAATAGGGCCGAACCAATAAATCTTGCTAAGCCCCAACCTGCAATACAACCAAGCGAACCACCAATTAAGGCACTGATAATGGCTTCGCAATAAAATAATAAGGCGATTTGCCATTGGTATGCGCCTAAGGCTTTCATCAGACCAATTTCTTTTGAACGCTCAATGATCCCTGTACTCATTAATGAGGCAATGCCCATAGCAGCGGCGATTAAGGCAGCAAGAGTCACGACAGCAAGCAATAACTGGATTTTACCAATGACTACACCTTCTGATGCGGCAACCTGCCAAATTGGGCGAACAATGGCACCAGAGATAGCTTCTTCTAACTGATGTGAAATAGACGAAACATAAGCCGTACAATACCAACGATCGTACTCTTCAGCATCCAATGCATCGGTATTGGCACGTGCTTTGCGAGAAAGATCATTTTCCGGAACAGTAAGCGCAGACACTTTAACCGCTTGAATTTTTCCTTCTAAACCTAGTAATTTTTGCACGGCATTGAGTGGCATGACTAATTGATTATCTTCAGCACCCCCAGTAGATAAAATCCCGGTAATTTCAACCGCACTTTGATTATCAAGTTTATCATTTTGATAGTGGAGCTTGATCTTATCGCCTTGTTTTAAACCAGTTCGTTGCGCTAATTGTTCACCAATGATCGCAGGAATAAATTCACCTTCAGGCGTTTCAAGATCGTTTACCCATTCTCCTTCAACATGCCAATAAGGGCTAATAATTTTTTGCCCCGTATGGAAATCATCTTCATCTGGTACAGGAATGTTGTGATCGAAAAATGTACCAAGCACATTAATTTGTTCAAGTGCGGTCGATTTTTCATGAGTTTTATCAGAAAAAATTTCTGCTTTCACATCTGCACTTAATAATGGCGCAAATCCCACAATGTTATTTCGCCAGAAAATATCTTTAATATTCGGCAGTTCTTTTTCATCGAGGAAATCTTGGCTACTTAAATCTGTGTTGTGACTGAGCTCATCAGGTAAGGCTGCATTACTCGCAGGTTCGACTAAAATATTGGCACCGTAAGATTTTAGTTCTTTCGCCATTTTGTCGCCGATATCAATGGATACCGCCAAGAGTGCAGAGACTAAGCCTGCCGCTAAGAAAATAGTAATAACGGCCAACAGTTTACGTTTAATGCTAAAACGCCAAGATTGGAATAACATTCTTGCTAGCATTATTCCCCCTTACCTAAATACTTTTCAGGGTTATCACGGAATAAATCAAGATTTTTCTCACTTTCAAAGAAGTAAGTTTTACCTTCGTAATTATATTTGTGCTCCGTTTTAGTGTTTTTCATTTGGGCTCCACTAATCGGATCTTTTACATCGATTTCAACAATCGTGCTAAATAAATTCAGCCCTTCTTCTAAGCTGGTTCGATTAATGAGAATTTCAGTCTCAGTTTGTTGCCAATCTTCAATCGGTACAGGGTTGCAACCGCCTGGTTTTCCAATAGACGGAATAAACATATGTACGCCACAGCCCACACAAACCACTTGGTTACCTTCCATCACATAGCCTTGGTCACCACAAAGCAAGCAGGCATCAAATACTGCGGCTAGACTCAATTTATCCGGTTGACGATTAATAACAAAGAAACGCACGGCTTTACCGTCATCAGCAATCCAGACAAAACGGTGTAATTTGCCATCTTTTACTTGTTCAATTGGAATATGCACTTGTTGCTTTTCATCTAAAGTCAGAGGAATTGCTTCTGAAAGTTGTGGTGGACGAGAAGCAATTTGTTCCCAATAAAGTTGTGTAGCAAAAATAATTGCTAAAGCTAAATATCCCCAACCGAGTAGGTGAGAGGACGTACGTAATGCAGCTAATTTTTGGCGTTTTTCAATGGGTTCTTGTGTGGCATTAACTTGTTGCTTGCGTGATAAATGAATTTTGCCATAAAAGATGGCAAGTACAACTAAGAGCAATGCTGCACAAATGTAATTTAACCAACGAGTGATTTCGCCTGATTTCGCAACAAAACTTAAACGAGGCTTGGTAAGCTCAAGTACCTGAAGTTTCATTAAAATCAATAAGAGTTCACCAATAAGTGGAACAAGCAAGCAAGCTAAGATAAGGCTAATGGCACCTTTTAAAAGTGCGGTTGATTTTTGTTGTGTTTTTACCGCTTGTTTTAGAAGTAAATCGATCCAGCCTTGTAAGCATAAACAAAAAACAAAGGCAAAAATGACCGCACTTATATGTAAGATCGAATCGGTATTGATAACATCAGTAGAAACGAGGGCAGTAATGTTAGGATCTTTTGCCCAGAAACTGCCTGCGATGAGCATTAACACGGTTTGCCAAAAGGCAGGTAAGCGACCTTTGCCGAAAATTAAACATAAGGCAAAGATAATCAATAGCGCCAATATTACCGCATTGACGATTAAATTGGTGATTTGTCCCGCAGGTAAACTAAGGCGAAGTGCGATACCGGCAATAAAACCGAATAGGCTAAGCCAAATTATTTTTTTTGCACTTACAGTGGATTGTTTACTGTGATAAACACCGAGCAATAATGAAAAAGGTAAAAGTGCTTGAAGCAGGAAAGTAAAAAAATAATTCATAGTTTGACCATTTAATAGGATAAAACAGACAATATTTTAAGGTTAAATGAAATGCTATTGCCTTCCCCTGACAAACAAGGGAAGGCAAGTCGGTAAAATCAAGATTTACCTGAGATTATTTGATGCCAGTGAATTTGAATTCATAGCTTACATCAAATGGTTTCCACCAACGACCTACACCCGTTTCAGAGTCGGTATGACGGTGCATACCTGCTTTTGATGGAGGGTCGATGTGGTAAGTTAATTTATAGTTACCCACGCCCATCATTTTCACGTTTGCACCATAGTGAGGACCGTCACCCGCTACCATTGGCATGAAGGTACCTTCTTGTTTTTCACCAGTATCAGCATTTACTAAAGTATAGTTGATAGTTAAGTAAGGCATCCATTCACCATCACCAAAGCCATTTTTGTTACCTTTTACTGCGTGGATATCCGCTTCTAAGTGAATATCTGATTTCGCAGCAGGTAAACCCATGCCACGTGGTTCCATATCGATTGGTTTGAGATAAACCGCTGCAATTTCCATTTCATTCATGGTAACCGCTTCACCAATTGGATATTCTTGGAATGCGTTTGCAGTAGACGCGGTGAAAATACCCGCAAATAATGCTGTTGCTAAAAGTGCTTTTTTCATTGTTTTTCTCCTAAAGGATTGTTGGGTATTACGCGGCTTTTTTGCTTTGATATTTCATAATGAACAGAGCAAATACGGCTGCGATGAGTAAGATTGCTTGTGGGATTAGGGTTTCCATATAAGGATAAATACCTAACCACGAAATTTCAGGCACACCGCTAATCAGCGTTGGCTCGAAAAGTTTGCCTTCAATGAGTTCTAAAACAGATTTGCCGGCGAATACAAAGGCCATTAAATACATGAAAGAACCCGTGAACATAAAGAATGGTTTAAGCGGTAATTTCACCACGGTATAACGCATCACGAAGTAGCAAATGGTGAGAATAATTACACCGACAATGATACCTGTGAAAAGATAGATAAAACTGACCGCACTTTTCGCATCACCCACGAGGGCATAGTAGAACAATACGGTTTCCGCCCCTTCACGATATACGGCTAAGAAGCTGGTAAGCCATAAGCCAATGAGTGAGCCAGTAGTGAGGGCAGTAGAGAGTTTACCTTCTAAATAACGTTTCCAGTTTTGTGCTTCGACTTTAGACAATAACCAGTAACTCATCATAAACAGCATGACTACAGCAAAAATCATCGTAAAGCCTTCGAGCAATTCGCGGTTTTGACCAGAATTTTCAAAGATAAGTTGGAAGATAAATGCGGTAATCACACTGGCAATTAATGCCACATAAACAGATTGACGGATAACCGGCAATTTATCTTGGTGGTTATTTTTAATTAAGTAAGTCACGATAGCCGCAACAATTAACAAGGCTTCCAAACCTTCACGAAGGATGATTAAAAGGCTATATAAGAACATAGACCAATCGCTTTGTTCTCCGCCCTGTAACATTTCAACCGCTTTAGTTAGATTCTGGTCTAAACCATCAGCTTGTGCTTGTAACTTATCACCTTGTTCAGCTTTCATTAAACTGACTAAATGGGTGAAGTAACCTTCAAGTTCTGCTTTAAAATTGCTATCACGAGAGCCAATTTTGTTCTCCATGCCACTGCTTTCAAACACATCAAAATAGGTGTCTTGCACAGAAAGAATTGCTTTTTTGCTTTCGCCTTGTTGATAGAGAGCAATAGCTTGTTGAATACGTTGGTTGATCTCTTGTTTAATCTTATTCCAATCTTGCTCTTGTTGATTATCTGTTGCTTGCTGTGCTGCATTGGATTGAACATTTTGTTCTTCACGTGTCGTTGGCAGGTTAGGCAAGTTTTCTTCAATATCTTGTAACAATTGCGTACTTTGATAGCCAATTTCTGTGATTTGATCGGCTTGTTCACTTAAACGAATGATGTTGTAAAACTGTTGATTAATCGCTGCTGAAGTTTCTGCAGAGCGATTTTGGCGAATGGACATTTCCATTTCTGAATTTTTATAGCCATCGTACTGCGCTTTCTGGAACAATTTTTTTGCATTATCGAGATCACCATTTTGATACGCTTCAAGCCCTTGAGCGAGCAAATCATCAATGGTTTTAAAACTTTGTTGCCAATAAGGGGCGATCTCTTGATTATCATAAACACCATGTTGACCATCGGCATTGAGCTGATGACCTTCAATCAATGATGGCAACACTTCTTGTAATTCTTTTTTGAGCTGATCGATTTTAGCTTGAATCTCTTGTTGTGAACTGCCTTCACCGATCATTTTACGGATCTCGCCAAAAGTCGCTTCCATTTGGTAACTTTTTTGTGCGGAGAAATTGATACGAATCGGACCTTCTAGATTTTCAAACACTTCAAAATAAGCCATTTGCACTTCAGTGCGCGCATCATCGGTATTACCTTGCTGGACAAGTTGAGCCGTTTTGTCTAAGCGGGACGTAATATCATTAACCCACTGTTGGTAGTTGTCTTGCGCAAAGAGTGAAGAAGAGAAGGCGAGTGAAAAAATTAAAAAGAAAAATCGAATAGAACGGGATAGCATCGTCTATTTACCTCATTACCTAAAATGAAATTAATTCCTATTTATAATTATCTTTTGATATCAGTGAAATGACAATAAATAATTTTAATTTTTGTGATGGAGATCAAAAAATTTACAAGAGTCGGAAATGTCTAGAGGGTGATTGTATGCTTAAAAGAATAAAGCGCCTTTGTTAGGCGCTTTATGGAGATATAAAAGTGCGGTCAAAAATAAGCGGGTTTATTGAGCGGGTGCTGCTTCTTCAACAGGCGCTTTATTATCTAACACATCCCATACACTTTCTTGTTTTGCGGATTCTGGTTGCTCAGGTTGTGGCGATTGTGTGGTCTGCGCTGCTGTCGCAGTTGCTGTACTCGTTGTTGGCGCGGAAGCGCAGAAGTTTTGATCTTTATTTGCCCAAACTGGAATTGTTCGATTACTACCACAGCTCCAACTGCCATAAGCATTGATACCAACCCATTTAATCGTAGAAGGTTGTCCGAGTTTCAGTTTTTCAATAACCACACGGTTTAAATAATCTTTATAGATTTGTAATGCACCTGAGGCACCCGTTAATTTGGTTTCACCGTTATCATCACGACCTAGCCAAATGGTGCTAACATTTTTACCATCAATACCCACAAACCACGTATCACGGGCATCATTGGTCGTGCCTGTTTTACCCGCAAGACGAAGATCGGCATAATCATTTTGTAAGCTACGCGCAGTACCACGTTCTACGGTTTGTTGCATCGCATACAAGGTTTGATAAGCGGCTTCTCTCGGCACCACTTGATCTGGTACCGTATTGTGTTCGTAAATAATATTTCCTTGACGATCAGCAATGCTTTGAATGGTACTTAACTCAATTTTGCCACCTTGATTTGCAATGGTTTGATAGAGTTTGGTCACATCATAAGGTGAAATACTGTAAGAACCGAGCAAGGTTGCAGGCACTTTTGGAATCGCTACATTATCCCAGCCCATGGCTTTTTGAGTATCGATCACTTTGCTTAAACCGACTTTCATCCCAATATTTACCGTTGGAATATTCAGCGAGCGAGCAAGGGCATCCATTAGCATAACCGAACCACTGTATTTACGATCGTAGTTACGAGGCTGCCAAGGTTGGCTACCTTTAATATGAATCGTGATCGGCTGATTCTGAATTGGTGTATTTAAGCGGAATTGTTCCGGATTCATCAGTGCGGTCAAATAAATAGATGGTTTTACTAATGAACCAATTTGACGTTTTGACATTAACGCACGGTTAAAGCCAGCATATTCTGTTTGTAATCCACCGACAACCGCGCGTACTTCACCTAGGTGATAATCTGCCACAATCATGGCACCTTCAAGGTGTGGATTTTTGGTTTGTAGTTGTAAATGAGTAACTGTATTCACCACAGCATTTTCAGCTTGTGCCTGTTGTTTTAAATCCATGGTGGAGAAAATTCTCGCACCAAGTAGTGCAGAGGTTTTGTTTTCCCCTAATTGACGGCGAAGATCCGTTTGTAATGTTTGGATGAAAGCAGGGTATTTACGTGAAATTTGACCTTTAGCTTGCACGCCTAATGGACGTTTACTCAACATGTCATAAAGCTCATCCCCAATCATTTGGTGATCAAGCATCAGTTTTAACACCACATTTCGGCGATCGAGTGCATATTGTGGATTTCGCCATGGATTATAAAGGGATGGGCCTTTCACCATGCCAACTAAAAGGGCAATTTGGTCTAGGCTAATTTCACGGATAGAGCGACCAAAATAGAATTGGCTCGCCAGTGCAAAACCATGAATTTGAATATCACCATTTTGACCAAGGTAAATCTCGTTAAGATAGGTTTCTAAGATACGGTTTTTATCATATCGCCAATCTAATACTAATGACATCAACGCTTCATTGGCTTTACGTGTAATAGAACGTTCGCTCGATAAGAACAAGTTTTTAACTAGTTGCTGAGTCAGTGTACTGCCGCCTTGAACCGTTTGGCCCGCTCTAATATTGGCAACCATTGCACGCATAATGCCAATAGGGTTAATCCCGTTATGATCGTAAAAACGGCGATCCTCTGTGAGTAATAAGGCATCGATGAGTAAACGAGGGTATTGCTGTAACGGAATGGCTAAACGATCTTCATTATCTGATTCCAACATTGCAATTAATTTAGGTGCGAGACGGAATTCATCAACCGCTTTTACGCTGACTAAATCTTCAATACGAGAAAGTTTGTTATCGGTAAAACGTAAACGTAATACACGTTGTGGCTCTGGCTTGTCAGGATAAGGGAATGCGCGACGAAGTAATACGATGGTATCCTCTTCGAGTTTAAAGTCACCTGGTGCCGCAATCATTGTGGTTTGACGGTATTCGTTATCGAGTAAGATTTGAATCACTTCGTCAAAAGAAAGGTTATCAGAAAGTTTTACGCTTTCTAAACGACTATACACTTCTGCCGGTAAACGCCAAATTTGGCCATCCATTTTTGAGCGAATTTGCCAGTCTAAATAGCCACCATAAAATACGGCAAGCGTCCCTAAAGTAAAGGCTGCTTTAGCTAAAAAGATTTTACAAGAACGGCGCTTATCTGGCGCTTGTGTTTCTTGTTGTTCAGGTGAGGTGTTTTCCGTTTCCGACATAATAGTTAGCTTCAGAGAATGAGGTTAAGCAATAAATTCAAAATAGGCATTAAGAAAGTGGATGAAGTCTGTTGTACCGCAGAAGGCGATACTTTCTTCATCATAATAATGGAAGTCGTCTTCTAAAATGTCATCTGTTTCAATCGCAAGATTATTGGCGCGAATCATCACTTCATCGGTATTGATAAAAAGCGTGTATTCAGAACCAATCAGCGTGACTTCATCATTATTTTTAATCTGCTCACAGGCAGAAAGTGCGGTCAAAAACGCTTGAGGATTTGACCGCACTTCAGAATTAAACCAATTGGCTAGAGCAATGTGTTCCATCGAACATTTGGCATGCACATTGCCTAGATAATGGGTAAATTGAAAATCCATGTTAGATGCTGAATGACGAACCGCAGCCACAGGTGCTGGTTGCATTTGGATTGTTCACCACAAAACGAGAACCTTCCAATCCTTCAGTATAATCAACGGTGCCACCAATTAAGTATTGTAAGCTCATTGGATCAATGACTAATTGCACACCGGATTTTTCAATCGTCAGGTCGCCTTCATTGACTTTATCATCAAAGGTAAAACCATATTGGAAACCGCTACAGCCACCACCTGTGATATAAACGCGTAATTTTAATTCATTGTTTTCTTCTTCGGTAATTAAGCTTTTTACTTTATTGGCTGCCGCATCAGTAAAAGTTAGCGGCACGGCCATATCTAAATCTGACATATCTCTATCCCCACTTTCCTAAAAATAATCTTTGTATTATCTAATAACCTGTTAATTCATTCAAGATTTTTCACGGAATTAGTGCTATTATATGCGAATAAATCAGAATTAAATAAGGAGAAATAATGGGCATTCCATTAAGAACTGAAGAAGAACTTGTTAAGTTGCGTAAAGCGTGTAAATTAGCATCTGATGTTTTGGTTATGATCGAACCTTATGTAAAAGAAGGGGTGACGACGGGAGAATTGGATCGTATTTGTCACGATTATATGGTGAATGTACAAAAAGTAATTCCTGCTTGCTTAAATTATCATGGTTTCCCGAAAGCAACCTGTATTTCTATAAATGAAGTGGTTTGCCATGGTATTCCAAGCGACGATAAAAAATTAAAACAGGGCGATATTGTCAATATTGATGTGACCGTGATTAAAGACGGTTATTTCGGAGACAACTCTAAGATGTATGTCGTGGGTGAAACCAATATTCGTAGCCAAAAATTGGTTGAAGCGGCACAAGAAGCGCTTTATGTGGGATTACGTACGGTTAAGCCGGGTATTCGTTTAAATGAAATTGGTAAAGCGGTACAAAAATATACTGAAAGCCAAGGCTTTAGCGTAGTACGAGAGTACTGTGGTCACGGCGTGGGAACTGAATTCCACTGTGAACCGCAAGTATTACACTATTATGCGGATGATGGCGGCGTGATTTTAAAACCGGGTATGGTATTCACCATTGAGCCAATGATTAATGCAGGTAAAAAAGAAGTACGTATTATGGGCGATGGTTGGACGGTAAAAACCAAAGACCGTAGCCATTCAGCGCAATATGAGCATCAAATTGTGGTTACCGAAAACGGTTGTGAAGTGATGACAATCCGTGATGAAGAAATTGCGGAAGGTCGAATTCAACGTATAATGAATAACCTTTAAGTTCAGCTAAAAGCCTACAATAGTGGGCTTTTTTTATAATTGTTTTGTTTGTGGAATACCTATGCTTTTTCCTTATCATTTCGACTCTCCACTCACGCCAAGTGCGGTCAAAATTCAGCGTGAAAATTTGAAGGAATTGGAGCGTCAGCACTTTGCTGATTATTCCGTTTTTGAGCTGATCGCTAACCGTATACAATTTTGTGATGATTTGTTAAAACTGCTTTGGCAGCAATTTGAATTAGATAAAGCTAATCTCACCTTAATTGCAGTAGGCGGTTATGGCAGACAAGAAATCTTTCCTTTATCTGACCTAGATGTTCTTATTCTTTCAAAAGAAGAAAGAGAGTCTGAAACTGAAGAAAAAATTGCTCAATTTGTGCAGTTCTTGTGGGATTGTGGATTTGACGTAGGGCATAGTGTTCGTTCTTTAGAAGAGTGTGAAAAGGAAGGTAAACAAGACATTACTATTGCCACCAATTTGCTTGAGTCCCGTTATTTATCGGGAGATGTATCCCTTTTCAATGCTTTAGGGAAAATATTGAAAAAGCCAGATTTTTGGGCGATAAAACCATTCTTTGACGCTAAAGTACAAGAACAAGTTGAACGTTACCAGCGCTATCACAACACCAGTTACAATTTAGAGCCCGATTTAAAATACAGCCCAGGTGGTTTACGGGATCTTCATCTTTTATATTGGATCGCATTGCGACACACTGGGGAAATGACCCTTGATGGCATTTTGAAAAGTGGCTTTATTTACCCATCAGAACATCAGCAATTATTAGAAAGCCAAGAATTTTTATTTAAAGTGCGGTTCGCTTTACACTTGATTTTAAAACGTTATGACAATCGCTTGTTGTTTGATCGTCAAATCAAAGTGAGCGAGATGCTTGGTTTTGAAGGCGACGGAAACCGTGGCGTCGAAAAAATGATGAAACGTTTTTTCCAAGCTTTACGCACGATTTCTCGTTTGAGCGATATCCTGATTAAGCATTATAAAGCGCATTTTTTATCAACAGATGGCGAGCTTTCTATTCATCCTTTGGATGATAATTTTGAATTAGTGAATCAAAGTTTGTGTTTACGTAAAGATGATCTATTTTTACGTTATCCCGATCGTATTTTGGATCTTTTTTTCTACCTTACACAGCATGAACAAGCCGAAATTCATTCATCAACATTACGCCAACTTCAGATTGCGTTGGAAAGTTTGACGCAGAAATTATGTAATATTCCTGAAGCAAGAGAAAAATTTATTCGGTTATTTAATCAACCGAAAGCGATTCAGCGCGCATTTCTCCCAATGCACCAATACGGTGTGTTAACGGCTTATTTACCACAATGGCAGGGGATTGAAGGTTTGATGCAATTTGATCTTTTCCACATTTATACGGTGGATGAGCATACCTTGCGAGTGATGTTGAAATTGGAAAGTTTCTTAGCTGAAGAGGAAGCAGAATCCCATCCCATTTGCCATCAAATATTTAGCCAAATTTCTGACCGCACTTTGCTTTATGTTGCCGCTCTTTTCCATGATATTGCGAAAGGTCGAGGAGGTGATCATGCAGAGTTAGGGGCTGAAGATATTGTTGAATTTGCCCGTTTGCATGGTTTTGACCGTCGAGAAATCGAAACGATGGCTTGGCTAGTGAAAGAACATTTGCTCATGTCAATCACTGCGCAGCGTCGAGATATTCATGATCCTGAAGTCGTGATGAGCTTTGCGGAAAGTGTACAAAATCATGTGCGCTTAGATTACCTCACTTGTTTAACGGTCGCGGATATTTGTGCAACAAACGGTACCTTGTGGAATAGCTGGAAGCGTTCTTTGTTTGCCTCACTGTATGATTATACGTCGCAACAATTCCGCCAAGGGATGAATTTATTATTAGATAATAAAGAAAAGATCCTTGAAAATCGTCAATTGGCGTTGGCAATTTTATCCGAAGAAAAACCAGAATTATCGGAAGAGAAAATTTCAGCATTGTGGCAGCGTTGCCCATCTGATTATTTCTTACGAAATAGCCCAAAACAAATTGCGTGGCATACGGAGCTATTAGCTGAATTTGATGGTGAAGTACTCGTTAAAATCAGTAACCGCTTTTCTTCTGGTGGGACAGAAATTTTCGTTTATTGCCCTGACCAAGCTAACTTATTTAATAAAGTAGTTTCAACCATTGGCGCGAAAAAATTTAGTATTCATGATGCGCAAATTTTAACATCCGATGATGGCTACGTATTCGACAGCTTTATCATCACAGAATTAAATGGTGAATTGGTTCGTTCAGAACGTCGCCGAGAATTGGAGACGGTATTAAGCTCTGTTTTATTAGGCGAAAAATTGCCATCCATGTCTTTTGCAAATAATCGACAGTTGCAACATTTCACCGTAAAAACAGATGTACGTTTTTTGAAAGAAACCAAAAAAGAGCATACCGAATTAGAAGTGGTGGCTTTAGATAAACCCGGTTTATTGGCTCAAATCAGTCAAATTTTTACCGAGTTAAAACTCAATCTTTGGAATGCAAAAATCACGACAGTGGGAGAAAAAGCTGAAGACTTTTTTATTCTAACAAATGAGAAAGGCACAGCATTAACCGAAGAGGAAAGGGGATTGTTAGAAAACGTACTCTATGAACGTTTATAATATGAAATAAAAAAGTGCGGTTAAATTTAACCGCACTTTTATATTTTAAGCAACTGCTGCAAATGCAATATCAGCGGCAGCAAGCGTTTTTTCAATGTCTTCATTTGTATGAGCTAAAGACATAAAGCCCGCTTCAAAAGCAGAAGGCGCAAGGTAAACACCTTGATCGAGCATTTTATGGAAGAATATTTTGAATTTTTCGGTATCACATTTCATGACTTCTGCATAAGAGGTAACTTGTTTTTGGTTAGTGAAGAAAATACCAAACATTCCGCCTACATGATTAATCACAAATGGTACATTGTGTTTTTGAGCTAATGCTTTTAAGCCGTCACAAAGTTTAGTGGTTAATTCTGCAAGGTGTTGCTCGTTACCTGCTTTTTTCAATTCGGTTAAACAGGCTAAACCTGCCGCCATGGCAATCGGGTTACCAGAAAGAGTACCTGCTTGATAAACAGGGCCGGTTGGTGCGAGGTGTTGCATAATCACTTTTTTACCGCCAACAGCACCCACTGGCATACCGCCACCAATGACTTTACCTAATGTGGTGAGATCAGGTGTTACACCATAGTAAGCTTGTGCACCCGCAAGTGAAACACGGAAACCAGTCATGACTTCATCAATAATGAAAAGTGCACCATATTGGTCACAGATTTCGCGAATGCCTTGTAAGAAACCTGCTTTTGGCGGAATACAGTTCATGTTGCCTGCGACAGGTTCAATAATCACACAAGCGATGTCGTTAGGGAATTCTTCAAATAATTTTTTAACAGAATCAAGATTGTTATATTCTGCAGTTAAAGTGTGTTTTGCAAAATCTTCAGGCACACCTGGCGAGCTTGGTTGGCCAAGTGTTAATGCCCCCGATCCTGCTTTTACTAGAAGTGAATCAGAATGGCCGTGGTAACAACCTTCAAATTTTAAGATTTTGCTTCTATTTGTATAACCACGCGCAAGACGAATGGCTGTCATGGTTGCTTCAGTACCTGAACTCACCATACGAACCATTTCAATAGATGGCACAATTTCACAGACTAATTCTGCTAAATCAATTTCAGATGGTGTTGGCGCACCAAAGCTTAAACCATTTTCTGCTGCTTTTAATACAGCATCCAAAATAGCAGGGTGGTTATGGCCTAAAATCATTGGCCCCCAAGAACCCACATAATCGATATATTGTTTGCCTTCGGTATCGTAAATGTAAGCGCCTTTGGCTTTTTGAATAAATACGGGTGTGCCACCTACGCCTTTAAAAGCACGAACAGGGGAGTTTACACCACCAGGAATAACTTCTTGTGCACGAGAGAAAAGTGCGGTTGATTTTGTCATGATTTTTAATCCTTATATTAAAAGTGGGCATATTGTACTAAAAAACTGAATTTGAGAAAAATCTTTGTGTGCTGATTTTTCTTTATGTTATCCTTTGCAAAAAATTTTTAGGATACAAACTATGCTAAGTCTTATTGTAACTTTCTTAGGGGCATTTTTAACCTTGCTTGTGATGCGACCAATTGCGAATAAAATTGGCTTGGTTGATAAACCAAATTATCGTAAGCGTCACCAAGGTGCGATTCCACTGATCGGCGGAGTTTCTCTTTTTATGGGAAACCTTTGCTATTATTTAATGGAGTGGGATCAACTTCGGTTACCTTATCTTTATATATTCAGTATCTTTATTCTACTCGCAATCGGTATCTTAGATGATCGCTTTGATATTAGTCCTTTCTTGCGTGCAGGGATTCAAGCAGTGCTTGCGATTTTAATGATCGATTTGGGTAATGTTTATCTAGATCATTTAGGTCAAATTCTCGGGCCATTCCAATTAACACTTGGTTCTATCGGATTGATTATTACCGTATTTGCCACAATCGCGATTATTAATGCCTTTAATATGATTGATGGTATTGATGGATTGCTAGGAGGGTTGTCTATTGTTTCATTTGCTGCCATCGGTATCTTGATGTTCCGTGATGGACAGATGGATATGGCATATTGGAGTTTTGGCTTAATTGTCGCGATTCTGCCTTATTTATTATTAAACTTAGGGATTCCGTTTGGGCCAAAATATAAAGTTTTCATGGGCGATGCAGGAAGTACTTTAATCGGCTTTACTATTATTTGGATTCTACTTTTAAGTACGCAAGGGAAAGGACATCCGATGAATCCAGTGACCGCACTTTGGATTATTGCTGTTCCTTTAATTGATATGGTGGCCATCATTTATCGCCGTTTACGCAAAGGGAAAAGTCCATTCCGTCCGGATCGCTTACATGTACACCACTTAATGGTTCGTGCTGGATTAACCTCTCGCCAAGCCTTTTTACTAATTACCTTATTTGCGGCAATTTGTGCTGCAATTGGGATCTTAGGTGAAATTTTCTATATTAATGAATGGGCAATGTTCATTGCGTTTATCGTGCTATTCTTCCTTTATGCTTATTCAATTACAAAAGCATGGAAAATCACCCGTTGGGTAAGAAGAATGAAACGTCGCGCACGTCGTAATAAGCAATAAATGAAATAAAATAAAAAGGATAGCAATTTGCTATCCTTTTTTACGTTTTAGCACTAAAAATAAACGAATACATAATAAATTCTATACAAATTGAACAAAAATTTATCTTTTGATATTTTTTTTCAAAAAAGTGCTAGACAAGATATTTGGAAATCATTAATATACGCCCCTGCAACGACGCAGTAACGCGTTCGTAGCTCAGTTGGATAGAGCGTTGGCCTCCGGAGCCAAAGGTCGCAAGTTCGAATCTTGTCGAGCGCGCCAGAAGTCAATGCGATGAACAACTAATCAATGGTGGCTATAGCTCAGTTGGTAGAGCCCTGGATTGTGATTCCAGTTGTCGTGGGTTCGAATCCCATTAGCCACCCCATCTTCTCTTAATTGAGAAATCTGACGGCGAGTAGCGCAGCTTGGTAGCGCAACTGGTTTGGGACCAGTGGGTCGTAGGTTCAAATCCTATCTCGCCGACCAATTATTTTTTTGCTCTTTAACAATATATCAGACAATCTGTGTGGGCACTTGTTGATTGACTTGTTTTAAAAATATTTTTTAATTTTGAAGTCTTAATAGGTGCTAACTAGAAATTCATAATACTTTTTAAGT
>NZ_QEPO01000007.1 GCF_003252725.1 Haemophilus parainfluenzae
ATAGCGGAGCAGAGAGAAATAGAAAAGTTATTAAAGGAATAATCCTGGCGGCGATAGAGCGGTGGTCCCACCTGACCCCATACCGAACTCAGAAGTGAAACGCCGATGCGCCGATGGTAGTGTGGGGTTTCCCCATGTGAGAGTAGGACACCGCCAGGTACTTTTTATTTTGTTAGTTTATTTTTAGAGTAAATTAACAAAATAAAAATTTTGGCAGCAACAGTGCAATGGTCCCACCTGAATCCATATCGAACTCAGAAGTGAAACATTGTTACGCCGATGGTAGTGTGGGGCTTCCCCATGTGAGAGTAGGTCACTGCCAATTATACCTTATTTAGCGGAGTGGTAGTTCAGCTGGTTAGAATACCTGCCTGTCACGCAGGGGGTCGCGGGTTCGAGTCCCGTCCATTCCGCCAATTCTTAATACCAATAGGGGCGTAGTTCAATTGGTAGAGCACCGGTCTCCAAAACCGGGTGTTGGGAGTTCGAGCCTCTCCGCCCCTGCCATTATTCCATATCAAATTATCTCTAATTTTTGTAAGAATATTGTCTATTTTGCTATTCGTTTTATACTAATCGCACTTTTAGTATTTCAGAGATATTCTTATGTATTATTCAATTCAAGATTTTATTCAATTAATTGCGCAATTACGTAATCCTAATGGCGGTTGTCCTTGGGATCTTAAACAAAATTATGAATCAATGATTCCCTGTTTAACCGAAGAAACTTATGAAGTCATTGATGCCATCCAAAAGAAAGACATTGCTAATTT
This sequence comes from Haemophilus parainfluenzae, assembly GCF_003252725.1. Taxonomy (GTDB): domain Bacteria; phylum Pseudomonadota; class Gammaproteobacteria; order Enterobacterales; family Pasteurellaceae; genus Haemophilus_D; species Haemophilus_D parainfluenzae_L. The sequence continues at coordinate 774 of NZ_QEPO01000007.1, forward strand.
AAGGGAAGAGCTTGGCGATCTTTTATTACAGGTTGTATTTTTTAGTCAGCTTGCTTCTGAAGATGGTTATTTCACATTTGATGATGTCCTTAATGATATTTCTAAAAAGATTGTGCGTCGTCATCCTCACGTGTTTGGAGATGCAACAGCAGGAAATGAAGAAGAGGCATTAGCTCGTTGGAATAGTATCAAAGCACAAGAGAAATCAGTTCAAGAAAAACGTTCTATTTTAGATGATATTCCGAATGCTTTTCCTGCATTGTTAAGAGCACAAAAAATGCAAAAACAATGTTCAAAGATTGGATTTGATTGGGATGATGTTGAACCTGTATTAGCAAAAGTTGAAGAAGAATTGCAAGAAGTAAGGGATGAAATCAATCAAACTCTTCGTAATCAGGAAAAAATAGAAGATGAAATTGGGGATTTATTTTTTGCAACGGTTAATTTATCTCGACATCTCAAATGTAATGCAGAAGAGGCTTTGCGTAAGGCGAATAATAAATTTGAACAACGTTTTCGTAAAGTAGAAGAAAAAGCATTGGAACGAGGTTCATCAGTTAAAGATCTTTCTTTAATTGAAATGGATATCCTATGGGATGAAGTGAAAAGAGAAGAAAAATAATTGAAATGGCAGAGGGAGTTTTCCTCTGCCATTTTTTTATTTTATAGCATGGATAAGTAACATATAGGCACTAATCACCAGTAAAATAATGCCTAATAGTTTTTTGACTAAGTGCGGTGATAATTTACCTCGGATTTTCATTGAGAAAAATCCGGTTACAAAAGCACTTAATACAACAATAATCACAATCGAAAAATTGACATAACCAATTTGCCAACCAAAGTGATAAGTTGAGTTTTTTGAAAGATAGCCATAAAGGCTACCTAGCCCACCAATAAACATCATTGCATTGGTATAAGGGGCAATTTGATGGACTTTAACGGATTTTAACTGACCAATTAAAGGTGCCATAATTGAGCCTCCTCCAATGCCGGTCATGCCAGCAATAAATCCACCTACCGTTGAAAGCCCTATCCCTTTAATCGTTTCATCTTCTGTAGATTGCTGAGTTATTGCGGTTTCTTTACTAAAAATAGTACGAATTGCCAATAGGGAAAGCGTGATAACAAACACACTGATAATAGCAATATCAGGTACATAAAAACTGGATTCGAATCCTAGCTGCACACCAATAATCATACTCACAGACCAAATGAGCATCGCTTTGTAATTAATCGATACTTTTTGTTTGTAAAAATAAATTAAGTTAATAAAGGATGATCCCATGACAATCGTCAATGATGTCGCAGCAATCATTTGTAAGGGAAACTGTGGGAATAAGGTGTAGAGAATAGGCACCATCAATACGCCGCCACCAATGCCAAAAATGGCGGACATAATATTTGTCATCACACCACATAAAATTAAAATAAAAATTAACTGTAAACTCATTTAAAACTCCTTTTTTGTGGGAGTACGGCATTATTATTCTTTTGGATAAATAAATAATTTATGATCTTGCTCATAATTATCTATAAAAACAGACTTTATTTTAATTTTGTGATCCTTCTCACACAATCAGTATGACAATTATCATATGCTCTTTATACACCTAGCAGTAGTCTATAAATGGAATTTAATAATGGCTTCTACAAGGAGGAGCGTATGCTATTAACAGTTTCGAGTTTCCTCATCGTAACGGCTTTAGTGGCCTATGTTTCATGGCTACGTACTAAAAACGATGATTTAACCACCTCGAAAGGTTATTTCTTAGCGGGACGAGGATTAAGCGGTATTGTGATTGGTTGCTCAATGGTGCTGACCTCTCTTTCAACAGAGCAATTGATTGGCGTGAATGCCGTTTCTTATCAAAACAACTTTTCTATTATTGCGTGGACAGTACCAACTGTGATTCCGCTTTGTTTCTTGGCACTTTATATGTTGCCGAAATATTTGCGTAACGGTTATACCACCATTCCAGAATTCTTTGAAAATCGTTTTGACCGACAAACTCGTTTGATTATGTCAGGGTTATTCTTAGTCTTCTATCTTTTAATCGTTATTCCGACCGCACTTTATACCGGAGCGATTGCCTTTAATAAAATCTTCAATCTAGAAACTATTTTCGGATTAAGTTATGCGCAAGCAATTGTCTATACTGTAATTGCTATCGGTGTAGTTGGTGCGATTTATGCGATTTTTGGTGGGTTAAAAGCGGTAGCCGTTTCCGATACTATCAATGCCGTAATTTTAGTGATTGGTGCATTGCTTGTGCCTGTATTTGCATTGCTTTATTTAGGTAATGGTAGCATTTCTGAAGGCTTGAATATTATCACTACCACTCACGTTGAAAAATGGAACGCCATTGGTAGCTCAACAGACTCTACTCCTTGGCCAACAATTTTTACCGGTATTATGGTTGTTCACTTCTTCTATTGGACAACGAACCAAGCTATCGTACAGCGTTGTTTAGGGGCGAAGGATTTAGCATCGGGTCAAAAAGGGATTTTGATTGCTGCACTTTTCCTACTCACATTACCGATTATTCTTAATTTACCGGGTTTATTGAGTTTCCATATTTTAGGTGAAGGCTTAAATCCAATAGATACATCTTATCCATTGTTGGTTAATAAAGTGATGCCGACTGCATTGCAAGGTTTCTTTATTGCGGCACTTTTCGGCGCGATTTTAAGTACCTTTAACTCATTCTTAAACTCTGCAGCGACCATTTATTGTAAAGACTTATTACCATCTATCAGTAAAAAACAACGTACTGATCAAGAATTGATCGTCTATGCGAAAAAAGTCTCTACCATTATGGCGATTGTGACCATGATTATTGGCCCACTTTTGATGTTTGGTACAGATGGTATCTTCTTAATCACTAAACGCTTTGCCGGTTTTGTGAATATTCCAATCGTGGCGCTATTTGCTGTGGGTTTATTTAATAAAACGGTTTCAGGCTTGGCTGCACGTATTGCTTTACTTGTACACGTAGTACTTTATTTCAGTATTGTTTGGGTGTTCAATGTGAAAATCAATTTCGTGTATGTGATGGGCGGATTATTCGTATTTGATGTTGTCTTCATGTTGATTTTAGGTCAATTCTTAAAACGTGAGCCTTATGTAGAAAATACCGTCAATAAAGGCGACGTGGATTTAACCAATTGGAAATACATTAAAGTGACGTCTGTTTCATTAATTCTTGGTTTAATTGCGCTTTATGCATTCTTATCACCAATTGGTATTGCTTCACCAGATGGCAATCCAATGTTAGTGTTGGAAGTGTATGCGGTATTACAACTCATCGTGTTGATTGTCTTTAGACCAAAAAATGAAAAAACAGAACATCAATTACATCTTTCTAACCAACATTAAGAAGTCGGGCGTACATCACGTACGCCCTTAAAATAGATAAGGATTGTGTATGAACATTATCTATATTTTACTCGACCAAGTGCGTAAAGATATGCTGGGTGCTTATGGTCACCAGATCGTTAAAACCCCGAATATCGATCGTCTAGCTAAAGATGGCGTGCGTTTTAATAATGCTTTTACACCAGCTTCCGTTTGTGGACCTGCACGGACATCACTCTTTACTGGTTTAATGCCGTCCACACATGGCATCATTCGTAATGGTGAAAAAGGCGGTACAGGTGAAGTGAGTGAAGCTGCACCAAATATCGGTAAACTAGATGGCTATAACACCTATGTCGTAGGAAAATGGCACGTTGGGACAAAATCCGTACCAGAAGATTACGGCATTAAAGGGCATAACTTTGATGGCTATGGTTATCCAGGCAGTGGCGTGTATAAAAATTTAGTGTTCAACCAACCGCCAACACATTCCAATCGTTATAAAGAATGGTTAGATGAAAAAGGTTATGAGATCCCTGAAGTGAGTCGTGCTTATTTTGGTGATAACCCACATTTACGGGTGCAAGAGCTTTGTGGGTTGCTTTCAGGCACAAAAGAACAAACCATCCCGTATTTCATTATTGATGAGGCGAAAAGCTATATCAGCCAATCGCTCACTGAAAATAAACCGTTCTTCACATGGATTAATTTCTGGGGACCGCATACACCCTGTATCGTGCCAGAACCTTATTATTCTATGTATCGAAAAGAAGATGTGGTACTAGATGAAAGCTTCTTCAAACCACTAGAAGGCAAACCAGGACACTATCGTACTATCTCTAAAATGTGGGGGATGTGGGAGGCGAGTGAAGATCATTGGAAAGAGGTTATCACAAAATTCTGGGGCTATATTACCCTGATTGATGATGCAATTGGTGAGCTCTTTGCTTTCTTAGAAAATAAGGGCATTTATGACCGCACTTTTATTGTGGCAACCGCGGATCATGGTGATGCGATGGGTGCTCATCGAATGATTGAGAAAGGGGAGTTCATGTTCGATACCACCTACAACATCCCGATGATTATCAAAGACCCGAATTCAAATCGTGTTAATCAACAAGATGATAATCTTGTCTATCTCCATGATTTAACCTCTACCGTTTATGATTTGGCTAATCAGCCGATTCCTTCTGCCTTTGAAGGAGAAAGTATTTTGCCGATCGTTCGTCAACATCAAGATAATCAACGCAAAGGGATATTGGCACAGTTAGCGGGGCATTTCGTCTATTTTGAACAACGCATGTGGCACCGTAAAGACTATAAATTAGTGTTTAATGCTTCGGACATTTGTGAGCTTTATGATGTGAAAAATGATCCAACTGAAATGCATAATTTGTTCTACAAACCAGAATATGAAGCGGTCAAAAAAGAGATGCTAGAAGAAATGCGTCAAGAAATGAAACGCTTAAATGATCCATTAGAAAACTGGGTATATCGGATTATCAACGAAGTGTAAAACCAATAAAAAAATGACCGCACTTTTAAGGGACGATTATGGAAAATTGCGCAATCAAGCCTACTGAGTTATCACATTGTCAGCTTACCGAGTTACATCACTTGCCGAAAGGCTCCTTCTTGTATCAACAAGGTGAGGCGGCACATGAGTTTTATTATGTGCAAGCTGGCTTGATTGGCTTATTTCATACCCTTGAAAATGGCAAGGAAAGCTTGGTGCGGTTATATTCCAAAGGGGATTATTTTGGTTTCCGAACCTTATTCTCCATGACGGATAAACACTATCATTGCAATGCTAAAGTCTTAATTGATGCAGAGATTATTCGCATCAAGCCCAATGTAGTAAGTGAGTTTTTTACGCATAATACGGTGATGAGCCAATGTTTATTGCAGATCTTGGCAGATGAACTACGCGAAGCCGAAGAGCGTTTGGCAAAAAGTGCCTATTTACGCACCTTAGATCGTGTGATGGATAGTTTATATTTCCTCAAACAAAACTTTCCTGATTATAATTGGACGTATCGCGAAATTGCAGAATATGCTGGCTGTGAAACGGAAACCGCGATTCGTATTGCAAAAGAACTCAAACAAAATGGCGCATTTGATCGAATATCAGGTCATGAATAATGTTGTAACAAAGGATGGTTGATGTCTGTTTTTCCACCACAAGCTCACTTTCACTTAATGGCGAAACCAAGCAGTTTTCACTGTAACATTCAGTGTGAATATTGCTTCTATTTGGAAAAATCAGAACAGTTTGGGCAACATGCGCCTTTTATGTCAAAAGACACCTTAAAACATTACGTCAAAAACTATATCCAATCTCACGCTGGCAATGTAGTTGAATTTGCTTGGCAAGGTGGCGAACCCACTCTTTTAGGCTTAGATTTTTATCGACAAGCCGTTGAATATCAGCAGGAATTTGCTCAAGGTAAACAGATCTCAAACGCCTTTCAAACCAATGGTATTGCCCTTAATCAGCAATGGGCTGCATTTTTCAAACAGCATCATTTTCTCATTGGGCTTTCTATTGACGGTTTAAGTGCCGTGCATAATCGTTATCGAATTTCGGGTAACGGCAACCCCACTTTTGAAAAAGTCGTAAAAGCATTAAATCTGCTGCAAGAATATGGCGTGGAATTTAATACGCTTACCGTCATTAATGATCAAAACTGGCAAAAAGGAAGAGAAACTTATTTAGCGCTCAAACAGCTTGGCTCGGCTTATATGCAGTTTATTCCTATTGTCGAACGTCATGCACAAACACAATCTGTCACCGATTTTTCAGTACCATCAGAAGGTTATGGACAATTTCTCGTGGATGTCTTTCATGAATGGTATGAGCATGATGTAGGAAAAATTTATGTGTCGCAGTTTGATAATCTGCTTGGACAATGGCTTGGTTATCCTTCTACAACCTGTGTTCATCAACCTACTTGCGGGCAATCGCTTGTCACGGAAGCCAATGGCGATGTGTATGCTTGCGATCATTTTGTGTATCCCGAATACAAGGTCGGAAATTTAACTCAGCAACCTTTAACAGAGATTGTGCTTTCCAGTAAACAGCAACAATTCGGTTTAGAAAAATTACAAAAATTGACCGCACTTTGTCAGCGTTGTGAGTTTCGTAAACTCTGTTATGGAGGCTGCCCGAAACATCGTTTTGTTTCTCTCGAAAATGAACCCAATCCACATAATTATTTATGTGCTTCTTACCGTTATTTCTTTGAACAAACGGCGCCTTATATGCAAGCGATGGCTCGCCAAATTCGGTTACATCCATCAGCCACTTAAGGTAGAATAGCATTTTCTACTTTACGTTTTGATTGATATGAATCCTTGGACATTACTCGCTATTTCGATTTGCCTTGAAATTGTGGCAACGAATTTATTAAAAGTCAGCGATGGCTTTACCAAACTTTTACCTACAATTGGATCATTAACCTTATATGCCATTTCATTTTATTTTGTCTCTCTTGTATTCCGCACCCTTTCCGTGGGCTTGGTTTACGCCATTTGGTCGGGAGTTGGCATTGTTTTGACGGCCATTGTGGCGTATTTCGCTTTTGGTCAGAAAATCGATACCGCTGGGCTGATTGGTATGGCATTGATTATCAGCGGTGTTTTAGTGATTAACTTGTTTTCTCAAACAGGGCATTAATCCTCCAAATGAAATGTGGTCAAGCTCACAAATTTTATTTTTCTTCAAAATAAAATTATGTTGGTAATCAATTCATCGCTATAATTCTCCAGCATTTTTAACCGCACTTTGTGCAACTTTAAAGGAAATTCTATGAAAAAATTACTTTGCTCATTATTTGCGCTTTCTGCAATTAGTACTGCAATGGCGCAAGAAGTGAATATTAAATTATTAGGGACCTCCGATGTTCACGGTCGTATCGTACCTTGGAGCTATGGTGCAGACGTAGAGGACAAATCAGGTTCTTATGCACAAATTGCAACTTATGTGAAAGATGTACGTAAAAATAATAAAAACGTGGTGTTAGTGGAAGTTGGTGATGCGATCCAAGATAACCAAATCGATGTGTTCGCAAAAGATAAAAAATATTACAAAGATCACCCAATTCCAAAAGTATTAAACGAAATGAATTATGATATTTTCGTATTGGGTAACCACGAGTTTAACTTTGGGATGAAAGCATTAGATGAAATCCTAAAAGATATCAAAGCGAAAAAATTAACTGCAAACTTCTATCATAAGAAAAATGACAAACGTTATATCGATGCGACAACCATCATCGAAAAAGATGGCGTGAAGTTAGGGATTATTGGTTTAAGTACCCCAATGTCAGCAAAATTTGAAGAAGACACGGGCAACTTAAAAGACATGAAATTTACTTCACCGACAGAAGAAGCGCGTACACAAGTTGAGAAATTAAAAGCAAAAGGCGTGGATGCGATTATTGCGGTGACCCACATGGGTATCGATAATGAAAACAATATTCCTGATACCGGTATGCGTGATGTGATCAATGCAGTAGATGGTATTGATGTGGTTATTGCAGGTCACATGCACAAAGATGTACCAAGTGAAACCATTAAAAATACACTAATCACTGAGCCACACCGTTACGGTACCGTGGTATCTGAAGTGGATTTAACTTTTGATATCAACGATAAAAAAGAAGTGAAATTAGTGAAGAAAGAATCTAAAACGGTTCCAGTTAAAGCACTTGAAGCAGATAAGAAAATTGTGGAAATCTACAAACCTTATCACGAGAAATTACGTGAATTAAACAACGTAGTAATCGGTCAAACAGCGAATGAAATGGTACCTCAAGAGACTAAACACGGTGTATCTGCTGCATTCTCAAAAGATACTGGTTTATCTTCATTTATTAATGATGTTGAACAATATTACAGCGGTGCAGATGTGGTGACTTTCTCTTTCGACCATCAAAAAGCACGTATGGATAAAGGCGATATCAAGAAAAAAGACATCATCTTTAACTATCGTTATGCTGGCGGCGATGTCACCGTTTATGAAATGACCGGTAAACAGTTGAAAGAATATATGGAATGGTCGGCTAACTACTTCGATACCATCCAACCGGGTGACACCGAATACCGTTACAATGCGGAACGTAAAAAATCAAAATATGTGACTTATGACATTTTTGGTGGCGTAAATTACAAAATTGACTTACGTAATCCACAAGGTAGCAAAATCGTTGATTTAACCCTTGCTGACGGTAAACCGGTAACTGATGATATGAAATTAAAAGTGGGCATGAACTCATATCGTTTCGCTCAATTAAACGGTAAAGGTGGTATTTGGGAAGGCCAACAAATTCCAGTACTTTGGGAATCTAAAGTGGCAATGGGCCGTGAAAAAGGCACGATCCAAAATATGATGATCGATTACATCACCAACGTGAAGAAAGGTAAAATCGATGGTCAATCTCACAACCGTTGGGAAATCATTGGATTAAACTAATCTAAATAAAACACCGAAGGCACAAGCTTTCGGTGTTTTTTTATGCGCTTCCCGAACTTTCGTTTTTCCTGGTAGTCAGACGAACAAGATTTATCAGTAAGGATATTTTAATGAAAAAAGCCACTTTTCTTGCAACCTTTATTGCACTTACACTTTCAACCTCAACACTTGCTATGCCAAATAAACCCGATCCTCTAGCCAATACCCCTTATTTTAATCAAACAGACAAGGGATTCGATCTTAAATTTACCCCAAAAAACTACCGCACTTTAGAGATAAAAGTAGGGGATTCATCAGTTAAATTCCGTGCCTTTGAAAAGATTGTGTACGTGGCAAATCCTATCGAGCCAGATTATCAAACCTTAAATATTTATGTTCCGGAAGCTTATTTTAAGGGTGAAAAAATAAATGGTTATTCAGCTGAAACGGCGCCAATCTTTTTACCTAATGCAGTCGGTGGCTATATGCCGGCTAAAGCGGCAACTTATGATGCTAAAGGTTTTGGCAGTGGCGATAAACCGAATGCCATTGTGACTGCACTTTCTAAAGGATATGTGGTAGCGAGCGTAGGTGCGCGTGGCCGTACTTTAGAAAAAGACGGTAAATACACGGGTAAAGCACCTGCAGCAATTGTTGATTTAAAAGCTGCCGTTCGTTATTTGCACGCGAATGATAACGTGATGCCAGGTGATGCGAAGAAGATTATTTCTAACGGTACCAGTGCGGGTGGCGCATTATCTGCTTTACTAGGTGCAAGTGGTGATAGCAACGATTATGCCGATTATTTAAAACAAGCTGGTGCAGCCGAGGCGAGCGATACTATTTTTGCGGTATCGGCTTATTGTCCTATTACCAATTTAGAGAATGCAGACAGTGCTTATGAGTGGGAATTTAACGGTGTAAATGAATATAGCCGTATGGATATGAGCCGTTTGAATGCCAATAGCTATAATGACCGTTCGCGAGTAGAAAAAGCCAAAATTGAAGGGACATTGTCTGCAGATGAAATCAAGGTTTCTGATCAACTTAAAGCGGCGTTTCCAGCTTACTTAAATAGCTTGAATTTAAAAGATGAAAAAGGCAACGCCTTAACGTTAGATGCACAAGGAAATGGCTCTTTCAAAGATTATATGCGTTCAGTGATTGCTTCATCTGCAGATAAAGCCCATAAAAACGGTGCCTCTTTTGATGGTAAACCTTGGGTGAAAGTCAGTAAAGATGGTGTAAGCGATATTGATTGGGATGGCTATGTTCACTCCGAAAAACGAATGAAATCTCCCCCTGCGTTTGACGCATTGAATTTGAGTTCTGGCGAGAATAATTTATTCGGTACGGAAACGGTAAATAATAAACATTTTACTGCATATTCACTGCAACACAGCACTGAAAAAGGTGAAATGGCGGATAAACAAATCGTGAAACTCATGAATGCTATGAATTATCTCGATCAGAGTAAAACGCAGCATTGGCGCATCCGTGCGGGAACATCAGATCGTGATACATCTCATGCGATTAGTGCGATCTTAGCAGTGAAATTACGCATGAATGGTAAGCAAGTTGACTATCAAACTCCTTGGGGTGTACCTCATTCAGGAGATTATGATCTCGATGAATTATTTCAATGGATTGATAGCATTTCAAAATAACTGAAAAACCAACCGCACTTTGAGGCAATTGAATCAAGTGCGGTTATTTTTTCTTTGTTTTCAGCTAAAACTTGCAAATAATCAAGGTAAAATTGAGTTCAACGTAGTAAACTACAAGCACTTTTATCCTTTAGGAGATGACAAATGAAACCTTATTTAATCGCCCCTTCTATCCTTTCTGCAGATCTTGCTCGTCTTGGTGATGATGTGCAAAACGTATTGAATGCCGGTGCGGATGTAATTCATTTTGATGTAATGGATAATCACTATGTGCCGAATTTAACCTTTGGCCCCGCCGTGTGTAAAGCTTTGCGTGATTACGGTATTAAAGCACCTATTGATGTGCATTTAATGGTGAAACCCGTCGATCGTATCATTCCTGATTTTGCCAAAGCCGGTGCAGATTACATTACATTTCATCCTGAAGCCAGTGAACATATTGACCGCTCTTTACAGCTCATTCGTGATCACGGTTGTAAATCTGGTTTAGTGTTTAATCCAGCGACGCCATTAAGTTATTTGGATTATGTATTAGATAAGGTGGATGTGATTTTGTTAATGTCCGTGAATCCAGGATTTGGTGGTCAATCTTTTTTACCTTCCACATTGAAAAAATTACAACAGGCACGTCGTCTGATTGATGAAAGTGGTTTAGATATCCGTTTAGAAGTTGATGGTGGGGTAAAAGTAGATAATATTGCAGAAATTGCCGCAGCCGGTGCAGATATGTTTGTGGCAGGCTCAGCGATTTTTGGTAAACCAAATTATAAACAAATCATTGATCAAATGCGTACGCAATTAGCGTCAGTAAAATAAAAGGTAGTATTAATGAAGACTCAATTTAAAGTTATCGGTTTTGATTTAGATGGTACGCTCGTGAATAGCTTGCCGGATTTAGCATTATCTGTGAATTCAGCATTAGCGGATTTTGGTTTTGCACCAGCATCAGAAGCACAGGTTTTAACTTGGATTGGTAATGGCGCACCTGTATTAATTGCGCGTGCTTTAAAATGGACGGAAGAGCAAACAGGTAAAACATTCTCTGAGGCTGAAATCGAGCAAGTGAAAGAGCGCTTTAATGTGCATTATGCTGAAAATCTTTGCAATGTGAGTCGTTTATATCCAAATGTAAAAGAAACATTGGAAACTTTGAAAGCTCGTGGTTATACCTTAGCTGTAGTAACGAACAAACCAACTCGTCACGTTCAGCCTGTATTGGCGGCATTTGGTATCGATCATTTATTCAGTGAAATGCTTGGTGGACAATCATTACCGGCGATTAAACCACATCCAGGCCCATTGTATTATTTGTGCGGTAAATTTGGCGTAGAACCTCGCCAAGTATTGTTTGTAGGTGACTCTCGAAATGACATTCTCGCGGCACATTCAGCAGGTTGTCCGGTTGTGGGGTTAACTTACGGATACAATTACAACATTCCGATTGCTGAATCAAACCCAGATTGGGTGTTTGATGACTTTGCGAAGTTATTAGAGATTCTTTAATCTATCTTAAAGCGTAAAATGCGGTCAAAAATGACCGCATTTTTTCTTAAACCTCCCACCAAATCAACGCCCATTTACGTTGTCCGTGTTTTATCGGTTCATTGGTTATTTGTTTTTGTTGATAGAATTTTGCTAAATCTTGTTTTTCTTTTTCAGTGAGATTGCCGAGAGAAAACTCCACAGAATTTAATAAATCCTCAAAGGTTTCACCTTGGAAATGGCCTGATTCGGTTTCAATAAAACTCACATTCGCGTGAATGCCTTTTTGGTAAAGGCGATTAACTAAATAAATATAAGTCGGAAAGCCCACATCATCACGACCAATGGCTTCAAATACGCCTTCATCGAGAAAATGACGTTGTGTCACCGAGGTTAAAAAGACGCGTTTTTTCGCCTTACTTTGCAGCTTTTCAATCATGTCATCCAAATCATCCACAAGCGTCGAGCGAGAGGCGAGTATCACATCCGCTTGAGGCACATCATCCCAGTTATCCGACCATGATTTATGTAGAAGGGTAATATTATTCAGTTGATGCTTCTCTTTATATTGCTGCACCATATCCAACATTCCTTGGCTGTAATCGAGGGCATACACAGCTTGGCATTGTTGGGCTAAAGGAATCACAAAGGTGCCGGGGCCACAGCCGATATCTAATACGGTTTCATTGGGTTGCACATTCATGGCTTTAAGTAAGGTCTCGTTATAACGACTTGGTTTGCCTACTAAATTCTCAGCCATTTTAGGGGCTTTTTTATCCCACTTTGTGGACGGAAGATTATAGTGATTACAGTCTTTCAGATGTTGTTGATAGAGATCGTTGAAATTGATGTCATTGATGATCATAGTGACGCCCCAAAGTGCGGTTAGTTTTAGGATTGTTTTAAATTGCTTGATGATTATATGCTTTCTCCCATTTAAAATCATTTGAAAATGATTGACGCAAACGTTTTCGTTTTGGTGTTTTTCCTTTATAATAGCCCGCGATTTTTACCTCAAACACAACTCAAAGGTACCCGTATGTTTCAAACTTTTCGTGGCTCACCCGCCCTTTCTGAATTCCGTATCCAAGGCTTAATGCAAAAATTCCAACAAAATCAATTACCGGTGAAATCGGTTTATGCTGAATATTTGCATTTTGTGGAATTAAATCGACCGCTTGTTAGCGAGCAGGAAGCTAAGTTAAAAGCATTGTTACATTACGGCCCAACCTTGGCTGAACACGATGCCAAAGGCGAAACTTTTATCGTGATTCCACGCGTTGGCACGATTTCTTCTTGGTCTTCTAAAGCGACCGATATTGCGCATAACTGTGGTTTAAGTGAAGTGGAGCGTATTGAGCGTGGTTTGGCGTATTATTTTGAGTTAAGCCAACCGCTTGATGAAAAAACAACAGAAAAATTGACCGCACTTTTACATGACCGAATGATGGAAACGGTGGTGCGCAATCCGCAAGATGCGGAAATTTTATTCCGTCATCAAGATCCGAAACCGTTTAAAACGGTCGATATTTTAAAAGGTGGACGTGAAGCCTTGGCCACAGCCAACGTAGAATTAGGTTTGGCACTGGCAGAAGATGAAATTGATTATTTGGTGGAAAACTTCACCCAATTAGGGCGCAATCCGCACGATATTGAACTTTATATGTTCGCACAAGCCAACTCTGAGCACTGCCGCCATAAAATCTTTAATGCGGATTGGATTATCGACGGCAAAAAACAGGGTAAATCCCTGTTTAAGATGATTAAAAATACCTTTGAGAAAACCCCTGATTTCGTGCTTTCAGCCTATAAAGATAATGCTGCAGTAATGGAAGGCTCAAAAGTCGGCCGTTTCTTTGCTGACCAAGATGGGCAATATCGCTATCACAATGAAGATGCACATATCTTAATGAAAGTGGAAACCCACAACCATCCAACGGCGATTTCGCCATTTCCAGGTGCGGCAACAGGTTCAGGCGGTGAAATTCGTGATGAAGGTGCAACAGGTCGTGGTGCAAAACCTAAAGCAGGTTTAACCGGTTTCTCTGTATCAAACTTAGTCATTCCAAACTTTGAGCAACCTTGGGAAAATCCACTTTCCAAACCAAACCGTATTGCTTCAGCCTTAGATATTATGATTGAAGGCCCATTAGGTGGCGCAGCATTTAACAATGAATTTGGTCGCCCTGCGTTATTGGGTTATTTCCGTACCTATGAAGAGAAAGTCAACAGCTTCAACGGCGAAGAAGTGCGTGGTTATCACAAACCGATTATGTTAGCGGGCGGTATCGGTAATATTCGTGGCGAACATGTTCAAAAAGGCGAAATTCCAGTCGGTGCGAAATTGATCGTATTAGGTGGCCCAGCAATGAACATCGGCTTAGGCGGTGGGGCAGCTTCTTCCATGGACAGCGGGAAATCAAAAGAAGATTTAGATTTTGCCTCTGTTCAACGTGAAAACCCAGAAATGGAACGCCGCTGCCAAGAGGTGATTGACCGCTGCTGGCAATTAGGTGATGAAAACCCAATTCTCTTTATTCACGATGTGGGTGCTGGCGGTTTATCCAATGCGATGCCTGAATTGGTGCACGATGGCGAACGTGGCGGTAAATTTGATTTACGCTCCATCCTTTGCGATGAAAAAGGCATGTCACCATTGGAAATTTGGTGTAACGAATCGCAAGAACGTTATGTCTTAGCGGTTGCGCCAGAAAAACTCGAATTATTTACCGCACTTTGTGAACGTGAGCGTGCGCCGTTTGCGGTCATTGGCGAGGCAACTGAAGAAAAACATTTAACCTTACACGATAGCCATTTCGACAATAATCCAATTGATTTGCCAATGAATGTGTTATTAGGTAAAACCCCGAAAATGACGCGTGAGGTTTCGTCAAAAACTGTCGAAAATCGACCGCTTGCAACGGAAAATATTCAATTAAAAGAAGCCTTCCATCGCGTATTACGCTTACCGGTGGTGGCAGAAAAAACTTTCTTAATTACTATTGGCGACCGTTCGGTAACGGGTATGGTGGCGCGTGATCAAATGGTCGGTCCGTGGCAAATTCCCGTGTCTGATGTGGCTGTCACAACTGCATCATTAGACAGCTATCACGGTGAAGCCATGGCAATGGGCGAACGTGCACCCGTGGCATTATTAGACTTCGGGGCTTCTGCACGTTTAGCGGTAGCAGAATCCATTACTAACATTGCTGGCACCAACATTGGCGATATTAAACGTATCAAACTTTCTGCAAACTGGATGTCGGCAGCGGGTCACGGTGGTGAAGATGCCGGCTTATATGAAGCCGTAAAAGCGGTGGGTGAAGAACTTTGCCCAGCATTAGGTATTACCATTCCAGTGGGTAAAGACTCTATGTCGATGAAAACAACTTGGGAAGAAAATGGTGAGAAAAAATCAGTAACAGCTCCGCTTTCTCTAGTGATTTCATCTTTTGCCCGCGTGGAAGATGTCCGCAAAACCGTGACACCTCAATTACGCACAGACAAAGGCGCAAGCCGTCTATTGTTAATTGATTTAGGCGAAAGAAAAAATCGCTTAGGCGCGACTGCACTTGCGCAAGTGTATAAACAATTAGGTGACAAACCAGCCGATGTGGTGAACGTAGCCAAACTGAAAAACTTCTTTGATGCAATGCAAGCATTGGTGGCAGAACGTAAATTATTGGCTTACCACGACCGTTCAGACGGTGGTTTAATTACTACGCTTGTAGAAATGGCATTTGCGGGTAACTGTGGCGTGGATGTGGATATTTCTGCATTAGGCGACAATGATTTAGCCGTGTTATTCAATGAAGAATTAGGTGCGGTGATCCAAGTATCAGAAAGTGAATTAAGCGCCGTGCGTGAGGTATTAAAAGCCCATGACTTGCTTGGCTTAACTTATGAACTCGGTTCTGTAAGCTCAGAAGATCGTTTTGAAATCACGCGCGGTAGCAAAAAACTATTAAGTGAAAAACGTTCTGAATTACGCGGTATTTGGGCAGAACTCACTCACCAAATGCAACGCTTACGTGATAACCCAGAATGTGCTGACCAAGAATTTGAAGCGAAAAAAACAACGGACAACAAAGGCTTATCCGCTCATTTAACTTATGATGTGAATGAAGATATTGCCGCGCCGTACATCAGCAAAGGCGTGAAACCGAAAGTAGCCGTATTGCGTGAACAAGGCGTAAACAGTCATGTTGAAATGGCAGCCGCTTTTGACCGTGCAGGCTTTGCGGCGATTGATGTTCACATGAGCGATTTAATGGTAGGCCGTTACAACTTAAACGACTTCAACGCGATGGTGGCTTGTGGTGGCTTCTCTTACGGTGACGTATTAGGCGCTGGCGGCGGTTGGGCGAAATCCATTTTATTTAACCCACAATTACGCGATCAATTCAGCCAATTCTTCGCCAATGAAAACACCCTTTCATTAGGTGTATGTAACGGTTGTCAATTTATCTCCACCCTGGCGGAAATTATCCCTGGTGCAGAAAACTGGCCACGTTTCGTGCGTAATAAATCAGAACGTTTTGAAGCCCGTGCTGCGATGGTGAAAATCAACGACACCAACTCATTGTGGTTTAAAGGCATGGCAGGTTCACATATGCCGATTGCAGTTGCTCATGGTGAGGGGCGCGTAGAATTCAAAACGCCTGAGAATTTGACCGCACTTCAAGCGCAAAACTTGATTGTGGCGCAATATATCGACAGCCATTTAAACGTGACTGAAACCTATCCGGCTAACCCGAACGGTTCGGCATTAGGTATTACCGCAATTTCTAACGTGGACGGTCGTATTGCCGCGATGATGCCACACCCAGAACGTGTATTCCGTGCCGTGAGCAATTCATGGTATCCAGAAGATTGGTCTGAAGATGGTGCTTGGATGCGAATTTTTAGAAATGCGAGAGTGAATTTCAAATAATGTGAAATTGATCACGGAAAATTAATTAAAAATAAGAGATACTAAGAAATTGGTATCTCTTTTTTTATTGCATAAATCTGATCAATAAAAAATACCAACAATATTAGCGAGTAATATTGTTAATGATTTATATAAATATTTTATATAAAAATTCTTGGACATTACGTCCGTTATATCAATTGAACTATATAAGGAGTTCTGAATGAGTAGTTTAGTTACATTGCTAGCTAATATTGTTGCGCCATTGCAACGTCAATTTATTAACTTTATCCGCATTGCCATTTGTGTTGTGATGGTTTGGATTGGTGGTTTAAAAGTTTGCCAATATGAGGCAGATGGTATCGCACACTTTGTGTCAAATAGTCCTTTCTTAAGCTTCCTTTACAAAAACGGTGCAAATGAAGTAACAAATGATAAGGGTGTTTTAGTAAAAGAATATACCTTATATAAAAACCCTGAAGGCAAAATGGTCGCAAAAAATATTGAGTGGCATAAAGCCAACGGCACCTATACCGCTTCTTATATTATTGGTGCAATCATTGTGACAATTGGTATTTTAGTATTAGCGGGCATTTGGTCTCCAACATTAGGTTTATTCGGAGGCTTACTCACCTTTGGTATGTCGATAGTCACGCTGTCGTTCCTGATATTTACGCCAGAAACCTGGGTACCTAATTTAGGCGGGGACTTCCCAACGCCTAATTATGGCTTCCCATATCTCTCAGGTGCTGGCCGACTCGTGATTAAAGATATTATTATGATGGCGGGTGGCTTAGTTGCTGCAGCAGAATGTGCGAAACGTTATTTAGAGAATAAAAAGCAGTTTGCTTAATAGCTAGATTTTAAAAGGCTTGCTGGGATAAATGGCAAGTCTTTTTTGTTATTAAGGAATAAAATTGAATAATAAAGAATGGTTTAATCGCATTCTCAAGCTAATCATTGTGATAATATCTCACCAATGTGTTCATAGTGGGTTATGAGTAATTCATGGTATCTACTAGATAAATTTTGAAAGGGGATCTAGATGCAGATTTTTAGAAATGTTAGAGTCAGTTTAAGTAGATAAATAAAAATAGCATATAATTCATCTACTATTTTTATATTTTCTTATAATTTTAAAATTGAGTTTATTATGTTCAGTTATCGTCATTTTAAGAAGTATGTTAAGAGATTTTTCCGTGAGCTTCCTAAGATAGCATTTATTTCATCTATTTTTGGATTTGTATTTTTTTGGGTTTATTTAAAAAATATATCTATGCTAGATGTATTTATGAAAATTGATATTTCAGCATATGGATTAGTTTGTGTCTTCATATTTTTTATGATGTTCTTTATCGTGCTTCTTTTACCTTTTTATAGTTTGGATATATTTTTTAGCGATAGAGATAGTTTTAATCTTGATAATAGGTTCGTTTACTCTATTAGCCAATCAATGATGATGTTGCTTCTACTCATTTTTTTATTTTCAATCACTTATGATTATCATAGTATAGGTTTTATTATTGTTGCTTTTGAGGCGTTGTTTTTTTCTTTGTTTATGGCTTTAATATCAATTTATATTAATTCTAGTATTGAAAATAGATATGAGATTTGTGATTTTATAAAAAGATATTTTTTATCTGGATTCTTGATTTTTCCTATTTTACTTTTTGTTTCAGATCTATCAGATAGAAATAATCAATTATTTTTATTTGTAACCTTATATTTTTTATGCCTCATTGTTAATGACTCTTTATCTTTAAAGTACTTTAAAAAAAGCGGTATTGGGTATTGTAAGTTTGCTGCGAGAGCCATATGTGTTTTCTTTATTCTTATAGTGAGTATTAATGGATTCAAAATACAGAGATTGGTACTGAAGTCATCTGGTTTAGCTCAGAAGCCAGAACAGGCAGGATGGTATTTAGTAAAAAATAAAGATATTTTAGATTTCTTTAATGCTGATTATTCTATTAAACTTCATAAAAATATAGCTGGTATAGAAAATTATTATATCAATGGATATCTTATATTTAATATTGGGAATGTAAGAGTAATCTGTCCAGATAATTTTGAAAAGATAGATGATAGAAGTTCTAATAATCAAGAATTGGATTTTTCTAAATGCTTAAATTTGACATCTGAAGATATCAAATTTATGGGAAAAGAAGCTCCTTTTGAGCTATAGGTTAAATGAAAAAAAGCGGTCAAAAATCACAACGAATTTTGACCGCTCTTTTTATTACTTTTACTTACGTATTATTTTTGTTTTTTCAAAAACTCAACGCCAGTATCTGGGAAGTCGGTGAATACACCGGTTGCACCAGATTTATTTAATAATGCATCGTACATTTGATTTACGTCAGTGAAGAATTCAGGTAACGCATCTTTACGCACGGTGTATGGGTGTAATTCCACTTTGTATTGTGCGAGTTCTTTCACTAATGGAGTGTACACGATGTTGCCTGGTTTAGATTTTTCTTTATCCACTAACATGTACCAGCCTGGGCCAACGCCATCCGCATATTTCACGACTTCTGCCATTGCACCTGGTTTGAACATCCAATCGTAATCGTAGTTCACCCATTTGCCTTTCGCGTCTTTTTCTTCAGTTTCATGCCAGTCGGTGTATGCCACTAATTGAACAAGTTTTAAATCCATGCCCATTTTTGGTAGCAATTCATTTTTGATACGTTTTAACTCATTGAAGTCGAAGGTTTGTAAGTAAACCATGTCAGATTTTTTGTCGTAACCGTATTTTTTCAACACTTTAAGGGTTTCAACTGAAATGTCTTTGCCGTTTTGGTGGTGGAACCAAGGTGCTTTGATTTCAGGATAGATACCCACTTTTTTACCAGTAGATTTTTCTAAACCTTGGATGAATTCTAGCTCATCTTCAAAAGTATGGATTTTGAAGTGGGATTTCCAAAGTGGGAAACGGCCTGGATATACTGCAACTTGTTTACCATCTTTGGTTTCAAAGTTTTCAGTCATATTTAAACTTTGAATTTCTTTCAAGGTGAAATCGATTACGTAGTAACGACCATCTTTACGATGACGATTTGGGAATTTTTTCGCCACGTCAGTTAAGCCGTCTAAGAAGTGGTCATGGATAACCACTAAACGACCATCTTTTGTCATCGCTAAGTCTTGTTCTAAGTAGTCTGCATGTTGTGCGAATGCAAGCGCTTTAGACTCAAGTGTATGCTCTGGTAAGTAACCACTTGCACCACGGTGAGCAATGATAATTTTGTCTGATTTCATAGTGTCCACAGAAGAGTGTGCGCTACATCCTGCAAGTACGCCTGCAGCTAATAAAGAAAGCGCTAAAGTTTTGAGTTTCATGGTGTGTTCTCCTTGATTTACTTATTACATCTTGGTTTCATGTCGTAAAAATAGATTTCACTAATTTCACGGTCATATCCTGGATAAAATCCTTTTGGCATCCCTAACACAATTTGTTTGCCTCGGTTTGCATGGACAAGTAGTTGTTTCGTTTTTGGATTAACATTCAAGCCTTCGACTTCGCCGACATCTCGAATGTCATTCAATGTTTTTTCTAAAACAACGCGAGCTTCATTATTTTTATCTGAAATTTCTACACGATAAATATGATCGGGTTCTTTTTCATCTGCCGTACCATCATCAGATGTGACGTAGAGATCTCCGTTATAGGCATAAACCCCTTGAATCCATTGTGGAACAGGTTGTAAATGCACTTTACGTTTATATTTACCGGTTGAAAGATCATATTCATATAAATAACGGCCACTTTCCTCACCAACCCAAGATGCCATCCAAACTGAATTGTGAACGGTATCTACGGTGATGCCGGAAACTTCGACTTGACCTGACTCAGGATTAAAATCAACTGATCTTTTTAATGCGAGGGTTTCGGGATCGTGAATCGCAATTTGAATATTTTTACCTACGCCGGCATCAAACCATTCGGAGGAAACATAAAGTTCATTGTTGTAGATATCAATGTCGCCAATGTGATTGGCTTCTTTTTGATAGCCGACAAAAGGATCTTTATTTTCTTTAATCAGTTTTCCATCCATATCGTATTTGGTGAGCGTTTTACTGCCCGATACATATAAATATTGACCATCAGTGGTAATGCCTTGACGTCCATTGACTTCAAGTACTTTGTCTAATTTATACGTATAAGCGGGGAGTGCTGAACGATAGGGCGCTTCACAAGTTTGATTTGCGAATGCTGCATTTGCCATAACTGCCGCGCCTAACATAATGGTTAATTTATTCAATTTCATTACATTATCTCCTTTTAAAGTGCGGTTAAAAATTCAGTTGTTTTTGTAATAAAAAAGGCGGCAAGCCTTCGCCTGTCGCCTTTAATTTATAGATTATTTACCGTAGGTATCACCTAATTTAGCTTTATGTTTACCTTCTTCAACCATTACGATGAAGAGTAATAACACCGCTAAGACACCACCACCGATCATGACGTAGAAACCGCCGTCCCAGCCATAGTGTTGTGCTGCCCAACCGATAACAGCTGATGCTGATACTGTACCGCCTAAGTAACCGAATAAACCGGTGAAACCTGCTGCTGTACCAGCTGCTTTTTTCGGTGCAAGCTCAAGCGCGTGTAAGCCGATTAACATTACAGGACCGTAGATTAAGAAACCGATTAAGGTCATTAATACGAAGTCAGTTAATTGATATGGGTTTTCATACCAAGCTGAGTAGTTTGCAAGCTCAGCTTCTGGTGTAGCTGGGTTCATCCAGTATGCTACAACCGCTGCTGTAGTTAAGATCATGAAGATGAAACCGGTTAAACCACGTTTACCTTTGAAGACTTTATCTGATACCCAACCACATAATAATGTACCTGGAACTGCTGCTAATTCATAGATTGTGTATGCCCATGCGGTACCTTTGATGTTGAAGTGTTTTACTTCACTCAAGTAAACAGGAGACCATTTCAATACGCCGTAGCGGATTAAGTATACGAATACGTTAGCAATCGCGATGTACCATAACAATTTGTTTTTCAATACATAAGTGACGAAGATTTCTTTTGTGCTTAAATCGTTTTCGTAGGTTTTTTCGTTATAGTCATCTGGGTAGTCATTACGCCATTTTTCGATTGATGGTAAACCACAAGATTGTGGAGTATCACGCATCACGAAGTAAACTGGAATTGCACAGATCATTGCCGCAATACCCGGATAGTAGAGGGATTGTTGCCAAATGTCTTTTGCTTGTGCTTCGATACCATGAGTGCTGAAGAATACGGCACTTGCTAATAGCACCATTGCACCCGGCATCATACCACCGATGTTGTGCGCGGTATTCCAGATAGATACGATAGTACCGCGTTCTGATTTAGACCACCAGTGTACCATTGTACGACCACATGGAGGCCAACCCATACCTTGGAACCAACCATTTAAGAAGATCATTACCCACATAATGGCAATGCCTGAAGTTGCCCATGGGAATAAACCCATCATGGTCATACAAAGACCAGAAAGCAATAAACCAAATGGTAAGAATACACGAGGGTTCGAACGGTCAGACATACCTGCCATGACGAACTTAGATAAACCATAGGCAAGACCGGCAGCTGAGCCGATAACACCTAATTCCGCTTTTGAGTACAAGCCGGCTTGAATTAAACCAGGTTGTGCCAAGTCAAAGTTTGCACGTACAAAATAGTAAGCGGCATAACCAAAGAAGATCCCTGCAAACACTTGCCAACGTAAGCGTTTATACGTGGAATCAATTTTCTCCGCTGGAAGTTCCGCAATATGCGGAGCGGGTTTAAATGGTCCAAACATAATTTCTCTCCAAAATCATTTTAATTATGAGTCCACCCCCATGATGGGGATAGCGTGCATGATAAAATAAAAATAGAAATTAAAAAGAGAAATAATTCAAAAATGTGATGTATTTCACAAAATATTTTTTAACAAATGAGCGAATTCGAAAATTGTGTGATCTATCTCACAAAATAGCTTTCTTTTTCGCTCAGAATGTTGTGAATTTAACCGCTCTCCCATACAATAGCCATGGAATTTGTAACAGTTTTTACGTTTCTTTTTATTAATATTTTGGCTTTGGGGGTAACAATGGGATTATCGCCTAATATGTATCGTGATGTGGGTGATTTTTCACCTATCTCGACGGATGTGATTATCATTGGTGGCGGTGCAACAGGAGCGGGGATTGCTCGTGACTGTGCATTGCGTGGAATTAACTGTATTTTATTAGAGCGTCGTGATATTGCGACAGGCGCAACAGGCCGTAACCACGGTTTGTTACATAGTGGTGCGCGTTATGCCGTAAACGATCAGGAATCAGCAGAAGAATGTATTAAAGAAAATAAAATTCTGCGCAATATCGCTCGTCACTGTGTGGATGAAACAGAAGGTTTATTTATTACCTTACCTGAAGATTCCCTTGATTATCAAAAAACCTTCATCGAAAGTTGTACCAAATCCGGTATTGAAGCTGTCGCCATTGATCCTAAACTAGCCCAAATTATGGAACCATCGGTAAACCCAGATTTAGTGGGTGCCGTTGTAGTGCCAGATGGTTCAATCGATCCTTTCCGTTTAACGGCTTCTAACGTGATGGATGCCACCGAAAATGGTGCGAAAATGTTCACTTATTGCGAAGTGAAAAGCTTAATTCGCGAAGGTGGCAAAGTAATCGGTGTGGATGTTTACGATCACAAAAATCGCGTAAACCGTAAATTCTTTGCGCCATTAGTCGTCAATGCTGGTGGTATTTGGGGACAAGGCATCGCAGAATATGCGGATCTCAAAATCAAAATGTTCCCGGCAAAAGGTGCATTACTTGTCATGGGGCATCGTATCAACAAAATGGTGATTAACCGTTGCCGTAAACCGGCAGATGCGGATATTCTTGTACCGGGTGATACTATTTGCGTTATCGGTACAACCTCTAGCCGTATTCCTTACGATCAAATTGACAACATGGAAGTGACTCCGGAAGAAGTGGATATCTTATTCCGTGAAGGGGAAAAACTCGCGCCGAGCTTGCGTCATACTCGTGTATTACGTGCTTATGCGGGCGTACGTCCGTTAGTAGCGTCTGATGATGACCCATCTGGTCGTAATGTGAGTCGTGGTATTGTGTTACTTGACCACGCAGAACGTGACGGCTTAGACGGCTTTATCACTATCACTGGCGGTAAATTAATGACTTACCGTTTAATGGCAGAATGGGCAACGGATCTCGTTTGTAAAAAACTCAACAAAACAGCACGTTGTACGACAGCTGAACGTCCATTGCCAGGTTCAAGCGAAAGCCGTGCAGAAACCAATCAGAAAGTCATTTCACTTCCAAGTACGATTCGTTATTCAGCCGTATATCGTCATGGTTCCCGTGCTACTCGTTTATTAGATAAAGAACGTCTCGATCGTTCAATGGTGTGCGAATGTGAAGCCGTGACAGCGGGTGAAGTCCGTTATGCCGTTGATGAATTAAATGTGAATAACTTAGTGGATTTACGTCGTCGTACTCGTGTGGGTATGGGGACTTGCCAAGCTGAGCTTTGCGCATGCCGTGCGGCGGGTTTAATGAACCGTTTTGAAGTGGCAACACCTCGCCAATCTACCATACAATTAACCTCTTTCATGGAAGAGCGTTGGCGCGGTATCGAGCCTATTGCATGGGGTGAAGCGATTCGTGAAGCCGAATTTACTTCGTGGATGTATGGCAGTGTGTTGGGCTTAAACGATGTTCAACCGCTTGAAACAGACAAACAGCAAGGGACGGATAACAATGAATTTTGATGTAGTGATTATTGGTGGTGGTCTTGCAGGTTTAACTTGCGGCATCGCCCTACAAGAACAAGGCAAACGTTGTGTCATTATTAATAACGGCCAAGCGGCGATTGATTTTGCATCTGGTTCATTGGATTTATTAAGCCGTTTACTAAATGGTGAGTTTGTTAAAAATATTCCTGAAAATTTGACCGCACTTGCAGCTCAATTACCGCAACATCCATACAGCATTATGGGTGCAGAACGCGTATTAGCGAAAGCGCAAGATTTTGAAAAATTGGCTGAGTCATTAAATTTGGATTTAATTGGCTCAAGTGCAGAAAATCATCTTCGAGTAACGGGTTTAGGTAGCTTACGTGGTGCATGGCTTTCACCAAATAGTGTGCCAACTGTACAAGGCGAAACACCATTCCCGTATAAAAAAATTGCAGTTTTAGGCATTGAAGGCTATCACGATTTCCAACCAGAATTATTGGCAGATAACCTTACACTCAATCCACAATTTGCTCATTGTGAAGTGAAAACAGGCTTTTTAAATATTCCTGAATTGGATCAGTTACGTGCAAATTCGCGCGAATTCCGCAGTGTAAATATTGCACAAGTTTTAGAATATAAACTGAAATTTGATGATCTTGTGGCTGAAATGAAAGAAGCCGCGAAAGGCACCGAAGCGATTTTCTTACCCGCTTGTTTCGGTTTAGAAAATCAAGAGTTTATGGAATCACTTCGCAAAGCAACTGGCTTGCCATTATTTGAATTACCAACCTTGCCGCCTTCTTTATTAGGTATGCGTCAACGTATTCAATTACGTCATCGTTTTGAGAAATTAGGCGGACTCATGATGAATGGTGATAGCGCATTAAAAGCACATTTTCATGGCAACAAAGTTCGTGCTATTCAAACGCGTTTGCACGAAGAGGAAGAAATCACGGCTGAGCATTTCGTCTTAGCTTCCGGCAGCTTCTTCAGTAAAGGTTTAGTCTCTGAATTCGATAAAATCTACGAGCCCGTATTCCATTCAGACATCATTGGTGTGGAAGGCTTTAAAGATACGGATCGTTTTACCTGGACAGATCATCGATTCTCAAATCCACAACCGTATCAATCTGCAGGTGTAGCGATTAATGCGCAATGCCAAGTCCAAAAGGGCGGTCAATTTTTAACGAATTTATATGCAGTGGGTAATGTGATTGGTGGTTTCAATGCACTGGAACTCGGTTGTGGTTCAGGCGTGGCAGTGGTAACAGCGCTTGCTGTTGCTGATGAAATTCTTCACAACACACATTAAGGAGGCGTTATGAACATTCAACAATTAATTGAAAATGCAAAACAATCCCTTAATGCACCACAACACCATCATGCCTTTGATGAGAGTTTTGAAAGTTGTATTAAATGTACGGCATGTACAGCAGTGTGTCCGGTTTCTCGTCAAAATCCAAACTACCCAGGTCCAAAACAATCGGGGCCGGATGGTGAGCGTTTACGCTTAAAATCAGCTGAGCTTTATGATGAAGCATTGAAATACTGTACTAACTGTAAACGTTGTGAAATTGCGTGTCCGTCTGATGTAAAAATTGGTGACATTATTGTTCGTGCAAGAAATAAATACCTTGCTCAACAACACAAGCCAGCCGTGCAAAAATTACGTGATGCGATTTTAAGTAACACCGATATTATGGGTTCACTTAATACACCGCTAGCACCGATTGTTAATACCATCACTGGTTTGAAAGCGACAAAATTTGTGTTGGAAAAAGCGTTAAAAATCAGCCGTCATCGTACGTTACCAAAATATTCCTTTGGTACGTTCCGCAGTTGGTATATGAAGAAAATGGTGGAAAGCCAACAAAAATTTGAACGCAAAGTGGCGTATTATCACGGTTGTTATGTGAACTACAATAATCCACAATTGGGTAAAGAATTTATTCAAGTGTTCAATGCTATGGATATTGGTGTGGTCTTATTGGAAAAAGAAAAATGCTGTGGCTTGCCATTAAGCGTCAACCAATTCCCAGAACGTGCGAAGAAAATCGCACAATTTAACACCGATTACATCAGCAAAATGGTGGATGAAAATGGCTTGGATGTGATCAGTGAAGCATCAAGTTGCTCCCTAAATTTACGTGATGAATATCATCATATTTTAGGTATCGACAATGCAAAAGTTCGTCCGCATATTCACATGGTGACACCATTCTTATATCAACTCTTTAAAGAAGGTAAAACTTTACCGCTAAAACCATTGAAATTGCGAGTGGCTTATCACACCGCATGTCACGTGGATAAAGCGGGGTGGGCACCATACACCTTGGAAGTGTTAAAACAAATTCCAGGCTTAGAAGTGGTGATGTTGCCATCACAATGTTGCGGTATTGCAGGGACATACGGTTTCAAAGAAGAAAACTACGAGGTTTCCCAATCTATCGGTAAAAACTTATTCGATAATATCAATGCAGGCGGATTTGATTACGTGATCTCTGAATGCCAAACTTGCAAATGGCAGATCGATATGTCATCTAATGTGACTTGTATCCATCCATTGACGTTATTGTGCATGTCTATGAATCAAGCTTAGTGAAAAGAGCGGAAACTGATAAAAAAGTGACCGCTCTTTTTGTTATTCAATCCAATATGGAGAATTAATTATGCAAAAAATCTTCAAGGTTTCCTTACTTGCTGTGCTTTCATCTCTTGCAGTAAACAGCTTTGCCAGCACGGCAGAAGTGAAAGTACTTGAGCCTCAATTAAACTATCAACAACTTCTTACTCAAAGACAGGTTGTGGATGAGTTGCTTGAACAAGCGGTGAAAATCCAAAACTCGCCAGCTCGTGTTTCAAATGCAGGTTTTACCGCGAAACTTCCTTCCAATATGGAGCGTATTGCGGATCTTTTATTAGAAGCGTATAAGCTTGAGCCTTATCGTGTAGATTTTTTGTTTGGTGCAGCGAATGCCAATATTTATAACGGCAATACAGATAAAGCCATTGAGCTTTACCAAAAAGTGCTTGATGTGGCGCCAGATGATGTGAAAGCACATACTTACTTGGCTGCATGGAATCGTTTTAAAGGCAACCAAGCGGAAGCGACAAAATATTTAGAGCGCTTAAAACAACTTTCCCCAGAAAGCGCAAGCAAATTAGAAAAAGTCTTTGCTGTGATTGATAAAGCGGCTAATCAGCCAATTACCGATAAACTCGAAACCAAGTTGCCGGCGCAATCGGCGATTATTACGTTGGGTTACGCTTTAAATCCAGATGGCAGCATGCATGATATTTTAGTGCAACGTTTAGATAAAACCTTAGAAATTGCGAATCAAAATCCAGATGCGTTAATTATTGTGACAGGCGGTGTGCCACAAAACAATAAAACAGAAGGGGATTTGATGAAGCAATGGTTGATTGAGAAAGGCGTTGATGCAAGCCGTATTTATTCGGATAACTATGCACGTTCAACAGTCGAAAATGCGCTTTTCTCTCGTTACTCTTTAGCGAAACACAAAATCAAACATGCCGTGTTGATTAGTTCAGGTAGTCATGTTCGTCGTGGACAAGCGTTATTTGAAATTGCGACGCAAGAATCCGGTCCACAAGGTCTTGTGATTGAAACAGTCGCTGCGTTAGATAAACCGTTAGATGAGTTACAAAAAATTACGGAGAAAGACTTGTTGGGTATTTATCGCGACAGCTTAAAAACAATGGGATTACCAATGTTTAACAGTGGTGCATTACAAGATTAATTAATTTCCTAAAAACAAAAGTGCGGTGAAATTTCACCGCACTTTTTATTTTCTCTTTCGATTAAAGAATATGTTGATATTGTTCTAACATTTCTTTTGGCCATACGCTTGATTGCACTTCACCAATGTGTTTTTTGTGAAGTAAAAGCATTGCCAGACGAGATTGACCGATACCACCACCGATGGTGAGAGGTAATTTGCCGTTTAATAAATCTTGGTGCCAATCCATTTTTAAGCGATCTTCATCACCGGTTAAACCAACTTGTAAACGTAATGCAGATTCATCCACACGAATACCCATTGAAGAAAGTTCAAACGCTTTACCTAACTCAGCGTTCCATACCAAAATATCGCCGTTTAAACCTTTGTAGCCGTTTTCTGATTCAGTTGTCCAGTCATCGTAGTCTGGTGCACGACCATCATGTGGTTTACCGTCTGATAATTCGCCACCGATACCAATTAAGAACACGGCACCATATTCTTTACAAATGGCGTTTTCACGCTCTTTGCTTGAAAGATCTGGGTAGCGTTTCACTAAATCTTCACTGTGAATGAAGGTGATTTCTTTCGGTAAGCTTGATGGAATGTCAAAGCGAGCTTCTACCGCTAATTCAGTTAAACGGATTGCACGATAAATAGAACGTACCGTTTCTTTTAAATAAGCAAAGTTACGACGACCTTCAGGAATGACTTTTTCCCAGTCCCATTGGTCCACATAAACAGAGTGAGTTTGATCCAATGAATCTTCATCTGGACGTAATGCTTTCATATGAACAAATAAGCCTTCACCTTCTTTAAAGTGGAAACGAGCGAGAGTATGGCGTTTCCATTTAGCCAATGAGTGAACCACTTCATAAACCGCATTTGGGATACATTTCACGTTTACTTGAACCGCTTTCTCAATGCCTGATAAGTTATCTTGCATACCGTTGCCAACTTCACTAAGGATTGGACCTTGTACTTCGATAATACCAAGTTGTTCAATCAAGTTTTGAGTAAAGGTGTTCTTCACAAAGCTAATTTCTTGTTGTTGTAAAATAAACGTCTTTTTCATATTTATCCTTCTTTTTATAATAACTGGTAAGATTTGTTGCGCATTATTCAATGAAATGACAAATTATTTCAAGTAATTTCTTTACATTGTTTTAAATGTTGAATATTATCAAAAATAAAGAAGATATTTTGAAAAAGATCTAATAAGGAGTGTTTTATGAACAATATCGATACACTTGATCGCCAAATTCTCCGTGTGCTGACTAAAGATGCACGTACACCTTATGCCGAAATGGCGAAAAGCTTTGGCGTGAGCCCAGGTACGATTCATGTTCGCGTAGAGAAAATGCGTCAGTCTGGTTTGATTGAAGGCACAAAAGCGATTATTGATGAGCGTAAACTGGGTTATGATGTGTGCTGCTTTATTGGCATTATTTTGAAAAGCGCAAAAGATTACGAAAAAGTGATTAAAAAGCTCGATACCTTTGATGAAGTGGTGGAAGCCTATTACACCACGGGGAATTATTCGATTTTTATTAAAGTAATGACACACACGATTGCGGAATTACATTCCGTGCTGGCGACTAAGATCCAGTTAATTGATGAAATTCAATCAACGGAAACCTTGATTTCCATGCAAAATCCTATTTTACGAGACATTAAACCTTAAATGTCATCGAAACAATAAAGGCGTGTTTGATACACGCCTTTGCTTTTTTTGATTAACGATAACGATCGAGGAATTTGTAATAGAGTACGCCGATCTTGGTGGCTAAGTTTTTGAGGGATTTTCCACCGTAAAACGAAGGCACTTTCAATCCTTCAAAAATTCTCAAACGTTCGTCATTACCTAAAATTGCTTCTGCAATAATGCGTCCAGCAAGTCCAGTGAGTGCGACACCGTGTCCAGAATAGCCTTGAGCAAAATAAATGTGCGGTGAGATACGGCCAAAATGCGGGCTTGCGTTGAGTGTCATATCAATCGGTCCTGCCCAGCCATAGTCAATTTGGACGTTTTCCAATTGAGGGAAAACATGCAACATATTACTGCGCATAATCTGCACCATATCTTTTTCAGAACTCGAGTCACTACCAAATAACAAACGGTTATCCGCACTCAAACGATAGTAATCGAGCAAAATATTATTATCGCAAACCGACATGCCATTATTGATTACGGAATCAGCCGTGGCTTGATCTAAGGGTTCGGTTGCAATAATAAAGCTTTCTACTGGCAAAATTTTACGATTAATGCCGTGATGAATGGATTTTGGTAGCGCATCAATATAAGCGTTGGTGGCTAAAATAACGTCTTGAGAAATGACCGCACTTTTATCGGTTTTAACTTCAATACAACCTGATTTTTCGACTAAATCCACAACGGGCGATTGTTCGTAAATCTGTACGCCTAAATCCAAGCAGGCTTTTGCTAAGCCTAAGCAATAGTTTAATGGGTGTAAATGACCAGAATTGCTATCGTATAAGCCGCCTACATAAATATCGCTGCCTAGATGTTGTTTTAGTTTGGCTTTATCCCAAAGTTGCATTTTGTCATAGCCAAAAGTCGCATGGCTGGCTTTTTCCATTTCAATGAGATCGTCCATACGACGTTCATTTAACGCCAATGTGGCATAGCCTTTTTTCCAATCACATTGAATACCATATTTCGCAATGCGTTCATCAATAATATCAATGGCTTCTAGCGACATATCCCAAAGTTTTTTCGCTTTATCAAAGCCCACTTGAGCAATATATTCATCAATGCCTTCTTCAAAACCATTGATAGCTTGACCGCCACTTCTGCCGGATGCGCCAAATCCTACTCTTGCGCCTTCTAATACAATGACTTTCTTGCCTTTTTCTGCTAATTCAAGGGCGGCTGATAAACCGAAGAAACCCGCACCAATAACACAAACATCCGCTTCTTCTTGCTGAGTGAGAGGCGGCAATTCGAAGGCTTGGTTTCGGCTGTCGAAATAATAAGATTTGATATGTTCTTGATGAGCGAATTCGAGCATGATTGATGCCTAATTTATTAACATAAAATTGAAATTGAGGGAATCTTACCCTGATGGGAAAATATGTCAAACCTTTTGCTAAAAAGGTGCTATACTCCCCCAAGTTTATACAAGTAAACGATTACTTAAGGTTTATTTTGATTGTCCTGAGGAGGTCAATAAATTGAAAAAAAATGCTGTTCAATACATCAAATCACTTTGTCTTTCTGCCGTTGCATTTGTAGCAACCTCTGCAGCATTCGCTGCTGAAAAACTTTATGTTTACAACTGGACTGACTATGTGCCATCTAATTTGGTTGCGGAATTTACCAAAGAAACCGGCATTGAAGTGATTTATTCGACATTTGAAAGTAATGAAGAAATGTATGCTAAATTGAAGCTGACCTCTAGTACAGGTAGTGGCTATGATTTAGTTTTCCCATCAAGCTATTACGTCAATAAAATGGCGAAAGAAAATATGTTACAAGAGCTTGATCACAGCAAATTAAGTAATTTTAAACAAATTCCAGCAAATTTATTAAACAAGGAGTTTGACCCAAATAACAAATATTCTCTGCCTTATGTTTATGGTTTAACCGGTATCGGCGTGAATGCGGATGATATTGACCCAAGCAAAATTACAAGTTGGGCTGATTTATGGAATCCAGAATTTAAAGGTAAGGTATTATTAACCAGTGATGCGCGTGAAGTCTTCCACATTGCATTACTTTTAGATGGTAAATCACCAAATACCACGAATGAAGAAGATATTAAAGCGGCTTATGAGCGTTTAGTGAAATTGTTACCAAATGTGGTGACCTTTAACTCTGACTCGCCAGAAGTTCCGTTTGTTCAAGGTGAGGCCTCTATCGGGATGTTATGGAATGGTTCGGCTTATTTAGCACACAAAGAAAATCCAAGTATCCAATTTGTATATCCAAAAGAAGGCGCGATTTTCTGGATGGATAACTACGCGATACCAAAAGGTGCGAACAATGTTGAAGGAGCTTATAAATTTATCGACTTCTTACTTCGCCCTGAAAATGCAAAATTAGTTGTTGAAAAAATGGGTTTCTCTATGCCAAATGAAGGCGTGAAAGCATTACTTTCACCAGAAATGGCGAATAACCCAACCTTGTTCCCATCAGCTGAAAATATTGAAAAAGGCATTATGCAAGGCGATGTGGGTGAAGCAGTGGATATTTACGAAAAATATTGGAATAAATTAAAAACCAATTAATCAAATATTGATGAAAAGTGCGGTGAATTTGACCGCACTTTTTCTTTGTAAAGGATGACAAATGAGTTTTCTTGAGCGACTTTTTCACGCAATCTTGTTTGAAACCACGGTTGTGTTGCTTTCCGTTTTCGCTTTGTATTTCTTTACAGAAGAAAGTGTGTCTATTCTCTTTGGTTCCATGGTGTTGGTTTCCTTAACAGCCATGTTATGGAATCTCATCTTTAATTATTTCCTTGATAAAGTATTTACGGGGCCGCGAGAAAAGCGAGGCGTCATATTTCGTACTTTACATGCCATTTCATTTGAAGGTGGTTTGCTTATTTTCACTGTGCCGATCATTGCTTACTTTTTAAAAGTGGATTGGATTACAGCTTTTATGATGGATTTCAGTTTAACGGTGATGGTGACAGTTTACACCTTTATTTTTAATTGGGTGTATGATCACGCACGATTGCTATTTATTAAGCGTGAATGATGAAATGGGAAATAGTAAAAAAGAATAAAAAGTGCGGTCAAAATCTCTAGTGTTTTTGACCGCACTTTGATTTTTTAGGGCATAAAAAGATGCTCTTTTATTTATTAAAGTTTTTCTAC
Organism: Haemophilus parainfluenzae; assembly: GCF_003252725.1. GTDB lineage: Bacteria > Pseudomonadota > Gammaproteobacteria > Enterobacterales > Pasteurellaceae > Haemophilus_D > Haemophilus_D parainfluenzae_L. The sequence continues at coordinate 33,984 of NZ_QEPO01000007.1, forward strand.
TAACTCTATGGCTGCACCGATGTAGGTGGCAGGGGTAAGTTGTTGTAAACGTGCTTTTTCATCAGCTGGAATATCCAGTTTTTCGATGAATTCACGCATTGCTTTTTCATCAACGCGTTTACCACGAGTGAGCTCTTTTAATTTTTCGTATGGTTTTTCAATACCATAGCGACGCATCACTGTTTGAATTGGCTCAGCTAAAACTTCCCAGTTGTGGTTGAGTTCATCACGGAGATGTTGTTCGTTCACTTCTAATTTGCTGATACCTTTACGCGTTGCAGCATACGCAATTAAACAATAACCTAAACCCACACCTAAGTTACGTAATACAGTAGAGTCGGTTAAGTCACGCTGCCAGCGAGAAATTGGTAATTTTTGACCAAGGTGAGTCATCACAGCATTGGCTAAACCTAAGTTACCTTCTGAGTTTTCGAAGTCAATTGGATTCACTTTATGCGGCATGGTAGATGAACCAATTTCCCCCGCAATAGTGCGCTGTTTAAAGTGATTTAACGCAATGTAGCCCCATAAGTCACGGTCGAAGTCGATGATGATGGTATTAAAACGTACCACGGCATCAAAGTATTCAGCAATGTAATCATGTGGTTCAATTTGAGTGGTATACGGGTTCCAATCTAAACCTAATGAAGTGACAAATTCTTCACTGAATTTGTGCCAGTTGATGTTTGGATAGGCCGATAAATGCGCATTGTAGTTACCCACAGCACCATTAATTTTCCCCAAGATTTCATTTTGTTGGAGTTGTTTGAATTGGCGTTTTAAACGGTAAACCACGTTCGCCATTTCTTTACCCACCGTACTTGGTGAGGCAGGTTGGCCGTGTGTACGAGAAAGTAATGGAATGGTTTTGTATTCGTTTGCTAAACGGGTGATTTCATCAATCAGTTTTTGCCATTCAGGTAAGATTACTTCTTCACGTGCTGTTTTTAACATTAAAGCGTGAGAAAGGTTGTTAATATCTTCAGAGGTACAAGCAAAGTGAATAAATTCAGAGACTTTGGCTAATTCTGGTAAAGCTTCACTTTTTTCTTTTAAGAAATATTCAACCGCTTTGACGTCATGATTCGTGGTGCGCTCAATTTCTTTGATACGTTCAGCATCTTGAAGACTGAATTCTTCCACAATTTTATTAAGGTAATCGTTTGCTTCTTTAGACAAAGAAGAAACTTCTTGGATTTCAGCGGTCGCCGCCAATTTTTGTAACCAACGTACTTCCACGGTGACACGGAATTTGAGCAAGCCAAATTCACTGAAAATACCACGTAATGCGGTGGCTTTATCTTGATAACGACCGTCAATCGGGGAAAGAGCGGTTAATGCGGAAAGTTGCATAAGAGTTCTCCAAGGATTAATTTAAAGTTGAGTAGAGTTGTCGTGCTGCTTGCACTAATTTTTTACGATGAAATAACAGTTGCCATTTGCTGCCACCTACTTGACGCCACAAAACGGCAGAACGAATGCCGGCAAGCAAACACGCACGAATTTTGTCTTGTACATTTTGTTGCTGTAAATGATATGCCGAACCAATAATATGAATGCGTTTGCCTAAAGGACTAATTGTATCGACATAAATGTTTGCCATGATTGAAAACATCTCATCATCAAATTGATTGTCGTGATAAGAAAGTTGTTCTGGTAAACGGGCAATTCGGCGGCCAAGTTCTTGTTTGATTTCAGGTCGCTTGTTTAATTTACTCTCTAACGCTAACAAGCTGCCCCAATAATTCAACAAATTTTTGTCGTTTAATTGAGTGAGTTGCTCAATAAGTGTGTTTAATCCCACTTTAAGATGTTGAACATCACCGCCAAATACGGCTAATGTATCTTCAGGTTGAGTGATGAGAAGAGAATGAATGGTGGTTTGGAATGCATCTTGATGATCAACTTCGCCTTTTTGTGCTAATTGACTGATTAATAAGACAGATTGACAAACACCGGCAAGTGCCAGAGCCATATCATTATAATTTTTCATTGGGATTATAAATTGTGAGCTGCAGAAATTTTTGGCGTAATATAGCATTTTTACACATTGTTTTGAACTCAATCATTAAAAAACGCCCTATCTTTTGTTATCATAGCGCCAATTCAGTTTACAGAATAAAAGGATAACCAATGACAAAACCAATTGTATTCAGTGGCGTGCAGCCTTCCGGCGAATTAACTATCGGGAATTATTTAGGTGCACTTCGCAACTGGGTGAAAATGCAAGAAGATTATGAGTGTATTTTCTGCGTAGTGGATTTACACGCCATCACGGTACGTCAAGATCCTGCAGCACTTCGCAAAGCAACGCTTGATGTACTTGCCCTTTACTTGGCTTGTGGTATTGATCCGAATAAAAGCACAATCTTCGTGCAATCTCATGTACCAGAGCATACTCAACTAAGCTGGGTGTTGAACTGTTACACCTATTTCGGCGAGATGAGCCGTATGACTCAATTCAAAGATAAATCAGCACGTTATGCCGAAAATATTAACGTGGGTTTATTTGATTATCCAGTTTTAATGGCAGCAGATATCTTACTTTACCAAGCAAAAAGCGTACCGGTGGGGGATGACCAAAAACAACATTTAGAAATCACTCGTGATATTGCGGCTCGTTTTAATGCCCTTTATGGTGATATTTTCACGATTCCTGAAATTTTCTTAGGCAAAGCAGGCGCGCGTATTATGTCTTTGCAAGATCCTGATAAAAAAATGTCAAAATCAGATGATAACCGCAATAACGTGGTGACCTTGCTTGAAGATCCAAAATCGGTCGCGAAAAAAATCAAACGTGCGGTAACAGACTCTGATGAACCACCTGTTGTACGTTATGACGTAAAAAACAAAGCGGGTGTGTCTAACTTATTAGATATCCTTTCTGCAGTAACCGATAAATCTGTGGCAGAACTTGAAAAAGAATTTGAAGGCAAAATGTACGGCCACTTAAAAACAGCCGTTGCAGACGAAGTGTCAAACTTACTTGCGGGTTTACAAGAACGTTTCTATCAATATCGTAACGATGAAGCACTTTTAGACGAGATTTTACGTCAAGGTGCGGAAAAAGCCCGTGCAAGAGCAAAAGCAACCCTTGATAAAGTGTACGAAGCCGTCGGCTTTGTTGCAGCAAAATAATTTTAAACTTAATAAGCCGTGTTCTATCACGGCTTTTTTAGATAAGGAGAAAAATATGGCCATTCAAACTGAAAAACCAATTGAATGTGTAGGTTGTAATACTTTCGATATGAAATCATTGTTTGATAACAGCGATTGTAGTTTACCTATCGAACAGTTTTACGCCACTCGTCAAGATGCAGAAGGTGCATTGGAATATTTCACGTTAAAAGCACGTGATATCGAAAGTGAACCTTGTCAAATTCAGTCTGAAATTCAACAGGTTGAAGATGGATACTTGCTTAAAGCAGTTTTCACATTCTGCTGCCAAGCGGAATTAGTGATTTTCCAAATGAAACTTTCGTAAGTGATGACTTACTCTAGAAAACAGCGTTTTTTGTGACCGCACTTTCAGATATTTATGTTCCCCTGCATCGTATTATTCCTTTTTCTAATGTAGAAGGGCAGGGGAATCGTACCAGTATTTTCTTACAAGGCTGTAAGCTAAACTGCCTTTATTGCCATAATCCAGAAACTATTCCTCGTTATGCAGAAGGGGCTCATCAAGTCAGTCTGCAGTATTTGTATGAGCAAGTAATGGATGCAGTACCTTTCATTCGTGGCGTGACGGTTTCTGGTGGGGAACCCACCATTCACCATAAAAAGCTCGTACCATTGTTCCAAAAACTACGTGAGGAAGAGCTAACTTGCTATTTAGATAGCAGTGGTTTTTTTGAATTTGAAGCAATTCGACCTTTAATTGATGTCACTGATAAATTTCTCTTTGACCTGAAAGGAGATGGGCTTGGCTTACAAAGTTTGTGCTTTGATAGACAAAATCGCCAAGGCATTGTCCCTAAAAATATCATTCCTACTCATCAACATATCAAGCAAGAAAATTTAGATCGCAATTTGAAGAACTTGGCGCAATTATTGCCATTAAATAAAGTGGAAGAAGTGCGGTTAGTTTATGTGGCGAATTTTTTTGATGCAGAAAAGTTGGTGGAAAAAGTCGCTTCCTTATTGAAAGATTATCCGGATGTTTTATTCAAAATTATCCGAATGCACACAAAAGGTGCACGAGATGCTGAAGGGCTCAGCCCTTATGTCCCAACTGTTGAGCAGACCCAAGAACTTGAAAACTATGCGAAATTTTGTGGTCTGACCAAAATTGTGACCATTTTATAAGCAAACATATCGAAAAGTAGCAAAAATATTCCGACTTTTTACCGAAAAACAAGTAGAATAGGACAATTTTATTCACTTACTTATCTAACCAACCTAGGGGAAAAAAATGGGTATTTTAGGTAGCGTTTTAGGCATTGTCGTATTACTGGTCATTGCCGTATTATTTTCAAATAATCGTAAGGCGATTAATTTACGTACTGTATTAGGGGCTTTGGCGATCCAAATCGGATTTGCGGCCCTTATTTTGTATGTGCCGTATGGCCGTGATGCATTACAAGCGACAGCAAATGGAGTGTCAAATGTTATTGCGTATGGTAACGAAGGGATTAATTTCGTCTTTGGTGGATTAGCAGATCCTTCAAATGCCGGCTTTATCTTTGCGGTGAAAGTGTTACCAATCATCGTCTTTTTCTCTGGTTTAATTTCTGTGCTTTATTACTTAGGCATTATGCAAGTTGTCATCAAAGTGATTGGTGGTGCATTGCAAGCGGCGTTAGGTACATCTAAAGCAGAATCAATGTCTGCAGCAGCGAATATCTTCGTTGGTCAAACTGAAGCACCTTTAGTGGTTCGTCCTTACATTAAAAATATGACCCAATCTGAATTGTTCGCTATTATGGCGGGTGGTACAGCTTCTATCGCGGGCTCAGTCATGGCAGGTTATGCAGGAATGGGCGTGCCGTTGACTTACTTAATCGCAGCATCTTTCATGGCTGCACCAGCAGGTTTATTATTTGCGAAAATTTTATTCCCACAAACTGAACAATTTAACGATAAACAACCTGAAACGGATGATAGCGAAAAACCAACCAACGTGCTTGAGGCCATGGCGGGTGGTGCTAGTGCCGGTATGCAATTAGCGTTAAACGTAGGTGCGATGTTAATCGCGTTCGTGGGTTTAATTGCTTTAGTTAATGGTATTTTAGGTGGTGTAGGCGGCTGGTTCGGTTACGGTGATTTAACATTACAATCAATCTTTGGTTGGATCTTCAAACCATTAGCCTACTTAATTGGTGTATCTTGGGATGAATCTGCAATCGCGGGTCAAATGATTGGTATGAAATTAGCCGTAAATGAATTCGTGGGTTACTTAGAGTTCGCGAAATACTTACAACCAGATACAGCAGTTGTATTAAGTGAAAAAACTAAAGCCATCATTACTTTCGCATTATGTGGTTTTGCTAACTTCAGCTCTATCGCAATCTTAATCGGTGGTATCGGTGGTATGGCACCAAATCGTCGTGGTGATGTTGCGCGCTTAGGTTTAAAAGCAGTTGTAGCGGGTACATTAGCTAACTTAATGAGTGCGACTATCGCAGGTTTATTCATCGAGTTAAGCGGCGTAGCAATGTAATTAAAATGTGGTGAATTTTGACCGCACTTTATCTCTCAACACCACGAATCATTCGTGGTGTTGTACTTTAAAGCAAGCGAAAACGTTTGCTTAAATGACTTTTTATTTATCAACAAGAGGAAAAAACAATGACTCCACATATTAACGCTCCTGAAGGCGCATTTGCAGATGTTGTGTTAATGCCAGGCGATCCGCTTCGTGCAAAATATATTGCTGAAACATTCTTAGAAGATGCGAAAGAAGTGACTAACGTTCGCAATATGTTGGGTTATACCGGTACTTATAAAGGTCGTCGTATCTCTGTTATGGGTCACGGTATGGGTATCCCATCTTGCTCAATTTATGCGAAAGAATTAATTACTGAATACGGCGTGAAAAAAATCATCCGTGTTGGTTCTTGTGGTGCCGTACGTATGGACGTTAAAGTACGTGATGTTATCATCGGCCTTGGAGCATGTACTGATTCAAAAGTAAACCGTATCCGTTTCAAAGATAACGATTTTGCTGCAATTGCTGATTTTGATATGGCACAAGCAGCGGTTCAAGCTGCGAAAGAAAAAGGTAAGCAAGTTCGCGTAGGGAATCTTTTCTCTGCAGACCTATTCTACACGCCAGATTTCGAAATGTTTGATGTGATGGAAAAATACGGCATCTTAGGCGTAGAAATGGAAGCGGCTGGTATCTATGGCGTAGCAGCAGAATATGGTGCAAAAGCACTTTGTATCTGTACCGTTTCAGACCATATTCGTACACACGAACAAACTACAGCAGAAGAACGCCAATTAACCTTCAATGATATGATTGAAATTGCGTTAGAGTCTGTATTAATTGGTGATAAAGCATAATTTATCCGATTGATAGAATAAAAAAGAGCGGTCAATTTGACCGCTCTTTTGTTTTCTATGCTTGCTATTTTTCATACCAAATTCGGTTTACATAGAGCACGACTTTGCCAGAGGGTGTTTCCACATGGATTTCATCGTCAACGCCTTTCCCGATTAAAGCACGTGCGACGGGAGAATCAATGGAGATCCAGTTTTTAGCGGGATCGAATTCATCGCAGCCGACAAGGCGATATTGCTTCACTTCACCCTCTTCATCTTCTAGCTCAACCCATGCACCGAAAAATACTTTGCCTTCTTGTTTTGGGCTGTAATCCACGATTTGTAGTACTTCTAATCGCTTGGAAAGAAAACGCACACGGCGATCAATTTCACGTAAGCGACGTTTGCCGTAAATATATTCCGCATTTTCACTGCGGTCACCAAGCGCGGCGGCATCTGAAACCGCTTGGGTAACTTTTGGGCGTTCTTCTTTCCACAAAAATTTCAGTTCTTGGCCAAGCGCAAGCCAGCCTTGACGGGTAATGTAATTTGATTTTGCCATAATAAAAATAAAAGAAATTTTTTTGAATTATATTTGAGCCTGTTGTCTAAAACCAGTATTCTATTTCCGTTTTTATCGAATCCTTTAATAACAAAGAAGTATGACAATGTTAAATCAACAAATTAGCCAAATTATTGCGGCAGAATTAACCGTTCAACCCCAACAAATCCTCGCGGCCATTCAATTATTAGATGATGGCAACACCATTCCATTTATCGCCCGTTATCGTAAAGAAGCCACTGGTGGCCTGGATGACACCCAACTTCGTCATTTTGAAACCCGTTTAATTTATTTACGAGAATTAGAAGATCGTCGTCAAACCATTTTGAAATCTATTGAAGAGCAAGGGAAATTGACCGATGAATTGCGTGACAAAATCCATGCGACACAAAGCAAAACCGAATTAGAAGATTTATATTTGCCATACAAACCAAAACGTCGTACAAAAGGGCAAATTGCGATTGAAGCTGGTCTTGAGCCATTGGCTGATTTACTTTGGAATGAGCCGAAAAATGATCCTGAAACGGCTGCCGCGGAATTTGTGAATGCAGATAAAGGCGTAACAGATACTAAGGTAGCGCTTGATGGTGCACGCTATATTTTAATGGAACGGTTTGCTGAAGATGCAGGTTTATTAGCGAAAGTCCGTGATTATTTAGCAAAAAATGCCGTTATCGTATCTAAAGTGATCGAAGGCAAAGAAACGGAAGGCGCAAAATTCCAAGATTATTTTGACCACCAAGAATTGTTGAAAAATGTGCCTTCTCACCGTGCATTGGCCATGTTCCGCGGACGTAATGAGGGCATTTTACAATTAAGCTTAAATGCTGATCCTGATGCGGAAGAGGGAAGTCGCCAAAGCTATTGTGAAGAGATTATTCGTGATTATTTAGATGTACGTTTTACTGGTCAGCCTGCGGATAAATGGCGTGAGCAAGTGATTGCGTGGACATGGAAAATCAAAGTGTCGTTGCATTTAGAAACGGAATTAATGGCAAGTTTACGTGAAAAAGCGGAAGAAGAAGCCATTGATGTTTTCGCTCGAAATCTGACCGCACTTTTAATGGCGGCACCCGCTGGCGCGAAAAGCACTATGGGCTTGGACCCGGGCTTACGTACGGGGGTTAAAGTCGCGGTGGTGGATAACACAGGTAAATTATTAGACACTACCACCATTTATCCACATACGGGGCGTGAAGCTGAAGCACAAGTGGCGATTTTCAGCTTAATCCGCAAACATAACGTGGAATTAATTGCCATTGGTAACGGTACAGCTTCTCGTGAAACAGAACGTTTTGCAAAAGAAGTCATTAAAGAAATTAAAGAAAATAAACCGCAAACCGTTGTGGTGAGCGAAGCGGGCGCATCCGTTTATTCAGCTTCTGAATTTGCGGCAAATGAATTCCCGAATTTAGATGTCTCTTTACGTGGTGCGGTATCTATCGCCCGTCGTTTACAAGATCCATTGGCAGAATTAGTGAAAATCGAACCGAAAGCCATTGGTGTTGGGCAATATCAACACGATGTAAACCAAACCCAACTTGCGCGTAAACTTGATGCGGTGGTGGAAGACTGTGTAAACGCGGTGGGTGTGGATTTGAATACAGCATCCGCGCCATTGCTTGCTCGCGTGGCGGGAATGACGAAAACTTTAGCGCAAAATATTGTGGAATACCGAGATGAAAATGGTCGTTTTGAAAGCCGTAGCGAATTGAAAAAAGTGCCGCGTTTAGGGCCAAAAGCTTTTGAGCAATGTGCGGGCTTTATGCGTATTGCAGGCGGGAAAAATCCACTTGATGCTTCGGGTGTTCACCCAGAAGCTTATCCTGTGGTTGAAAAAATCTTGCAAGCGACGGCACAATCTATCCAAGATTTAATGGGCAATGCCGGTGTAGTACGTCAGCTTGATGCAAAACAATTCATTGATGAGCAATTTGGTTTACCAACCGTTCAAGATATTTTCAAAGAGTTGGAAAAACCGGGGCGCGATCCGCGTGGTGAATTTAAAACTGCAGTATTCGCAGAAGGCGTGGAAGAAATCACTGATTTAAAACCAGGTATGATTTTAGAAGGTACCGTCACCAATGTGACTAACTTCGGTGCATTTGTGGATATTGGTGTTCACCAAGACGGTTTAGTACATATTTCATCATTAAGCGATAAATTCGTAGAAGATCCACATCAAGTGGTGAAAACGGGCGATATCGTGAAAGTGAAAGTGTTGGAAGTGGATGTACCGCGTAAACGTATTGCGTTGACGATGCGATTAGATGAAAGTGCGGTCAAAAATGACGGCAAATCTGACCGCACTTTAAGTGCAAAACCAAGAAGTAATGCACCTCGCCAAGATCGTCATCCAAGAGGAAATAGTGCAATGGGTAATGCCTTTGCCGATGCGTTGAAAAATTGGAAAAAATAATTTCGTCATTTAGATGAACATTGTGGCCAAATAGGCGTACAATGAAGGGGATTTGGTCAATCATCCAATCCCCTTTTTTATTTCAACGAAAGGAATATTCTTATGGAAAAAGGTATTCTTGGGCCGCATGAAGGCAAGGAGCTGGAATTAATGTTAAGGGGCGAAAAGCAAGTGGCATTATTCAATCAGGAGCTTGGTATTCCTGATGCCTTTCTCCCTTATCTTGAGCTAGGAATGCTTCATTCAAAAACAGTACAACGTCATGTAAATGATGTTTGCTTAACTGATTTTATTGTCTATTTACCTCAATCTCTTGCACTCGCTGAACAGATGGAAGTGTTACTTCCTGCAAGCACTGTGAATGGTTTTGATCCTAAAGTTGAACGTGAAATCGGTCGAATTCTTGGCTACCGAGAAAAAGATATCGAGTACTATATTCAGCATTTTCAAGATAATTTAGAGAAGTATCGGCAGCAGTATAGTTGATAGATTTAAATCCAAGTGTGAACAATAATTTTAAATATTAAAAAATATTCTCCTGGATGACGTTATATTTCTATAAAATATGGCTGTTTTATTATTTTCTATAAATTTATATTTAAGGTAAAAGATGATAGCAAAGAATAAGTATCTCATATCTTTATTTATAATTATTTATCTTGGAATACTTGCTTATGGAGTTTTGTCAGGAGGAATTTCTAAAAACTATACTAGAAAACAAGAGGGAGAGCGTCTTTATACGGCAATAAACCTTCAATTTAAAGATAAAATTCAATATCAAAATGTAGACTTCAGGTATGTTAAGGTTAGTTTGCATCTGCTCGGTGAGTTAAGTGATTATAAGGATTTTGTGTCTAAACGAGGTTATTCCGAAATTAGAGAAAATGTTTACTGTAAAAATGGTAATTTGATTACATTACACCACAATTTTCCTAATATTGAATTTCATTATGAATATGATTCTTCAGTATGTAAGTGATGTTTTAAGCGAGTTAATACTCACGTAAAAATTAAAATGTAGTACTTTTCAAATAAAAGTGCGGTCAAAAACATAAGAAATTTTGACCGCACTTTTGTTTCCAAAGATGATTATTCTAAGTAAACCTTATAATTTCACATTCACTTTTCTGTAGAAATATCACTATAGATAGAATAACAAGTCAAAGTGGTAAATTAGGTAATTGTTTAATGTATACTAGATCGAAAGGAACTAATATTATTGTTAATAAGGTAAATTGATATGACCAAACCTAAAGCTGCTTTTGTTAGAATTAATAAAGATTTCTTATTAGTTACCTCTTTTATTAGAGGAATGATTGCAATGACAGATCCAGATCAAGATTTTATTTTTAATGAAGTTGATATTTCTGATTTAGATCTAGGAAAGTTAATTAAAGAAAAGCTTAATGAAAGTAAAGAAATTTCGTTCGAAGAGTTTCAGGCTATCTTTAATTCTGAAAAAATGAAAGGATTACAAAAAAATCTCGAAGAGGAGATGAAAAAACGCTATGGATACAAAAATAAAAAATCGATCTATAAGGATATGTCTTTTTTATCTTTAGAACAAGAAGCTAGTTTTATAATTATAGCGCCACTTCACCAGGATTCTCTTGGTGGGTATTCAGGAATTTCACTTCCTGATAATTCACCATTAGAATTTAAATATGACAAGAATATTTCAGATGAAGAATTAGGAAAAGCTGTAAGAGAAGCCCTGACGTATTGTACGAGTATTTATCGGTAATATATTTCCTCAAAATATAAAGTGCGGTCAATTTCCAAAGAGTTTTTAAACCTCTCAAAAACTGACCGCACTTTCGTATTTTCAACGATGCTTATGTTAAGTGAATCAACTATTATAGCAGGTGTAGATAAATCAAATGGTAAAGTTGTGTTATTACCAGTTAGAGTTCCTAATAATAATTAGTCGTAAGAGGTGTAAATATGGAAAAGTATAAAGTTTTTTTAGGTAGTGATATTGCAAAGACTTACAGTGATGCAAAGAAATTCACTTTGGATAGGGTTGAAGAATATGTAGAATTTGACAATAAAAAATTGAAACTAGTATTGAGTCATATAGAAGAGTTCAATGGAAATGTATTTTCATTGATATTTTGGCTGAAAGATTATCATGTAGCATTAGCCTCTAAGCATTTATTAGAAAATGATATTTTAGGATTTAAAGAAAATGCTTCTATTGCGGGTTTCTTAGGTATTTTGTCTGAATATGATTTTCAATGGGCGTACAACGGAATTAATACAAATTTCTTTTTTATGAGTTTGCTTTCAGATAATCAAAAGTTGATTGATTATTTAATTAAACATCGTGATGAAATTGTGGATATTTCAGTCCCCTATAAACGAACTGATACGAGACCTTTTTTTAATGCGAACACTTTATTGGCATTAAGTGGCGATTGGCAATTATTAAAAGAACGCGCACTCACATTCTTAAATGATGAGAAAAAAGCCCGTGGTGATTTAAAGCGCATTCCTGATCATGAATTTTATGTGGCACTAGCAGATAAAAATATAAAAGGAATGCAAGAGGCTTTAGATAAATTACTCGAACTTAAGCTTGCTAAACGAGCAGCAAAAGACACCCTTTTACATTTTGATTTTTACTTGCAACCGCAAGTTTTAATGTATGCCAAAATCGCAGCAATCCACGGTTTTGATTTGGGTATTGATAGCCCTATAGCACCCAAAGAATTGATTGATATAAATCCATTAGCAGAATATAAAATTCCTTATGATTTTATGAAATTATTTGATTTTGATGCGCCCCATCAAGTTTGGGTAAATTATGTCAAACAAAGAATGGAAGAAGCGAAGCAAAAGAAAGTTGAAAATAAAAAAGGATTTTGGGCTTCATTATTTGGTCGATAGACAAGGAAAGGAATATCATGAAAGTAACTTCTGTAGAGCATTGGAGTTGGTTGCATAAAGCCTTAGTGTTAAATATTTAGAGATGATATGAGTCCAAAAGTTAGAAGATATATTGAAGTATATAGTAATGAAACAGATGAGTTGCTTTATTCTTATAAAATAACAATTCCTGATCATCTAGTTATTGAGATAGTTTCACCTGATGAGGATGATGAATTTGCATTTTTTTCATATATTCTGACTCAGGAAAAAGTTATTTCTCTAGGCGGTAAACATATTATAGATGAATATCATAACAAAGATGTTGGATATTATGTTGCCTGTTATCAAGCATAGGATATATAGATACCAAATAAAAGTGCGGTCAAAAACACAAGCGATTTTGACCGCTCTTTATTATTGGCTAGAAAGGATTATTCCGCGTCTTCTTTTGCCCATTCTAATGAGCGTTTAACGGCTTTTTTCCAACCTTTATAACGACGTTCACGTTTTTCTTCATCATTATCTGGTGTAAAGGTTCGTTCTACACGTGCTTTGTCGTGAAGCTCGTCTAAATCTTTCCAGAAACCAACTGCAAGACCAGCAAGGTAAGCTGCACCAAGTGCAGTCACTTCTTTCACCACTGGACGCTCTACGTTCACATCCAAAATATCCGCTTGGAATTGCATTAAGAAGTTATTGTTGGTTGCGCCGCCATCGACACGTAAATATTGTAAGCGTTGTCCAGAGTCAGATTGCATTGCTTCTAATACGTCACGGGTTTGGTAAGCAATAGATTCAAGGGTTGCGCGTACAATATGGTTACGGTTAGAACCACGAGAAAGACCGAAAATTGCACCGCGTGCATACGGATCCCAATATGGTGCACCTAAACCAGTGAAGGCTGGTACAACATATACCCCATTGCTATCTGGGACTTTTTGTGCGAAGTATTCGGAGTCGTGGCTGTCATGAACGATTTTGAGTTCATCACGTAACCATTGGATTGAAGCGCCTGCAATAAATACCGAACCTTCGAGTGCGTATTCAGGTTCACCTTTGGCGTTACAAGCGATGGTGGTTAATAGACCATTTTTAGAGGTAATAGCTTTATCACCGGTGTGAAGCAACATAAAGCAGCCTGTACCATAGGTATTTTTCGCTTGGCCTGCGCGTGTGCATAGATGGCCGTAAAGTGCCGCTTGTTGGTCACCCGCAATACCCGCAACAGGAATACGTACGCCACCTTTACCCCCGATGTTGGTTTGGCCATACACTTCGGACGAATTACGTACTTCAGGTAGCATAGAGCGTGGAATATTTAATAATTCCAACATTTTGTCATCCCATTTTTTCGTATGGATGTTAAATAACATGGTACGGGATGCGTTGGTGTAATCCGTTACGTGAACACGGCCTTGGGTTAATTTCCACACAAGCCAAGTATCTACAGTACCAAATAGAAGTTCGCCGCGTTCCGCTTTTTCACGTGCACCTTCTACATTATCCAAAATCCATTTCACTTTTGTACCCGAGAAATAGGGGTCTACTACTAAACCTGTGGTATTGCGGATATAGTCTTCATGACCATCTGCTTTAAGTTTGTCCGTAATATCTGCAGTACGACGACATTGCCACACAATCGCATTATAAATCGGTGTGCCGGTTGCTTTTTCCCACACAATGGTGGTTTCACGTTGGTTAGTAATACCAATTGCCGCGATTTCGTCAGAGGTAATGCCTGCTTTTGCAACGACTTCGTTTAATGTTGAACTTTGTGTAGCCCAAATTTCCATTGGATTATGTTCCACCCAGCCTGCGCGTGGATAAATTTGTGTAAATTCACGTTGGGCGATTTCGACAACATTCGCATTGTGATCTAATAATACTGCACGAGAACTTGTGGTACCTTGGTCCAAAGCGATGATGTATTTTTTGTCTGTCATGGTTCTATTCCTTAGAGTGCTTGGCACTCTCATTAAATGAATGAAGAAATTTTGAGCTTAAACGAACAAATTGCGAGCCTAACTTAATTGAATTCGAATCTAATTGGAACAAGCAATGTTTTGTTTTGTGATAGCTGTCACAGATTTCGCCCTGAAAATATATAAACGATTGCGTTAACGCACAAAATAATGTGATCGCTCTCTCATTTTTAGAAAATGGATCGGTTTTATCTATTGAATTAATTGGTTAAAACTAGATAATGAAACCACTCACTTTGAGTATCTCAATATTTGATCAAACAACGAAACGAATTGCAAATCAAGATTTCTTTAATGAAATCATTAAGTTAATCATTATTTGGAGATTCTCTTATGAATGCCTATTTTGCAGAATTTTTTGGCACAGCACTTTTAATCCTGTTAGGTAACGGTGTGGTAGCCAACGTATGTTTAAATAAAACGAAAGGGCAAAGTTCTGGTTGGATTGTGATTACTACCGCGTGGGCATTTGCAGTGTATGTGGCCGTCGTTGTGACAGGTCCTTACAGTGGGGCACACTTAAATCCAGCGGTAACACTTGGTGTGGCAATGAAAGGTGTATTTGCTTGGGAACTGGTCCCTGGCTACATCGCGGCACAAGTTGTGGGGGGCATGGTAGGTGCGTTGTTGGTTTACATTATGTATAAAGATCACTTTGCAGCGACCGAAGAAGAGGGCTTAAAACGCGCTTGTTTCTGTACTGAACCCGCAATTCGTAACTATCCAATCAACTTAGTGAACGAAATTGTTGGTACCTTCGTACTTGTCTTCGTAATTTTCTACCTTGCAGGGGCAAATATTACGTTACCTGGCACAGCAGAAAGTACGCCAATTGGTTTAGGTTCTATCGGAGCATTACCTGTAGCCATTCTAGTGTGGGCAATTGGTTTAAGCTTAGGTGGCACAACCGGTTATGCGATCAACCCAGCTCGAGATCTTGGACCACGTTTAACCTTGGGTCTTTTCCTTGGGGGCACATTAAAGGCCAAAGCAGACTGGGGATACAGTTGGGTTCCTGTTGTAGGTCCATTTATCGGTGCGGCTTTAGCTGCAGTATTCTACAACGCCATTATGTAATTCATTCGAATAGAAAGAGCAGTCAAAATTCATGGTGTTTTTTGACCGCTCTTTTTATATTTAGAAGTTTGATTAAATACAATAATCTTCGAATTCCATTGGCATTTTAGCTTGCAATAGGAATTGTTTGGTGCGATCTTGCTGTGGACGACTGAAGAATTCAACCGCGGTATTTTGTTCAACAACTTGACCATTTTCCATGAGAATCATGCGATCTGCTACGTCTTTGGCAAAGTTCAACTCATGGGTGACGATAATCATAGTCCAACCTTCTTGTGCGAGCATTTTGAGTGCCTGTAACACTTCACCAACGAGCTCTGGATCGAGGGCAGAAGTGGGCTCATCTAATAAGATAATATCGGGTTTAACTGCTAAAGCTCGGGCGATCCCGACACGTTGCTGTTGACCACCAGACAGTTGAGAGGGATATAAATCCGCTTTTGCTTTTAAACCAACTTTTTCCAATAATGCCAAGGCTTTTTCACGTGCAGTCTCTTTCGGTTGTTTTTGCACAACCACCATGCCCTCCATCACATTTTCGAGTGCAGTGCGATGGGGAAATAGATTGTATTGTTGGAACACCATTGAGGAACGTCGACGCAATTTTAGTTCATCGGATTTGCTGATCTTTTTGCTGAAATCAATAGTTAAGCTTCCATCAGTAAATGCTAATACCCCTTTTTCCGGGCGTTCGAGTAAATTTAAACAGCGTAAAAAAGTTGTCTTGCCTGAACCTGATGGACCCAGAATGGCAACCACTTCACCTTTATTAATTTCAAAATCAATGCCTTTTAATACATGGTGGCCATTAAAACTTTTCTGAATATTCGTGACTTTTAACATAACCAGTCCTTATAAATGGCGAGAAAGGCGTTTTTCTAAACGGGTTTGCCCCATCGACAGCACAAAACAGAATACCCAATAAATGAGAGCTGCTTCACTATAAATTAAAATAAACTCATAGTTTTCAGCCGTGATGTTTTGCGCCACACGGAATAACTCCGCAATCCAAACGAGTGAAGCCAGAGACGTATCTTTCACTGTGCTAATGAATGTGTTTGATAGTGAAGGGACGGAAATGCGTAAAGCTTGCGGCATAATGGTACGCACGAAAGCTTGTGTATAATTCATTCCTATCGCATAAGAGGCTTCCCATTGACCTTTAGGAATCGCAAGAATGGAGGCTCTCACGGTTTCTGCTGCATAAGCACCAATATTAATGGAGAAGGCAATAATTGCAGTTGGGAAAGGCTCAAGTTTGATGCCAACTTCAGGTAAACCGTAGAAAATAATGAAGATCTGTACCAACATTGGCGTGCCGCGAATAATTGAAATATAAGTGCGACAGATGCTCTGTAGAATTTTCGTCATTAAATTGGGATGCGGCAATGTGCAAATTACAGCCACGATGACAGCAATGAATAAACCGCAAAAGAAAGAAATGACCGCTAGGGGAATCGTATATAAAATTGCCCCTTCCATCATAGGCCAAAACGAGCTGATTACATAATCAGCTCGTTCTGCGGTCATAAATGGAAGGCTTGCTAACCAATTATTGAGTAATGTCATCGCCAAACCATTTGATTGAAAGTTGTTTTAAAGTTCCGTCTTTGCGTAGTTCTTCAAGTGCTTGGTTCACTTTCGCAATAAGCGGTTCTTCACCTTTCAAGAAAGCAAAACCGGTCGGGATTTTTTTATCACTTTCTACGGCAATTTTTAAACCTGCATTAGGTTGTTTTTTAAAATAATCTAATACTGCGAGTTTATCGTTTACTGTTGCATCAACACGGCCTTGTTTTACTGCTTCAAGGTTTTGTGCCAAGCTATCAACAGTCACAATAATTGCACCATTATCACGTGCATCTTTGCTCCAGTTACTGGTTGCAGATTGTGCAGATTTTTTACCTTTTAAATCAGGGAATGATTTAATGCTATCGTTATCGACTTTCGTCACGATGACGCCAGCAGAGTAGTTATAAGGTGCACTGTAATCATATTTTTTTAAACGTTCTGGGCTTGGATTGGTTTGGTTCGCAATAACATCAAAGCGTTTTGCATTTAAACCAGCATACATGCCATCCCAAGCGGTTTCTTTAAATTCAACTTTCCAACCTAATTTTTGCGCAACTTTTTCGATAATTTCCACATCGAAACCGGTTAACTTGCCATCTTTGTCGTGGAAAGTGAATGGTGCGTAAGTTCCCTCAGTACCGACTAATAAGGTTTTAGTTTGTTCAACGCGATCAGCAATTTCACCTGCGTTAGCAAAAGTAGAAAGAGCTAATCCAGCCGCTAAAAGTGCGGTGCTAAAAAATGATTTTTTCATAAGTATTCCTTTTTTAGATAAATAACGAAAGTGAAATGAATTATAAGAAGCGGAAAAGAAAAGAAAAGTATTATTTATTTATGAATTATTTCCTTTAGTTATATTAAATAGAAATTGTTTAATTAATAAACAAAAAAGGTCTGTAAAAACAGACCTTAGATAAAATGAATTCAATCAATAGATTAAGCCTCAATTCCTTCAAATAACGCCGTACTTAAATAACGTTCTGAAGCCGAAGGTAAGATCGCGACGATTAATTTATCTTGGAATTCTGGTAGTTTTGCTAAGCGGTCAGCCGCTGCCACAGCCGCACCAGAAGAAATACCCGCAAGAATACCTTCTTCAGCCATTAAGCGACGAGCAGTCGCAATTGCCGTATCGCTATCTACAGTTTCCACGCGATCAATTAATGATAAATCTAAGTTTTTCGGAATGAAGCCCGCACCGATACCTTGAATTTTGTGTGGACCTGGCTTCACTTCTTGGCCTGCAAGGGTTTGGCTAATAACAGGTGATTCTGCTGGTTCAACCGCCACAGAGGTGATTTTTTTACCGTGATCTAATTTGATCGCACGAGAAATACCGGTAATTGTACCGCCGGTACCGACACCAGCCACTACGACATCAACTTTACCTTCCGTATCTTTCCAGATTTCTTCACCAGTAGTTTGACGGTGAATGTCCGGGTTAGCCGGGTTTTCAAATTGTTTTAGCATCACATAATGATTTGGGTTAGACGCCACAATTTCTTCTGCTTTGGCAATCGCACCTTTCATCCCTTTTGAACCTTCAGTAAGCACAAGATTGACGCCCAAACCACGTAATAAACGTTTACGTTCAAGACTCATGGTTTCAGGCATGGTTAAGGTGATTTTATAACCACGTGCAGCAGCTACATAAGCTAAAGCAATACCGGTGTTACCGCTGGTTGCATCCACAATTTCTTTACCTGCCGTTAAAATGCCATCTTTTTCTGCTTGCCAAATCATATTGGCACCAATACGGCATTTCACGCTAAAGCTTGGGTTGCGACCTTCAATTTTTACGACAACGTTGCCATTGTGTCCGAAGTGTTTTAAACGAACTAATGGCGTATTACCGATTGAGTATGAGTTATCTGCATAAATTGTCATTTTACTGTCCTTTTATATTTGTGAATGAGTTGATGCAGTAGTTATAACACCGGTTTTTATATAAAAAAAATAGTTAATAGCTATATTTTATAACTAAATGCTATTTATTCACGATGCTATTTCCTGAAGGCTTAATTTCAGTACTACTAGAATGTGTCACAATTTGTGTTGAACCCGAAGTGCGGTCAAAATTCATATCAAATTTTAATTGTGAGCGATAATTTTCGACCCACATTACGGTCGCGCCACAGACTGCAACGGGAATAACGACTAAATTAACAATCGGTAATGCGGTACAAAGGGTGATTAATGCTCCGAATGTCAGGCTTTGTGTGCGTCTTTCGCCTAATGCATTTTTCATGATGCCAAAGGAAATCTTGTGGTTATCAAACGGATAGTCACAATATTGAATTGCCATCATCCAACAGGTAAATAAGAATGTCAGCACAGGAATAATGGTTTGTCCGATAACAGGGATAAAACTCAATAAGAACAAGCCTACAAATTTCGGTAAGCTGTACCATAGTTTTTGCCATTCACGATTTAGCATACGTGGCACATCTTTCATAATTTCGGCAAAACCATCATCATTAACTGCTTCTCCAGTTAGCATTTTTTCGACTTTTTCTGCTAACAATCCATTAAACGGCGCGGCAATAAAGCCTGAAAGCGTTGTAAAGGCAAAATAGAAAAATAAGAGAATTGAGCCAATAGACAACACAAGCAAAATCACGCTTAAAAAGCTTAGCCAATCTGGAATAAAGCTCATCACCCAGTCAATCATCGTGGAGATTTGTGAGACAAATAGCCAGAATAAGCCTGTAAGTAGAACGACGTTAAGTAAAATTGGCATAATCACAAAACGGCGTAGGCCTTTTTGTGTAATAAAATGCCAACCCATCACGAAATGATTGAAAGCAGATTTTATTTCATTTTGATCGATCATCATTGTTCCTTTAAATTGAAAAGTAAAAAATACAAAATGTCACAGAAAGACAATATTTTTTGAGAAAAATTCCATCTCATCCCTTTTAATCTCTTGTTTGCTTTCCTATTTTTTCACCTGTGGAAATGTGATAGGATTAGCAAAAATCATTGCGTTAAGGAGCAACAAGAATGGACTTAAATACCATTTTGATTATTTTAGGGGTAATTGCTTTAATTGCCTTAGTGGTACACGGATTATGGTCAAATCGCCGTGAGAAATCAAAATATTTTAAAAGCGCGAACACATTTAACCGCACTTCTAAAAACGGTGAGGTCAATCCTTTTTCGCAAGCTGCTGATCCTAATGCGGATATTCGTTTAACACATCGTGCTCAAGCGGCGCAGCCTGTACAACAACATGTTCAACCTAAAGTGGCACCACAGGCGACAAGCCAACAGCAATTTAATTTTGATGAGCAACGTGCTCAAGTGGATGCGCGTCAAATAGAAAAAAGCGTGGATGATATTAAAATCTCCTTACCAAATCAGCCGGTTTATGAGATGAATACAACGCAACCTGCTCCTGCGCCAGCTCCACAACCAGAACCCGTGGTTTATCCTGAAACGAATGTACAACCAAAACCGCGTGTAGCAGAAATGACAATCGAAGAATTAGAAGCACAAAGCAATGATTTTGACGGTGTGAATTCTTCTTCACCTGAATTGCGTGAGCAATTAGCTGAGATGTCATTAAATCCAACTCAAGAACCTACTCATGAGAACGTGCATTTTAACTATCACGAACCAGTACCAGTAGAAGTAGAAAAACCAAAACAAACCACCGGTTTTGTTCAACTTTATGTGATTTCGAATCAAAATCGTGAATTCTATGGTCCACAATTATCTCAATCTTTAGAAAACCTCGGTTTTATTTTTGGCGAGCGTCAAATGTATCACCGCCATTTTGATTTAAGTGTGGCAAGCCCAGTGTTATTTAGCGTGGCAAACATTGAACAACCAGGTACGTTTGATTATTACAATATGGCCGAGTTTTCAACCATGGGTGTAGTGCTCTTTATGCAGTTGCCATCTCCAGGTAATAATTTGGCTAACTTACGTATGATGATTCGCGCAGCGAAAACCATCGCAGAAGATTTAGGTGGTGTGGTATTGACTGATCAGCAAGAGATTTTTGATGATATGGCTGAGCAGGATTACTTATCTCGCATCGCATAAAAAGCATGAAAAAATAACCGCACTTTGGGCGAGCCGATGGTTCGCCCATTTTAATTCAATGAGTAAACCGTTAGAGAACATTATGAGCCTTCAGCAACAAATTGATACATTACGTCAGGATCTTCGTCGTTATGAATATGAATATCATGTATTGGATAACCCAACGATTCCTGACGCGGAATATGACCGTTTATTTCATCAACTTAAAGCCTTAGAAGCCGCCCATCCGGAACTCATTACGGCAGATTCACCTACTCAACGTGTGGGCGCCAAACCGCTTTCTGGTTTTGCACAAATTCGTCATGAAATTCCAATGCTGTCTTTGGATAATGCCTTTTCAGACGAGGAATTTTATGCATTCGTAAAACGTATTGAAGATCGTCTTATTCGTTTGCCTGAACCACTCACTTTCTGCTGTGAGCCGAAATTAGATGGTTTAGCGGTGAGTATTTTGTATGTAAATGGCGTACTGACTCAAGCCGCAACCCGTGGTGATGGGACAACAGGGGAGGATATTACAGCGAATATCCGTACAATTCGAAATATTCCCTTGCAGCTTTTAATGGACAATCCACCTGCACGTTTAGAAGTGCGTGGCGAAGTGTTTATGCCACATGAAGGCTTTGAGCGTTTAAATCAACAGGCTTTAGAGAAAGGCGAGAAAACCTTTGCTAACCCACGTAATGCTGCAGCAGGTTCGTTGCGCCAGCTTGATCCAAAAATTACGAGTAAGCGTCCATTGGTATTGAATGCTTATGGTATTGGTATTGCCGAAGGGGTAGATTTGCCGAATACGCATTATGATCGTTTGCAATGGTTGAAGTCTATTGGAATTCCGGTAAACCCAGAAATCCGTTTATGTAACGGCACAGATGAAGTGTTGGATTTTTATCGTGATATTCAAAATAAACGTAGTGCTCTTGGCTACGATATTGATGGTACCGTGTTGAAAATCAATGATATTGCGTTACAAGAGAAATTAGGTTTTATTTCCAAAGCGCCCCGTTGGGCGATTGCTTATAAATTCCCTGCACAAGAAGAATTAACTCGCCTAAATGATGTGGAATTCCAAGTGGGCAGAACGGGGGCTATTACACCTGTAGCCAAATTAGAGCCTGTATTTGTGGCAGGGGTAACGGTAAGTAATGCCACATTACATAACGGCGATGAAATTGAACGCTTGGATATTGCGATTGGCGATACGGTGGTGATTCGCCGTGCGGGAGATGTGATTCCACAAATTATCGGCGTATTACACGACCGTCGCCCAGCAGATGCGAGACCGATCATTTTCCCTAAAACTTGTCCTGTATGTGATTCGGCCATTGTTCGTATTGAAGGTGAAGCGGTAGCGCGTTGTACGGGCGGTTTGTTCTGTGCAGCACAGCGTAAAGAAGCGCTTAAACATTTCGTTTCTCGCAAGGCCATGGATATTGATGGCGTAGGGGGTAAATTAATCGAACAGTTGGTGGATCGTGAATTAATTCATACGCCAGCCGATTTATTCAAGTTAGATTTAACCACACTGACTCGTTTAGATAGAATGGGTGCAAAATCGGCTGAAAATGCCTTAGCCAGCCTTGAAAAAGCGAAAAATACGACGTTAGCACGTTTTATTTTTGCTTTAGGAATCCGTGAAGTGGGGGAGGCGACAGCATTGAATTTAGCAAATCATTTCAAAACCCTAGAAGCGTTGCAAAATGCAGATTTAGAAGCCTTACAGCAAGTGCCTGACGTGGGTGAAGTGGTGGCAAATCGTATTTTGGCGTTTTGGCATGAACCACATAATGTCGCGGTGGTGAATGATTTAATCGCTCAAGGCGTACATTGGGAAACCGTGGAAACCAAAGAAGTGACAGAAAACCGCTTTAAAGGCAAAACGGTGGTGTTAACCGGAACCTTAACTCAAATGGGACGTAATGAAGCTAAAGCCTTATTACAAGACATGGGCGCGAAAGTGAGCGGCTCGGTTTCAGCGAAAACGGATTTTGTGATTGCTGGTGATGCAGCCGGTTCTAAACTGACAAAAGCGCAAGAATTAGGTGTGGCTGTTTTAACGGAAGAAGAATTTCTGGCTCAGATTTAATCGTCTCAATCGAAAAAATACTAAAAAAATGACCGCACTTCATCTCATCTCAAGATTAAGTGCGGTTTAACTTTTCTTCTTAATAAACGATAGCAGACATTTTAAGCTCTTAATTTACTGGCTCCGCGTTCCAGTTGTTTTGCCAAGCATTCTTTTGAAGCAATAATCTGTTTACCAAAGCGTTTATATAAACGTTGTTTTAATTTTGCCAACCCTTTCACTTTAGCACTTTTTTCTGCCCCAAATAACTGCTTAATATGGAGTGTCACCTGACCAATTTCTTGTAAGGCAATACCTGTTTTGGCTTTTAATTCGTTTAATTGGAACGTGATTTTTTCCTGTACATTCTGTTCTAATCGTTGTGTTAATTCTGCCGTATCGGCGGTTTCATTTTGACACAACTGTTCAAATTCGGCGATTTCTGTACTGAAATCTAGCTGTAACCCTTGTTCCAGTTCAATTAATACTGCAGTGCCGTATTCCAATTGTGATGTTAATTGCTGTTGGCTCTGAACTAATTGATTTTGAATGGCTTCACTTTGCTCAATACATTCATTTAATGATTGTTTCATTTCTGTTTGTTGCTGCATAGCAGAGGCTTTTAGTGAATCAATTCGTTGTTGAATTTGCTGCATAAGATCTGACATTGTTTGTACGTTTTCCATTCTCTTCTCCTTTGGGATTTTTAACCGCACTTAAGAAAAGTGCGGTCATTTTGTTAGTTATTTTTTGATGATTTGTTTTACATCAACTTCTGTTTTATTCCATTCTTTATCGACTTTACCGATAATTTGAATGTTATCTTGAGGTGCTATCGTTTGACCATTCCATGCTTTTTTGCTGACTTCAATTTGGATTTCTTTTCCACTTGCGTCTTTAAATAAGAAATCCTTTTTACCAATTTGTTTTACAATTTGTCCGTCTAAACGAACTGGAGTGTTATCATTGGCACTTAATGCATCAGCAACGGTTTTTACAATGACGCTTTCATCTACAAAACCTTGTTGAGTGACTTGATTATTGCCATCATTAAATCCTTGCGCTATTGCGGTGTTATATACGGCAACAGAAGATAATGCGATAGCTGCAACAGTAAGTAATTTTTTCATAGTTTGTTCTCCTAAATAAGATAATCATAAAGTAAGTTGAAAGTTTTGCTTTCAGATGTATTAAATCATTCAAATCTTAATCTTTTCTTAAGTGATTAACATTTTTCAGATTTATTTATCGATTGGGTTGTTTGCCTTTCGATGAGTATATTTAAACAAGAGAATCTTAAGGAAAGATTAAGAGAGGTAAAAAAAATGAAAATTTTTTGAAAATAAAAAAATAGGGCGTTTAAGCCCTACTTTTATGAGAAAAATGCCTTGAAAATCTACCGCACTTTAGCCTGCTACTGCAGGTAAATAACCCGATTGAATTAAGAATGGCACGATCATAATGATTACGCCAATTACTAAGGCTATCACTAAGGTTACGTTTCCACCGATTACACGATAAGGCAGATTTGGATTTGCTTGACGTGTTTTCCATGCTAGTCCGATAGGTAAAATTAAGCAATAGAACGCACAGAGTAAGCCCGCATAGCTTAATGCAGCGATAAAGCCTTCAGGATAATACAAGGCAAATGCAAGTGGTGGTGTGAAGGCAGCAACAGTAAGTGTCAAACGGTTGTGTGGCAATTTGTAACGTTTAAATAAATCGCCTAAACCTTCAAATACCCCAAGCATGACACCTAGGAAAGAGGTGATTAATGCAAGTGCAGAGAACACACGCACGATTTCACCCATGATGTGGGAGTTCGTGATTTGACGTGTTGCATTGACTAAGCCGTTAAGGGTTGGATCCGCTTGTAACACTTGCACAAATTCATTCTGGCTTAATACACCGTGAGTCGCTAATTGCCACACTAAATAAGCTACAAGTGGAATCGCTGTACCAATTAAAATCGCTTTACGGAATTGAGTAACACTACCATCTAAATAGCTGTTTACGCTGCCCATGATGATATGGAACCCAAATGAGGTAAAGAAAATTGGCGCTGCAGAGATCACGAAAGCATAATTTAAAGGTAAGGCCATCAGGTTATCGACAGACACTTTTGGTAACATCATGAATAACACAAAAGCAAAGGCAATTAATTTACCGATGAACAGAATGCGAGTGGCACCATCAACACCTCTTGTACCTACAACCACAAAGGCACCGAGTACGACGGTAAATAAAATGATAGAAAGTTCGGAGGAAAGGCTTTCAAAACCAAAAGCGGTTGGTAAACCTGATAATAATGAACCACCACCGGTGATATAGGCTGCAGAAAGGGCATAAAGTAAAATGAGCAAACTAAAGGTGGCTAAGACACGTCCAGTGATGCCAAAGTATTTTTCCGCGAGAGTTGCCACGCCATCATTCAAGCGATCTGCAGTTTGATACACTTCAACAAAAAGCAAACCGCTGTAAACCAAAAGTGCCCATAAGCCGACTAATAAGAAAACGGTGTAACCAAAACCAATACCGGCAGAGGTTAATGGCATCGCGAGCATCCCCGCCCCGATGGTTGTGCCGGCAATGATTAAGGCACTGCCGAATGTTTTGTTTTTTAGCATAAAATTGTCCTCCGAGTATAAAATTGAAAAACGAGGTTAAAGCTGACCGCACTTTTCTTTGTAATGATAGCGGCAAACCGAAAGATAAGAGTCGTTTCCACCAATTTGGATTTGTTCCCCTTCCTTAATGACTTCACCTTGTTCATTTAAACGTAAAACGAAATTGGCTTTACGTCCACAATAACAGATTGTTTTTAATTCTTCTAGTTGATCTGCCCAAGCAAGTAAATACTTACTACCTTCAAATAGCTCTGCTTGGAAATCTGTTCGTAAACCATAGCAAAGCACAGGAATCTTCAGTTTATCCACGACATCACTTAATTGATACACTTGTTGTTTCGTTAAAAACTGGGCTTCATCAACTAAAACACAATGAATTTTTTCTTGTTGTAAACGTTGACTCACTTCAGCAAAAAGGTCACTCGTTGATGTAAATAGATTAGCATCTTCATGAATACCAATACGCGATGTGACTTTGCCTAATCCAAAGCGGTCATCAATGGCTGCCGTATAAACTATGGTGTTCATATTGCGTTCACGATAGTTATAGGAAGACTGCAGCAACGTGGTTGATTTGCCCGCATTCATCGTAGAGTAGTAAAAATAGAGTTTTGCCATTATTTAATCACCCATTTCCAGAAATAATAGGCAATAAATCCTGCAACAGGTGGACAGGCTGCTAGCATAAAGGTGCCGTAAGTTGCACCACCGCCAACCATTTTCCCGGCAGCTGAAAGCGCGCTAACGATATCACCACTTGGTGTGGTAAAAATCCATGCGCCAATAATCGCGAGCACTAAGAAACAAGCGATACCGGCTGCACGCATAGCTCTTACTTTAATCATATTTTCCATATTTTTCCTTAAATTGCAGGGAGTTCAGTCATTGCCCAACGAGGTTTAACATCAATGGCGAGATCGCTATGCTGACCTTGTTTTAAGCGTAAGAAACCCGTATAGGCAATCATGGCACCATTATCGGTACAAAATTGAGGTTGCGGATAAAATACTTCACCACCAAGATTTTTCATCATAGTGCCAAGGGTTTCACGTAATTTTTTGTTTGCACTCACCCCGCCAGCAATCACTAAACGCTTATAACCGGTTTCTTTTAAGGCGCGTTTACATTTGATTGCGAGCGTATCCACAACGGAATCTTGGAAGGCAAAGGCAATATCGGCTTTGGTTTGGTCGGTTAATTCCCCTTCTTGTTTGATCACCTGATTAATGGTGTTAGCCGCTGAGGTTTTTAAACCTGAAAAGCTAAAATCAAGGCCAGGGCGATCCGTCATTGGGCGTGGAAATACAAAACGATCTGGTGATCCTTTTTCGGCTAAACGTGAAAGTGCCGCACCGCCAGGATAATCTAACCCTAATAATTTAGCGGTTTTATCAAAGGCTTCACCTGCAGCATCATCAATAGATTCACCAATAACTTCATATTTACCTACACCATCAACGCGTACTAACTGTGTGTGTCCACCTGACACTAGGAGAGCAATGAATGGAAAGTGCGGTCGATTTTCATCAAGCATTGGCGCAAGTAGATGACCTTCCATGTGGTGTACGCCAATAGCGGGCACATTCCAGGCATAAGCCAGTGAACGCGCGATCGTTGCGCCCACTAATAACGCGCCTACTAAACCCGGGCCACTTGTATAGGCGATACCATCAATTTGATCAGCGGTTAAATTGGCTTCTTCTAATGCGGCCTTAATTAATGGTGCCGTTTTGCGAATGTGATCGCGGGAAGCCAGTTCTGGCACTACACCGCCGTAATCCGCATGCAAGGCAATTTGCGTGTAGAGTTGATTAGCAATTAAACCTTTATCTTCATCATAAATCGCGACACCTGTTTCATCACAGGAGGTTTCGATCCCTAAAATACGCATTTTCTTCTCATTTTATTAAAAAAATTGGCAAAGATTTTACCTTGTTTAGCCCACTTAAACCAGTTCAAACGCCAAATTTTCAGCAAATAGGCGATCTTTCCTTTGCTTTTGCAGGGAAGATCGATTAGAATTGCGTCCTTTATTGAATTTGCCGTTCATTCGGCAGTAATAAAAATTTAAAATTGCAATTAAATTAAACTCATTGAGGTGATTGGCTTATGCCTGTAATTAAAGTACGTGAAAACGAATCATTTGACGTAGCTTTACGTCGTTTCAAACGCTCTTGCGAAAAAGCTGGTATTTTAGCAGAAGTTCGCGCTCGTGAATTCTATGAAAAACCAACTACAATCCGTAAACGTGAAAAAGCAACGCTTGCTAAACGTCACGCTAAACGTAACGCTCGCGAAAACGCGCGCAATACCCGTTTATACTAATTTGTAGTATTTTCTAACTCGAGTTAAGACAAACCGTGAAACCTTTTGGGTATCACGGTTTTGTTGCTTTAAACTCATCGAAAAAAGTCACGCAAAATCAACCGCACTTTCGCACGTATTCAAGGAGGCAAGGCAATGAAAGGCTCAATTCCACGCCAATTTATTGATGATCTGCTCACAAAATCGAATATTGTCGATGTGATTAATGCGCGCGTGAAACTCAAAAAAGCGGGACGAGATTATCAAGCTTGTTGTCCGTTTCATCACGAAAAAACACCCTCCTTCACGGTAAGTGAAAAAAAACAATTCTATTATTGTTTCGGCTGTGGCGCGAAAGGTAATGCCATTTCATTTTTAATGGATTACGACAAGTTAGAATTTGTTGAAGCCGTTGAAGAACTTGCTGCTTCGGCAGGGCTTGAAGTGCCTTATGAAAAACGCCCAAATCAATTCGGCAATAAACCTGATGTGAGCTATCAAACAAAACGTAATTTATACGATTTAATGCAAGAGATTGCGTCGTTTTATCAAGCTCAACTCCCGCTAAATATTCCTGCTCAAAGCTATCTTCAGCAACGTGGTTTATCGCCAGAAATTATTGCTCGTTTTCAAATTGGTTATGTACCCAATGCGATGGATACGGTGTTGCGTCAATTTGGCAAAAATCGAGAAGAACAGAAAAAGCTGTTTGATTTAGGTATGCTTTCTCGTAACGATCGTGGCAATGTGTACGATAAATTCCGTAATCGTATTATGTTTCCGATTCGGGATAAACGTGGTCGTACGGTCGCTTTTGGTGGACGTGTTTTAACGGATGAAAAACCCAAATATTTGAACTCACCCGAAACCATTACATACCATAAAGGTAATGAACTTTATGGTTTGTATGAAGCCTTGCAAATCAATGATGAGCCAGAAAAATTGCTGGTGGTTGAAGGCTACATGGATGTGGTGGCATTAGCACAATTTGGTGTCAATTATGCCGTGGCATCCCTTGGAACATCGACGACCTCGGAACAAATTCAATTATTGTTCCGTTCAACAGAGCAGGTCATTTGCTGCTACGATGGTGATAGAGCGGGGCGTGATGCCGCTTGGCGCGCACTTGAAAACGCCTTACCTTATCTGGAAGACGGGCGACAAATTAAGTTTATTTTCCTGCCTGATGGAGAAGATCCAGATACTTATATTCGTCAATACGGTAAAGAAAAGTTTGAAGAATATATTGAGCAAGCCCAGTCTCTCACAGAATTCTTATTCGCGCATTTAAGTCCGCAGGTAGATTTCTCGACACAAGAAGGGAGAGGAAAATTAGTCGCACTCGCGGCGCCTTTAATTCGTCAAATTCCTGGT
This sequence comes from Haemophilus parainfluenzae, assembly GCF_003252725.1. GTDB lineage: Bacteria > Pseudomonadota > Gammaproteobacteria > Enterobacterales > Pasteurellaceae > Haemophilus_D > Haemophilus_D parainfluenzae_L. The sequence goes on from NZ_QEPO01000007.1 coordinate 63,370, forward strand.
GATATGTTGCGCTTGTCATTACGCAATATGTTGGCGCAAAAGCTTGGGATCTTTGATCAATCACAGCTTGAAAGCTTAGTTCCAAATCAAATAGATAAGGCTGAACCAAAACCTAAAACGCCACAAAAAACCATTAAGAAAACGCCAATGCGTGTGGTGATTTCGCTGTTATTACAGAATTCACAATTAGTGAATCGTATTTCGGATGTGGGGTTGCAAGCCTTAAAGCATGAAGCAGGTTACGAATTACTAGCAAAATTGACCGCGCTTTGCCGTGAACGAGAAGGCATTACAACAGGGCAAATCTTAGAATATTTTCGTGATACAGAATTCAGTAAGCCCCTTGAAATATTGGCGTCTTGGGATCATCTATTAGACGACTTAGAAATCATTAATGCATTCTCTCAAAACTACCGTCGATTGAATATTCAAGCAATTGAACGTGATATTGAGATGCTTATCGCCAAAGAAAGGGCGGAAGGCTTAACTGATCAAGAACGAGCAATTTTAGTGAATTTGCTCAAGGGAAAAGAAGAGCAGAAAAAACAGTTAGTTAATCCGTCATAACAATGGTAAAATCTCCTGTTCAAAACAAGGGCTTTTATCTTCCAAAAATAACGCAAAACGGGAATAAAAATGGAACAAAATCAACAATCTACCGCCGAGCAATATTCAGAACAAATTGAACAGCTTATGGAATTAGGTCGTACGCAAGGTTATTTAACTTATGCTGAGATCAATGACTTGCTTCCTGAAGATTTGATCGATCCAGAATATTACGATAAGTTGTTGCAAACTTTACAGCATGATGCTGGTATTCCGGTTCTGGATGAAGCACCGGAAAGTGACGAAATGATGTTGAATGACACGATTCCAGATGAAGATGCTGTGGAAGAAGCAACGCAAATTTTATCAAATGTGGAATCTGAAATCGGTCGTACAACCGACCCTGTGCGTATGTATATGCGTGAAATGGGTACCGTTGATCTCCTTACCCGTGAAGATGAAATCAGCATTGCAAAACGTATTGAAGAAGGGATCGATGAAGTCCAAACTGCGATTGCAGCTTACCCAGAAGCGTTAACTGAATTATTAGATAATTATGACCAAGTTGAAGCGGGCAATTATCGTTTAGCTGATTTAATCACAGGCTTTGTGGATCCAAATGTTCCAGAAGAGGAAACCGCAAACATTGATGAAAATTTTGCTGATGAAGATGAAAGTGCCGAATCTGCTGCGGACGTTGATGAGAGCGATGAGGAAGATGAAAGCGATAACAGCTCAAGTTCTGATGACAGCGATTCAGATAATAGCATCGATCCTGAAGTGGCGCGTGAAAGATTTGCCGCATTAAGAGAGCAACATACTAAAACATTAGCAACTATTGCAAAACACGGTCGCAGTGGTAAACGTGCAAAAGATCAAATTGCTCAACTCGCAGATATTTTTAAACAATTCCGTTTAGTGCCAAAACAATTTGATGTACTTGTTTTATCAATGAAGAATATGATGAAACGTGTACGTTCAGAAGAGCGTCAACTACAAAAAGTATTAGTTGATATCGCGGGTATGCCAAAAGATGAATTTGAGGCGCTTATTGTTGCGAATGGTAGCAGTGATGCATGGGTAGCAAAAGCGTTAAAATCAACAAAAGCTTGGGCAAAACGCTTACCAAAATATGAAGAGCGTATCCGTTTATCTCTAGATAACTTAGCGAATATTGAGCAGCATACGAATCTCACCATTCAACAAATGCGTGAGATTTGCGATGCGGTATCTCGTGGTGAACAAAAAGCTCGACGTGCGAAAAAAGAAATGGTTGAAGCTAACTTGCGTTTGGTGATTTCTATTGCGAAAAAATATACCAACCGAGGTTTACAATTCTTGGATTTAATTCAAGAAGGGAATATTGGTTTGATGAAAGCGGTAGATAAATTTGAATACCGTCGTGGTTATAAATTCTCAACCTATGCAACCTGGTGGATTCGTCAGGCTATTACTCGTTCCATTGCTGACCAAGCGCGTACAATCCGTATTCCTGTTCATATGATTGAAACGATTAACAAATTAAACCGTATTTCTCGTCAAATGTTACAAGAAATGGGACGTGAAGCGACGCCAGAAGAACTTGCTGAGCGCATGGGTATGCCAGAAGATAAAATTCGTAAAGTGCTTAAAATTGCGAAAGAACCTATTTCTATGGAAACCCCAATCGGTGATGACGATGATTCACATTTAGGTGACTTCATCGAGGACTCAACCCTTGAATTGCCATTAGATTCTGCAACCGCACAAAGCTTGAAAGTGGCGACTCATGAAGTGTTAGAAGGTTTAACACCTCGTGAAGCAAAAGTATTACGTATGCGTTTTGGTATTGATATGAATACTGACCATACACTCGAAGAAGTGGGTAAACAATTTGACGTAACTCGTGAGCGTATTCGTCAGATTGAAGCAAAAGCATTACGTAAATTACGTCATCCAAGTCGTTCAGAAACCTTAAGAAGTTTCTTAGATGAGTAATTATTCATTTCATTAATATAAAAAAGAAAAGGCAGAGAGCTCTGCCTTTTTTATTTGATTAAATTTGGCTATTTACCACTAAATCACATTCCTTTAAAATACGCATCTTTCGTCATTTTAAAAAACAAAAAAAGGAACTTTATGGAAGAATCTCAAGAACTAGAAAAGCTACCTAGAGTAGTGACTAGTGTATTAAAAGTGATATTAAGTTTTTCACTTATTGCTTTGGCTTTAGTGTTGATTATTGCTTTAGCTAAAATCACCTATACCTTAGCAATTATGGTGTTCAATACATCAAGCGTAGTGCCTTATGATGTTGCTGAACAAGCCGTGATGTTTTTCTTATATTTCGGTTTTATTGGCCTAATCGTGCAATATTTTAAAAGCGGCTATCACTTTCCTTTGCGTTATTTTATTTACGCGGGGATTACCGCTATGTTGCGCCTGATTATTGTGAATCATGAGAGCTCAGTTGATACTATCTTATTCGCAGGCGCGATTTTAATTATGGTTATTGCACTTTGCTTAGTGTTGTATTCTAATAAAATTAAAATTTAAAAGTGCGGTCATTTTGACCGAGATTTTGGAATGGATTATTCCGGTACAATCCATTCCACTGTCCAACTTCCCGTACCTTCAGGGACGAGCGTTTGGGTCAAATAAGGCAAAATAGATTTCATTTGCTGTTCTAATTGCCAAGGTGGGTTAATCACCACCATTCCACTTGCGGTCATACCACGTTGATCGCTATCAGGGCGAACAGCCAATTCAATTTTCAAAATTTTACGAATTCCCGTTGCTTCTAATCCTTTAAAAATGCGTTTTGTTTGTTGGCGAAGTACCACTGGATACCAAATCGCATAAGTGCCTGTCGCAAAACGTTTATAACCCTCTTCAATCGCTTTCACTACGAGATCATAATCTTCTTTTAATTCATAAGGCGGATCAATAAGCACTAAGCCACGGCGTTCTTTTGGTGGAAGCGTCGCTTTGAGTTGTTGGAAACCATTTTCTGATTTTGTGGTGATATTTTTAAATTCTTTGAAATTATTGCGTAATAATGGAAAATCACTTGGATGTAATTCTGTTAGTAATGCACGATCTTGAGGACGTAATAATTGCGCGGCAATCATTGGTGAGCCAGCATAATAGCGTAATTCTTTACCGCCATAATTGAGCTTTTTAATGAGATCTACGTAGCGAGCTACTTCTTCGGGTAAATCTGTTCTTTCCCAAAGTCTCCCAATTCCCTCTTTGTATTCGCCGGTTTTTTCTGATTCGTTAGAACTTAAACGATAGCGTCCGACCCCAGAATGGGTATCGAGATAGTAAAAACCTTTTTCTTTTAGCGAAAGATTTTCCAATATCAGCATTAATACAATATGCTTTAATACATCAGCATGATTGCCTGCATGGAAACTGTGACGATAACTTAACATGATTTGTCCTTTTGATGTAAAAAAGTGCGGTCAAAATTAACCGCACTTTTAGTATTTAAATCAGGGTTAGAATAATTCTTCTGGTTGCGTTGCAGGAATCGCGTCTTTGGTTTTACCTGTTCCGCCATTCAAGCGTTGTTGCAACTCTGGTGGAACATAATAACCACGCTCTTTCATTTCCGCAATGTAAGTACGTTTAGGCTCGGTACCAACGATAAAGTATTCTTTACGGCCACCACCTTCAGAAAGTAAACCAGAGTTACTATCAATGGTTTTTTCCATGATATTTGGTGGAAGTGTGAGTTGACGTTCTGGTACATCAGAAAGTGCAGCTTTCATATAAGCAACCCAGGCAGGCATTGCTGTTTTCGCACCCGCTTCACCTTTACCTAATACGCGTTTGTTATCATCGAAACCGACATAGGTCGTTGTCACTAAGTTAGCACCAAAACCTGCATACCAAGCAACTTTCGCACTATTGGTGGTACCGGTTTTACCACCTATATCACTACGCTTAATACTTTGAGCAATACGCCAGCTGGTACCTTTCCAACTGAGTCCTTGTTCACCATAAATCGCCGTATTTAATGCGCTACGAATTAAGAAGGCTAACTCACCGCTAATCACGCGAGGTGCATACTCTTGTTTTGCCGCACCGTCTTTCGCATCCGCCATTAAATCAACAGAACCATCATTTAATGCTGATGTTTGAAGCTCTGGCAAGTCTGGTACATTCTCAGGTTGCTGATCACCCTCACCTTCATCTGTATCGGTGTTGCTATTACCTTTAGCAGATTTTAGATTGTCAGGGTTAGCCACTTCTGCGACATCTTTAAAACCATCAATTTTATCTTTGGTTTCACCATAAATCACCGGAATGTCGTTACAGGTAATACAAGCAATTTTCGGGTTCGCAATAAATAAATCTTTACCGGTATTATCTTGAATTTTTTCGATAAGATAAGGATCAATTAAGAAACCACCGTTATCAAATACTGCATAAGCACGAGCCATTTCCAATGGAGTGAAGGATGCCGCCCCTAATGCAAGCGCTTCACTGGCAAAATATTGGTCACGTTTGAACCCAAATCGTTGTAAGAAGTCAGCCGTAAAGCCAACACCTGCAGTTTGTAGTGCTCGGATGGCAATCATATTTTTAGATTGACCTAAACCTACACGTAAACGCATAGGACCGTCATAACGATCAGGTGAGTTTTTAGGTTGCCACAAAGGTTGTCCTGGTTTTTGAATAGAGATAGGACTGTCTTGCAATACGCTTGAAAGCGTTAAACCTTTTTCTAATGCAGCCGCATAGATAAATGGTTTAATCGAAGAACCGACTTGCACTAAAGATTGAGTTGCACGGTTGAATTTACTTTGTTCATAACTAAAACCACCCACCATGGCTTCAATTGCACCATTATCTGAGTTTAATGAAACTAATGCAGAGTTAGCGGCTGGGATTTGACCTAAAATCCATTCACCGTTATCACGTTTACGAATCCAAATTTGTTCGCCCACTTTAACCGGTGATCTACCTGCCCAACGCATTGCATTAGAAGAGAGCGTCATCGTTTCATTATTGGCTAAAAGTAATTCTGCCCCATTCTTACCTAATGCGGTTACTGCTGCTGGAATGAATGGTTCTGAATCAGGTAATTTTTTCAAGAAAGCGACAATGCGTTCATTATCCCATGGGGTTTCACCTTTTTTCCAAAGTGGTGCACCGCCACGCCAGCCATGACGCATGTCATAATCGATTAAGTTATTACGGACGGCTTTTTGAGCTTCTGCTTGATCTTTTGAAAGTACTGTCGTGAAAACTTTATAACCTTTAGTGTAAGCATCTTCTTCACCAAAGCGTTTTACCATTTCTTGACGAACCATTTCAGTTACATAGTCTGCACGGAACTCAAATTTAGCACCGTGATAGCTTGCGACGATTGGCTCTTTAATCGCTGCATCATATTCTGCTTTGGTGATTTTATTCTCATCAAGCATTCGACTTAAAACCACATTTCGACGTTCTTCCGCACGTTTTGGCGAATAGAGTGGATTCATGGTAGAAGGCGCTTTTGGTAAGCCTGCAATGACGGCCATTTCAGAAAGTGTTAATTCATCTAAGTTTTTACCAAAGTAGGTTTGCGCGGCAGCTGCAACGCCATAAGAACGATACCCTAAGAAAATTTTATTTAAGTAGAGTTCTAAAATTTCTTGTTTGCTTAAGGCATTTTCAATTTCAATGGCCAATACTGCTTCGCGAGCTTTACGAATAATGGTTTTTTCTGGCGTTAAGAAGAAGTTACGCGCAAGCTGTTGCGTAATGGTACTAGCCCCTTGAGATGCACCACCATTGTTGACCGCAACAAAAATCGCACGAGCAATACCGACAGGATCTAAGCCGTGATGTTCATAAAAACGGCTATCTTCTGTCGCTAAGAAAGCATCTTGCAGACGCTGAGGCACATTTTCTAATTTCACAGGAATACGGCGTTGTTCACCGACTTCACCGATTAATTTGCCATCAGCCGTATAAATTTGCATCGGTTGTTGCAATTCAACAGTTTTTAGGTTCTCAACCGATGGTAAGGAGGACTTTAAGTGAAAATACAGTACACCACCGGCGACTAACCCCAGTATACATATCGTAAATAGGGTACTTAATATTAATTTTGCGATCCGCATCGTAAAATTCTCTCTGGTTTAATGAATATTCAAAAAATCAAAATTATGATTTTGGCTGCTAAGTATAAAAGATTAATCCCTTAAAGAATAGGAAAGAATATGGGAATTGTTCCTAGAAAGCAGCGAAAACAACAAATTGGTGTGAGTAAACAACAAGATAACCTCTATTTTGTTTGGCTAGATGAATTCCACAAAGTTCAATCTATTTGCTTGAATGGACAACAAAAGGACATTTTTTCCCAATTATTACCTCATTTACCGCAAAAAACGAACCAATGTTGTTTTATTGGCGCCATTTCACCCCATTTGACTTGGTCTAAAACGCTTATTTTACCGCAAACACTCAATGCTCAGGAGTGTGAACAGCAATGTCGTTTTATTTTGCAAAAAGAATTACCGATTCCGTTGGATGAATTATGGTTTGATTATCTGACCACGCCATTAAAACAAGGTTTTCGTTTGGATATCACGGCAATTCGAAAAGAAAGTGCCAATGCAGAATTAGCAAAATATTTGCCGCTAAAATTGACCGCACTTGATTTACTGAATCACAGCATTTTGCGTGCATTTTATGCCATTTTAGGGCAAGAGCCGACTAACACCTTATTTTTATATCAGGATCAACAAGGTTGTCTTGCCGTTTGTGAACGCTTACAACAACGACAAGTCTTGCAATCTCAAAGTGATTTATCTGAGCTTTATCAACAATTTATCCAGCGTTTTCCTGAAACAATAGAACAGATTTATGTGTATCAAACGACCGATATATTAAATTCACGCACAATCGAATTACTGCCTCAGGATTGGCTGCGAATTGAAACAGATTTACCTTTCATCGCTTTAGGCAATGCACTCTGGCAAACCGATTTAAAGCTAGTGGATTTATCCTCAAAAACACCCGCACTTTTACCTCTAATTAATCGGGAGAGTGATGATGTTAAGCCTTAATTTATTGCCTTGGCGTTTAGAACAACATCAAAAGGCTTTTTGGCGCTTTATGTGGCAAGGATTAATTTGGTTAGCTTGCTCTATTTTGATTGTTGTTGGTTTGAGTCACCTTAATGAACAACAAGCACAAACCCTAAATCAGACAAAAGAAAAACTTGTGCAAGTCACCAATCAAGTCCATCAGAAACGCATTCAAGTTCAACAACTACAAAGTAACTTAAAAGAAATGAATGAGTTGACTGAAATGGAGACGGAATATGTGTATCGAATGCTTAATTTATTAACTGAGTTGCCCTTACAACAAGGTGAGTTAGATGAATTTACGCTCAATGCTAAGCAACTTGTCCTTTCCGGCATGACAGAAAGCCAACAAGAGTTTGAAGCAATACATCAATTTCTTAAACATCATTTTACAGAGGTTAACTTAACTAAGTTTCAGCCAGTGCAACAGCAGTTATTCTTTCAATTTGATATTCAGTTATCGGAGCCTGTGCAATGAGGAACCTTATCAATGAGATTGTTCAAAAAACTGCACAAGGTTGGTTGGGTAAATGGCTTCGATTACCTCAAATAGTCCATGCTGCCTTTTGGTTGTGTGCATTAAGTGCGGTTATTTTCTTACCTATTTTTCGTTACGTTGAAAATAGCAGTGAACGACATCGACTTGATGCAGAATTGAGTTTGCAACAACAAGAGTGGGATAAACAGGAAAAGATTTTACAAACGTTAAGACAAAAGTCAGACAGCCGACAACTTTCTCCAGAATTAGCTAATTCTGTGTTGCCGATCAATCAGCATGTTCAGGCATTGTTAAATGGGCGACTTCGAGCGTTGGATTTGCGTTGGGATTTTTCTCAACATACGTTGTTGCATTTGTCATTACAAGGCTATTTTGTCGATTTACAACAATTTTTGACCGCACTTTTAAACGATGTTCCTAAACTTTCCTTAACGCAATTAAACATTGAAAAATTAGATGAAGAGGAAAATGCTTCTATTGCATGTGAGTTAATTTTTCAACTAGATAAGGACAAATAATGAAAAAGCTCTTCTTAATCTTGATAGCGTTTTTTTCTGTATCAGCATTTTCACAAGATCCTTTTGATCGTAAACAAAGAGAACAAACCGAATATCCAAAAGAGGGGCTCACCCTACCGCCAGTGTCGACTTGCGTGTATTCGGAGCCGAGACTGGCAGAGGAACGCCCATTGGCTCAGCTACATATTGTGGGTGTCGTGCAAGCCGGTAAACAGGAAGAAGTGTTATTTAATGATGATGGACATATTCTTTCCGCTCAAGTCGGGCAGAGAATTGGAAAGGAGGGCTATTTAATTGAAAAAGTGAGTAAAAACAGCGTGACGTTTCAAGGTTATAAAGCCGGACAATGTGAACAAACAACCTCAATCATCATGAGATTTTAAAATGATAAAGCAGAAAATAAAAACAAAGTGCGGTCAGTTTTTAATGTGTTTTTTGATCCTATGGACTAGCTATTCATCGGCAGAGAATCACGTATTTTCACTTCGCTTAAAACAGGCGCCAATGGTGGCGATACTCCAACAACTTGCCCTTGAGCAAAATGCTAATTTAATGATTGATGATGAGTTAGAAGGAACGCTTTCATTGCAATTAGATAATGTGGATTTTGATCGTTTATTGCGTTCTGTAGCAAAAATCAAAGGGCTCTCTTTTTATCAAGAAAATGATATTTATTATTTGGGTAAGCCTTCTCAACATGAACAATATGCAGAGAAAATGACAGAACCGATGGCGATTAGCGGAGAAAGTTTGCCTAGTGAAATACCTCTTGTGAGTACAACGATTAAACTGCATTTTGCCAAGGCCTCTGATGTGATGAAGTCCTTAACCACAGGTAGCGGTTCTTTGCTTTCACCTAGTGGCACCATTACCTTTGATGACCGAAGCAATGTATTACTGATTCAGGATGATGCACGTTCACTCAAAAATATTAAAAAATTGATTGCAGAGCTGGATAAACCGATTGAACAAATTGTCATTGAAGCACGTATTGTGACGATTACTGATGAAAGCCTAAAAGAATTAGGTGTGCGTTGGGGTATTTTTAACCCTACTGAGGCAGCACATCGAGTGAGTGGCAGCCTAGATGCGAATGGGTTTAGTCATATCAGTGATAATTTAAATGTAAATTTTGCGACAACGGTCACGCCAGCTGGCTCATTGGCTCTTCAAGTCGCTAAAATTAATGGCCGATTATTAGACTTAGAATTGACCGCACTTGAGCGTGAAAATAACGTAGAAATTATAGCGAGCCCTCGCTTACTCACGACCAATAAGAAAAGTGCAAGCATCAAACAAGGGACAGAAATTCCTTATGTGGTGACAAATGGGAAAAATGACACTCAATCAGTGGAATTTCGAGAAGCGGTGTTGGGATTAGAAGTCACGCCGCATATTTCGAAGGATAATAATATTTTATTGGATTTATTAGTGAGTCAAAATTCTCCAGGGAATCGTGTGGCTTATGGGCAAAATGAAGTCGTATCCATTGATAAACAAGAAATTAATACGCAAGTGTTTGCTAAAGATGGCGAAACGATTGTATTGGGTGGTGTATTTCACGATACGATCACAAAAGGTGTCGATAAAGTACCATTATTAGGTGATATTCCCGGTATTAAGCGCTTATTTAGTAAGGAAAGTGAACGTCATCAAAAACGAGAACTCGTCATTTTTGTGACCCCTCATATTTTGAAACAAGGTGAAAGAATGGAGATGGCTAAAAAAGAAAAGCATTTTAAGCAAGTTGAAAAAGTGAAAAAATAAAGGCGGTCAATTTCTCTTATGTTTTCCCATTTTTTTCAGTTTAGTTGTGTGCATTGCAAGCGATCTATTCATCTAGGTCGAAATGGATTGTGTAGTCGATGTCAGAATCAGATTAAAACTTTCCCTTATTGTGGGCGGTGTGGTTCACCCTTGCAGTATTATGCAATGGGCTGTGGACATTGTTTGAGAAATGAACCCGCTTGGGATCGTATTGTGATTATTGGGCATTATCTCGAACCGCTTTCTTCACTTATTCATCGTTTTAAATTCCAAAAACAGTTTTGGTTAGATCGCAGTTTATCACGTTTGCTTTATCTTGCGGTACGAGAGGCGAGACGAACACATGGGCTCTTGCTGCCACAGGCGATTATTCCCGTACCGTTATATCATTTTCGACAATGGCAACGGGGCTACAACCAAGCTGATTTATTAGCGAACTGGTTAAGTCGCTGGTGTGATGTGCCTAACTGTCATCATGTGGTGAAACGGATTAAACATACCCATACTCAGCGAGGTTTAACCGCGAAAGATCGACGACACAATCTTAAAAATGCTTTTGCAGTGAATACCAAAAAGCCTTTTCCTTATGAACGCGTTGCTTTGGTAGATGATGTGATTACAACTGGTTCAACGTTGGCAGAAATAGCCAAACAACTTCGAAAATTAGGTGTAAAAGAAATTCAAGTATGGGGCTTAGCTCGAGCCTAAAATCTGTTAAGGATAGGATTTACCTATATCTATAAAAATAGGAATAAATGTAGAAAAAATTGCCGTATAGGAGTATCATTCCCGATATATTGCATCAAGTATTAGGACTTTATTTATGGAACAAATTTTTATTTCAGATGCTGCTCAAGCACATTTTCGGAAACTTTTAGATACACAAGAAGAAGGTACAAATATTCGTATTTTTGTCGTGAATCCTGGTACTCCTGGAGCAGAATGTGGCGTGTCCTATTGCCCGCCAAATTCAGTTGAGGCAACTGATACCGAAATGAAATACGATACTTTTTCAGCATTTGTAGATGAAATTAGTTTACCGTTTTTAGAAGATGCTGAAATTGATTATGTAACCGAAGAGCTTGGCGCTCAACTGACTTTAAAAGCACCTAACGCTAAAATGCGTAAAGTTGCAGATGATGCGCCTTTAATTGAGCGCGTAGAGTACGTGATCCAAACGCAAATTAATCCACAATTAGCCAGCCATGGCGGTAAAATCACATTAATTGAAATTACTGATGATGGTTATGCCGTTCTACAATTCGGCGGTGGCTGTAACGGTTGTTCAATGGTTGATGTTACCTTAAAAGACGGGGTAGAGAAACAGCTAGTTTCGCTTTTCCCAAATGAATTAAAAGGTGCAAGAGACGTCACAGAACACCAACGTGGTGAACATTCTTATTATTAAGAATCGAAGACGAAAAAGGGCGAATCATTCGCCCTTTTATTTTTTAAGCAGCAGATAATTTCTGTAACAACCGATCCATCGCTCGATATCCTAGTGCTTCTGCTAAATGAGGTTGTTGTATTTCTTTTTCGCCATTTAAATCGGCAATTGTGCGTGAGACTTTTAAAATCCGATGATAGGCTCTCACTGAAAGTCCTAGCTTATTCAGCGCCTTCTCAAGAAACAGGGCATCTTTATCTTGTAATTTACAATCCCGTTCAATTTCTTTGCTTGAAAGATACGCATTGATTTTACCGGCTCGAGCAAGTTGAATTTCTCTCACTTTTAACACTTTTTCTCGTACTTGTTGGCTTGTCTCACCTCTATCTCCCGCATTTTGTAAGCTACCTTGTGGCAGAAGAGGGACTTCAATAGATAAATCAAAACGATCTAAAAATGGCCCTGAAAGGCGATTTAAATAACGCATCACTTGCTGAGGTGAGGTGCGGTTATGTGTTCCGGTATAATGCCCTGTTGGACTTGGATTCATCGCTGCAACTAATTGAAAGCGAGCGGGAAATTGGATTTTTGCATTGGTACGCGAAATAATGATTTCTCCACTTTCTAAGGGTTGTCGTAGAGCATCCAGTACTTTACGCTCAAATTCAGGTAGTTCATCAAGGAAAAGTACACCATTGTGTGCAAGCGATATTTCGCCTGGTTTTGGAATGGTTCCTCCACCCACTAAGGCTGGTAATGAGGCACTATGATGTGGTGCTCGGAATGGTCGTTGTTTCCAGTTATGAAAATTTAATTCATTTTGTACTAAACTCGTAACCGAAGCGGTTTCAATGGCTTCTAAATCTGTCATTTCAGGGAGCAATGCAGTGAGACGACTTGCCAACATGGTTTTACCTGTACCAGGAGGTCCTAAAAAGAGCAGATTATGCTGACCTGCAGCCGCAATTGTTAGTGCTCGTTTAGCATGTTGCTGACTAATAATATCGGTCAAATCCAAGTGATTTGTAGCTGAAAATCCGACCGCACTTTCTTGTGCAAGTAATGAAGCCAAAGGTAATTTTTCTTGATTATTTAAGAATTGCACGACTTCTAGCAGATTTTTAGCGAAATAAGTCTCTTGCTCTGAGACAAGCGATGCCTCATTAGCATTTTGATAAGCGATAATGGGGGCACGTTTGGCTTTTTGTGCCGCTAAAATGGCAGGAATGACACCGTGTACGCCACGTAATTCCCCCGTCAAGGCGAGCTCACCAACGAATTCAAATTGTTTTAAACGACTACCGTCTAATTGCTCTGATGCAGCCAAGATACCTATCGCAATGGGTAAATCAAATCGTCCCCCTTCTTTGGGTAAATCAGCCGGTGCAAGATTGACGGTGATGCGTTTGGCAGGATATTTGAACTGCGCATTCATTAATGCACTTCTGACACGATCTTGCGCTTCTTTTACGGTTTTTTCGGGGAGGCCTACTAAGGTAAATCCAGGCTTTCCGTTACTTAAGTGTACCTCAATCGTAACAAGAGGGGCTTGTACGCCCATTGAGGCTCGGCTGTAAACAATAGCAAGAGACATTCAGATTCCTTAAAGTGCGGTCGAAAATAATCAGATTTTCGCACTATAAAAAAAGCACAGAATGAAATCATACATCCTATGCTTTTTTTGCGATCTTGATCGCAGAAATTACTTTTTCTTTATCAAAAATTACGAAAAAAGTGGTGCAAACCAACTATCTAGTTTGGCCGCTAATTTATCAATGCCAATTTTATTTTGTGCAGAAAAGGCTTCGACTTGAATATCACCTTGGAAGGGTAAAATCGCTTCACGTACCATTTTGACTTGTTTGCTACGCGCACTTTGGCTGAGTTTATCCGCTTTAGTTAAAAGTAACATAACCGGTAAATTAGCAGAAACTGCCCATTCGATCATTTGTTGATCAAGATCTTTTAAAGGATGACGAATATCCATCAGAACAACAAGCCCGCCTAAACATTCGCGTTTTTGCAAATATTCCCCGAGGGATTTTTGCCATTCAATTTTCATTTTCTCAGGAACAGCAGCATAACCATAGCCAGGTAAATCCACTAGTTTACAATTCGGCTCCACCTCAAAAAGATTGATGAGCTGTGTTCGACCAGGTGTTTTAGAGGTTCGAGCTAAGCTTTTTTGATTGGTTAATGCATTAAGTGCAGTCGACTTTCCTGCATTTGAACGCCCAGCAAAAGCAATTTCAATTCCTGTATCTTCTGGGATGGAACGAATATTTGGGGCACTCGTAAGAAAATGCGTTTTATGATAATTCAGTTTAATTTCAGACATAAGTATTCCTTTCATCAATTGCCCCTAGCATATCACAAATAGAAAAATTGCTGAAATTATGAGAAAATGCGCATTTTGCATGATTTAAAGCCTCTTTAATTATATTAATAACTATGGAATCTCAAGAAAATCAATATCGCTGGCCAAAAGCGGAGGCCATTTATCCAGATAGGCCTGGGCGTTCTTATGCGCTTAAGCGCCTACGTTATCGTCTTCGATCTTTTTTACATCAAGGCTCAATTGTTCACTTTGAGCAATTTATTAATCAGCATCCTTTTCTTGTTACATTATTAAATGAGCATGCAGATTATAGCTATCCATTAGTTTATCGTTTTTTAGATAAACGTTTTAATAGCAAACAGCGTTTCGAAGCTATTTGTGACAATCTACTTTTTTTACCTGAAAAATTGACTGCACTTTCAGCATCTATTTATAAAACGCCATTAAGTTTTGGTGAAGTAATTCCTGATTTTGAAATGACATTGTCAATGACCACGCACCAACCGATGGAAGGCTATTGGGTATTGGAGTTATGGCATAAACCACGTAATGAATTAGTATATTTGCTTACTTTTGCCAAACTTGATGAGGCATTACTTATTTCTGTGGTGCAGGGACCCAATTTTGAAGGTTCTAAAGAGATGGTGAAGCAACTCACAAAAACGTGTCATGGTTTACGCCCTGCTTATTTGATGGTGGAAACAATGAAAGCATTGACGAAAGCATTAGGTTTCAAAACATTATTAGGTATTCTACAAAAATATCAAAATAAATCGCGTTTTATTCAAAGCTCTCATTATGTTGTAGATTATGATGCGATTTTTGCTGAATCAGGCGGACAGTTGAAAGACTATTGGGAATTGCCTTTAGAGAACGATAGAAATCTTGATGAGGTACCGAGTAAGAAACGTTCTATGTATCGCAAACGCTATGCAATGCTAGATGATTTGGCTAAAGTAATTGAAGAAAAATTAGAATTGTAAAAGTAAAAAGTGCGGTGAATGTTGACCGCACTTTTTGTTTTATAAGACTTTCAAACAAGCCACAAAATGGCTGTTGTTTTGGCTGGTAAAAGGTGGTTTCTG
Source organism: Haemophilus parainfluenzae (assembly GCF_003252725.1). Taxonomy (GTDB): domain Bacteria; phylum Pseudomonadota; class Gammaproteobacteria; order Enterobacterales; family Pasteurellaceae; genus Haemophilus_D; species Haemophilus_D parainfluenzae_L. The sequence goes on from NZ_QEPO01000007.1 coordinate 78,580, forward strand.
TTTTGCACAATTTTCATCGGCTTTCAGGCAGCGAGTACGGAACACGCAACCAGACGGTGGATTAATTGGCGAAGGCAACTCGCCTTCAAGCAATTCAATGGATTTATTGCGTTCCAATTTCGGATCGGGAATCGGAACTGCAGACATTAAGGCTTTGGTATAAGGATGTTTAGTGTTGTTATATACTTCCTCATCGCTGCCTAATTCCATGGCATTGCCTAAATACATCACTAACACACGGTCAGAAATGTGTTTTACCACCGCTAAATCATGGGCGATAAAAATTAAGGAAAGCCCCATTTCTTTTTGTAGGGATTTCAATAAATTTACCACTTGAGCCTGAATCGACACATCTAACGCAGAAACGGGCTCATCACAAATGATCATTTTCGGTTCAATGATTAACGCACGAGCGATACCGATACGCTGACATTGGCCACCAGAAAATTCATGAGGATAGCGGTTAATCAAGTTTGGTAAAAGCCCGACTTTTAACATCATCGCTTGTACTTTTTCTTTCACTTCAGCGGCACTTAAGTGCGGTTGGTAGATCTTTAATGGTTCGGCAATGATTTCGCCAATATTCATTCGCGGATTGAGAGAGGCGAGGGGGTCTTGGAAAATCATTTGGATATCTTTGCGAGTATCTTTCCATTGTTTAGCTGATTGTTTTCGTAAATTTTTACCAAGCCACAAGATCTCTCCTTCACTCGCTTCGACTAAGCCGATGATGGCACGTGCAAGCGTGGATTTACCACAGCCCGATTCACCTACTACACCGAGGGTTTCACCTTCATAAAGCTTAAAGGAAACATCCTTTACCGCTTTTAAGGTTTGAGGTTTGGCGAAGAAAAGGGATTTATCGTTTTTAATTTTAAAACTAACGCCTAAGTGATTGACTTCAAGGAGTAATTCTTTGTTATTTGAAATTGTCATAGGGTAAATTTCTCCACGGGTAACCAACAATTGCGTAATTGACTTTCATTAAATGCGGTCAGTTTAGGCGCAGTTTGGCATTGTTCGGTAGCAAATTGGCAACGAGGTGAGAATGGACAACCTTTTGGCAAATGCAATAAATTTGGTGGATTGCCTGGAATGGTGACCAAGTGTTCTTCATTGCCATCTAAGCGAGGAATCGCATCCATTAAGCCAATAGAATAGGGATGAGTTGGATGATAGAAAATTTGCTCTGCTGTGCCGTATTCCATGGTTCGTCCGGCATACATCACCATCACTTGATCGCAAATACCTGCCACGACACCAAGATCATGGGTAATCATAATAATCGCGGTATTAAACTCACGTTTTAACTCATTTAACAAAGTCATGATTTGCGCTTGAACGGTCACATCCAAAGCGGTGGTGGGCTCATCGGCAATGAGTAGTTTTGGACGGCATAATAAGGCCATCGCAATCATCACCCGTTGACGCATACCGCCTGAAAACTCGTGTGGATACATGCCCATGCGTTTTTTCGCTTCCGGCATTTTGACCGCATCCAGCATTTTCACGGATTCAGCAAAGGCAGTTTGTTTATCATAACCTTTGTGTAACTGTAGAACTTCCATGAGCTGTTCACCGATTTTCATGTAAGGGTTGAGAGAGGTCATCGGGTCTTGGAAAATCATGGAAATTTGCTCGGCACGGATTTTATTCAATTCATCCTTCGGTAAATTAACTAATTCTTTACCTTCAAAGATGGCGGAACCTTCCACTGTACCATTGGCCGCCAATAAGCCCATTAAGGCAAAGGCAGTTTGTGATTTGCCTGAACCACTTTCACCCACGATGCCGAGCGTGCTTCCCGCATTAAGTGTAAAGTTTAAATCATTCACCGCAGTGACGGTACCATCGGGTGTTTTGAAGCGAACGTAGAGATTTTTTACATCTAATAAAGGATTCATGATTCGCTCCTATCTATCTTTTGGATCGAGTGCATCACGCAACCCGTCACCGATAAAGTTAAAACAAAACAGTGTGAGACAAAGGAAAAATGCCGGGAAAATTAATAGCCAAGGCGAGACTTCCATTTGTGCTGCTCCATCACTTAATAGCGCACCCCAGCTACTCATCGGCTCTTGTGTTCCTAAGCCTAAGAAACTTAAGAATGATTCGAAAAGAATAAGTCCTGGCACTTCGAGTGAAGCATACACTGCTACTAAGCCCAATACGTTCGGAATAATGTGTTTGAAAATGATTTGGCGACGTGGCACGCCACAAACGATGGCGGCTTCGACGAATTCTTTATTTTTCAAACTAAGGGTTTGACCACGTACAATACGAGCAAGACCAAGCCAAGCAATGGCACCAATTGCGATGAAAATTAAGAAAATGTTTTGGCCAAAAAGGGTTACTAATAAAATGACGAAGAACATAAATGGAAATGAGCTAAGAATTTCCAAAAAGCGCATCATCAACATATCCGTTTTACCGCCTACATAGCCGGAAATCGCACCATAAATTGTGCCGATAGTCACAGAAATGAAAGCACCAGCAATACCGACCAATAATGAAATACGTCCACCAATAGCGGTACGTACCAGTAAGTCTCGACCAGAAGCATCCGTACCGAAGAAGTGATAGCCTTCCATTGTTGGTGGAGAGCTCATCATATTCCAATCGGTATCTTCATAGGTAAAGGGGAAGAACCAAGGTGCTACGGTAATAAAAACAATAATAAACGCTAGAATAATCAGACTGGCAACGGCCGCTTTGTTGCGGAAAAAACGGCGTTTCGCATCTTGCCATAGACTGCGGCCTTCCAGTTGCATTTCTTCAATACGGTCAGCCACGTGTTCCACAAAATCCGCATTTTTCTGATTAATCGGCTGAGTACGATAATCTGTCATAACTTATCCTTAATAACGAATTTTTGGATCGATGATGGCGTATAAAATATCCACAATCGCATTAAATAAAATGGTTAATGTCCCCACTAAAATGGTGAGGCTCAAAACTAAAGAATAATCGCGGTTCAATGCGCCGTTTACAAATAATAACCCCATGCCAGGTAAACCAAATACGCTTTCGATGACCATTGAGCCAGTAATAATCCCTACGAAAGCAGGACCTAAATAGGTAATCACAGGTAAAAGGGCAGGGCGCAAAGCATGCTTTAAAATGATTCTCGAAGTAGAAAGTCCTTTAGCTTTGGCGGTCCGAATAAAGTTGGAATGCAACACTTCTATCATCGAGCCACGCATGATACGCGCAATCCCTGCAACATAAGCGATAGTTAAGGATGCTACGGGTAAAATAATGTACATTGCTGAACCGCCATTCCAACCGCCAGCGGGTAACCACCCCAAATAAATGGCAAAAATCAGTACTAAGACTGGTGCGAAGACAAAGCTTGGCATAATGACTCCAAGCATTGAGAAACTCATCAAAATATAATCCCAACGGCTATTTTGATTGAGTGCGGCAAGCGTACCCGCTGTGACACCTAATACCACTGCAAAGGCGAAAGCGACCATCCCTAATTTTAAGGAAACAGGGAAGGCTGATGCGATTAAATCATTGACCGATTGATCTTTATATTTGAAAGATGGGCCAAAATCGCCTTTGGAAAGGTTTTCCAAATAAAGGAAATATTGTTTATGTAATGGTTCATTTAAATGATACTTCGCTTCGATATTAGCCATGACTTCTGGTGGATAAGCACGTTCTGATGTGAACGGGCTACCAGGGGCGAGACGCATCAGAAAGAAGGAAAAAGTAATCAAAATAAACAGCGTTGGTAAGGCTTCCAACAGCCGTTTAAAAATAAATTTGAGCATAATAACTCCAACCAAAATGGGCGAAAAGTGCGGTCAAAAACACGATAATTTTTAACCGCACTTAAATACAAGCAACGAATTAATGTTTAATAATATAAAGGTTGCGTAAGTAAATGTGATCTTGTGGATCTTTGCCTGAATAACCTTTTACGTAAGGTTTCACTAAGCGTGGATTCACATAGTTAAAGATTGGCACGATACCGAAATCTTTTGCAAGAATTTCTTCGGCTTTCGCGTAGGCTTTTGCACGTCCTTCCGCATCCGTTGCAACATAAGATTCAGCAATGGCTTTATCATATTCTGGGTTCGCGTATTTCGCGGTATTGTTACTCGAATTAGATAAGAAATAGTTGCCGAATGTTGTTGCTTGGTTGTAATCCGCATTCCAGCCTGCACGTGCCGCATCGTAACGACCTGCACGACGGCTATCAATGTAAGTTTTCCACTCTTGGTTTTCTAATTTCACATCAATCAAACCTTTGGTGTTCGCTTTCCACATAGATGCTGCAGCAATGGCCACTTTTTTGTGGTTTTCATTGGTATTGTAAAGAATGCTGAATTTCAACGGATTCGCTTTGCTGTAACCAGCTTCTTCTAAGAGTTTAATGGCTTCTTCATTACGTTGTGCCATCGGTTCTTTTGAATAAGCAGGTTGTTGAATGAGATGACCTTCTTCGATGTAAGTTGGGGTAAACACATAGGTTGGTGTTTGACCTTGGCCCAATACTTTATCGGTGATCACATTACGATCAAGGGATAAGTTCAAGGCCTTGCGAATATTCACGTTATCAAAAGGTGCTTTCTTATTGTTTAGCTCGTAAGAATAGGTCGCAAGGGTGCGAGTAATGTATACTTCACCTGGCAATTCTTTTTGTAATTTAGCGAATTGTTCTGGCGGTAAACCATAACTGGTCATATCTAAATCGCCTGCACGATAACGCGCCACATCGGTACTAGGGTTTTCAATCGCAAGGAATGTTGCACTGTTAATGACAGTCTCTTTATCGTTCCAGTAGAGTGGGTTGCGTTCAAATTCGATTTTTTCGTTAATGATGTGGTTAGCTAGCTTATACGCACCGTTACCCACGTAGTTTTCTTTTTTTACCCATGCATCACCTAATTTTTCGACTACTTTTTGTGGTAATGGCAATAAGGATTGGTGAGTCGTTAAACTGACCGCATAAGGCACAGGATTGGTTGCATGAACAACAAAGGTGTAATCATCTTTTGCTTCCACGCCTAATTCAGCCGGTTTTTTCTTACCGTCAATAATGTCTTGCGCATTTTCAACTTGTAAATAACTTAAGTAACTTGCGTAAGGTGCGGCAGTTGCAGGATCCACTAAACGACGCCACGCAAATACGAAGTCGTGCGCGGTAACGGGATCGCCATTTGACCATTTAGCATCTTTACGCAAATGGAATGTCCAGGTTTTGAAGTCAGGTGTATTTTCCCAGCTTTCAGCCACACCTGGTTGAAGTTTACCTTCAGAGTCTGAGGTGACTAAGCCTTCAAGTAATTGATAAGCAACGTTAGATTCAGGTACACCTTCAGTTTTTTGTGGGTCAAAACTTTGTGGTTCAGCCCCGTTATTGATCACGATATGTTGTTTTTCATCTAATTGCGTTCCCTCAGGCACTATAACCGCTTGAGCAGAATAGGAAAGAGCAAGAGCAATTGCAGAGAAAAGTAGTTTGTGTTGCATTTGAGCCTCCTTGTCATTAGGCGATATTTTTATAAAGAGTCTTTCTCTTATTAGCTCAAAATGTCATTTTTGTAAAGATTTGTAAGGTAATTATTTAAAGAAAAATAACGTTTTGTGATTTATATCTAATAAATTTTAAAAAAATTGCTAAAAATGATGATGTGAGAGAGGAAATCTAGAATGTATTGGTTTTTCCTATCGTAAATATTTTCCTGGACGAATTACCCTTTTAAAGCTAATTATGCTATCGTAAGACAGTTGAATTCAAACAAATCCATTCAAGGAGAATATAATGACAACTCAGTTAGATTCACTTCGTAGTATGACCGTCGTTGTGGCTGATACTGGCGATATTGATGCCATTAAAAAATACCAACCGCAAGATGCAACAACAAACCCATCTTTAATTTTAAGTGCTTCAGCATTACCACAATATGCACCATTAATTGATGAAGCGATTGCTTATGCCAAAGCACAAAGTGCGGATAAAGCTCAACAATTAATTGATGCTGAAGATAAATTAGCGGTAAACATCGGTTTAGAAATTTTAAAAATTGTCCCTGGACGTATTTCAACTGAAGTAGATGCACGTCTCTCTTACGATACTCAAGCAACTGTTGAAAAAGCACGTAAACTTATCGCACTTTATAATGCTGCAGGCATTTCAAATGATCGTATTTTGATCAAAATTGCTTCAACATGGCAAGGTATTCGTGCAGCAGAAATTCTTGAAAAAGAAGGCATTAACTGTAACTTAACCTTATTATTCTCCGAAGCGCAAGCACGTGCGTGTGCTGAAGCGGGTGTTTATTTAATTTCACCATTCGTAGGTCGTATCTTAGACTGGTACAAAGCAAATACCGATAAAAAAGAATATGCTCCAGCAGAAGACCCTGGTGTTATTTCTGTAACTAAAATTTATAACTATTACAAAGAATACGGTTATAAAACAGTGGTAATGGGCGCAAGTTTCCGTAATGTCGGTGAAATTATTGAATTAGCAGGTTGTGATCGTTTAACTATCGCTCCCGCTTTACTCAAAGAATTACAAGAAAATTCAACCGCACTTGTACGTAAACTAGACTACAAAGGTGAAGTAAAAGCGAAACCTCAACCATTAACTGAAGCAGAATTCTACTGGCAACATAACAGCGACGCGATGGCTGTTGAGAAATTAGCAGAGGGGATTCGCAAATTTGCAGTTGACCAAGAGAAATTAGAAGCAATGCTTTCAGCAAAACTTTAATTTTAAAAACATGAAAGTGCGGTTAGAAATAACCGCATTTTTTATTCTTATCATAAAATGTTCTAACTCTTAATAATTAGTTCTTGACTAACAAGTAAAGGTCATTGAAAATCAAAGACAAGTTTTGCTAAAGCAAAATGGGAATCGTGACTTTTGATACAAAGTACGGTCATTTTTTTCTTTTTTCGGAGCAAATATATGTCAGGTATTTTTGAACAAACTCCTGCTAATCGTCGTCGTTATGGCGTAGCGATTTTTGTTGGTATTATTGCAGGTTTAATTTCTGCATTCGTAAAATGGGGTGCTGAGCATCCATTCCCACCGCGTAGTCCAATTGACTTCTTCGCGGCTGCATGTAAAGTGGACATCACAGGTTTAAGCCAAGATCAAATTCTTCAAGTCTGTTCACGTGCATTCTTAAACCCACCACACGTATTCTTACGTGATTATTTAGGTATTGATCCAACTCAAGCCGCATTCACTTTTGCAGATCATGGTTTTGACTGGATTGGCGTGACTCACATTACTTTCTCATTAGTATTTGCTATCGCTTACTGTTTAGTTGCAGAGCGTTTCCCGAAAATTAAATTCTGGCAAGGTATTGGTGCGGGTTTAATCGCAGATATTTGTGTTCACTACATTACTTTCCCTGCATTAGGTTTAACACCACCTGTGGCAGAATGGCCGTTATATGAACATATTTCTGAATTAGTGGGACACATTTTCTGGTTCTGGACAATTGAGATTATTCGTCGTGATTTACGTAACCGTATTACTCGCGAGCCAGATGCAGAAATTCCATTAAAAAATGCAACTGAATAATTAACGATTATTGCAAAGAATGCCACCTAAGGGTGGCATTTTTGTTTATGCAGAGAACAAAAGTGATTTTTTAAAAACTAAAAAATACGATTTCAATAATGGCTAATAGAAAGAGCAATCTCAAGGCTTAAATAAATTCTTTTGTAGTTATCTTTCAAGTTGGTTAGAATAAAGACAATTTTTTGTGATAGGAAAGTGGAATGAAAAAAACACCTTTACTTGCGGTCGGCTTAATAACAACAGTTTTATTAACGGGTTGTGCAACTAAAGCAGATGGTGAACGCAATGATAAATTAGAAAGTTTTAACCGCACGATGTTTGATTTTAACTATAAAGTCATGGACCGTTATGTGTTAGAACCTGCAGCGAAAGGCTGGCGTGATTACGTGCCGACACCGGTCACAAAAGGTTTATCTAATGTGGCAAATAACTTAGATGAGCCAGTGAGCTTTGTGAACCGTTTATTAGAAGGTGAACCTAAAAAAGCCTTTGTTCACTTTAACCGTTTCTGGATTAACTCCACCTTTGGTATTGGTGGTTTATTTGATTTTGCCAGTGCAAGTAAAGATCTGCAGGTTTATGATCAACGTAGCTTTGGGGAAACATTGGGCACCTATGGTGTAGATGCGGGCACTTATATTGTATTGCCAATTTATAATGCGACGACACCTCGTCAATTAACGGGTGCAGTGGTCGATGCTGCTTATACTTATCCGTTCTGGAATTGGGTGGGCGGTCCGTGGTCACTGGTGAAATATGGTGTGCAAGCCGTAGATAAGCGCTCAAAAACATTGGACCAAACCGAGTTGCTAAATCAAGCACAAGATCCTTATGTTACTTTCCGCGAAGCTTATTATCAGAATTTAGAATTTAAAGTCAATGATGGCAAAGTAAAAGAAAGCTCACAGAAAGAATTGTCTGATGATGTATTAAAAGAGATTGATTAAGAATACTCATATAAGCGATAAAGTCACTTATATGTTAGGATAGCAAGCGTATTCATACGTCAATATTAAAGGAGAATATCATGACTAAAATCATTCATACAGAAAAAGCCCCTGCCGCAATCGGCCCTTATGTTCAAGCGGTAGATTTAGGAAATTTAGTTTTAACATCAGGCCAAATTCCTGTTAACCCAGCAACGGGTGAAGTGCCAAAAGATATTGTGGCTCAAGCACGTCAATCGTTAGAAAACGTGAAAGCGATTATTGAACAGGCTGGTTTGAAAGTGGGTGATATTGTGAAAACCACTGTGTTTGTGAAAGATCTTAATGATTTTGCCGCAGTAAATGCAGAGTATGAGAAATTCTTTAAAGAAAATAATCATCCGAATTTCCCAGCTCGTTCTTGCGTAGAAGTTGCTCGCTTACCAAAAGATGTTGGCTTAGAAATCGAAGCTATTGCTGTAAGAAAATGATAGGAAAGTGCGGTTAAAATCTGCAGATTTTTTCTACAATAGACTTTACAAGAGCGAGATTAATCACTATAATCTCGCTCCTAAATTACGCTTAGCGTAAAATTTCTGGTTGGTGCTTGACCTATTCAAGCCCCGTCCAAGACCGTAGGGAATGGTTAGCAATAATTATCTTAATAATCCTACGTAGATGGTGAACAGAATAAGAATATTTCTTGCTTCTGGGCACCGAAGTCGTCCTAGTCTGAAAGATAACTCTTTCGATGAGGTAAATTAATTCCGAGAAATCGGAGTGTATTCAGGAGCTAAAAGCCAATGGCATTAAATCTTCAAGACAAACAAGCAATTGTTGCTGAAGTAAATGAAGCAGCCAAAGGTGCACTTTCAGCAGTAATCGCGGATTCTCGCGGTGTAACTGTTGATAAAATGACTGAATTACGTAAAGCAGCTCGTGAAGCTGGTGTAACAATGCGCGTTGTTCGTAATACTTTATTACGTCGTGCGGTTGAAGGCACTGATTTCGAATGCTTACAAGATACGTTTGTAGGTCCAACACTTATCGCATTCTCTAATGAACACCCAGGTGCTGCAGCACGTTTGTTCAAAGATTTTGCTAAAGCAAACGATAAGTTTGAAATTAAAGGTGCAGCCTTTGAAGGTAAGATCCAAGATGTTGAATTCTTAGCAACATTACCAACTTACGAAGAAGCAATTGCACGTTTAATGGGCACAATGAAAGAAGCTGCGGCAGGCAAACTTGTTCGCACTTTTGCGGCATTACGCGACAAATTACAAGAAGCAGCTTAATCATTAAGCGTTTCTTACTTCATTTAACTTTATTAATTTTAGGAATTGATTGTTATGTCATTAACTAACGAACAAATCATTGAAGCGATCGCTTCTAAATCTGTAACTGAAATCGTTGAATTAATCGCAGCGATGGAAGAAAAATTCGGCGTTTCTGCAGCAGCAGTAGCAGCAGCTCCAGCAGCTGGCGGTGCAGCAGCAGCGGCAGAAGAAAAAACTGAATTCGACGTGGTTCTTGCTGAAGCTGGTGCTAACAAAGTAGCAGTTATCAAAGCAGTACGTGGTGCAACTGGTTTAGGCTTAAAAGAAGCTAAAGACTTAGTTGAATCTGCTCCAGCTAACTTAAAAGAAGGCGTTTCTAAAGAAGAAGCTGAAGCACTTAAGAAAGAATTAGAAGAAGCTGGTGCAAAAGTAGAAATCAAATAATTTTTGATTTGCTTATGTCCTGTTTCTCAGGCTTAATGGCTGGTGGTTTACCATCAGCCATTTTGTGCTATCAAAAACAGCACAAAAAACAGATAGGCATTTTCCGTTTAATGGTATCTGTTTCCACTTAAATTAATCAGACGTTTTAATTTAAGTAGCCCACTACAGAAGTAAGGTTCAGAGTGCGGTATCCGAAACGGCGTCAATCTCCGATATAAATAAAAACGTCAATCAATTTGACCGCACTTTTTTTATATCAACTCGGTCTCACTAAAATTTACAGAGGAAAACCAATAATGGGTTACTCCTATACTGAGAAAAAACGAATTCGTAAAGACTTCGGCAAACGTCCGCAAGTTTTAAATGTACCTTATTTATTAACTATCCAATTAGATTCTTTTGATAAATTCATTCAAAAAGATCCTGAAGGTCAACAAGGCTTAGAAGCTGCATTCCGTTCTGTTTTCCCAATCGTAAGCAATAACGGTTATACAGAATTACAATATGTTGATTACCGTTTAGAAGAGCCAGAATTTGATGTGCGTGAATGCCAAATTCGTGGTTCAACTTATGCAGCAGGTTTACGCGTAAAATTACGTTTGGTTAGCTACGATAAAGAATCTTCATCACGCGCAGTCAAAGACATTAAAGAAAGCGAAGTATATATGGGTGAAATCCCATTAATGACTGACAACGGTACTTTTGTTATCAATGGTACTGAGCGTGTTATCGTTTCACAATTACACCGTAGCCCAGGTGTATTCTTTGATTCTGACAAAGGTAAAACACACTCTTCAGGTAAAGTGCTTTATAACGCACGTATTATCCCTTACCGTGGTTCTTGGTTAGATTTCGAATTTGATCCAAAAGATAACTTATATGCGCGTATTGACCGCCGTCGTAAATTACCGGCAACCATTATTTTACGTGCGTTAGGTTACACGGTTGAAGAAATCTTAAACTTATTCTTCGATAAAGTAACTTTCGAAATCGCTGGCAATAAATTACTGATGACATTAGTGCCAGAACGTCTACGTGGTGAAACAGCAACATTTGATATCGAAGCAAATGGCAAAGTCTATGTAGAACGCGGTCGTCGTATTACAGCTCGTCACATCAAAGCATTAGAAAAAGATAATGTGACACAAGTTGAAGTACCAACTGAATATATCGCAGGTAAAGTTGCAGCGAAGGATTACGTTGATCTTGAATCAGGTGAAATCATTTGCCCAGCAAATGGCGAGATTTCTTTAGAAGTGTTAGCGAAATTATCGCAAGCAGGCTATAAAGTGATCGAGACATTATTCACTAATGACTTAGATTACGGTCCGTATATTTCTGAAACATTACGTGTTGATCCAACTTATGATCGTGTAAGTGCGTTATATGAAATTTATCGTATGATGCGCCCAGGTGAACCACCTACACCAGAATCTTCAGAAGCATTATTCAACAACTTATTCTTCTCTGCAGAACGCTATGATTTATCTGCAGTAGGTCGTATGAAGTTTAATCGCTCGTTAGGTATTCCTGAAGGCGAAGGTACGGGTATTTTAAGTAACGACGATATCATTCGTGTGATGAAAAAACTCATCGATATCCGTAATGGTCGTGGTGAAGTGGATGATATCGACCACTTGGGTAACCGTCGTATTCGTTCTGTGGGTGAAATGGCAGAAAACCAATTCCGTATTGGTTTAGTTCGTGTAGAAAGAGCGGTTAAAGAGCGTTTATCTTTAGGCGATTTAGATGCGATCACGCCACAAGACTTAATTAATCCAAAACCAATTTCTGCGGCAGTGAAAGAATTCTTTGGTTCTTCACAACTTTCGCAATTCATGGACCAAAACAACCCATTATCAGAAGTGACACACAAACGTCGTATTTCTGCATTAGGCCCAGGCGGTTTAACGCGTGAACGCGCAGGCTTTGAGGTGCGTGACGTACATAACACCCACTATGGTCGTTTATGTCCAATCGAAACCCCTGAAGGTCCAAACATCGGTTTGATCAACTCACTTTCTGCGTTTGCTCGTACGAACGATTACGGTTTCTTAGAAACCCCATATCGTAAAGTAGTGAATGGTCAAGTAACCGAAGAAATCGAATACTTATCTGCAATTGATGAAGCAAACTACATCATTGCACAGGCGAACTCAAACCTTGATGAGAACAATCGCTTTACAGATGCATTCGTTACTGCTCGTGGTGAGCGTGGTGAATCTGGTCTTTATAAACCAGAAGAAATTCATTATATGGACGTTTCAACCCAACAAGTGGTATCTGTGGCTGCAGCGTTAATTCCATTCTTAGAGCATGACGATGCGAACCGTGCCTTAATGGGTGCGAACATGCAACGTCAGGCGGTCCCTACTTTACGTGCTGATAAGCCGTTAGTTGGTACAGGTATGGAAAAACCAATCGCACTAGACTCTGGTGTGGCGGTTGTAGCAAAACGTGGTGGTACAGTTCAATACGTTGATGCATCTCGTATCGTTATCAAAGTAAATGAAGATGAAACTGTAGCTGGCGAAGCGGGTATCGATATTTATAACTTAATTAAATACACTCGTTCTAACCAAAATACCTGTATCAACCAAATTCCTTGTGTGAATTTAGGCGATCCAATTAACCGTGGTGAAGTATTAGCAGATGGTCCTTCAACAGACTTAGGTGAATTAGCATTAGGTCAAAATATCCGTGTGGCGTTCATGCCTTGGAACGGTTATAATTTCGAAGACTCAATGTTAGTTTCTGAGCGTGTTGTACAACAAGACCGCTTCACGACAATCCATATTCAAGAATTATCTTGTGTGGCGCGTGATACTAAATTAGGTTCTGAAGAAATCACTGCAGATATTCCAAACGTTGGTGAATCTGCATTAAGCAAATTGGATGAATCAGGTATCGTTTATGTGGGTGCTGAAGTGAAAGGTGGTGACATCTTAGTCGGTAAAGTAACCCCTAAAGGCGAAACTCAATTAACACCAGAAGAAAAATTGTTACGTGCAATCTTCGGTGAAAAAGCGTCTGATGTGAAAGACTCTTCATTACGCGTACCAAACAGCGTAAGCGGTACTGTAATCGACGTTCAAGTCTTCACCCGTGATGGCGTAGAAAAAGACAAACGTGCATTAGAAATTGAAGAAATGCAGTTAAAACAAGCTAAGAAAGACCTTTCTGATGAATTAGAAATCTTAGAAGCTGGCTTGTTTGCTCGTGTACGTAATGTACTTATCGCTGGCGGTATTGATGCGGCTCAATTAGATAAAATGGATCGCACCAAATGGTTAGAACAAACCATTTCAGATGAAGAAAAACAAAACCAATTAGAACAGCTTGCTGAGCAATATGAAGAATTACGTAAAGAGTTTGAACACAAACTTGAAGTAAAACGTAAGAAAATCATTAAAGGCGATGACCTTGCACCAGGCGTGTTAAAAGTGGTTAAAGTTTACCTTGCGGTGAAACGTCACATCCAACCGGGTGATAAAATGGCGGGTCGTCACGGTAACAAAGGCGTTATCTCAAAAATCAACCCTGTGGAAGATATGCCATACGATGAAAACGGTCAACCGGTTGAAATCGTATTGAACCCACTTGGCGTACCGTCTCGTATGAATATCGGTCAGATCTTAGAAACCCACTTAGGCTTAGCGGCGAAAGGTATCGGTGATCAAATCAATGCGATGATCAAACAAAAACAAGATGTTGAGAAACTTCGTGGCTATATGCAAAAAGCATACGATTTAGGTCATGGCGCACAAAAAGTTGATTTAAGCACCTTTAGCGATGACGAAATCATGCGTTTAGCAGAAAACCTACGTAAAGGTTTGCCGGTAGCAACACCAGTGTTTGATGGTGCTGATGAGCAAGAAATCAAAGAAATGTTGAAACTTGGTGGCTTACCAACTTCAGGTCAGATCACGTTATACGATGGCCGTACTGGTGAGAAATTCGAGCGTCCAGTAACCGTAGGTTATATGTACATGCTCAAATTGAACCACTTAGTTGATGACAAAATGCATGCTCGTTCAACTGGTTCTTATAGTCTTGTTACTCAACAACCACTTGGTGGTAAAGCACAATTCGGTGGTCAACGTTTCGGTGAGATGGAGGTATGGGCACTTGAAGCATACGGTGCGGCTTACACTTTACAAGAAATGTTAACTGTGAAATCCGATGACGTGAATGGCCGTACGAAGATGTATAAAAACATCGTTGGCGGCAACCAGCAAATGGATCCGGGTACACCGGAATCTTTCAATGTAATTATGAAAGAAATCCGTTCACTTGGTTTGAATATCGAGTTAGACGAAGAGTAATCGACAAACCGGTCTTCCCCTGTACGCAGGGGAAGCAAAAGGAAGAAATCGCCGAAGTGCGGTTAAAAAACAAAATATTTTTGACCGCACTTTGAAACCCTTAACTCCGACAGGAGACTATTTGTGAAAGACTTAGTTAAGTTTTTAAAAGCACAATCAAAAACGAGTGAAGATTTTGATGTGATTAAAATTGGGTTAGCTTCTCCAGACATGATCCGTTCGTGGTCATTTGGTGAAGTTAAAAAACCTGAAACAATCAACTATCGTACGTTCAAACCTGAGCGTGATGGTCTTTTCTGTGCACGTATTTTCGGGCCAGTAAAAGATTACGAATGTTTATGCGGTAAATATAAACGCTTAAAACACCGTGGTGTGATTTGTGAAAAATGTGGTGTTGAAGTAACACAAACTAAAGTGCGTCGTGAACGTATGGGCCACATTGAATTGGCTTGTCCTGTGGCGCACATTTGGTTCTTGAAATCACTTCCGTCCCGTATCGGTTTATTACTTGACATGCCGTTACGTGATATTGAGCGTGTGCTTTACTTTGAAATGTACATCGTAACCGAACCGGGTATGACCGATTTGGAACGTGGACAGTTATTAACTGAAGAACAATTCCTTAATGCAGAAGACCGTTGGCAAGATGAATTCGAAGCGAAAATGGGTGCTGAAGCAATTCAAGATTTACTTAAAGGTATTGATCTTGAAGTGGAATGTGAAAAATTACGTGAAGAGTTACAAGAAACTAACTCTGAAACAAAACGTAAGAAAATCACTAAACGCTTAAAATTATTAGAAGCTTTCCAACAGTCTGGTAATAAACCAGAGTGGATGGTGATGACTGTATTACCGGTACTTCCACCAGATTTACGTCCGTTAGTACCATTAGATGGTGGTCGTTTTGCAACGTCTGACTTGAACGATTTATATCGTCGCGTGATCAACCGTAACAACCGTTTAAAACGTTTATTAGATTTAATCGCACCAGATATTATCGTGCGTAACGAAAAACGTATGTTACAAGAATCTGTTGATGCGTTATTAGATAATGGTCGTCGTGGTCGTGCGATTACGGGTTCTAACCGTCGTCCATTAAAATCACTTGCGGATATGATCAAAGGTAAACAAGGTCGTTTCCGTCAAAACTTATTAGGTAAACGTGTTGACTATTCAGGCCGTTCTGTAATCACCGTAGGTCCATACTTGCACTTACACCAATGTGGTTTACCGAAGAAAATGGCATTGGAATTATTCCGTCCGTTTATCTATGCAAAATTAGAAAGCCGTGGTTATGCAACCACAATTAAAGCGGCTAAGAAAATGGTTGAGCGTGAAGATGCGATCGTTTGGGATATCTTGGCAGAAGTTATTCGTGAGCACCCAATCCTATTGAACCGTGCGCCAACACTTCACCGTTTAGGTATCCAAGCGTTTGAACCACTTCTAATCGAAGGTAAAGCAATCCAGTTACACCCACTTGTTTGTGCAGCGTTCAACGCGGACTTCGATGGTGACCAAATGGCGGTTCACGTCCCATTAACACTTGAAGCTCAGTTAGAAGCTCGTGCGTTAATGATGTCAACCAACAACGTACTTTCACCAGCAAACGGTGATCCGATTATCGTTCCATCACAAGACGTGGTGTTGGGTCTTTACTATATGACCCGTGAAAAAGTAAACGGTAAAGGCGAAGGCATGTTATTGCAAGATCCGCGCGAAGCTGAAAAAGCATATCGCACAGGTGAAGCAGAGTTACATTCTCGCGTTAAAGTACGTATTACTGAATATGTGAAAAATGAAGCTGGCGAATTAGAAGAGAAAACCACATTAACCGATACTACTATCGGTCGTGCAATCTTATGGATGATCGCGCCGAAAGGCATGCCTTATTCATTGTTCAACCAAACATTAGGTAAAAAAGCAATTTCTAAACTCATCAACGAAGCGTATCGTCGTTTAGGTTTGAAAGAAGCGGTAATGTTTGCTGACCATATTATGTATACCGGTTTTGCTTATGCTGCACGTTCTGGTTCTTCTGTGGGTATCGACGATATGGTTATCCCAGAGAAAAAATACGAAATTATTTCTGCAGCGGAAGAAGAAGTGGCAGAAATTCAAGAACAGTTCCAATCTGGTCTTGTAACAGCTGGCGAACGTTATAACAAGGTAATCGATATTTGGGCTGCGGCGAATGAGCGCGTAGCGAAAGCGATGATGGAAAACTTATCTCAGGAAGAAGTAATCAACCGTGAAGGTAACCCTGAGAAACAAGCTTCTTTCAACAGTATCTTTATGATGGCTGATTCTGGTGCGCGTGGTTCTGCAGCTCAGATTCGTCAGTTAGCTGGTATGCGTGGTTTGATGGCGCGTCCAGATGGTTCAATTATTGAAACCCCAATTACAGCGAACTTCCGTGAAGGTTTAAACGTACTTCAGTACTTTATTTCAACCCACGGTGCGCGTAAAGGTTTGGCGGATACCGCATTAAAAACAGCAAACTCTGGTTACTTAACTCGTCGTTTAGTTGACGTGGCACAAGACTTAGTGATCGTTGAAGATGACTGTGGTACACACGAAGGCTTAGTCATGACTCCATTAATCGAAGGTGGCGATGAGAAAGTTCCACTTCGCGAATTAGTGTTAGGTCGTGTTGTAGCTGAAGATGTGTATAAACCAGGTACAGAAGAAGTCTTAATTGCACGTAACACTTTATTAGATGAAAAACTTTGTGATGTGTTAGATGCAAACTCAGTGGACAGCGTAAAAGTACGTTCTGTTGTAACTTGTGATACTGACTTTGGTGTATGTGCGAAATGTTACGGTCGTGACTTAGCGCGTGGTCACCTCATCAACCAAGGTGAAGCAGTTGGTGTTATCGCTGCTCAATCTATCGGTGAGCCAGGTACACAGTTAACCATGCGTACGTTCCACATCGGTGGTGCAGCTTCTGCAGCAGCGAAAGAATCTAGCGTACAAATCAAAAACAACGGTACTTTACACCTTGCTAACGCGAAATTCGTTGTTAATGACGAAGGTAAATTAGTTTTAACTTCTCGTAATACTGAATTAACGGTGACTGATGAATTTGGTCGTACGAAAGAACACTATAAAGTGCCTTACGGTACAGTATTGAATAAAGCAGACGGTCAAGAAGTATCAGCGGGTGAAACAGTGGCAAACTGGGATCCACATACCATGCCAGTTGTATCTGAAGTATCAGGTTTTGTGAAATTCATCGATATCGTGGACGGTTTAACTGTAACTCGTCAAACGGATGAATTAACTGGTCTTTCTTCTATCGTGGTACAAGACGTGGGTGAACGTGCAACTGCAGGTAAAGATTTACGTCCAACCATCAAATTAGTTGATGCAAAAGGTAACGATATCTTCTTACCTGAAACTGACGTTATTGCACAATACTTCTTACCAGGTAAAGCAATCGTAAGTTTAGATGACGGTGCGGAAGTGAAAGTGGGTGAACCACTTGCACGTATTCCACAAGAATCTGTAGGTACTAAAGATATTACCGGTGGTCTTCCACGCGTTGCTGATCTATTCGAAGCTCGTAAACCGAAAGAGCCTGCTATCTTGGCAGAAATTTCAGGTATCGTGTCCTTCGGTAAAGAAACCAAAGGTAAACGTCGCTTGCTAATCACCCCAACTGAAGGTGAAATCTACGAAGAAATGATTCCAAAATGGCGTCAGCTCAACGTATTTGAAGGTGAGATGGTAGAACGTGGTGACGTGATTTCTGATGGCGCAGAGACTCCACACGATATCTTACGTTTACGCGGTGTTCGTGCTGTAACTGAATATATCGTAAACGAAGTGCAAGAAGTTTACCGCTTACAAGGGGTAAAAATTAACGATAAGCACATCGAAGTTATCGTACGTCAAATGTTACGTAAAGCAGTTATCACGAAAGCTTATGACAGCGAATTCCTCGAAGGAGAACAAGTTGAAGTAGCTCGCGTGAAAATTGTGAACCGTAAACGTGAAGCGGAAGGTAAACCACCAGTTGAATTCGAACGTGAATTACTAGGTATTACCAAAGCATCATTGGCGACAGAATCCTTCATTTCTGCGGCATCGTTCCAAGAAACCACTCGTGTGCTTACTGAAGCAGCGGTGGCGGGTAAACGTGATGAATTACGCGGCTTGAAAGAGAACGTAATCGTCGGTCGTTTAATCCCTGCTGGTACTGGTTTTGCGTATCACCAAGGTCGTCACAAAAAACGTATTGTAGACGATGTTGTGATTAAATTGTCTGAAGACGATGAAGCAGCAATTGCTGATGAATTCGTGATGACAGCAGATGATGCAACAACTAACTTGGCAGAAATGCTTAATATGGCAGATGATGCAGAGTAATCGCTAATCGATAAAAGAAAACCCGAGTTTAGGCTCGGGTTTTTTATTATCTTAATACAGGAAGTGCGGTATGTTTTTGATGCATTTTTCTTTTGGAAAAGTATTGTAAAAAATGACCGCACTTTCTTTTCATCAATAAAAAGCCACCTTGTTGGTGGCCTTAAAATATTGAGTTTAAGCTAAAATTACCAGCCTTTTACAACACCATCTTTAAAGTGTTTTTTCGCTTCTTGGTAAACTTCTTCAGTTTGGTACGCTTTGACGAAATCTTGGATCGCTTTGCTGTCTTTGTTGTCAGTACGTGCAACGATGATGTTTACGTATGGAGAATCTTTATCTTCTACGAATACACCGTTATCTTGTGCATTTAAGCCAACTTGACCCGCATAAGTGTTATTTACAACCGCAAGATCAACATCATCTAATGCACGAGCTGCAACAGAGGTATCCACTTCAGAAATTTTTAAGTTTTTCGGATTTTCAACGATATCTGCGACAGTTGAAAGAAGATCGTTAGAATTTTTAAGTTTGATTAAACCTTGTTTCTCAAGGAGGATTAATGCACGACCACGGTTTGATGGGTCATTTGGCACAACAACTTTCGCGCCATCTTTTAATTCATTTACATTTTTGATGGTTTTAGAATATCCAGCAAGTGGGTAAACAAAGGTATTACCAACGATCACTAAGTTGTTTAAGTTTTTCGCTTTTACATCTTCATCTAAGTAAGGTTTGTGTTGCATTGCGTTACCATCTAAATCACCTTTAGATACAGCAGTATTTGGCAATGCGTAGTCATTGAATAAAACAAATTCAACATTTAAGTTGTATTTGTCTTTTGCCACTTTTGCAGCGGTTTCGGCTACTTGGTGCTCAGGACCCGCCATTACACCAACTTTGATTGATGTTGCTGCAGGCGCAGTTGACGCTGCATCTGCTTTTTTCTCTTCTTTACAACCTGTTAATACTAATGCTGACGCGATAGCGGTGATAGCAAATAAGTTTTTTAATTTCATGTTTTTTCCTTGTTGTGAATAAAATGGTATAGAAAATAATTAACGGTGATCTACTCGTTTTGCGAGCGTGTCGCCTAATTTTTGACTGAGCATGACGATTATCACAATAACAATCGTAGCCGCCCAAGTTACCGATGGCATATTGCGATAGACACCATAGTTAATGGCAAGACTTCCTAAACCGCCACCGCCTTGCGTTCCCGCCATTGCGGTATAGCCAATTAATGTCACGAAGGTGAGTGTAATCGCATTAATAAGCGTTGGTAAAGATTCAGGCAAATAGAATTTACGAATAATTTGCCAATTGGTTGCGCCCATGGCTTTTGCTGTTTCAGTCAAACCGGTTGGGATCTCAAAAAGTGCATTGCTCGTAAGACGTGCAAAAAATGGTGTTGCTGCAGCACTTAATGACACAATTGCCGCATTAGAACCAATACTACCGCCAGGAAGTAACCAACTGGTAAGCGGAATTAAAGCAAGTAACAAAATAATATAAGGGATTGAACGTCCGATATTAATAATGACGTTTAAGAACGCATTGAGTTTTTTGTTTTCTAAAATTGCCCCTTTATTGGTTAAAAAGGTTAAAAAACCAAGTGGTAAGCCTAATAAAGCCGCAATTAATGTCGACAATACCGACATATAAACCGTTTCAACGGTTGATACCGTTAATAAACTCGCAAAATTATCGGGGAATTGTTGGCTAAATGTTGCCCATAAATCATTGAACATAGCCTAGCACCTCTACTCGAACGTTATTTTCCATTAAATAAACTTTGGCTTGCGTAATAGCATCTTCATCACCTTCAACCTCCGCAATGGTAAAGCCAAATTTTACCCCACCGGCATAATCAATTTGTGATGTTAAGATACTGAGTTCAACACCAAATTTTTTTGATGCTTGAGAAAGTAATGGGGCATCTACTGAACGACCTGTAAATTCAAATTTGATGATCGGATACGATTTGGCATGTTTTGGCGTATCAGATAGATTTTCTAAATATTCTTCCGGCAAGGTAATGTGGAAGGTAGAACTGATAAACTCTTGAGCTAATTCTGTTTTCGGATTAGAGAAAATTTCGCTAACCGTGCCTTGTTCAATCAGACGGCCTTTATCAATTACCGCAACTTGATCGCAGATACGTTTTACTACTTCCATTTCATGGGTAATGAGAAGGATAGTAATACCTAAAGAGCGGTTAATTTCTTTTAATAATTTTAGAATGGATTGAGTTGTGGCTGGATCCAATGCGCTAGTGGCTTCATCACAAAGTAAGACTTTCGGGTCGCTCGCAAGCGCACGTGCAATGGCCACTCGTTGTTTTTGACCACCAGAGAGATTAGCAGGATATACATTATGTTTATCACTTAATCCTACAAGTGCTAAAAGTGCGGTCGTTTTTTCTTGAATTTCTGCTTTCGATTTATTTTCTAATTCAAGTGGCAATGCCACGTTTTCAAAAACGGTTCGAGAGGTTAACAAATTAAAATGTTGGAAAATCATACCGATTTGACGGCGTGTTTTCACTAATTCTGCTTCAGAAAGTTGAGTCAGATCCACATCATCGATGAGCACAGCACCGTGAGTCGGTCTTTCTAATAAGTTTACACAACGGATAAGTGTACTTTTACCTGCGCCAGAAGCACCAATGACACCGCAAATCTGTCCCTTCGGCACATGTAATGAAACATTATCAAGTGCGGTCAGTTTTTTATCTGGAAGTGTAAAAATCTTCGTAATGTTATTTAGCTTAATCATATAAGCCCTTGTTCTCAGTTAATATTTGAATTTCATTTGTATTCTAGACGTCTAGAATGCTGTGTCAATATCTTCGGGGATCTTTTTTAGATAGATCAGTTATGACTTATTATTGCTTATATTAAGGATAAAAGGGATAATTTTGTCTTAAGAAAAAGATAAATGAGAAAATATATGAAGAAAGCTGTTTTTTTAGATCGTGATGGCACTTTAAACATTGACCATGGTTATGTCCATAAAATTGATGATTTCCAATTTATAGAAGGCAGTATTGATGCATTAAAAGAATTGAAGGAAATGGGATACCTTTTAGTTTTAGTGACCAATCAATCGGGCATTGCTCGTGGATATTTTTCAGAAGATCAGTTTTTGCAACTTACAGAATGGATGGATTGGTCATTAGCTGATCGTGGAGTAGATTTAGATGGTATCTATTATTGTCCTCATCATCCAGAAGGGAAAGGCGAATATAAAGAAGACTGTGCATGTAGAAAACCAAAATCAGGCATGTTATTAGAGGCAATTCAAGCGCTGAAAATCGATCCTGCACAATCTATTATGGTTGGTGATAAGATTGAAGATCTTAAAGCGGGCATTGGCGCAAAAGTGAAAACAAATATTTTAGTGAGAACAGGCAAACCTATTACAGAAGAGGGAGAGAACCTCGCTGATTATGTTTTGGATTCTATTGCAGATTTGCCAAGAATAGCAAAACGATTAATTAAGTAACAAAAATGATCTATTTTTTGTGCGAATAGGCGAAAAGATCTTCAACTAATAAAAAATTTACATTTTTTTACAAAAAGATCTTGCAAAGGCGTCTGAAATGCCTATAATACGCCCCACACAACGACGCGCTGTTGTGAAGCTTTATGAAACCCAGTGCGTCGTTATTTTTTGCTCTTTAACAATATATCAGACAATCTGTGTGGGCACTTGTTGATTGACTTGTTTTA
>NZ_QEPO01000008.1 GCF_003252725.1 Haemophilus parainfluenzae
AATTAAAACAAAACGTACCTAGCTTCCGCCCAGGTGATACTTTAGAAGTTAAAGTATGGGTAGTTGAAGGTAGCAAACGTCGTTTGCAAGCATTCGAAGGCGTGGTTATTGCAATTCGTAACCGTGGCTTGCACTCAGCATTTACTTTACGTAAAGTGTCTAACGGTGTAGGTGTTGAGCGTGTATTCCAAACTCACTCACCAGTTGTAGATTCAATCACTGTTAAACGTAAAGGTGCAGTACGTAAAGCTAAACTTTACTACTTACGTGAACGTTCAGGTAAATCTGCTCGTATTAAAGAGCGTTTGGGCGAATAATTTCGCAAAGAAAAAGGCTTGGGATCCCAAGCCTTTTTTGTTAGGTTATTTAATCCGTTCTTCGATAATCCCACCGCCCAAACAAATTTCACCAAGGTAAAATACGGCAGATTGTCCTGGTGTGACGGCTGATTGAGGTTCATCGAAAATCACTCGAATAGTTTCATCATCAATCGGTTCAATCACACAAGGAATATCTTGTTGGCGATAACGTGTTTTAACCGTGCAACGTACTAATTCACGAATTGGCTCGCGATCAACCCAATGTAATTGGCTAGCAATCAAACCTTTTGAAAATAAACGAGGATGGTCATGCCCCTGAGCGACAATAAGCTCATTATTTTCAACATCCTTATCTACCACATACCAAGCCTCATCACCCGCATTTTTTAAACCACCAATGCCTAACCCTTTACGCTGTCCCAACGTGTGATACATCAAACCATCATGGCGACCAATAATTTCACCATCAACAGTACGAATATCACCAGGTTGAGCCGGTAAGTAACGAGCTAAGAAATCCTTAAATTTACGCTCACCAATAAAACAAATACCGGTAGAGTCTTTTTTCTTCGCCGTAATTAAGCCAAGCTCTTCAGCAATAGCGCGAACAATGGGCTTCTCAATTTCACCAACGGGGAATAAACTTTGTCCCACTTGTTTATGGCTTAAGGTATAAAGAAAATAACTTTGATCTTTATTAGCATCTAAACCACGTAATAATTTTGCATTTTCATCATCACCAGCCCTACGTACATAATGCCCTGTTGCAATGTAATGAGCACCAAGATCTTCAGCTGCATATTCTAAAAATGCTTTAAATTTAATTTCTTTATTGCACAAAATATCTGGGTTTGGCGTACGACCAGCTTTGTATTCTGTTAAGAAATGTTCAAACACGTTATCCCAATATTCTGCCGCAAAATTGATTTTATGTAGCTTAATACCTAGCTTGTCACATACTGCTTGCGCATCAGCAAGATCCGCTGCGGCTGTACAATAATCGGTATCGTCATCTTCTTCCCAGTTTTTCATAAACAGGCCTTCCACTTGGTAGCCTTGCTGTTGAAGAATAAACGCGGAAACGGAAGAATCCACCCCTCCAGACATACCGCAAATCACTTTTTTAGTGGAATTTTCGGCAAGTTGTTCTGCAGAGAGTTTCGGAAAATGTTTTTCGTAGGTTTGTGATTTCATAGTTTAGTAATAAATGTTCCACTAAATAAATAATTGGGCATTCTACCGCAAATCAAGTAAGAGTAAAAATGCCCGACAATTTCGGGCACTTTCATACAGGTTACGGTATGATCACTTCATTGAACGTTGAGAAGTTACCGTTTTCCCTCCAATCCCCCAGTTATCCATATCGACTTCGTCAATAACCACCACTGTTGTTTCGGGATTTTTGTTTAACACTTTCTGTAATAAATGGGTGACACCTTCAATTAACTCTGCTTTTTGTTTAGCTGTCGGCGCCTCTGCTCCACCGGTCACTTTAATATTGACATAGGGCATACTGTTCTCTCATCACAACGTTAAATGGAACTACTTCACTTCATAAAATTGCGAATCACCATCTTTTTTCGCAAATTTTTGCTCATATTCGGCTTTTGCTTGTTTATCGCCCGCATCTAATTTTGATTGAAGCGTGTCGCAAGGTTTATCACAATCACAAGCTTTGGCAATACCAAGGGTAGATAAACCACCGCAGCTGCCTTTTAAACTTTGTTTTTTGATAATAAATCCGATAGACATCAACAATATAATTGCGACGAAAGCGATTAAAGTAAAAAATAAAGTTTGCATAACTATTCTTTTGTTTCTGTTAATTTTTTGAAAGCAGAGGATGATTTTGTCACAAAACCATTATCTGTTTTAATGATTAAATAAACGGCAAGATTATTTTTCTCAGCCACTTCTAACGCCTTGTCTTCACCAAGCACAAATAACCCTGTTGATAAGCCATCTGCAGTCATTGAAGTTGGTGCAAGTACCGTAATTGAGGCTAAATGATGCTGAATTGGATAACCTGTTTTCGGATCAATTTCATGAGCAAAGCGTTTACCATTTTCTTCAAAGTAAATTCGATAATCGCCAGAACTTGCCATTCCCATATTGTCTAATCCAATGACAGCTTCAACCGCTCTTTCACCTGTTGTAGTTGGTTTTTCAATTGCGATCTGCCAAGGTTTGCCTTCAATATTTTTTCCTTTCGCACGAATTTCTCCGCCGATTTCAACCATGTAATTCTGAGCATTTAATTGTTCTAACTTTTCAGCGACCAGATCAACGCCAAAGCCTTTAGCAATCGAGGACAAATCGACATAAACTTGAGGAAGTGCTTTGCTTAATGTCGGTTTGGCAGCACTCATATCGAGGGCAATTTTATCAATACCAACCCAAGCTTGGCGTTCAGCTAATTGTTCTGGTGTAGGTTGTTTTTCTGGACGTTTTTCCGGGCCAAATCCCCATAAATTAACGACAGGGCCAACAGTTACATCCAATGCACCTTCAGTCACTTTATTTAAACGAATCGCTTCGGCCAATACTTTGGCAAAATCTGCTGAAATCTCAATCGGTGTATTCACTTGGGTATTTTGATTGAAACGACTCAATTCCGAATCTTTTTTGTAAGTGGACATTTTCGCGTTCACATCTTTTAAGATAGCTTCAATTTCTTCATGCGTCTTTTCAGATGTTGCTTTCATTGAGCCTTCATCAAGGTATTTAACATGATAAGTTGTTCCCATTGTTTTACCACTTAATGAGATAACTTTTGTTTCTTTTTCACAGGCTGCAAGACTTAATGCCATTGCCACCGCCACGATACCGCTTATTAATTTTTTCATCTGGATTTCCTAAATCTGTGAACTACTAGCAAACTAAACAAAATTTACCTGTAATCATAGAAAATTTTCTAAAAACACCTTAAATTTTGACCGCACTTCATCACAAAGTGCGGTCAGTTTTCATGATGTTTTGATTAACTAAAATCAACCACCGAAGTCATCTAATAAGATGTTTTCATCTTCAACACCGAGGTCTTTCAACATTTTGATTACCGCCGCGTTCATCACCGGAGGTCCACACATGTAGTATTCACAATCTTCTGGTGCTTCATGATTTTTCAAGTAGTTTTCATAAAGTACGTTGTGAATAAAGCCGGTGTAACCTGTCCAGTTATCTTCTGGTAACGGATCAGATAATGCCACGTGCCATGTAAAGTTTGGATTTTCTGCTTGAAGCTGATCAAAATCTTCCACATAGAACATTTCACGTTTAGAACGTGCACCATACCAGAATGACATTTTACGTTTAGAGTGTAAACGTTTTAATTGGTCAAAGATATGAGAACGCATTGGTGCCATACCCGCACCACCACCGATGAAGACCATTTCGTTGTCGGTTTCTTTCGCAAAGAATTCACCGAATGGACCTGAAATTGTCACTTTATCACCTGGTTTTAATGACCAAATGTAAGAAGACATTTGACCTGGAGGCGCATCAGGTTGACGTGGTGGAGGCGTTGCAATACGCACGTTAAGCATAATAATGCCTTTCTCTTCTGGGTATGAAGCCATTGAGTAAGCACGGATAATATGCTCATCCACTTTAGACACATAACGCCATAAATCGTATTTGTCCCAATCTTCGTGGTATTCTTCTGGAATATCGAAATCTTTATAGTAAACCGTATGTGGATCAGCTTCGATTTGGATATAACCACCCGCACGGAAAGGAACTTCTTCACCTTCAGGAATAGCCAATTTAAGCTCTTTAATAAAGGTTGCTTTGTTATCATTAGAAATAACAGTACATTCCCATTTTTTCACGCCGAAGATTTCTTCTGGTAATTCAACGTCCATGCTGCCTTTTACGTTTACTTGGCAAGCTAAACGATAACCTTCTTTTGCTTCACGTTTATTAATATGAGAAAGTTCAGTTGGGAGAATTTCACCACCACCACTTTTCACTTTCACAATACATTGGCCACAAGAGCCACCGCCACCACAAGCAGAAGAAACGAAAATACCTTTACTTGCTAACGCGCCAAGTAATTTGCCACCAGCTGGTAAAGTGATCGCTTTTTCAGGATCGTCATTAATAGAAATGGTGATATCACCAGAATCCACTAATTTTGATTTAGCGAATAAAATAATCGCAACGAGCACTAAAAGGATAACCGTAAATGCCGCAACACCTAATAATAAAATTGAAGATTCGCTCATTTATGCCTCCTTATAACTGAATTCCAGAGAATGACATAAAGCCAAGCGCCATCAAGCCTGCAGTAATAAAGGTAATCCCTAATCCTTTTAAGCCTGCCGGTACATCGGCATATTTCATTTTTTCGGTTAAGCCTGCAAGCGCAACGATTGCTAACATCCAACCTAACCCTGCACCCACACCATAAACTGCAGATTCTGCAAAAGTGTATTCACGTTGCACGGCAAAAGATACACCACCGAAGATCGCACAGTTTACGGCGATAAGCGGAAGGAAGATACCTAATGCGTTATAAAGTGCAGGGAAGAATTTATCTAAGGTCATTTCAAGTAATTGAACAAGACCCGCGATAATCCCGATAAAGGTAATGAAGTTTAAGAACTCAAGGCTCACACCTTCTACCAATGCGCCATCTTTTAATACGTGTTCGTACACAAATTGGTTAGCGGGTACCGCAATACCAAGTACGACGACTACTGCAACACCAAGGCCAAACGCCGTGGAAACTTTCTTAGAAACCGCAAGGAAAGTACACATCCCTAAGAAGAAAGAGAGCGCCATGTTTTCAATGAAGATCGCCTTCACGAATAGGCTAATATAATGTTCCATTGATTATTTCTCCTGTTGCTCAGGTTTCCACGTTCTTAAGCCCCAAATAACGAAGCCGATAATAAAGAACGCACTTGGTGCAAGAAGGAATAAACCGTTTGGTTGATACCAACCGCCGTCTTGAATAGTTTGGAATACAGGGAAACCGAACAAACGACCAGAACCGATTAATTCACGTAATGTGGCGACAATTAATAAGATCGCACCATAACCTAAACCGTTACCGATACCGTCAACAAAGCTTTCTAACGGTGGTGATTTCATCGCAAACGCTTCTGCACGGCCCATTACGATACAGTTTGTAATGATAAGACCGACGAATACAGAGAGCTGTTTAGATAAACCATAAGCATAAGCTTTTAATACTTGGTCAACCAAGATTACTAAAGACGCGATAATCGCCAGTTGCACAATGATACGGATACTATTTGGAATATAGTTACGAATCAATGAAATAAACAAACTGGAAAAACCGGTTACCAAACTTACCGCAATCGCCATTACGATCGCTGTTTGTAATTGGGTTGTTACCGCTAATGCAGAACAGATACCCAAAATTTGCAAGGCAATCGGGTTATTTTTAACAATAGGATCGAATAAAAGACCTTTCAAATTTACTTTTGCATCAGCCATTATTTGATTTCTCCTGCTTTAAATTTCGCTAAGAATGGACCAAAGCCATTTTGGCTGAACCAATAATCAAATGAACCTTGAACACCGTTACTGGTTAAAGTTGCACCTGATAAACCATCTACACCGTGCTCTTTATCTGCAGCAGAGCTACCTTTGTAGATTTTGAATTTTTGGTTACCTTGTTCATCGAATAATTTTTTATCGACAAACTGTGCTTGCCAACGAGGGTTCGCAATTTCGCCCCCAAGACCGGCTGTTTCACCTTGGTCATAGTAAGTGATACCTTTGATGGTATTTCCATCTGGTGCAACCGAAACGAAACCGTACATGGTTGACCATAAACCGCGACCATACATTGGTAATACGACTTGGCTGACATTGCCTTGCTCATCTTTTACAAGATAAACACGTGCTTGATTTGCACGAACTTTAATTCCTGCTTTATCTGCTTCCGCTGGAATTGCTTGGCTTTTTGCAGGATCTTTAATGGCATCTTTAGGTTCAAATTTGTTGATTTCTTCTGCTGAAGCTTGAACGTAATCACCACTTTGCAAATCCACTAAACGAGGTTCAATAAATTTGTTGTAAGTGTCTTTGATTACTGATGCATTATCTTCTTTCATTAAGCCAGCAACAGTTAAAATGTTACGTTGAACGTCGAGTGCTTTTTGTTCATCTTGTTTGGATTTTAATGCTACTGCAGCACCAGAAACCACGATAGAACACACTAAACTTAGCAACACAACAACGGTAACTGTACCGCTAACGCTATCTTTATTAAATTTAGCCATTTGTTCTTGCTCTCCGACGTTTGATATTTGCTTGAACCACGATGTAGTCAAAAATTGGTGCAAATAAGTTTGCAAATAAAATCGCTAACATCATCCCTTCTGGATAAGCTGGGTTCACTGTACGAATTAATACAGCCATCACGCCAATTAACGCACCGTACCACCATTTACCCGTATTGGTGAATGAAGCTGATACAGGGTCGGTTGCCATGAAGATCATACCAAGTGCAAAACCACCTAATACAAAGTGCCAATGCCAAGGCATTGAGAACATTTGGTTAGAATCAGAACCGATTAAGTTGAATAAGGTTGCTGTACCAATCATACCGATCATGACACCAGCCATAATGCGCCAAGAAGCAATACGGGTGAATACAATTAACGCACCACCGATTAATAACGCAAGCGTTGAAACCTCACCCATTGAACCAGGAATATTACCGATGAATGCATCCATCCAAGTAATAGGTTGACCGGTTACAGTGTGTTGTAATGCTGCTTGACCACCTTGAGACCATTGTGAAAGTGCGGTTGCACCAGAGAAACCATCTGCAGCGGTCCATACTAAGTCACCGGAAATTTGAGCCGGATAAGCGAAGAATAAGAATGCACGACCAGCAAGCGCAGGGTTCATAAAGTTACGACCTACACCACCGAAGATTTCTTTCGCTACCACGATACCAAAACTGATACCAAGTGCAGCTTGCCATAATGGCAATGTTGGTGGAACGATTAACGCAAATAAAATGGTTGAAACGAACATTCCTTCATTTACTTCATGACCACGCATCACTGAGAACAATAATTCCCAAATTGTACAAACGGTGAATACCACTAAGTAAATTGGTAAGAAGAAGATCGCCCCTAATGCCATTTTTGAACCCCAAGTTGCATTATTGGTTAAATCTAAACCTAATGAACTTGCAAGTGCATAGTGCCAATCGTTAGCAATTAATTGATCTAAATTACCTAATTGATTTAAGGCCGGGATCGCTTGGTTACCCACATTGTACATCCCGTAGAAAATCGCTGGGAACAACGCAAGAAAAACCGTAATCATCATACGTTTTGAGTCTAACGCATCACGAACGTGTGTGTTTTTGTGCGTTACCGTACCTGGTGTATAAAGCAAGGTATAAATCGATTCAAAGACCGGATAAAGCTTGCTGTATTTACCACCTGGCAAAAACGCGGGTTCCATTTTTTCAAAAAGATTTTTTAAACCCATTTTTAACCTTCCTTTTCAATCTTATCTAATACTTGACGCAAGATTGAACCGTATTCATATTTGCCCGGACAAACGAAAGAACATAATGCTAAGTCTTCTTCATCTAATTCAAGACAACCTAACGCTTGTGCACCATCGGTATCGCCCACGATTAAATCACGTAATAATAATGTCGGTAAAATATCCAACGGCATCACGCGCTCATAGCTACCGATTGGTACCATTGCACGCTCACCACCATTTTCTGCTGTAGTGAAGTTGAATAATTTTTTACCAAAGTGACCTAATACGGTACGGGTAATCGAATATTTGTTCGATTGTGGTGTGATCCAACCTAAGAACTCTTTCTCATTACCTTCCGCAATCACAGAAACTTGTAATGCATAACGACCTAAATAGTCATGAGCATCTTTTGCCGTTTGACCACAAAGTACTGAACCAGAAATCACACGGTTATTACCGTCTTTTAACTCACCAGCTGTTAATTGAGAAAGGTTTGCACCGATAACGGTACGAACTAAACGAGGCTCTTTCACTTGCGGACCCGCAAGAGAAATAATGCGTTCTACATAAAGTTCGCCCGTAGTGAATAATTTACCTACAGCAATCACATCTTGGTAATTGATGTGCCATACGGTTTTGTTCACACCAACCGGATCGATAAAGTGGATATGTGTACCCACTAAGCCAGCAGGATGAACACCACCAAAATCATGTACTTTTAAGTTAGCTAAATCCACGGTTGGGATATTGCTATCACCCGCTTTACATAGATTTAATGGTTTATTTTGGAATAGACGACTTAATACAGTTAAACCGTCAATAAAATCTTGCCAATGCTCTTTTAACACCGCCTCTGGATTTGCCGCCAAAGGATTGGTATCCATCGCATTTACAAACAGAGAAGAAGGTTCTGCATCTACGGCAGGCACTTTGCTGAATGGACGAGTGCGGAACGCTGTCCATAAACCGGATTCAACGAGGTTTTGTTTAACTTGTTCAGAAGAAAGCGTATTGAGCTCACCTGCGTTATATTTAGCGAAAGTAACTTGATCGTTACCTTGCACATCAATGACCACAGATTGTAATACACGTTTTTCGCCACGATTAATTACAGTGATAGTACCACTCGCAGGGGCTGTGAAAACCACTCCAGGGTTTTTCTTGTCTTCAAAAAGCACTTGGCCTTTTTTCACGACATCGCCTTCGCGTACCTTCATAGAAGGACGCATACCCACATACTCTTCACCAAGAATCGCAACCTGATTCACAGCGTTACCGCTATGGATTACTTGTGCTGGTTTTCCTGCAATAGGAAGGTCCAAGCCTTTTTTGATTGTAATCATACTGTTTGCACTACTTTTCTAGGTTAAAAACACGATTGCAATCAAAGCCTATGCCTTAAGAGCAATCTCGCGATTGAGCGTGACAGAAAACACTTTTAAGATCAAAGCGTTATTAACTGACACATAAATTCAAAAACTCAAATCTGTTTAATTCCTCGATGAGTAAGAAATTACTTACACATCCAGAAATTGAAATTCGAAAATTAAAAGCGCCTTATTCTATCGAAAAATGGGCTTTTATTCCACTTTACGCCCTTACTTTTTGTGAAATATTTGTGAACCTTTTAGACTCATACTTATTAGGAGTTAGAAATAAATAGGAATTAAAAATAAAAAAGAGAGAATGTCTCTTACCTTCTCTCTTCTTATGAAAATCTGATATAGGGAACGTAAGGAAATACTTACTGTCCAACACCAAGACAATTTGGTGATTTTGGAAATGCTTCACCTAGGCTTTCCCATTCGCTTTTTGTATAAAGGTGAAGCGCTAATGCGTGAATGCCATTTTTTAAATCATCGGCAAAAAGTTGGTAAAGTTTTTGGTGGCGCTGCACCTTGCGCATACCTTTAAAAGCATCGCTGACAATCACTAATTTAAAATGAGAATCAGCCCCTCGACCGGAACTGTGCATATGGCTTTCATTTTCCACAGTGGCAAAGTGCGGTTGAAATTCGGCTTGAATTCTCTCTAATAATTCTTGCTGTTTTGACATAAATAAACTCCCTAACTTTTTGCTATACATTCAGCGTTAAGTTTGTAAGAATAACACAAATTAACCTAATTCAATGAGGAAATTATGAAAGTAACAAACAAAATCAAAGCATTATCAACAATGACGTTGGCCGCTGCGACATTATTTTTAGCGGGTTGCCAAGCACAATCCAATACCTTAGCTTTTGCGCCTCAATCACCGACTGCATCAATGAATATTAACCAATCAGCAGTGGTAACAGTCAATACTCGTGATTCTCGTCCACAACAAGAAATTGCAACTTATACTAAATCAGGTGAGCTGATTAAATTAAACGCATCACCAAGCGTTACTCAACTTTTCCAACAAGTGATGCAACAAAATTTAGTTAGCAAAGGTTTCCGTATCGGACAAGCTAATAATGCAAATGCGGGTGTAACCGTTGAAGTGAAAGAATTCAACACTCACGTAGATCAAGGTAATTTACGTTATACCTTGAACAGCAAAATCCAAGCAGTTGTTTATGTACAAGGTCCACGCGGACAATACAATAAAACCTTTAATGCGACCCGTTCACAATCTGGCGCATTTAATGCGAGCAATGATGAAATCCAAAAAGTGTTAGGCGAAACCTTCAAAGATATTGTTAATAATATTTATCAAGATCAAGAAGTTACTAACGCAATTAATCAATATACTAATTAATTAAAAGTACCGTGTCCTTTTCAATAATACTTGACGAAAGTGCCTTTCAAGCGTAACATTCGCCCGATTTTTTAACGAGAAGGACACACACTTTGGACAGTCATAGTCGATACCGAATATCGCTCTAGACTCTCGCCTCTTATCAGCGAGAGCTCGCTGGTAATCAATTTACCTTTCTTCGGCATCTTTTATCGAACGAAACTCATTTTTAAAACATACAAAAATTTGACCGCACTTTTCTCTAGTGCCAATTTCGTTTGATCTTTTTTTGTTCACAGTTGGATCTTCATAATCCCAAAAGGAGTATGACCAATGATTAACGCTTTTGCTATTAACGATTCCCGCTTGCTTCGTATTGATGACGAACCAGCCGAGCTCAGTTCTGCTATTTGGTTAGATTTGCTGGAGCCGACAGGGGAAGAACGTGAAATGTTGCAAGAAGGCTTAGGACAAAGTCTCGCCTCATTCCTCGAATTGGAAGATATCGAAGCGTCCGCACGTTTCTTCGAAGACGAAGATGGCTTGCACTTGCACTCATTCTTCTATTGTGAAGACGAAGAAAACTACGCTGACCTCGCAAGCGTAGCATTTACTATTCGTGATGGTCGTTTATTCACCCTGCGTGATCGTGAATTACCGGCATTCCGTTTATATCGTATGCGTTCCCGTAGCCAACGCTTATTGGAATGCAATGCGTATGAAGTCTTACTCGACTTATTTGAGACCAAAATTGAGCAATTAGCCGATGTTATCGAAAACGTTTATGCGGATTTAGAAAAATTAAGTCGCGTGATTTTAAACGGTACGCAAGATGAAGCTTTCAATGAAGCCTTAAATACCCTAACAGAACAAGAAGATACCAGTTCTAAAGTGCGTTTGTGTTTGATGGATACACAACGTGCATTGGGTTTCTTGGTGCGTAAAACTCGCTTACCGCCAAATCAGTTAGAACAAGCACGAGAAATCTTACGAGATATCGAATCATTGCAACCGCATAATGAATCATTGTTCCAAAAAGTAAACTTTTTAATGCAGGCGGCAATGGGTTATATTAATATCGAGCAGAATAAAATCATGAAATTCTTCTCGGTGGTGTCGGTGATGTTCCTACCGGCAACACTTGTGGCATCTACTTACGGGATGAACTTTGAATTTATGCCAGAGATCCATTTTAAATATGGTTACCCAATGGCTATTGGATTAATGATTGGTGCGGCGCTTACGCCTTATATCTATTTTAAACGGAAAGGTTGGTTATAATGGAAATTTCCCAAACTGCATTATTTTTAGGATCGATTATCGATCTGTATTGTTTAGTGTTAATTTTACGCGTATGGCTCCCCTTAGCGAACGTGGATTATTACAATCCTATTTCTCAATTTACGCTGAAATTAACCCAGCCAGTTATTGCCCCATTGCGTAAAGTTTTTCCTGTGGTGAAAAAAGTGGAAACTACTGCACTGGTTTTAGTCTTCTTGCTTTGCGGATTGAAATCGGTTCTGTTTGGCGGGTTAAATCTCAACTACTTCCTACTATTGGGCATATTAGGGCTGATTAAAAATATCGGTATAGCCATTTTCTATGTGTTAATCGCTGGCGCAATTTTAAGTTGGTTTAATCGTGGCAATAACCCTGCATTCTATGCGTTATATCAACTTACTGAGCCATTATTAAAACCAATTAAACGTATTTTACCAACTGTGGGCGCGATTGATTTTTCACCGATGGTTATCGCCATTATTCTGTTATTTTTGAATAATCTCTTTTACGACTACTTCCAGGTTTTATGGGCTATCGCCGCTTAAAGTGCGGTCAAAAATAACATTATTTTTTCGGGCTGGATCTTCCAGCCCTTATTGTAAATGTGGTGAGTAAATTTAGTTATGTCAGCAATCGAACAAACACCTGAAGGACTACGTCTTAAAATCATTCTGCAACCCAAAGCCAGTAAAGATCAAATTGTGGGATTGCATGATGATGAACTCAAAATCACGATTAGCGCACCACCTGTTGATGGTCAAGCAAATACTCACTTGCTGAAATTTTTGAGTAAAGCATTCAAAGTACCTAAAAGCTCGATAGTTCTTGAAAAAGGTGAATTAAACCGACATAAACAAGTTTGGATTCCTTCGCCCAAATTAATTCCATCTGAAATTCAAAATCTCTTATAA
Source organism: Haemophilus parainfluenzae (assembly GCF_003252725.1). Classification (GTDB taxonomy): domain Bacteria; phylum Pseudomonadota; class Gammaproteobacteria; order Enterobacterales; family Pasteurellaceae; genus Haemophilus_D; species Haemophilus_D parainfluenzae_L. The sequence continues at coordinate 12,720 of NZ_QEPO01000008.1, forward strand.
AATCAGTAAAAAAATCACCGCACTTTCTACCAATTTTCCCCGTTTTACGCTATCCTATATCACATTTTACAAAGCAAAATATGCCGCAAAGTGCGGTCAAAATTTAAGGTGATTTTCTATGCAACAACATTACCGTCCCGATTTGATTGAGCCTTCAGTTCAACAATATTGGGCCGAAAATAAAGTCTTCAAAGCAATCAAAGATACGTCTAAAGAAAAATATTACTGCCTTTCAATGTTCCCTTACCCATCTGGTCGTTTACATATGGGCCATGTGCGTAACTACACCATCGGTGATGTAGTTTCTCGTTATCAACGTATGAACGGTAAAAATGTTTTACAACCGATTGGTTGGGATGCATTCGGTTTGCCAGCTGAAGGTGCTGCGATTAAAAACAAAACTGCACCAGCAAAATGGACTTACGAAAATATTGAATACATGAAAAACCAGCTCAAAATGTTGGGCTTTGGTTATGACTGGGATCGAGAAATTGCGACTTGCCGTCCAGAATACTACAAATGGGAACAATGGTTCTTCACCGAGCTTTATAAAAAAGGCTTAGTTTACAAAAAAACCTCAACTGTGAACTGGTGTCCGAACGATGAAACCGTATTGGCGAACGAACAGGTGCACGAAGGTTGCTGCTGGCGTTGTGACACTCCGGTCGAGCAAAAAGAAATCCCACAATGGTTTATTAAAATCACTGATTACGCTGAACAATTACTAGGTGGATTAGACCAACTGCCACAATGGCCAGATATGGTAAAAACCATGCAACGTAACTGGATTGGCCGTTCTGAAGGGGTGGAAATTACGTTTGATGTGGCGGATACCGCAGAAAAAGTTTCAGTTTATACCACCCGTCCAGATACTTTCTATGGTGTTAGCTATTTAGGTATCGCAGCTGCTCACCCATTAGCAGAATTGGCAGCAGAAAAAAATCCTCAATTGGCTGAATTCATCCGTGAAGCAAAAAATGCCAAAGTGGCAGAAGCAGACCTTGCCACCATGGAGAAAAAAGGGATGGCAACCGGATTATTCGCCATTCATCCATTAACCGGTGAAAAATTACCGATCTGGGTCGCTAACTTTGTGTTAATGCACTACGGTACTGGCGCGGTAATGGCGGTTCCAGCGCACGACCAACGCGACTTTGAATTTGCTCAAAAATATGGCTTGCCAATTAAACAAGTAATCGCACCGCTTGCCGATGAAGAAATTGATTTAACTAAACAAGCTTTTGTTGAACACGGTAAATTAGTTAACTCAGCTGAGTTTGATGGTTTAGACTTTAATGGCGCATTCAACGGTATCGCGGATAAATTAGAAAAATTAGGCGTAGGTAAACGCCAAATTAACTATCGTTTACGTGACTGGGGCGTTTCCCGTCAACGTTATTGGGGTGCACCAATTCCAATGCTGACCTTAGCAAACGGTGAAACCGTACCGGCACCAATCGAAGATTTACCGATTATTCTGCCGGAAGATGTGGTCATGGATGGTGTGAAAAGCCCAATTAAAGCCGATCCAAACTGGGCAAAAACCACCTTCAACGGTGAACCTGCATTAAAAGAAACCGATACCTTTGATACCTTTATGGAATCGTCTTGGTACTACGCGCGTTACACCTCACCAAGCTATGCTGAAGGCATGTTGGATAAAGAGGAAGCGAATTACTGGTTACCGGTGGATCAATATATCGGTGGTATCGAGCACGCCACAATGCACTTGCTCTACTTCCGTTTCTTCCACAAATTATTGCGTGATGCAGGTTTCGTAACGAGCGATGAGCCAGCTCAAAAATTATTATGCCAAGGCATGGTATTAGCCGATGCGTTCTACTACACCAGCCCGACTAACGAGCGTATTTGGGTAAGCCCAACGCAAGTCACTCTTGAGCGTGATGAAAAAGGTCGTATCATCAAAGCCACCGATCCGGAAGGCCGTGAATTGGTGCATACCGGTATGACCAAAATGTCGAAATCCAAAAACAACGGTATCGACCCACAAGAGATGGTGGAAAAATACGGTGCAGATACTGTGCGTCTCTTCATGATGTTCGCATCTCCTGCAGAAATGACACTTGAATGGCAAGAATCCGGTGTAGAAGGGGCAAAACGTTTCTTAGGTCGTGTATGGAATTTGGTGTATGAATACAGTCAAAATCCTGCAAAAACCGCTTTAGATGTGACCGCACTTTCTGCAGACCAAAAAGCGCTTCGCCGTGATGTGCATAAAACGATCGCGAAAGTGAGCGATGACATTGGTCGCCGTCAGACTTTCAATACCGCTATCGCGGCAGTAATGGAGTTAATGAATAAATTAACCCGTGCGCCATTAGAAAGTGAACAAGATCGTGCTGTGATGGCAGAAGCATTAAGCGCAGTCGTGCGTATGCTTTATCCAATCACACCACATATCTGCTTTGAATTATGGAAAGCCTTAGGCAACGAAAGTAACATTGATCATGCCGAATGGGTGAAAGCTGACGAAGCAGCGATGGTCGAAGATGAAAAACTTATCGTGGTTCAAGTCAACGGTAAAGTTCGTGGTAAAGTCACCGTTGCAGCTGATGCGGATGAAGAAACCGTGAAAACGGTTGCATTTGCAGATGAAAATGTGAAGAAATTTACTGACAATACACAAATCGTGAAAGTGATTTATGTACCAGGTAAATTGTTAAATGTGGTGGTTAAACCGCAATAATCCATAAAATAACCGCATTTTATTCTAAGTGTTGCATAAACAGCTCTTAAACAAAATAAAGTGCGGTGAATTTTACAGGTAATTTTTATGATGAAATCAATCAAAACGATCTGCTTTGTTGGGGCAACAGCCTTTTTAACTGCTTGTGGTTGGCACTTCGATAATGGTGCGGCTGTTCCTGCAGAATTAAAAACAATGGCTCTTGAAAGTAGCGACCCATACAGTGAAATGTCTATGGCAATGCGTAAGCAACTGCTTACCAACAACGTAAACCTTGTTCCTGCAACACAAGGTGTACCAGTGTTACGTTTAAATAAACAGACTTCAAGCGACAAAGTCGCATCAGTCTTTAAACAAGGCCGAGAAGCAGAAAAAGTATTAACCCTTGATGTTGAAGCAAGTGTACGCTTGGCTAACGGAGAAACCTATCCAATCTCTGCAAAAATCAACCGCACTTTCTTTGATAACTCACGTGCTGCATTAGCAAAATCAGCTGAGCGCGATGTGATTTGGAATGATATGCGCGAACAAGCGGCTCGCCAATTAATTAATAAAATGGCCGCCTTGCAACATCAAGTTCAAGGAAAATAATGAACCGCATTTTTCCTGAGCAACTGGCCTCTAACCTGAACAGCCATTTAGCGAAAGTCTATTTTTTGGTTGGGACAGATCCCCTGTTTCTCAGTGAAAGTGAAGATCTCATTCATCAAGCAGCCCTTCTTCAAGGTTTTGATGAAAAAAATCAAATCACCATAGATACTAATACTGACTGGTCTGCATTAATTGAGGCCAGCCAATCTATGGGGCTCTTCTTTAATAAGCAAATTTTCATTCTCAATTTACCCGAAAATCTGACCGCACTTTTGCAGAAAAACCTTCAGCAATTTATCAGTGGATTAAATGAAGATAGCTTGCTTGTCCTCACCTTGCCTAAATTGTCTAAAGTAGCCGAAAAACAAGAATGGTTTATTCAGGCAAATCAACTTGATCCGCAATCTGTGATCGTGAACTGCCAAACGCCGAGTTCAGAACAACTTTCTCGTTGGGTGAAGCATCGTACAAAAAACATGGGATTATCAGCGGATGAGGAAGCTATTCAACTACTTTGTTACAGCTATGAAAATAATCTACTGGCATTGAAACAAGCATTACAGCTTTTAGATTTGCTTTATCCTGATCACAAACTCACTTATAACCGTGTTAAATCCGTCGTAGAGCAATCTTCAATCTTTACCCCTTTCCAATGGATTGATGCATTGTTATCAGGCAAGGCAAATCGCTCAAAGCGAATTTTGCGAGGTTTGCAAGCTGAAGATGTGCAGCCAGTTATTTTATTGCGTACTTTACAACGTGAACTGCTCACCTTGTTAGAATTAACAAAACCACAGCTACGTAATCCCTCTCTTAACACGAGCTTGCCTACACAGACACTCAAAGCGGATTTTGACCGTCTCAAAATTTGGCAGAATCGTCGTCACCTTTATATGGCAGTGATACAACGACTCACCTATCAAAAGCTCTTTGAAATATTACAAGAGTTGGCAGATATTGAGCGCACAACCAAGCAAGAATATGGTCAAGACGTGTGGGTAAAATTGGCAAACTTATCGGTTGAATTTTGCTTATAAAAAAATCTCGGCGTTAACCGAGATTTTTTATTATTGCGCAATTTTTAAATCTTGATACAGATAATTTCGATAGCTATTCACTAAATCCATATCCTCTGCATCTTCGAGCTTACCTTGGCTTAACTGACGCATAGCGATATTTGCTCGCATAAAGTCATCTTTCAGTGATAAACCTGCCACATCAAGTAATACGCCACCAACAAAGGCTAAATCTAAGAAATCTTGCTGTTGAACAAAGTCAGTTTTACGATTAGTTCTAACCACAAATTGAGTCACATAATCTGGATTTACAAAATTACCTTTTTTCGGTGGAAGCTGATTATCAAAAGCGACTTGGTGATCACCAAAATAACCGAATACATAAGGTGTTTCACGCGATTTTAAATAATCATTTAAACCTTCAATCGCCTCATTAAGGCTATCAATACGATCAATATAATCGTTCAAGCAAGAAATCGCTTTTCCCCCTAAACGCTTACTCGCCAAATTAAAATGATTTGGCATATTCGTGTTGTAAGGGCCGTGCTCTTTCATCGTAAGCACATAAACAAACATGGGCTGTTGTACATTTTCCAATGATGGATGCTGTTTCTGCAAAATCAGTTTGGTGTAATACATCATCTCTTCACTGCTAATATGCCAAAGATTTTTGCTGATTGATGCGGGATAGCCTAAATCTTGTGGTTGCAACATCAAATCAAAACCAAAGTGGTCATAAGCAGGTTTTGCGTTGTAGTTACCTTTCGTAAAAGGCGATAACGCCACGCAAAAATAGCCTTGCTCACGAAGGTTTTTAATAAAACCCGTCTGTAAGTGTGGCACAACGGAATAAAACACCCCACTTGCTAAAGCACCAAAATCGGTTGAAGGCACGCCTGCAAGGAAAGCAAATTCAGATTTCCACGTTGCACCGCCCACCGTATGTACGCGCAATGGACTTACAAATGCGGTATCTTCCTGCTTATTAAACATTGAAAATGGTGGGATAGTTTCTGCATCAAAATCAAATTGATGAGGATTCAAGGTTGATTCTTGTAAACAAACCACAATATCAGGCTTTTCTGCACTTTCAGTTTTACTCTCTGCCTTTTCACTTAAAAGTGCGGTCAGTTTTTCTTTAAATTTTTGGCTATTACCTTTGAATTCTGGCACTTTAAAGAATACACCACGACAAGACATTGGCAGGTTTAAGAAAACATCTCGACCATCATCCGGCAATGAATCTAGCCAGACTTTTGTCGCATCCGGATCTTTAGAATAATGCCACATTAAACCAAAGCTTGTTGCTGCGAGTATTGCTGCAAATACACGAAATCCAATAGATGCAGTTTCAACATCTGACCAACCAAAGATAGCATAACCCAACAGACCTAATAGCCCTAATACACCGAAAATCGCCCCTTTATAATGTAAGAGGGTTTCCCAATTTCGCCAGTCTGTCACAAGCCAAAAATCTGAAATGAGTAAAGGCTGTTTGTAGTAATGAATTTTCATTCGATGGAATAACATCAACACCACAAAAAGCACGGACGCAAAATTCAATCCGCGTTGCCATTGACCAGTTATCGCAAACATTGAGCTAAACAACAAAACGAATAGCGCGATTGCAAAAAAATATGTCCAGCGATAGTGCGAATTGACGATAAAAATCACCGTCGCAATAAAAAATAAACTCAGAAAAATACTTGGAATCATAGTAAATAAAGTTAATTAAATGTTATTTAGCACTTTCAGCCACTAAACGCTGAATCAGCTTTAAATTGGCAGGCGGAAATTGCCCCGCATCAAGCTCGCTTTGTTCAAGCCAAAAACCTTCTTGACCTTCTCGACCAAACGGCTCACCAATCCATTCTGTGACCAGATAAAAACTAAAATCTAAAATTTTGGTTGGATATTCAAATTGAAAACGTTCGTACAGCTCAGCATTTAAAATGTGAATGCCAATCTCTTCTTCTAATTCTCTTTTTAAAGCTTCTTCAGGTGTTTCACCTGCATCAACTTTGCCACCTGGAAATTCTAATGCTTGCGCAAAATCTTGCCCTTCTAAACGCTGGGTCAAATATAGCTGCCCAAATTCATTACGAATAATCCCTGCCGCAACTTGAATGATAGGCTTACTCATCGTCTTTCCTTATCTCAAAAGTAGAAAGAGCGGTCATTTTTAGCGGTGTTTTAAACACGCAAAAATTTAACCGCTCTTTTCCTTAACTAAGCATATCGGGCTTTACTGCCGTGGCAATGCTTGTATTTTTTACCTGACCCACAAGGACAAGGTTCATTACGTCCAATATGGCGATCAGAATAGTCCTCATTTTGAGCTTGCTCTGTATTTTCATCTACAGGTTGATGTGTTAATGCTTCACGTTCGGCCATTTCTTGACGTGCACGTTCTGCTTCTTCAATCTCTTCCTGTGTACGAACTTTCACTCGAGTAAGTGTCGTAATCACATGATGTTTTAAAGAATCCAACATTTCAGTAAACATACGGAAAGATTCTTTTTTGTACTCTTGTTTTGGATCTTTTTGCGCATAACCACGTAAATGGATACCTTGACGTAAATAATCCATTGCCGCCAAGTGCTCCTTCCAAAGCTCATCAAGAGTTTGTAACATCACACCTTTTTCGAAATGACGCATGGTTTCTTCACCCGCAAGCGCTTCTTTCGCTTTGTATTCATCTTCCGCTTCTTGAATAATACGCTCACGCAAGTTCTCTTCATGAAGATTGTTATTTTCTTCTAGCCAATGTTCAATTGGTAACTCAAGGCCAAACTCTTGCGCTAAACGCTCTTCTAAGCCTTTAATATCCCATTGTTCTTCCAACGATTGTGGTGGAATATATTGGTCAATCACATCATTAAATACATCGCTGCGAATTGCTTTGATAGTCTCTGAAATATCATCGTTATCGAGCAAGTAATTACGTTGTTCGTAAATTGCATGACGTTGATCGTTAGCCACATCATCATATTCGAGCAAGTTTTTACGACCATCAAAATGGAAGGCCTCCACTTTCGCTTGCGCTGATGCAATCACTTTAGCGAGAAGTTTAGACTCCATCGCTTCGCCTGGTTGGGTAAAGGCTTTGCGCATCATATTTAATTTACCTTCATTCAGATAAATACGCATTAAGCCATCTTCCAAAGAAAGGTAGAAACGTGAAGAACCTGGGTCACCTTGACGACCTGAACGACCACGCAACTGGTTATCAATACGACGTGATTCGTGACGTTCTGTCCCGATAATGTGTAAGCCACCGGCTTGCATCACGATCTCGTGATTTTTCTCCCACTCAGCTTTAAGCGCCTCAATTTGCTCTGGTGTTGGGTTCTCTAATTTTGCAGCTTTTGCTTTCCAGTTACCACCGAGGATAATATCGGTACCACGACCCGCCATGTTGGTTGCAATGGTTACCGCACCAGGTGCCCCAGCTTCCGCAACGATTTCCGCTTCTTGCGCGTGGAATTTTGCATTCAATACATTGTGTTTGATGCCCGCTTTATCTAACGCTTGAGAAAGCATTTCAGATTTTTCAACGGATACGGTACCCACAAGAACCGGTTGATTGCGTGCGACACAGTCTTTGATATCTTCAATAATCGCATTGAATTTGTATTCTTCATTTTCAAACATGACGTCCGTACGATCATCACGAATCATTGGTCGATTGGTTGGGATAACAACAGTTTCCAAACCATAAATTTGTTGGAATTCAAAGGCTTCGGTATCAGCTGTACCTGTCATGCCCGCTAATTTGTCATAAAGACGGAAGTAGTTTTGGTAAGAAATAGAAGCAACAGTTTGGTTTTCGCTCTTAATTTCTACGCCTTCTTTCGCTTCGATCGCTTGGTGTAAACCATCAGACCAACGACGACCCGCCATAGTACGACCAGTGTGCTCATCGACGATCACGATCTCACCATCTTTCACGATATAGTCTACATCGCGCTCAAATAAGGTGTTTGCACGTAATGCCGCCATAACATGGTGTAACAACACAATACGTGCAGGCGAATAAAGAGAATCACCTTCAGGCATTAAACCTTGTTCGATTAACCAATTTTCAACTTTTTCTTGACCACGTTCAGTCAAATACGCTTGTTTGGTTTTAAGATCTAGAGTGTAATCGCCTTCACCGGTATATTCTTCCGTATCTTCTTTTTCTTGCTTAATTAAATTCGGAATTAATTTATTTACCGCAATATAAAGCTCTGAACTGTCTTCCGCTTGACCAGAAATAATCAATGGCGTACGCGCTTCATCGATTAAGATGGAGTCCACCTCATCCACTAAGGCATAGCCTAAATGACGTTGGAAACGTTCTTCTTTAGAATGCGCTAAGTTATCACGAAGGTAATCGAAACCTAGTTCACTGTTTGTCGCGTATGTAATATCTGCCGCATATGCTTCACGTTTTGCTTCAGGCGGTAAACCAGGGATATTCACCCCAACAGTCATACCTAAGAATTCAAATAATGGGCGGTTAGTTTCCGCGTCACGACGTGCTAAGTAATCATTCACGGTTACAACATGTACGCCTTTACCTTCCAATGCCATCAAATAACAAGGCAAGGTTGCAGTTAAGGTTTTACCTTCACCCGTACGCATCTCTGCGATACAACGATTGGTGAGCACCATGCCACCGATTAATTGCACATCAAAATGACGCATACCAAGCACACGCTTACCCGCTTCACGCACGGTAGCAAACGCTTCAGGTAAAAGTTGTTGTAAGGTTTCACCGTTAGCTAAACGGCTACGGAATTCTTCTGTTTTTGCTCTTAATTCATCATCACTTAATGCTTCAAAAGCTGGCTCCATTTTGTTGATTTTCGCAACTTGTTTTCTTAATCTGCGTAAAATGCGTTCGTTACGGCTGCCAAAAATTTTTGTTAAAAAACTCATAATTTCTCTTTCAAATAAAAAATAAAAAGGATCTTCCGATTAAAAAATCGGCTCGTTCAAAGATAAAAGAAAATTAAATGATGGCTGGACCGGCGCGAATAGGGGCAAAAACAGGAAACTCTGCCGCGATAAAGTGCGGTTGAATTTTTTCGTGTTTTTGATTGGAATGGGTTTTGCGATTTGTTAGCTGAGGTTGAACCTGCAATGCTTGACAAATTTCACGCACTGCAATCAACATATGTTGTTCAGATGATGTTTGGTAATTTTCGCCACTCATATTTGATGAAGGCGGTGCTTCTAATCCCTGAGCGACAGGTAAAGCAAAAATCGCAATCATGCTTAACAGCAACTGCGACCAGAAATTTGTTTTACCTTTGTTTGATTTCATCATCTTATTGTCTCTGACAAAATTTGTGTGTATTGTATCGGAAATTCAACGTAAAGTCATTATTGGGGTATTTTTGTGGAAAACAAGCATGAGCGTTATCAAAAAGCCATGAATATTATTGATGTGCTAGAAGGATCTCAATTTGCCAAAATCATGCAGAAAGGGTTAATGTTGAATGAACTGAACCAAAACATCAGCCGCCTTTTCCCTCAAGAATTTAAAGGACTTTTTCGTTTAGGCTCCATTACGAATGGGAAACTCTTTATCGAAGTTAAAAGTGCGGTCGTTCGCCAAGGGATTTTATTTCGACAAAGCGAATTACTCACTGCAATTCAATCGACTTATCCCGAAGTAAAAGGCTTTGAGATTAAAATCAATCCAGAATTAACCTGCTAAGCTAACCTTTAAAGATAGCGATTAATTCTTTTACTTTAACTCGTTTCTCTGAAGATTGACTGATCGAGCGCTGTACTTTAACGCGTTTAAATTTTGCCCCTTTATAAATCTCACGCGTAAATTTCGTATCGTGGTTAGAAATCACAACAGAAATTTGCTTTTCTTTTTGTGCTTTTTTGGCGCATTCGGCTAAATTCTTTTGATGCTCAAGGCCAAAAGCATTCCCCGCATATCCTGTAAAATTAGTATCTTGTGGAAGCGGTGCGTAAGGCGGATCACAATAGATCACGCTGTGTTTATCCGCTAATTCAAAGGTCTGTTGAAAATCAGCACATAAAAAGACCGCACTTTGTGCCTTATGAGCAAAATATCGCAATTCATCTTCAGGGAAATAATGGGTTTTATAAGCGCCGAAGGGTACATTAAACTCATTTTTACTGTTATAACGGCATAATCCGTTAAACCCAAAGCGGTTCAAATAAAGGAATAACACCGAACGCACGAAAGGATCAGTTGATTGATTAAAAGCTTCACGCTGAGCATAATAATAGTCGGCTGTATTGGCATTTTCGGCAAAGAAAATTGGCTTACAAGCCTCAATATAGGCATCCACATTGTCTTTGACGATATTAAACAAGTTAATTAAATCGGGATTAATATCCGCCAAAATATAACGTTCAAAATGAGAATTTAAAAAAACAGCACCCGCGCCAACAAAGGGTTCAATCAAACACTGTTTTCTTTTTGGAAAGACTCGGTTGAGATCGTCCGTTAAACGAAATTTACCGCCCGCCCATTTCAAAAACGGGCGGTGTTTAATTCGAGGTTTCGTTTTGTTATTTTTCGGACGCAACATGAGAGCAATGACAGTTAGTCATGTTGTGTGCAACGCTCAATGGCGTTTAGCACAAGAGATTTGTCAGTATCAGTCGCTACGTAGGCTTGACCAAGGGCTTTTAGCAACACAAGACGTAATTTACCTGCCAGTACTTTTTTATCTCGCATCATATGCGGTAAATAATCCTCTGGTTGCATGGTATCAGGCGAAACAGTCGGCAAATTAGCACGCGCTAAAAGTTTTTCTAAACGTGCAACATCTTCAAAAGAAAGATCGCCTAATTGTTCAGATAACACCGCAGCCATCATAGTTCCAGCTGCAACAGCTTCACCATGTAACCAGTTCCCATAGCCTAAATGTGTTTCGATCGCATGCCCAAAAGTATGACCAAGATTTAATAATGCACGATCACCTTTTTCAGTTTCATCGCGCGCAACGATATCCGCTTTGATTTGGCAACAACGCGCAATGCAATGCTGCAGTGAATGTTGATTTAATGCGACTAATTCATCAATATGAGCTTCAAGCCATTCAAAAAAGGCATAATCTAAAATCGCCCCATATTTAATAACTTCCGCAAGTCCCGCATTCACTTCACGTTTTGGCAAGGTATTGAGTGTAAGGGTGTCAATGATCACCGTAGAAGGTTGATAAAACACCCCAATCATATTTTTGCCTAACTCATGATTAACGGCTGTTTTGCCACCAACAGAAGAATCCACTTGGGCTAATAATGTGGTAGGAATTTGAATAAAACGCACACCACGCTGATAACTTGCTGCAGCAAAACCTGCCACATCACCAATCACACCACCACCTAATGCAATAATGGTGGTATCTCGCCCATGATTATGTTTTAAAAGTGCGGTAAAAATGAGGTTTAAAGAATCGAGCGTTTTGTATTTTTCGCCATCAGGCAATAATACCGACTCAACCTGACAGCCGATTTTTTCTAAGGTTTGTGTAACGGTTTCAAGATAATATTGTGCGACGATTGGATTAGTCACGATCATCACTTTATCCCCTTTCTTCAGCGGATAACAGGTTTCATCTTTTAATAAACCTTCGCCAATATAAATGGGATAACGACGTTCTTTTAATTCAACATTTACGCACAACATTTTTAATCCTTAGAGTAAACCGTTTAAGCCGTTTAGATTATCAATTAAATCAACAATTTGATTAACCATTACTTTGGCATTTTGCTCATCTGTTGGCAAAGTAATATCTGCAATTTCTTCATATAACGGATTACGCACTTTAGCTAAATCTTCAAGCACTTGGCGTGGGTTATCTGTTCCTTGTAATAAAGGACGTTTTTTATCACGTTGTGTACGTTGATATTGTTTATCTACTGAGGTCTCTAAATAAATCACAATACCACGAGCAGAAAGATAATTACGATTCTCTTTTGACATCACTGCCCCACCACCAGTGGAAAGCACAACGCCTTGTAATTGGGTTAATTCATTGATAATACGTTCTTCACGCTTACGAAAGCCTTCTTCGCCTTCTAAATCAAAAATCCAGCTAATGTCTGCTCCCGCACGTTCCTCAATTACTGCATCTGAATCGACAAAATCCATATTCAATTGTTGCGCAAGCTGACGGCCAATGGTGCTTTTACCCGCGCCCATTGGACCTACTAAAAAAATATTACGTTTTTCAGCCATTGTTATTCTTCTAACTTAAATAATGTTCAAATTAATCTTTCCTAATAAAAACTGGCCACCTGAAAAAATGGTAGCCCGAAAGATCACCCAAAAAATAATGAAGATTATCGCAATAAATCCCCCTATGTTTCAACCTTTAGCGGGAATTTATTTTAAGAAACGCAAAAGTGCGGTCAGTTTTTTAGGGATTTTAATGAATGATAAAGTCAAATAGAGCATCGAGATAAAACATCCTAAAATTTAACCGAACTTTACAAATAAAAAAGGCTATTCAAATGAATAGCCTTTTCTTTTATCAGCAGTTAATTATAGATAACCAAACAAGGTTGTGAAAATGTAACCAAAGATACATGAAGTAATTACACCGATTAAGCCTGGTAAAATGAAGCTGTGGTTAATTACAAACTTACCGATGTGGGTTGTACCTGAACGGTCGAATTGGATCGCCGCAAGGTCACTTGGGTAAGTAGGTAAAATGTAGTAACCGTAACAAGCTGAAGCAAAGGCTAAGATAACAGCTGGATCAACACCGATACCTAAAGCAAGTGGAACGAATGCAACTAATGCGGCCGCTTGTGAGTTTACGAATTTAGAGATTAATAACAACATCACGGCGTAAGTCCAAGGATGTGCTTTTACCACATCACCAAGTGCTGCTTTCATCATCGGTGTATGAACGGTAAACATGGTTTCTGCCATCCAAGAAATCCCGAATACAGCCACTAACGCAATCATACCTGAACGGAAAATTTCATTTTTACTGATTTTACCCGCATCTGTTTTCGTAAAGATAATAATTAATGCACCCGCTAATAACATGAAGATTTGAATAACGTGAACCATACTTAAATTCACTTTTTTCTTCGCGGTATCTTTTAAGACGATTGCAGCATTATCAATTATTTCGGTTTTATCTCCCGCTGTAATTACAACACTGTTATCTTGAGCGGTAATTGTTTGAGCAACTTCACCTTTATCATTATAAATTGCAACATTATTGTAAGCTGTTTGAGCTTTCGCTTTGCTATCTTTAACATCAAGTACCAATGTACCATCTTTTGCTAATGCAACAATTTTACCGTCTTTAACATTAAAGGATTTCACTGCTTTATCAGCAGAAACGATCTCAACCACTTGAGCTGGTGCTGATTTTTCAAAGGCTGGACGTAAATCTTTAAAGTAACCTAATACTGCTACCACTAAAATTGCCCCAAAGAAGATCCACATCGCATTCCAGCTAGATTGTGGTAATTTTTTGTCTAACAATGATGTGCTATCACCATAAACATATTTTTTGAATTCTGGATCTTTTAATTTCTCTTGGAATTCTGGGTCTTTATCTAAATCTTTACCACGGAACCAGCTGAAAATACCGATAGCTAATACACCGCAAAGGGTTGAAGGCACAGTAATTTTTAATAAATCTAAATAGCCATCAAAACCTGCTAATGGGGTTTTAGCATTCACTAAGAATGTGGTTAAAGTCACGACTGCCACAGAAACTGGTGACGCGATGATACCCATTTGAGAGGCAATTGAACTTGCCGCCATTGGACGTTCAGGACGAATATCATTTTTGATCGCGATATCATAGATGATTGGCAACATGGTATAAACCACGTGACCTGTACCACATAAAATGGTTAAGAAACAAGTTACAAACGGTGCCAAAATACTGACATATTTCGGGTTACGACGAAGCATTTTCTCCGCGATTTGTAACATGACATCTAAACCACCACTGGCTTGTAATGTTGCCGATGTCACCACCACCGCAAGGATGGTTAACATAACATCGATAGCTGGCTTACCTGGTTCAATACCAAAGCCGAAAACAAGAACAATTAAGCCTACTCCACCGAGCATACCCAGTGCGATACCACCTTTTTTTGCCCCGTAAAACAAACAGATAAGAACAATAACAAGCTGAATCGCAAACTGGCTACCTTCACCTAGGTTCATTAGAAAATCCATAAGATACTCCGAATCATTTTATGGTTAATTAGAAAAAAATTTTGATCGAATACTAGCATCAAAATTAACTCATAATAAGTACTTTTAAGGTAAATCTTGTTTTAAATCAAAAAATAAAGGGACTAAATAATAAAAGCAAATCTGAGAAAGATTAAAAAAGGAAAGTGCGGTCAGAAATTTAAAAATTTAGAGATATCTTTTTTATTTGAAAATAAAGAATTTAGAGAAGAAATTTAAAGAAAAAAATTAGGCGACCTAAAAGATCGCCCAACTTAAAAATTACTGATTGTTTTGAACGTAGTCAATCGCAGATTGAACAGTTGTGATTTTTTCAGCTTCTTCATCAGGAATTTCGATATCGAATTCTTCTTCTAAAGCCATTACTAATTCAACTGTATCTAAAGAATCCGCACCTAAATCTTCAACGAAAGAAGCTTCTGGTTTTACGTCTTCTTCTTTAACACCTAATTGTTCAACGATGATTTTTTTCACGCGTTCTTCAATACTCATTTGTTTTTCCTATTGTTGTTTTAACTCATTTAAGAGCGGTTAGTGTATGCATTTTTGATAAAGTTGCAACTATTTCTTAGGTGGTCGCACCACAAAAAAATAGGCAATGTAAAAACACATACAGAGAAAAAGTTACATTGCGACTGGGATTTTATCATTAACTAAACTGCTTTGCTATATTTTATAGACAAAATCCCAGATATATCTCCCCTAAAGGGTTAGCTCATATATAAGCCGCCATTCACATGTAATGTGGTACCGGTAATATAAGCCGCATCGTCAGAAGCTAAAAACGCTACCGCTTTTGCGATATCTTTTGGTTCACCTAAACGGCCTGCCGGTACATTACCAAGAATACCTGCTTTTTGTTCTTCAGTAAGCACTTCTGTCATATCTGTTGCGATAAAGCCTGGTGCTACAACATTTACAGTAATACCACGTGATGCCACTTCTTTCGCTAAACCTTTAGAAAAACCAATTAAGCCGGCTTTTGCTGCACAATAGTTAGATTGACCTGGGTTACCCATTGAGCCCACCACTGAACCGATAGTAATGATACGACCAAAACGTTTTTTCATCATGGAGCGTAACATTGCTTTAGAAAGATGGAATACAGAGGTTAAATTGGTTTGCATAATATCGAACCATTCTTCATCTTTCATACGCATTAATAAGTTATCGCGTGTGATACCTGCGTTATTCACGAGGATATCAATATCACCAAATTGCTCTTTAATTTGTTCTAATACGGCATCAATACTTTCTTTGTCTGCCACATTTAATACTAAACCTTTACCTTTATCACCAAGGTAAGCAGAAATAGTATCAGCACCTTTTTCAGAGGTTGCGGTACCAATTACAAATGCACCTTTTGATGCCAATTCTTCTGCAATTGCGCGGCCAATACCACGTGTTGCACCTGTCACTAATGCGATTTTATTTTGCATTTTTCATCCCCTTTTATGCTAATAATGCTTCAACAGCATCTAATGATGCCACATCGTTTACTGATGTTGCTTGTAATTCTGCCACGATACGTTTTGTTAAACCGTTTAATACTTTACCTGGACCAATTTCAACTAAAACCTCTACGCCATCTTGCGCCATTTTCTCAACAGTTTCAGTCCAACGAACAGGGCTATATAATTGACGAATAAGTGCGGTACGAATTTCTGCACTTTCTGTTTCCGCTTTGACATCTACGTTGTTTAATACTGGTGTTGCTGGCGCATTAAGCGTAATGCCTTCAAGTGTTACGGCTAATTGTTCTGCTGCTGGTTTCATTAATGCGCAATGTGAAGGAACACTTACCGCTAATGGTAAAGCACGTTTTGCGCCCGCTTCTTTACATAATGCAGCCGCACGTTCTACTGCCTCTTTCGCTCCAGCAATGACTACTTGGCCTGGAGAGTTAAAGTTTACTGCAGATACTACTTCACCTTGCTCGGCTTGTTTACATGCATTGATAATCGCATCATTATCTAAACCAATAATCGCATACATTGCACCAGTACCTTCAGGTACCGCTTGTTGCATTAATTTACCGCGTAATTCCACTAATTTAATTGCATCTTTAAAATCAATTACACCTGCACAAACTAATGCTGAATATTCACCTAAACTGTGACCAGCCATCACGCTTGGTTGTAATTGTCGGTATTTTTCTTGCCATACACGGAAGATCGCAACGGATGCCGCTAATAATGCCGGCTGAGTTTGCCAAGTTTTATTTAATTCTTCTGCTGGACCTTGTTGAACCAAGTTCCATAAATCATAGCCAAGCACTTCAGATGCTTGTTTAAAAGTCTCAGTGACTACCGGATATTCGTTAGCAAGATCAGCTAACATGCCAACAGCTTGAGAACCTTGTCCTGGAAAAACCATTGCGAATTTTTTCATGTTTTCTTCCTATTTCTTCATCGTTTAAATATTGAAAGTGCGGTCAAATTTAACCGCACTTTTAAAATTCTGTCGGGATTCTAACAAATTAATTAGAATCGCACCAATGCTGAACCCCAAGTCCAACCACCGCCAAAAGCTTCGAGTAAAAGCAATTGACCGCGTTGAATTCGGCCATCACGCACCGCTTCATCTAAAGCAGTTGGCACAGTCGCCGCACTGGTATTCGCTGTACGATCAAGCGTTACCACTACTTGCGACATATCCATCTCTAATTTTTTCGCTGTCGCAGTGATAATACGTAAATTCGCTTGATGTGGCACAAGCCAGTCGATATCTGTTTTTTGGAGATTATTAGCAGAAAGGGTTTCTTCCACCACATTAGAAAGCTCACGCACCGCTAATTTAAAGGTTTCATTACCTTGCATTTCAATATAGCCAGATTTCTCCACGCCACGTTCAGCTTGTGGAAGTAGTAATGCCGCATTGTTATCTGGCGATGCATGTAAATGCGTTGAAATAATGCCTTCTTGCTCTGATGCTTCTAAAATCACCGCACCCGCACCATCACCAAATAACACGACAGTGCTACGATCGGTTTCGTCTAATTTACGCGAGTTAAGATCTGCACCAATCACAAGGGCTTTTTTCACGCTACCTGAACGAATAAATTTATCCGCTACGCCTAAAGCATAAACAAAACCGGTACAAGCTGCCGCTAAATCAAAAGAAATCGCATCTTCAATACCTAATAAACCTTGAACTTGGCAAGCTGAACTTGGATAAGCGTGAGAACCACTGGTTGTTGCAACGATGATCAACTCAATTTCTTGAGGATCAAGATTGGCCATTTCAAGTGCTTTTTTGGCTGCTTCACATCCCATTGTTGCGACAGTTTCATCTGCTGCTGCAATACGACGTTCACGAATGCCCGAACGCGTCACGATCCATTCATCTGAAGTATCAACCATTTTTTCCAAATCCGCATTGGTACGAATATGGCTCGGCAAATAGCTACCGGTGGATAAAATTCTACTATTCATCATATCAAAACTTATTAATTAATAACGTTGTAAACCCGCCAAGATTTTTTGTGGAATTTGCAAACGAGCTTGCAAAGCTGCATCCGCAATTGCACGAGCAAATGCATCCACATTTGCGCTGCCATGGCTTTTCACCACAACAGCCGTTAATCCGAGTAAAGATGCCCCATTATATTCATCTGGGTTAATGCGTTTCAAGCGATGATAAGCATCCTTAAAGAAAAAACGCAGAATAAATTTGGCAAGCGATTTAAAAATAGGCTGTTTTTCTTTTCCTTTCAGAAGAGATAACAGATTTTTAGCTGCCCCTTCAAGGGTTTTTAATGCAATATTTCCCGAAAACCCATCAGTCACGATCACATCAGTCACACCATTTAATAAAAGGTTACCTTCAATAAAGCCGGTATAATTAAGTGCGGTCGATTTTTCTAATAAATTCGCAGCTTCACGAATGGATTGATGCCCTTTAATTTCTTCCACACCAATATTGAGTAAGGCAATGCGTGGATAAACTAAGTTCAATCGGTTTTCGGCAAAGATCGAGCCCATGACGGCAAATTCATAGAGATTTTGAGCAGAACATTCTATGTTCGCACCTAAATCTAACATCACGGTTTTATCACCCGTCATCGATGGTAATAAGGATACCAACGCTGGGCGTTGAATCCCCTCTAAAGGCTGTAAGAGAACCTTTGACAATCCCATTAATGCGCCCGTATTTCCTGCGCTGACACAACCTTGCGCCTCGCCTTTCTGAACCATTTCAATAGCTAAACGCATCGACGAGCCTTTGCTATGACGCAATGCATGAGAAATACCTTGATTATTATCAATAGTCTTAGTGCAATGATGAATTTGAATACGTTCTAAAAGGGAAGAAGGTGCATTTTCCAGTAAAGGGGAAATTTGTTGGCTATCGCCAAACAGCACTAAAGAGAGCATTGGATCTGCTTCCAACGCTGAAAGAGATGCGGGGATAGTAATACGGGGACCAATGTCCCCGCCCATCACATCTAACGCTAAGGTTAGACGGTTCAAGTGAATACCTTATAAGTAAAATTACTTATTGATCACTTTGCGACCACGATAGTAACCATCAGCAGTTACGTGGTGGCGTAAGTGGGTTTCACCGCTTGCTTTATCCACTGATACTGCTGCAGTAGTTAATGCATCGTGTGAACGACGCATATCACGACGTGAACGAGATTTTTTGTTTTGTTGAACAGCCATTGGCTATACTCCTAAATTTAATTTACTTTTGCTTTAAATTAGCTAATACAGCGAACGGGTTCGGTTTTTTTGCCAATTCTTCAGGCAATTCGCCAAAAACCTGTTCGTGCGCGGACACTTCACAGTGTTCAGATGAATGCATTGGGACAAGCGGTAGAGCTAAAATAAGTTCGTCTTCCACTGCACCAAGTAAATCTATTTCACCAAACTCATTAAATTCGATTGGCTCATAAATTTCCGGCAAGTCATCAGCCTGATCCCAATTAGCCACTGGACTATAAGTAAAGTTACATTCCAATGTTTGTTTGAATGGTTCGCCACAACGTTGACACTCTAATTCAACATCAACTTGTACTTGTCCTTTCATCACCACTAATTTTTGTGGATCAATATAAAACGATAATGTTACCTGTGCATCGCTGAGCACTTTCCCCGTAGATTCAGCTAAACGCACTAACTGACTAGCGGTATAATAACCATCATAATCAATTCTTTGTTGAGCGTCTTTAACCGGATCAACGGTTAGGGGTAGTTTTACCTTTTGCATAGGGTGCGAATATTACCTGTTGTCAATAAAATAGTCAAAGGAAATTCGCACTAATTATGAGAAAAGTTCAATCTCTATCTAAACTCTCTCAAGATTTACACCTTTGCAAAGTGCGGTCATTTTTTCCTGTGTTTTACTCGGCATGCTCACTCAAGAAGCCGCCACTTTGGTGTTTCCAAAGGCGAGCATAAAGGCCATTTTGTTCGAGCAACTCTGCATGAGTCCCTTGCTCAACAATTTGTCCTTTATCTAACACGATTAAACGATCCATTGCCGCAATAGTGGATAAACGGTGAGCAATCGCAATAACCGTTTTATTTTCCATCATCTTGTCGAGACTTTCTTGGATCGCGACTTCTACTTCTGAATCTAGCGCACTGGTCGCTTCATCCAACAGTAAAATTGGCGCATCTTTTAACATGACACGCGCAATGGCAATACGTTGGCGTTGACCACCCGACAGTTTCACCCCTCGTTCACCAACATGGGCATCATAGCCTTTTCTACCCTGTGCATCGCTGAGATAAGGAATGAAATCTGCCGCCTCCGCACGTTTAGCTGCATTGATCATTTCTTCATCTGTCGCAGTTGGACGACCATAAATAATGTTATCACGAACAGAACGGTGTAAAAGCGAGGTATCTTGTGTCACTAAACCAATCTGACTACGAAGGCTTTCTTGGCTTACATCTAAAATATTTTGACCATCAATAGTAATTGAGCCTTCTTGGGCCTCGTAGAAACGTAAAAGTAAATTCACAATGGTTGATTTGCCCGCACCAGAACGACCAATTAAGCCCACTTTTTCACCTGGTTTAATAGTGAGATTAAAATGGTTAAGTAACGGTTTATTCGGATCATAGGCAAACGAAATATCGTTAAATTTGATTTCGCCTTGTTTCACTTCTAATGGAACACAATTTGGCTTATCAACAATGGTATGCGGTTTGGTTAGTGTTGCCATACCATCATTCACCGTCCCGATATTTTCAAATAAACGTGCCGATTCCCACATAATCCAGCGGGAAAGCCCGTTCACACGTAATGCCATCGCGGTTGCAGTCGCCACTGCTCCCACGCCTACTTGGCCGTTTTGCCATAACACCACACCTAAAATCGCAGTACTTAACGTTAAGAAGATATTGGTTGCGTAAGTTAAAGTATCTAATGAGCTCGCCAAACGCATCTGTGCATGCACGGTGACCATAAATTCTTCCATGGAACGTTTTGCATAATTCGCTTCTCTCGCATCATGTGAAAATAGTTTTACCGTTGCAATATTTGAGTAAGCATCCGTAATACGCCCTGTCATGAGAGATCGCGCATCAGCTTGTCGTTGTGCGGTTTTGGCTAAACGTGGAATAAGCAAACGTAAAATAGTCACAAATGCCACAATCCATAAGAAAAACGGCACTAAAAACCAGGTATCTAAAGCTGCCAGCACCAAACCAGAAGTAATAAAATACACGGCAACATACACCAACATATCCGCAATGGTCATGACAGTATCACGCACTGCAAGGGCGGTTTGCATTACTTTCGCCGATACCCGACCCGCAAATTCATCTTGATAAAAACTTAAGCTTTGTCCTAGCATCAAACGATGGAAATTCCAACGCAAACGCATTGGGAACACCCCTTGTAACGTTTGTAAGCGTACATTCACGCCCACAAAGGACCATACAATACTGAAAATGAGCAAGGCTGCCATACCTGCGAGCAAATGCCCTTTTTCTTGCCAAAGCGTGGTTGGCGTATAAGCCCCCAACCAATCCACCAACAATCCCATAAATTGGAAAAGTAAGGCTTCCATTACACCAGTACCGACCGTCAATACCGCGAGTAAAAAGATCCAGCCTTTCATGCCATCAATGCTTGACCAAATAAAACGGAACAAGCCTTTTTCAGGCGTCGTTGGATTGCTTTCCGGATAAGGATTTAAACGGTTTTCAAACCATGAAAATATTTTATTAAACATAACAATACCTTAAAAAATTAAAGGCGACAGAGCCACCTAAAGTGCGGTCATTATAGCGTAATTTTTGAACGATGGGCTAGGTTTTGCGAAATTGGCTCGGTGAAAGCCCATAAATTGCTTTAAATGCCTTACTAAAATGTGCTTCTGATTGATACCCTACTTCAAGGGCAATCGCTAAAATGGTCTTTTGCGTATTTTTCAATAAAACAGCCGCCATTTCTAACCGCACTTGTGTGAGAAATTTTCCTGGGGGCATCCCAAGTTGTTGTTGAAAGATACGCATAAAGGTCGCACGAGACATGGAAGCCAACTCTGCTAATTGCTCAATATTCCAATCTAATTGAGGTGAGAACAGGAGCTTTTCAAGGACTTGATTCAGTCTTTTATCCTGCAACGCGGCTAATAAGCCTTGATTGAGCAAACCTATTTGCTGTGCATGACGCAAAATATAAATAAACAACACATTTGATAATGCATCAATCACAGATTTTGTGCCTTGCTCCGGTTTCTCGGCTTCTTGCAAAAAAAGTGAAACCAAGGGCTGCACAGGCGTATTTTGTAGCGAAAGATGCAAATAGTCTGGCAATGAATCAATTAATAATGACGGTTTTTGATAATAAAATGTTCCACAAAACATCTTCAGATCGGGCGTACCTGCCCCTATTTGATGAACATTAAAAAGTGCATTTGATTGCTCTCTCTGGTAGCTATTCTCTCTTTTTTGTTGAGAACTGCCCAAAAAGTGCGGTCGATTTTGAGGGAGAAAAAAGAGATCGCCTTTTTTCAAATGAAACTGTTTTCCCGCAAAGGTTACCCAGCACTCACCTTGCTCGATTAAATGAAATAAACCTTGATATTCCACCGCATCTGACTGATGTTCAACTTGCCAATCCCCTTGAAACAAGCAGCGAATATTAATTTCCCCGCGCACTTGCGCCAGTTGTGTTAATTTATCTAAATAATCCATTGTGAGATTTTCCGTCTAAAAGTTAAGACAATTTGACAAGTATCATACGCTAATCTGCTTATAATTCCTCTCGAAATTTGTACTAAATTTAAGGAGAAAAACAATGTTTGCAGATTGGAAAAATGATGTAGCACACGTTAAAAAATCATTCGGTGCATTAGGTAAAAAATACCCTAAAATGTTACAAGCTTACGGCGCATTAGGTGCGGCGGCGGCAGAAGGTAACGTATTAGATGCCAAAACCCGTGAATTAATTGCATTAGCAGTTGCAGTCACAACACGTTGTGAAAGCTGCATTGGCGTACATGCTGATGAAGCAGTGAAAGCAGGTGCAACTGAAGAAGAAGTGGCAGCAGCATTAGCGATGTCTATCGCATTAAATGCAGGTGCAGCTTACACTTACTCTCTTCGTGCATTAGAAGCTTACAACGCACAAAAAGGCGAATAATTCGCAAGGAACTTTATGATTCTTTTAGCCCTCATTTGAGGGCTTTTTTATCTCTAAAATTGACCGCACTTTAAAATAAATTCAACGCTCTCATCTGAGCCACCACTTGCTCTACCTGAATTTCAGCCATTAAATTTTTGCTTTTTAATTTGGTCGCCCAAGGCAATTCGCTTGAAGGTTTTCCTTGTTCTTTTTGCACATTTTCTTCATATACTGACACCACATTATCCAGATTATGATAAGGTGCGGTACGCAATGGGTTGTGGTAAGCATATAATCCAATCACTGGCGTACCTTGAGTGGTCGCAATATGAGCCGGACCAGAATCGGGCGAAATCACTAAATTTGCTTGATGAATTAATACAGCAAGTTGTTTTAAACTGGTTTTTCCAGAAGCATCAACCGGTTGAAAATCACAAAGTGCGGTAATTTTTTTTACCATTTCTAATTCGCGTTTTGCTGGTGAGCTGCAAAAAATTACATTCACATTATGTTGATGAGCAATATTTGCCACTTCCGCATAACGCTCCACCAACCAATCTTTCTCGGCTTTACTGGAGCAAGGAGAAATAATCAGATTTTTACGTGTAGGATCAATAAACTGTTTGGCGTATTCGCGATCTGCATCAGAGATCGCTAATTGCCAAGAAAGCATTTCTGCCGGTGGCACGCCTAGATAATCCGCAAAAGCCATGAAACCATCTAGCACATGAGGCGTTTCAGGATCTTGAACTCGACGGTTTACAAACAACCACTGCCCTTCTCGAGAACGTTTTTTGCCAAATCCAATTTTATATTTCGCTTGAATACCAAGAGAGATAATCGAAGCACGAAATGCCGTCTGCATATTTAAAAGTGCATCAAATTGATTGTTTTTCAAAAACATCCATAAATTCCACACGCCTTTCCAACCGCTCTTTTTATCGTAAGGAACAAGTTCCACGCCTTCAATACCAGAAAGCAAGCCCATTTCGGTTTTCCCCACAATCCACGTTAATTTGGTTTGCGGCCAATGACGTTGAATATGCTGCACTACAGCAAGTGCATGACAAACATCGCCCACCGCAGACAAACGCAGAATACAGAGTGATTTAGGGGGAGAGGTAAAAAGTGGAGAATGGGACATTTGAGTTCCTCGCGCATTTAATTTCCGTCTATTTTAAAGTAGAATGAGGGCATTTTCTATTATTTGGTTCAACTAAAATGCTTGAATTCCAACAAGATAATCAATTCTTTCTTTTTAATCTCACAGAAAAACCAACAGAGCCCGCTTCATTTTTTGAATCGGCTTTTTGGGAAAAACAACAACGTATTACCGGTTCAGCTAAAGGACGCGGCACAACCTACTTCCTCAATACAAAAGATCTTTTTGGTGTAAACTCTGCCCTTCGTCATTATTATCGCGGTGGTTTATGGGGAAAATTCAACAAAGATCGCTATCGTTTTCAATCATTTAGTGAAACTCGTAGTGTGGCAGAATTTCAGCTGTTAAATCAACTCCATCAAGCTGGTGTAGCTGTACCTAAACCGATTGCTGCACGTGTTAAAAAAGGCAAATTAGGAATTTGCTACCAAGCGGATATCTTGATTGAAAAGATCGAAAATGCCCAAGATCTGACCGCTCTTTTACAAACCCAACAATTGCCGAATGATGTCTGGCAAGCCATCGGTAAATTAATTCGTCAGTTGCATGATTTGCAAATTTGTCATACAGATCTCAACGCTCATAATATTCTCGTTCAACAACTCGGAAATGAACAAAAATGTTGGCTCATTGATTTCGATAAGTGCGGTCAAAAATCAGGAGATTCTTGGAAACAAGGCAACTTGGAAAGATTACACCGCTCTTTTGTCAAAGAAGTCGGCAGAATGAATATTCAATTCAATGAAGAAAATTGGGATGAATTGTTGAAAGGTTACAATCACTAAAACCAGCAAAAAACGAACCGCACTTTTGTGCGGTTTGTTGCATTTTAAGCTTCATGCTCTTCTAATTCTTCATACTTAGGTTCAGTACTTAAAAGAATCTCTTGAATATTCTCTGCCATTTTTTGATCGCATTCACGAGCAATATCAACCATAGCTGGATTTTTAAATATGCCTTTGTCAGGATCATAAACTTGCGACATTAAGGCCACTTCATGGCGATCTGCGTCAAAATAATATTGACTGACTGCTTTTGCCATTTTAGGGGCCATGCCTAAATTGATAAGTGCTCGTTTACCTGCTCGGACTGCTGAATCAAAGGTTTCACGAATCACATCATCAGCTCCCGCTTGATATAGTGCGAAGGTATCAAAACGATCGAATGCTCGTGCGATAATTTTTATGCGAGGATTAATTTCTCGAGCAAAATGGACGATTTGATTTGCTTGCGCCGGATTATTGATCGCTACAACAAGTAAATCAGCCTTTTCCAATCCTGCTGCAATTAAAAATTCTGGACGAGAAGCATCACCAAAATAGGATTTTATTCCGTAATCATTAAAGCCTTTAATCATGGAAGGATCTAAATCTACGATGGTGGTATCGTAACCACTTAATCGCAGTAAATCATTCACTATCTGTCCGAAACGCCCCATCCCCAGAATTAAGATTGGATGCTGTTCATCAATTTCATCCGGGTGAATATCATCTGCCTTCGGTTTAGGCATCAGTTTTTCATAAAGAATTAATATAATCGGTGTAAACACCATCGAAAGCACAACAATCGCGGTCATATTCGCATTTATGGTTTGATCTATCACGCCTTCTGCTGTAGCAGCAGCAAATAAAACAAATGCAAACTCCCCACCTTGAGCCATTAAAAATGCTCGTTCCAATGCGGTTTTATGTGAGCTTTTTGCTACGCGAGCAACCAAGTAAACACAGAGACCTTTTGTGAGCATGAGAGAAATCACGCCCAATAAAATCAATGACCAGTTTTCAATAACCACATCGAGATTTAATGACATTCCCACACCAAGGAAGAAAAGACCAAGTAACAAGCCGCGGAAAGGCTCGATATCGGCTTCAAGCTGGTGACGGAAAGAGGACTCGGATAGCATGACTCCCGCCACAAAAGCGCCCATTGCCATCGAAAGCCCGGCTTCTTCCATTAATAACCCCGAACCTAACACAACAAAGAGTGCAGCCGCAGTCATCACTTCACGTGCTTTAGAGTTAGCGAGAATTTTGAAGACTGGATTCAGAATAAAACGCCCAATGAAAACCAACGCACCTAATGCCACTATCGCAATAAGTGCAGACTGCCACCAAACGATTTGTGATTCACCTTCAAAAGGTGATAAGAATGTAATCACCGCTAATAAAGGTACAATCAGCAAGTCTTCAAATAATAGAATTGAAACTATTTTTTGACCTGGTTTTGTTGAAAGTGCTTTTCGTTCCCCAAGCACCTGCATCACAATTGCTGTTGACGTTAAAACAAAACCCGATGAACAAACAAAAGCGACTTCCCAAGATAAGCCAAATTGAGTCGCAACAACGGTCATCAGTACCGCAGAAATGACGACTTGCAAGCTACCTAATCCAAAAATCTGACGACGTAAACTCCAAAGATGAGAAGGCTTCATTTCAAGCCCAATCACGAATAAAAACATCACGACGCCAAATTCAGCAAGATGAATAATCGCGTGTGGATCATGAATAATATGCAATCCAAAAGGCCCAATAACTAATCCAGCCGCTAAATAACCTAGTACAGAACCTAATCCGATGCGTTTAAATAACGGCACGGCAACAACTGCAGCCCCCAATAGCGCCACAACCCGGATGAGATCACCCGCTCCTTCCGCAGCCATAGTTAACTCCTCAAATATTTTAAATATAAAAAAAGATCGCACGGTGCGATCTCAATAAGTGGTCCCCCCTACCGGACTTGAACCAGTGACCAAGCGATTATGAGTCGCCTGCTCTAACCGACTGAGCTAAGGGGGGAAAGTGCGGTTGATTATAGAGAAATAATCATTTGAAGTCTATATACAAAAGGATGGTCGTTGGAAAATTGACCATCCTTTTTTAGATTCATTATTGCAATACCGAAATATCCGCCACTTGTAAGAACAAGCCTTGTAACGTATTTAAAATCGCTAAGCGGTTTTGGCGTAATGCTGGATCTTCCGCATTTACCATTACGTTATCAAAGAAGCTGTCTACCGGTGCGCGTAAGTTCGCTAATTTATCTAACACCGAAGTGTAATCTCCTTGTGCGATAAGCGGTTGTACTTCAGTGCGTAGTGCAAGTACCGCTTCAGCAAGAGCTTTTTCTGCTGGCTCTACGCAAGCGGTTAAATTGATCTCGCCAATTGCAGCATCCGCTTTGGCTAAAATATTGCTTACACGTTTGTTTGCTGCCGCTAATGCTTCCGCTGAATCTAAAGTACGGAAGTGTGATACCGCACGCACACGCGCATCAAAGTCAGCTGGACGAGTTGGACGACGCGCCAATACCGCTTGAATCACATCCACCGCAATACCTTCATCTTGATACCATGCACGGAAACGACCGAGCATGAAGTCCACCACATCGGCAACCACATTTTGATTTGTGAGTTTATCACCGAAAAGTGCGGCTGATTTTTTCACTAAATCTTCTAAATCAAGTGGTAAGTTTTTCTCAACGATAATACGTAATGCGCCTAATGCCGCACGACGCAATGCAAATGGGTCTGCGCTACCTTTTGGTGCTTGGCCGATGCCGAAGATACCTGTTAGAGTGTCAAATTTATCCGCTAAAGCGACCGCACTTGCAACGAGTGATTTTGGTAATTCATCTCCCGCAAAGCGTGGCATATATTGTTCGTTTAATGCCACAGCTACTTCTTCATCTTCACCATCATGACGAGCATAATGCATGCCCATTACGCCTTGCGTATCGGTGAATTCAAATACCATGTTGGTCATCAAGTCACATTTTGACAATAATCCCGCACGTTTTGCTTTCGCTTCATCTGCCCCGATTTGTTTTGCAATTTCGCCTGCAAGTTGTTCAATACGGTCTGTTTTGTCTTTCAATGTACCGAGTTGTTGTTGGAACAACACAGTTTCTAAACGTGGTAAACGATCAACCAGTTTTTGTTTTAAGTCGGTTTTGAAGAAGAATTCCGCATCGGTTAAACGTGGGCGAACCACTTTTTCATTCCCTTCGATAATCGCGGTTGGATCTTCCGGGTTGATATTCGATACGAAAATAAAGTGCGGTAATAATTTGCCGTCTTTGTCATAAATCGGGAAATATTTTTGGTCGCCTTTCATAGTGTAGACCAAGGCTTCCGCAGGCACCGCTAAGAAGCGTTCTTCAAATTTTGCCGCTAATACATTTGGATATTCCACCAACGAAGTCACTTCTTCAAGCAAGCTTTCTTCAATGTCAGCCACGCCGCCAAGTGCGGTCGCTTTTGCTTGAGATTTTGCCAAAATTTCTGCTTTACGTTCGTTGAAATCGGCTACTACAGAACCTTTTTCACGTAATAATTGTGGATATTGGTCTGCATGTTGAATTTCAAATTCTTTCTCGCCTAAGAAACGGTGACCGCGAATAGTGCGCGCACTTGCTACACCTAAAATTTCGCCTTCGATTAACTCATCACCTAACAACATCGTCACTGTGTGAACCGGGCGGATAAATTGCACGGTTTTATCTGCCCAACGCATTGGTTTTGGAATTGGCAATTTCGCCAACGCATTAGCCACAATGCCGTTCAGCAAGTTTTTGGTCGGTTGACCTTCAATTTTTGCACGATGAACGAGCCATTCGCCTTTATCGGTTGCAATGCGTTCTGCTTGATCAACGGTAATACCACAACCGCGCGCCCAACCTTCAGCAGCTTTTGTTGGGTTACCTTCTGCATCAAAAGCTGCAGACACTGCTGGCCCGCGTTTTTCGATTTCTTTGCTTGGCTGTTGTGTGGCTAAGTTCAATACTTTCACCGCCAAACGACGCGGCGCCGCAAACCATTCGATTTTATCGAATGATAAACCCGATTGGTTTAATTCCGCTTCAACGTTATCTGCAAAAGAGG
Source organism: Haemophilus parainfluenzae (assembly GCF_003252725.1). GTDB lineage: Bacteria > Pseudomonadota > Gammaproteobacteria > Enterobacterales > Pasteurellaceae > Haemophilus_D > Haemophilus_D parainfluenzae_L. Next base: position 41,874 of record NZ_QEPO01000008.1, read on the forward strand.
TCGCTAATGTTTTGAGAGCTTTTGGTGGCAGCTCTTCTGTGCCGATTTCTACTAGGAAGTTTTGGGTTGTCATTTTGTTTTCTCTGGTAAGGTGCACCTTGACACCATTTTATTTTAATTTAATCTTTTTCAATAATAGCTTCACATTTCACTGGAAAATTAAGTGAATTTGCAATAAAACACGCGTGATGCGCATTTTCATGTAATGCCAATGCCTTAACAGCATCCGACTCACTTGAAATTCTTACACGAGGTTTTAATGTTGCTGAAATAAAACGTCCTGCTTGTTCAGAACTGCCTTCATCCATAATTGCTATTGCTTCATCACGGTATTCTTGCACAATAATGTTATTAACGGCACAAAAATGTAAATACCATAATTTATGACAGGCAGAAATGGAGGCTAATAACATATCTTCTGGGTTCCAACGTGTTTTATCACCACGAAAAGCAGGATCAGCAGAACCTAAAATATTAGGTTTATTCAATGCCGAAGCAATAAAATCTCGCTCATACGCAGTATAAGAGGATGTGCCTCGCCCTAAATTCCCCACCCACTCTACGGTAGTTTGATAAGTATGTTGCTTCATTATATTTTCTTCGTTGTCACTTCTGCCAAATCTCCCCTACCCCCTCTTTGCTAAAGAGGGGATTGGATCTTTGCAGAATTAAATACCTATATTCTACTTTAACGTTTTTTTGAAAGCAGGTAATTTAATCTTTATTGAAATTAAAATGTAAATGAGTCAGTTACTATCAATTTACTCAAGAAATCCCCCTCTTTAGTAAAGAGGGGGTAGGGGAGATTTGGCAGAAGCTAATCCAACCTCATACTCAATCAGCCCTTACATTCTCTAAAAATAAATAAATTTGCTCGACTACCGCATCAATTTCACGCATGACTTCATCATTGTTAAATCGCATCACCGTAAAACCAAGTGAATTTAATTCTGCATCTCGCAATGCGTCTTTTTCCTGATAATCAGGTTCATAATGCTGACTACCATCTAATTCGATAATCAGCTTTGCTTTCACACAATAAAAATCAACGATATAACTTAAAAGTGTCTTTTGTCGATTAAATCGAAATCCTAATAATTGATCTCGATTGATGCGTTGCCATAATTTTCTTTCCGCATCCGTTTGATCCACTCGCAATTTCTGCGAATTCTCTTTTAAGTATTTTTCATAGGGTTGCATGAAAGTTACTTCTTGCCGTTCTCAATACCTTCACTCAACACCTGCTGAAAACGCTCATAATCACAAAAGCCATTTTCATCTTTTTCACAGCCTTTGAGGGTTAATGCTGTTTGATTTGGTGGCGACACTAAACTTAATGGCGTGATATTAATCAGCTGTTCAGTGGTTTGATAAACATAATCCAACTTAAATTTGAGTTTGCCACTGGGTTTGTGCTTCCACACTTCAAATAGCAACTTGCCGCCGATAGGGATATTTTCCAATGAATCATTCAATTCATAAGGCTCAACACCTAGTGCTGCCAGCAGCGCAACGATATTAGAATCGTGTCCAACCAATAAATTAATTTTATTTTTGCTATTCAGCTGTTGCTGAATAAATGCTAACAACGGATATGAGGCATTTTGTGCCAATGCTTCGTTATTTTTAAATAACGTGCGGTAATATTCGTTTTTAATTTCATTAATTGCACGCCATTTTTCTTGGCTATCCACGCGGCCGTTTGCGATTTCTGAATCAGGCTTGCCCACATAATGGGCGAGCAATAATGCGCTGACAATTTTCTTCCCTGTGCTAATAGCGCCGGTAATTTTAACCGATTTGCCGTCTTTAATACTGTACTCACCGACTTTTCCACCTAAATCACACTCGCCTTTTTGCAAGCAGTTTGGTGAGTTTTTGTAATCGATAATTTCACTCAATAGCGCATAATTTGGCGCTAATTTTTGCTGTAAAGCGGTTAAATCAACATTATTTTTTGCAGATTCAATCAAGGCTTGACTTGGATTATGCGCCTGCGTATTAAAAATTGGATCTTTTTCTGAACCAATTTTACCGTGATGTTGCAGTTGAACATTACAGCCCGCAAATGCACCAGAAACAATCGCTTGCCCTGTTGCAATGGTGCGTTGCACACCATTTGCATAAGCAAAAATGCCTTCGCCCGATGCACAACGTTCTGTTGTTAGTAACCCTTTATCTGCAAGCCATTGACCTAAATACTGTCCGAAATAGGTTTCTAGCACCGTCCCTTTTGCAGTGAGATAGCCAGATGGTACATTCCATTTTGCCCATTCATAAGGGGAATATTTCGCCATTTCTTGCGGATCTTTTTCCACTGGCGAGCGTAATCCATGACGGCTGAAAATTAAGACTTTCTCAAGCTCATAATCTGCATTCTGTGTACTTTTGCGATTCTCTGTCGCAAATACACTACTTGCAAGCGTCAAACCAAGTAAAAGTGCGGTGAGTTTTAGGGCTGTTTTTTTCATATTCGAGACTTAACCTAACTTTCTATTATGCCTTTAAGACCTAATCATTTAATGCTGAAATTGAGCTATAAAAATTCAAGGCATATTTGGCGCCATAAACTAACACCATAAATACCGCCACAATATTGACTACCGCAAAAAAGATTAGCTGTTTACTGTTGCTTTCGAGCCAGAGCATTCTAAATAATGCGAGTGTACCAATATTTTCATCAAGTTCGCTCTCTCCGCTTAGTGTTCTTAAGGTTTTCAGCATCTTGCGTACAAAAGCGACAGTATTTATTGCCATGACGCTGAGTGCAATAAATCCTGAAGCCAAACTTAAAAACAGCACTAGCACATTACTCCACGCCCAATGTGCCCAATTCAGCTCAGAATACATAAATAACGCGAGTGATAAAAACAACACAGCGGGTGTTAAATTTCGCAAAAACATTAAATAGTCATCGCCAATTCTAAATAAAAATTGCAAAAAACTGACTTTCTTCATTACTTTAAAAAATCTCTTTTAATTTGGATTCATCTAAAATAACACGATCATCATCTAACAATAATGCCGGAAAGCCCGCATAACCTTGCGCTTTAGCATCATCAAATGCGGCGTGACGATCACGCAAGCGCAACCATTGTTTCAAATTTGGAATGGAAGATAATACTTCCACGGCCTCATAATCCACACCCAAGCGTTTTAACTCTGCCACAAATGGCGCTGTATCTGGGCAATCTGCCGCATAATAAAGAATAGGTTTCATTATTCACCTTCTTGTTCTGCTGCCGCAGTTGGGTTCAGTTTTGGTTCACCAATTTTGCTTAAGCGGTTACGATCACGATGTTCAAACGGTGCATCGTAATTTGGAATAATCAGGATGGTGGTTTGATCATATGACCAAGTGCCATCATCATGGAATTTTACCGTCATTTCAAAACTTTCCGTGGTAAATGAACGCTCTAAGAACGGATTCGAAATGATGCCGTTTGTGAGTGAACCACGTACCGCTTTTACGGTGAATTCTTTCGCATCAGCCGGTGCATTACCAACCGCAATAAACGTTTGGCCGCGTGGAATGCTGCCCGTTAATAAAATATTGCCTGTTTCAGGTTCCCATAACCAGTAACCAACTTGATCATGGAAGGTTTCTACCTCGCCCGGTTGTACAATATGAGCGTGATAACGTAATCCATAATAGAGTTGCGGGCCATTATTTTGACCATCTGTCGGATGGGCTTCGTAATGTTCGATATAAGGATCTTTTTCTGGCCCTTCGGCTTTCGGGTTGATATCCACACCACGCTTCCCTTCCCAAACACCCGCTAATCTAGCCAACGGGCCTAAATTCGCGAGCGTATTAGGATCAGTTTCTGCTTCAGTATAAATATCATCTGGGTATTGAAAATCTTTCATGATTATCTCCTTATATCGTTGTGTTAATGCTTAAAGTGCGGTCGTTTTTCGCCTTATTTTTTACAGCCTGGGAAACCTAAGGCTTCACGGCTCGCATAGTACGCTTCTGCCACGCCTTTGGTTAATGCACGAATGCGTAAAATATAGCGTTGACGCTCTGTGACCGAAATCGCTTTACGTGCATCTAATAAGTTAAAGCTGTGTGCTGCTTTTAAGATGCGCTCGTAAGCTGGTAATGGTAACGGACGTTCTAATTCTAATAAGCTTTTCGCTTCTTTTTCGTATTGATCAAAGCAGTAGAATAAGAAATCGGTATCCGCATATTCAAAGTTGTAAGTCGATTGCTCCACTTCGTTTTGATGGAATACATCGCCGTAAGTGGTTTTGCCAAGTGGACCATCAGACCAAACTAAGTCATACACCGAATCCACACCTTGAATGTACATGGCCAAACGCTCTAAACCGTAGGTCACTTCACCTGTTACGGGTTTACATTCTAAGCCGCCCACTTGTTGGAAATAGGTAAATTGGGTCACTTCCATACCGTTTAACCACACTTCCCAGCCTAAACCCCAAGCACCTAAGGTCGGGTTTTCCCAGTTATCTTCCACAAAACGAATGTCGTTTTGTGTTGGATCAAAACCGAGCATTTCAAGTGAACCTAAATAGAGTTCTTGAATGTTATCTGGGGACGGTTTAATCACCACTTGGAATTGATAGTAATGTTGTAAACGGTTTGGGTTTTCGCCATAACGACCATCGGTCGGACGACGTGAAGGTTGCACATAAGCAAATGCCATTGGCTCTGGGCCTAATGCGCGTAATGCAGTCATTGGGTGAGAAGTACCTGCGCCTACTTCCATATCAAAGGGTTGCACAACGGTACAGCCTTGATTTGCCCAATATTCTTGCAAGGCTAAAATCATGCCTTGGAATGTTTTTACGTTGAATTTTGTACTCATAATTTTTTTAATAACAATGTGATGAAAAATACAGGCATTATACTTGAAACTATAAGGCGGATAAAGGCGAAAAAGTGCGGTCAGAAAAATCCTTAAATTTTTTATTTCTCTTAAATTTCATTCATTTTGATGATGAGTTATTTTCATCATGAGAGATTTGCTTGCCAGGCCTCAAATGTGTAAACTGCTGGCGCTTTTATACAGACTTTTATCCTAGGGATTTTAAAATGAAAAAAAATGTGATTACTTCAGCGATTTTATTAGCGATTCCAGCATTAGCTGCGGCTGAAGACGTGGCAAAATTAGATGTGATTAACGTCTATTCTGCATCAGCCACGCCAACTAGCCTTCATCAAACCGCCTCATCTGTTACTGTTTTAACTGAAAAAGATTTTGCACAACGTGGTGCGACTTATGTCAGTGACGTATTGAAAACGGTACCGAGTTTAGCCGTGAGTACTTCAGGCGGTCGTGGCACATTAACTAATGTATTCTTACGTGGTGCGGATGCAAACCACACTGCAGTGATTATTGATGGCGTGAAAGTGAACCCAGTTTCTGGTTATGGCTTTGATTTCGGTGGCTTAGCATTAAGCAATATTGACCGCATCGAAGTATTGCGCGGCGAGCAATCAGCTCTTTGGGGAAGTGATGCGATGGGTGGTGTGATTTATATCACCACGAAGAAAGGCTTAGAAAAAGGCAAAACCTTCAACGTTGATTACGATTTCGGCACTGGCTCTAATCGTACAGTAGATGGTTCATTAACCCTTTCAGGCTCAAATAACGGCTTCTATTATGCTTTACACGGTGACAGCCACCATACCAAAGGCATTTCAGCACTCAGCAAAAACCGATTTAACTATACCGCGCAAGATGGCACAGCGGTAAGTACCGGTGGCTCAAACGAACGCGATAAATTCCATCGTGATAATGCCTCTCTTCGTTTTGGCTATGACGATAATCAAAAAGGTTTTGATTTCTTAACCTCTCACAGCAGCCAAACGGCTAACTTTGATAACAGCGCAACAGATGAAAAAGGCCACTACACTCGCACACGTGATACCTTATTCAAATTAAGTGGCTTCTTAGGTAATGACGATCAATTGCTTAAACATAAGGTTGGTGTAAGCCATCTCAAAACTGACAGCGATACCGTTGGCTATACATCAGCTTATGATGCGAAAAAACTCAATGCAAACTATCAATTAGATGTCAATTTCGATCGTGAAGGCACTCTCACACAAGGTTTAAGCTTCTTAACTGACTATCAAAAAACAGATTTCAACTCGTCTTATTTCAACAATGCTGGCAATAAAAAGCTTATTGAGAAAAGCTTAGCGGCAGAATATCGCTTATTACACGATGCAGATCATAGCTTAAATATCAGTGGCCGTTACACTGACAGCTCTGAATATGAAAACTCATGGACTGGCCGCATCGCGGGCGCTTATCGTTTACATAATAACGTGAAAGCACACGCAAGTTTTGGTTCAGCGATTCAAAACCCAACGATCACTGAATATTACGGCTACAACGCGCGCTATATCGGCAACCCGAATTTACAACCTGAGAAAAGTTTAGGTGGCGATGTTGGTTTATTATTTGAAACCAATGATGGTCGTCATAGCTTTGATGTGACTTATTTCGCTCGCAACGTGAAAAATGCGATTAGCAGCGAAGTAATCAACTTTACCACTTATGCAAGCCGTGCCGTAAACCTTGAAGGTAAGAGCAAAGTGAAAGGTGTTGAAGTGGCTTACAACGGTAAAATCACCGATGTATTAACTGCTTATGCGAACTACACCTACACGCAAACCCGAGATAGCAAAGGGGCTGAATTAGCACGTCGTCCAAAACATTTAGCAAATGCGGGCTTAGCATACCAAATCACTGAAAAATTGGGTGCGGATATAAATGTATCTTACACAGGCAAACGCATGGATACCTACTACTCACCAACTTACAGCACACATAAAGTGAAATTGCCATCTTACACCTTGGCAAACTTAGGCGTGAACTATAAAGTAGCGGATAGCTTGACGATTTATGCGAACCTTAACAACGTATTCAATAAAAAATATGAAAACGTACTGGGCTATGGCCAAGAAGGACGCAATGTTTACGTTGGGTTAAAAGGCTCGTTCTAATTATTACCCGCTAATAAGGGCGTGCTTAGCACGCCTTTTTACATTATTGATGGCGTAGCGTATCATTATCTCTATATGCAAAAAACTCGCTTAATTTTAACCGCACTTTTCCTTCCGTTTACCGCTCAGGCTTCGGAACAATTTGTCTCGCTTACGCTTTGCAGCGACAGACTGCTTATCGAATTGGCTGAGCCTTCTCAAATTGCTGCACAGTCGCCTTATTCAAAAAATCCGTTGATGATGTTGGATAAAATCAATACCGATAAACCTGTGCTGGAACCGCAATTAACCGAGTTATTGCCCTATTTGGATAAAACCATTCTGATTAATGAAACCTTTTATCCCCAATTAGTCGCAGAGCTGAAAAAGCTTGGTGTGAAAATCATCCCAATTAACGACAGCCCACAAACGCCAGATGAATTATTTGCGCTGATTCTAGAATTAGGCAAACAACTGGGTAATGAGCAAAAGGCGGCTGATTTAGTAACAAAACTAAAATCGCAAAACGTTCACTTAAATCGACCGCTTACTGACACGCTGATTTTATCGGAAACTGGTGTGGTAGAGAGTTATTATCCGCAATATCCTGTGCTGTTAAATTTACTCGGATTAACACCGTTAAAAACACCACTTACCGCACAAAATTTCTCGTTAGAAAAAGTGATTTTAAGCCAACCGAATATGCTCATTTCACTGACTGACAAACAAGGTTACAATGCACAAGCTGAATTACTGCACCACCCTATGTTGCAAGATTTCTTCAAAAACCAACCGCTTGTCAGCATCCCGATGAAATATACCTATTGTTTCGATCATGGCGTATGGCAAGGGGCAGAGAAGATTTATCAACAGTTAAAATAATGTAGCTGACAAATCTCCTCTAACCCCTCTTTGCTAAAGAGGGGAATTTCATTATTAAATTAACCCTAGATGACATATTTATATGTCTTTATGTATAAATGATTAGAATAAAACATCAGAATTATAAATCTTGACACTATAATCCCACCCTCTCTACTAAAGAGAGAAATTACATGATTAGATTAGCCCAAGATAATGTATTTACAGCTTTTATGTATAAATGATTAAAATAAAATATCAGAATTATAAATCCCGACACTATAATCCCCCTCTTTAGCAAAGAGGGGCTAGGGGAGATTTGACAAACTCAAATTAACAAATGATATTTGGATTACATAGGAAATTGATCATTGACCAAAACACTAAAATTAAATACCGCACTTTTCTTCGCATTGCTGCTGATTAGCGGGTTTGCGATTTATCATCAGCTAGGCGATTTTGCCCATCTCAAAAATGCGGATGGTGTGCTCACTGATATGCGCTCGATGGTGCTGTGGGATATTCGTTTTCCACGCATTGGTTTAGCTTTATTGACTGGCGCTAGCCTAGCCATAGCGGGCAATGCGATGCAAGGTATTTTCCAAAATCCATTAGCGAGTCCAGGCTTACTTGGTAGTAGTTCTGGAGCCACAGCGGCTAGTGTATTTATCCTTTACTATTTTGCCGTACCATTTTCACTGCTCTTAGCTGGGGGAGTAATTGGCGCGCTTTTAAGTTTTTTAATCGTGTATTTGATCGCCAAAAACTACGGCACCACAATGATGATTCTAAGTGGCTTAGCGGTCAATATGTTGCTTGGTTCAGCAATCGCATTATTACTCTCCAACGCGGAAAGTCCATGGGCATTAGCTGAACTTTATCGTTGGCTACAAGGCTCATTGATGTGGGCAAAATTAGATACTTTGCTTATTTCACTCCCGATTGTTCTGGCAGGGGTTTTCTGCTTATACCACACTCGCCGATACTTAGATTTACTCACATTTGGTGAAGAAACAGCGAGCACCATGGGGATTGATCCAAAACGTAGCTTTTTTATCAGTACTTTCGGTGTGGCTTTATTAGTGGGGGCAACCATTCCACAAACTGGCACCATTGGTTTTATCGGCTTAATCGCACCACACTTCGCCCGTATTTTATTAAAAGCTCGCCCATCACAGCTTTATCTCACCAGTTCATTAATTGGAGCATTATTGCTATTAATGGCCGATTTAGCGATTTTATATATCCCACTGTTTTCACATATTTACATCGGCACATTGACCGCACTTATCGGTGCCCCTTGCTTGATTTGGATGTTATTAACGCAACAGAGAAAAATCTATGATTAAAATTGAAAAACTCACCCAATCCTATTGCTTAAATGACATCAACTGCACGCTTCCATCAGGTAAATTGATTGGCATTATGGGCGCCAATGGTGCGGGAAAATCTACCTTATTGAAAACCATTGCGGGTATCTTGCCCCTCAAACTGGGGGAGATTTGGTTCGATGAGCAGCCATTAAGCAAAATGAATGCAACTGAAAAAAGCCAACACATTGCTTACCTTGCACAAAATACGCAAATTCATTGGGATTTATCTGTTTATGATGTGATAGCCTTAGGCTTAGCTACGCCCTTACCAAAAGAAAAAGAGCGGTCAAAAATTCAAGCGTTTTCAGAAAAATTTGCGGTAACGCATTTACTCAATAAGCCATTTCAACAACTTTCAGGTGGTGAGAAAGCGCGTGTACAACTTGCTCGTTGCTGTATTAAAGAATCCCCTATCTTATTGGTCGATGAGCCGATTGCGCCACTCGACCCTTATTATCAAATTGATATGATGGAACAGCTTAAATCACTCACACCACAACATACGTGTGTCGTCGCCATTCATCACCTTTCATTGGCTTATCAATTTTGCGATGAAATTGTTCTATTAGAACAAGGCAAATTGTTAGCTGTCGGTGAAACGAAAGCTGTATTAAATTCGGAAAATTTGGCGAAAGCCTTTCATATTCGGGCTGAAATTGATCCTCTGGAAAAGACTATCTCAAAAATTGAAAAGCAATAAAATAAAAGCACTTAGCGATTCACTAAGTGCTTTTTTATAGAAATGAATTACGGTTGGATTTCTGAATCTACGAAGAAATAAGCAATTTCTCGTTTTGCGCTTTCAACGCTATCAGAACCATGAACAGAATTTTCACGCTGGCTTAACGCGAAGTCTTTACGGATAGTGCCTTCTGCCGCCTCAGCCGGATTCGTTGCACCAATCAAAGTACGATAATCTTTCACGGCATTTTCTTTTTCCAATACAGAAACCACTATCGGGCCAGAGAGCATATACTCCACCAACGGGTCAAAAAATAGTTTACCTTGATGTTCTGCATAGAAACCTTCCGCTTGTTCTTTGGTTAATTGCACCATTTTAAGGGCAACGACACGGAATCCCTGTGATTCAAAACGTCCTAAAATAGCACCAATTAAATGACGCTTTACTGCATCAGGTTTGATAATCGAAAAAGTACGTTCTACCATAAAATCCTACTTAACTTGCTTTCGTTACTAATAAATTTGCTAAAGTTTTCACACCAATTCCGGTTGCGCCAACCGCCCATAAATCACTGCCAGATTTACGATAAGTGGCCGAACAATCAATATGCAACCAACGTTGTTGATAGTTTTTCACAAAATACGATAAAAATGCCGTTGCAGTACTTGCGCCCGCCACAACTGGCGCTGTACCTGTATTTGCAATATCCGCAAAAGAAGACGTGATTTGGCTACGATGGAACGCTTCAAAAGGCAAACGCCAGAATGGTTCATTTTCTTCTTTCGCGGCTTGGAATAAGCTATTTACTAACGCATCATCCATAGAAAGTACACTGTGGTAATCATTACCCACCGCCACTTTCGCCGCACCCGTTAAAGTTGCACAATCGACAATAAATTGTGGGTTTTGATTATCGGCTTCAATTAAACCGTCTGCTAATACTAAACGCCCTTCCGCATCAGTATTTAAAATCTCAGCAGTTACACCATTTTTATAGGTGATGATATCACCCAATTTGAATGCATTACCGCTCACCAAGTTTTCTGCACAGCATAGATAAAGTTTTACACGTTGATTTAAACCGTGCGCAATCGCAAATCCTAACGCACCCGTTAATAACGCTGCACCGCCCATATCGGTACGCATAGTACTCATACCATCACTTGGTTTGATGCTATAACCACCACTGTCAAAAGTAATACCTTTACCCACTAAACAGGCTAATACAGGCGCATTTGGATCATTAGTCGGGTTAAAATCTAATTGCAGCATGGCTGGTGGATTAATAGACCCACGCCCCACAGTAAAGATCCCGTGATAACCTTGCTCTTTTAACGCTTCACCCGAAATGATTTGAAAACTGACCGCACTTTTATCGGCATAACTTTCGGCTTGTTTAGAAATAAACTCAGCCGCGCGTTCAGCTAATTTAACCGGCGTAAGGGTTTGTGCCGGCTCATTAATAATGCCACGAACAAAATCACCACATTCAATACGAGCTAATAATTCATCTTGTGGCTCATCCTCTAAATGAGGAAACTCAATCGAATAGTCTTGCTTCGCCGAGTAAAAACCTTGATAAAATGCCCAGCAATTTTCTAATTCCCATGCATCCCCCACAAGCTCAACGTCTTTAATACCTTGTCCACGTAATTTACGTGCCGCTTTTTGCACTAAAACAAGGTTCGATTTTTCATCATCTTTAAGATGAATAACGGCTTGATCTTGATTAAAACTTAAAATGGCATTTTTGCCCCAACTCTCCGAAGCCGGAGCCGTTGATAATGTAATTTGCATGTAGTTCTTCTCCTTTATTTATCTATTATTCTCTAGGTACCATTTTACCGTCTGACGAAGCCCTTGTTCAAAGGTTATTTGCGGTTGCCAACCTAATTCTGCATGAATTTTAGAACAATCCAATGAATATCGTACATCGTGACCTGGTCGGTCTTTTACAAAAGTAATTAAATCTTCGTAATACTTAATGTGATTAGGCTTATTTGGCACCAGTTCTTCGAGTAACTCACAAATCATTTTAACTACTTCAAGGTTTGTTCTTTCACAATTTCCGCCAATATTATAGCTTTCCCCGACTCGACCTTTTGTTAAAACTAAATATAAGGCTTGAACATGATCTTCCACAAATAACCAATCACGAATTTGCTGCCCATCACCATAAATTGGCAAGGGCTTCCCCATCAGCGAATTTGAAATCATTAAAGGAATGAGCTTTTCAGCATGCTGATAAGCCCCATAGTTATTGGAACTGTTTGTGATAATCACTGGCAAACCATAAGTACGATGCCAAGCGTGCACCAAATGATCACTCGCCGCTTTTGAGGCTGAATAAGGACTGCTCGGATGATAAGCGGAATGCTCGGTGAAGGCTGGTTCAGAAAAGGATAAATCCCCATACACTTCATCTGTAGAAATATGGTGGAATCGAAAGGCAGATTTTTTATCCTCATCTAAGGTATACCAATAGTTCTTAGCAACCTCTAACAATGTATAAGTACCAACAATATTGGTTTGAATAAAATCAGCCGCTCCTGTAATAGAACGATCAACATGACTTTCTGCCGCCAAATGCATCACCGCATCCGGCTGATATTTCTCGAAAACGCTTTCTATCTCTTTAAGATCACAGATATCAACTTTTTCAAAAGCATACCGAGTACTATTTTCTATATCTTTTAAGGATGATTGATTTGTAGCATAGGTCAGCTTATCAACATTGATAACAGAATCATGAGTATGATTAATGATATATCGAATGAGGGCGGAACCGATGAAGCCGGAACCACCGGTGATGAGGATATTCATATGATTATTAATACCTAAAATGGTAAAAACTAAATCGTTGATCTTTTTTTACCTAAACACCACACTTTATTGGTAATAAAATTATGTACATTTCTTAGATGAAAAAATTCGCTAAGCAAATATGTAATAATAAAGACTAAGATAAAAACCATAATCTTATTTATCTCCAAAGGTAATAAATAAAGCCTACCAAGAGATAGAAGCTCTCCATGTAATATATATAATTCGAAACTAATATTCCCTAGATGAGTAAATACCTTATTACCAAATAAAATATCGAAAATCCCTCCATTAATTGAAATTAAGTGGATTAAAATAATATCAAATAAAATAAATTGTGTATAAACAAAGGTTTTATCTAGAGCAATATACACATATATTGTCCCTACTAGCAAACCAAGCTGAAGAAGAGATAAATTAAACGAGCCACCTAAGCTATCCTTATCTAAATCTCTTAATAAAAAGTACCCTAAATACCCTAAAACAAAATGAATTAATCTGTATGGAGGAAAAACATATAAAGAAATAGCTTCAGGTAAAGGATACCGGGCTTTAAATACCATCTCATCAATTGTCATAGAAAAAAGATATAGGATAAAAAATGAGATGAGTAATACCGAATGCTTACAATTTTTAAATAACCCATTTATTTTAGGCACAAAAAACCAACAAAATAGCATAGTTGAAAGAAACCATGTTGCACCATTAAAACTGAACATTGCAGGCTTATACCAACTTTTAAGAAGAGTAATACCAAGAAAAGCATTTCTCAGCATCCCTGGATAACCTGGGTTAATACAAGATATTACATACGCAGCAATTAAAAATGTAAGTATATGTAAAAAATAGAATTTCTTTAGTTTATTTTTGAGATAAGAAAAACACGCTTTCCAGCTTGAATCAACAAGCACATCATTCCTATTGGCAAAGCCATAAGCAATAAGATAACCAGATAAAATAAAAAATAACTCTACTCCCCTAGCTCCATAGTCAAAAATCTTACCTGTGGAGATTAACCCATAAGCATGGTTTAAATATATCAATATAAATGCAAGAAACCTTAAGCCCTGTAAATTATTTAATGTAGCCATTAATAAGCACCATCTCTTTTTAATACAACATTAACTGTTTTAAACAAAATAGCAATATCATTCCAAAGTGACCAATTTTTTACATACCAAGAATCGAAATAGACACGAGTATTATAATCTACATCATTACGTCCACTTACTTGCCATAACCCTGTCATTCCTGGTTTAGCCATAAGGTAATACTCAACATCATCCTGATAACGTTCTAGCTCCTCAGCGACTATTGGGCGAGGTCCAACTAAACTCATTTCACCTTTTAAAACATTAAACAATTGAGGTAATTCATCTAAACTTGTCTTGCGAATAAAGGCACCGATTTTAGTAATGCGAGGATCATTCTTTAATTTAAAATCTTTTTCCCATTCAGCTCTTGCCTCAGGATCTGTTCTTAGCAATTCATCTAACACTTCTTTAGAGTTCACAACCATTGATCTAAATTTCAAACAGTTAAATGTTTTTCCATTACGACCAATTCTAGGATGCCCATAAATAGCATTACCGCCATCTTTTTTTACTGAAAAATAAAGATAAAGCAATACAGGAGAAAGCAAAGTAATAATGGCTAAAGAGCCAACAATATCCATTGTTCTTTTTAGAATACGAGAGGAACGCTTTGCAAGATTATTATTGACTCTCAACAGCAACATTTCATGGCTGAATAAGAAAGACATATCTGTACCATACAATGGTATTCCTCTAATATTAGGAATAACAGAAACTGAACGGCATTTGTTCAAAGCTAAATATCTCAACCAAGAATCTAACAATATTTCGTCATCTACAGCTACTATGAACTGAACCGTCTTAGTATCTAGTTGCAAAAGTGAAATGATATCCTTATTCTTTGCATCTATTACTTTAATTTCATCTATACCGGCTTCGGGAATAGCATCAGATACAACAAAATAGCAAAAACTAAAACCTAAGTAAGACTCATCAGATAGTGCTTTATATACATCTTTAGCATTTCGACCACTACCAATAATAACTGTATCTTTTTGGTATAAATTTAGTTTTAAAAGTAATTTTTTTAAACCAATTCTAACTACAGGCACTAAAACTACAATCCAAAACCAAGTCACGGCCCATAATGTTCTAGATACATAAAGTTTGGAGAAAGCTATAATTGCCAGTTCTATAATAAAAAATATAACTAAGGTACGAAGTATTTCTTTAAGCTCAAACCAAAAAGGTTTTCTATATGTATAGTGACGTAAACGAATCCAAAACCAGCATACACAACTGAGAGAAATCACGAGGTGAATAAGAATATATTCATCTAGCTCCTCTTTTGGAAAAACGACTTGACTATCATTGAGTAAAGGCAATAGCATCAATGAAATAAAAAAAGAGGAAAAAAAAGCAACAAAATCACCAAGCCAAAGCAATATTTTTGATAATGTTATTCTATGCATATCAGTCCTTATCTAATTTAACTCTTTAGCTGAACATGCCAAAGCTTCAGCAATAATATTATGCATATCAAAATATTTATATTGAGCTAAACGACCTCCAAAAATAACATTTGATACATTATCTGCTAATGTTTTATATTTTGAATATAATTCATTATTACGCTGATCGTTAATTGGATAATAAGGTTCATCCCCCTCTTGATATTCTTTTGAATACTCACGAGTGATCACCGTCTTATCTTGCGTACCATATTCAAAGTGCTTATGTTCAATTATACGTGTATAAGGGACTTCACTTTCAGTATAGTTCACAACTGCATTACCTTGATAATTTGGCATGTCTAATACTTCATTACCAAAACTCAAACTACGGTATTCTAATTTGCCAAATTGATACTCAAAATACTCATCAATCATTCCTGTAAATACGATTTTATCAGCTACACTTTCGTAATATTCACGTTCGGCAAAGAAATCGATATTCAATTTTACTTCAATATCTTCTAACATTCTTTCAAAAATACCTGTATAACCACCAATTGGAATACCTTGATAAGTATCATAGAAATAGTTATTATCATAGGTATAACGAACAGGTAAACGTTTTATGATAAATGCTGGAAGTTCTGTGCATTTCCGCCCCCATTGCTTTTCAGTATAACCTTTAATTAATTTTTCATAGATATCGCGGCCAACTAATGAGATAGCTTGCTCTTCTAGATTTTTAGGTTCTGTAATATTCTCTTTTGATATCTGCTCTTTAATTTTAGCTTCAGCTTCTTCTGGTGTGATAACGCCCCACATTTTATTAAATGTAAGCATATTGAAAGGTAAACTATACAATTCATCTTTGTAGCGAGCTACAGGAGAGTTAGTAAAACGGTTAAATTCAGCAAATTGCTGAATATAGTCCCAAACAACTTTATTGCTTGTATGAAATATATGAGCACCATATTTATGCACATTGATACCTTCAATCTTTTGGGTATAGCAGTTTCCCCCAATGTGATCACGTTTTTCAATTACTAAGCATTTTTTACCACGCTTAGTCGCC
Organism: Haemophilus parainfluenzae; assembly: GCF_003252725.1. Classification (GTDB taxonomy): domain Bacteria; phylum Pseudomonadota; class Gammaproteobacteria; order Enterobacterales; family Pasteurellaceae; genus Haemophilus_D; species Haemophilus_D parainfluenzae_L. The sequence continues at coordinate 58,134 of NZ_QEPO01000008.1, forward strand.
TCATAAGCAAAAATTGAGCCGAAAAGACCTGCACCAACTATAAGATAGTCATATTTTTTCATTTTGTTATCCTTTGATTTTATAAATAACTTTGAATCGTCTTTTTCAGACCTTCTGCTAATGAGGTCTCAGGCTTCCAGCCTAAAGATTCTAAACGTTTTGTTGATAATTCTGTTCGAGAAGTAAAGAAATACCCTTTAGAGTTAGCATTACTATTTTGAGCATATTCTACAGAAGGAACTAGCGCTGGAAATATCTCTTGAATAAGAGTTACAACCTCTCGAATAGATTTAGCTTCTGTTTCATTAGCAATGTTAAATACGGCTTTATTTTCATTAACTAACATTGCTTTAATTATACCCGTCACAGCATCACTGATATAACAGAATGCACGAACCGCACTACCATCACTTAATAACTTAATTCCTTTACTATTTACGGTCATTTCCACTAAGTCATTCATAATACGTCCATCATTTTGAATATTCATTCCTGGTCCGTATATATGCGCTAAGCGAAGAATACTATAGGATAAATTAGCATAATTTTCGACGGCACACTCCAACATATTCTCGCATAATTTTTTAACTTCAGGATAGCAACTTCTAAAGTTTAAAGGATCCAGTACACCAATATCATCTTCTTCAATCACAGACTTATTTGAAACCATTCCATAGATTTCACGAGTTGAAAAAAATACAATTTTTGTTTTTGTCTGTTTCTTTGCAAATTCGATTGTATTATGCAATCCTAAATAATTAGTATGAATAATATCCAATGGATTATTTACAATATTTTTCGGATCAGCATTACCGGCTGCAAAAATGATGTAATCATACTGCCCTGTAAGCTGGAATGGTTCTTTAACATCTAAAAAAATACATTTAAAGAAGGATTTATCAACTTCTGAATAATATTTTTTTAAACTCTCTTCACTTCTAGCCGTTAAAGCAAGCTGAAAACTTGCAACTTTTGTTTGTAAAACATTAATTAAAAATCTCCCCAAATAGCTAGAGATTGCTCCGGTTGCACCAACCAATAAAATGCTTTTCCCGTTTAATTGAGATAACTCTGGACTCAATCGTAGAGATAACTCTCTAAAATCCTCTTCTAATATGCTCATTCACTACCTCGATATAGCTGCTCATCTTCTTCAATAGAAAACATTGCTTTTGCAAGATAAAAATCTTCTTGCGTGGTAATTTTGATATTCTCAGGTCCACAAAGAACAATTGGGAAATCTAATTCTGGATAATAATGTTTAACAATCATACAAGAATCAATAAATGAAAAATCATTTTCTGCAATAGCTTTATGATGTGCAGATTTAATTAAATCTAAATTAAATGTTTGCGGCGCTTTAGCAATAAATGAATTTTCACGCTTAATCACGTGTTTAATACAATTATTTTCCACATAAGCAAAAGTCTCTTTTGCTGTAGCACAAGTAATAGCAACTTGTTTTTCTTTTGCAAGCTCAATATTTTGAATAATGATCTCATCATTAATAAATGGTCTTACCCCATCATGAATAACCACAACACCACTATCCATTTCTTTTAAACCATTGTAAATAGATTCCTGCCCAGAATTACCACCTGGCACAATACGCACCACTTTTTTAAGGTGATACTGTTTGACTAAATCTTCTAAATGAGATTCCCATCCTTTTAAAATCACTACAACAATCGCATCGATTGCCTCACATTGTTCAAACTTTTCAAGCGTATGAATAATGACAGGTTTACCATATACTTTTAAAAATTGCTTTGGCAATGACTTTGAGTTCATTCGAGAACCTGTTCCGCCTGCAAAAACAAGTGCATAATTCATATCTACCTTATCTCTCCTAATAAAATTTATTTTTAATTTGATTAAACATTAACAATATGAACTTCTCTCTCAATAACAAGAGAGTTAAAAAATAGCAACTAAAGAAAAGTATTGTTTTCATAAGGAAAATTAATACTTGTCCCTCCTCAGAAAACCAAGTCAGACCAAATGAAATCAAAATAGAAATAATAATACCACAAGACAATTTAATATATTCTATATTAGAAAAAAGCATATAAAAGTAATTCCGTAAAGTAATTATTTGAGATGCCATCACTATAACTTGTGATATTAAAACAGAAACAACAGCACCTAGAACACCATAATAATAAACTAAAATAGGGCTAAAAATAAAACTAGAAATAGCTCCATAAATCACAGAATAACAGAGCTCCTTATCCTTATTTAGAGGAATCAACATTTGAATTCCTGTTAAATTAGAAATACTAGCGATAAGAATTATTATTGATAATATTTTTAGTGGTAAAATTGCTTCATAATAACCATTTCCTGCAAAAAGCAAAACGGAAGGCTCTGCATATAGGATACAAAAGATTACCATTGGAAGAGATATAATGAAAATAAAGTTCATAGATTTTATTAATACAGAATTAAATTCATCATGCATATTATTTTTTATAAAATAACTTAACCTAGGTAAAAGAACAGCCCCCAGTGATGTAATTATACTTTGCATAACATCTTTAATTCTATATGCTGCATTATAATATCCAACATCCTCTGCCCCATAAAAAAAACCTAATAGAACTGAGCTAAAGTTAACATAAATAGCAACAGCAATAGAAATAATAAAAAATATTGCCATAGACTTAACATGTTTATAAAAATCATAGTTTTTAAATACTTTAACAATTATTACATTTTTTAAATTATATAAATTAACCAACCCAGAACCAACAGTAGCAAATATAATAATAAATGCATATATAGTATAATCACTGTAGTCTCTTACATAATAAAATATAAGAAAGAACGAAATAAACTTGAAAAACAATGATCTTATTGCTATATAAAAATATTGCTCAGTTCCCTTATATACCCACTCAACACCCAATATTGTGAAGACAATATTTAAACCAGTGATAAAAAAAAGTGTTTTCTCCCCCCTAAGAGAAGGCACAAAATAAATACATAAAAAATATAAAAATAATACAAACAACATTAGAAATAGATTAATCAAAAATAATTCATGAATAACCTTTGACAATTTTTCTTTATTATCTCTAACTTGCGCTACCGCTCTCACACCATAATCAGCAATACCAAAAGCGGCTACAATTGAAAAATAAGATACTAATGAAGAAGCAAAGGCTACTTTCCCTGTCCCGATAGGAGTTAGAACTCTAGACACATAAGGAAAAGTTAATAACGGGAATAAGAAATTAGATACCGTTAATAACATATTCATTAAAAAATTAAATTTAAGTGTTCTTATTTTCATACTTAGTTATATATATACTGAGTTCTCATTCTTATTATCATACGCTAATAAGAATATAAATGGATTAAATGTTATAAGTAATAAATGAGGATTTATCATTATGTTAACTAATGAAAATATAATAGCCAGCCCAAGATAAATATTATTCTTGAGCACAATTCTCTTTCCCAATCTAAAAAAACCAAACAAGATAAAAATAAATAAAACAACCCCCTGATCCAATAAAACTTTTAAATAACCAGAATCAACTACAAATAACTTATTATATTGATTTACATCCAGTAAATCTACATACTCTATATGTTGACCTAGAATAGAAAGACCATACGTATCATAAGCGTAGTATCCATATGCTAATCTACCACTTAACGCTTTATTTAATGCAAACATCCAACTACTGCTTGGATCATAAAAAACTTGTATTAATATTGATAGAAAAGAAAATAATAAAAATGAATATACTGTTAAAAATTTCAAAATCCTACCTAAAACTTTTGTTTTATAATCTATATTAAATATTCTTATAAAAATCAGAGCAAATATTAATAAGTTAACCAGATAAAACACAGTTCTCGTATCTGTAAAATCATATAATACATAATTTAAAAATAATAAAAATATAGATTCAAAAACAGAAAACTTATGATTTCTAAGAACAATCCAAGATAGAGAAACATATAAAAACACATTAGGTAAATATGTAGAAAAAACGTATCCTAATGGATGTCTGAAAACAGTCTCTCCATTACTATTTTCTCTATAAAAATTAACATCTGAGTATTCATACATATCAAATAAATATGTAATATATACAAATACGGCACCACAAAAAATAGATATAAGAAAACATTTTAGAATTAAGTCAAATTTAATATACTTAGAAAAAATAAAAAGGAAAAATAATGTCAAGCCTATTCCAGAATAATAATATGATAAAATAAAAATTGGAATAAGTAGATAATCTAACAATGAGTACTTATTAAATTTGTAAAAAAATATTAATAAAAAACCTATGCCATAT
>NZ_QEPO01000009.1 GCF_003252725.1 Haemophilus parainfluenzae
ATAGCGGAGCAGAGAGAAATAGAAAAGTTATTAAAGGAATAATCCTGGCGGCGATAGAGCGGTGGTCCCACCTGACCCCATACCGAACTCAGAAGTGAAACGCCGATGCGCCGATGGTAGTGTGGGGTTTCCCCATGTGAGAGTAGGACACCGCCAGGTACTGAATGTGAACCCCGAGCTAAATGGCTTGGGGTTTTTTGTTTATGGAATTTTCAATATTTTAGCAAAGCGTTGATTCTATGATACAATCACCGCTGTAATTTTAATAAAACAAGAGAAAATATGACCGCACTTAATGTATTAATTTATCCAGATGATCACCTAAAGATTGTTTGTGAGCCAGTTGCTGAAGTCAATAATGACATTCGCAAAATTGTAGATGATATGTTTGATACGATGTACCAAGAAGAAGGCATTGGTCTTGCCGCTCCACAGGTAGATATCTTGCAGCGTATTATTACGATTGATATTGAAGGTGACAAACAAAATCAATTAGTGTTGATTAATCCAGAAATTTTGGCTTCTGAAGGTGAAACAGGCATTGAAGAAGGTTGTTTATCTATTCCTGGATTCCGTGCTTTAGTGCCTCGTAAAGAAAAAGTCACGGTAAAAGCGCTAGATCGTCATGGAAAAGAATTTACGCTTGATGCAGATGGTTTATTAGCAATCTGTATTCAACATGAGATCGATCATTTGAACGGTATTTTATTTGTAGATTATCTTTCACCGTTGAAACGTCAACGTATCAAAGAAAAATTAGTGAAATATAAAAAACAAATTGCAAAACAATAATCAAAAGTGCGGTATAAAATGACCGCACTTTTCCTATCAACGCCATAACGTAGAACATTATGAAACCATTGAATATCATCTTTGCCGGTACGCCGGACTTCGCAGCACAGCATCTTGCTGCACTCTTAAATTCACATCACAATATTATTGCTGTTTATACGCAGCCAGATAAACCGGCTGGTCGAGGTAAAAAATTACAGGCGAGTCCTGTAAAGCAATTAGCTGAACAGCATCAAATTCCTGTTTATCAACCAAAATCCTTACGTAAAGAAGACGCACAAGCAGAGCTTAAAGCGTTAAATGCTGATGTAATGGTTGTTGTAGCTTATGGTTTGATTTTACCTCAAGCAGTGTTGGATATGCCTCGTTTAGGTTGTTTAAATGTGCATGGTTCTCTGTTACCACGTTGGCGTGGCGCTGCACCTATTCAGCGATCTATTTGGGCAGGTGATCAACAAACTGGTGTGACGATTATGCAGATGGATGCAGGCTTAGATACTGGCGATATGTTACACAAAGTGTATTGCGATATTGATGCACAAGAAACCTCAACCTCGCTTTACCATAAATTAGCTGAAATTGCGCCAACTGCATTGATTGATGTTTTGGATCATTTGGAAGAAGGGAAATTCATTGCAGAAAAACAAGATGATAGCCAAAGTAACTATGCAGAGAAACTTTCCAAAGAAGAGGCTAAATTAGATTGGTCGCTATCGGCAGCCCAGCTTGAACGCAATATTCGCGCGTTTAATCCTTGGCCGATTAGTTTCCTACAATTAACTGATGAGCAGGGTAATGAACAAACCTTAAAAGTTTATGCTGCAGCCGTGTTGCCACATGTAGATAAACCAGCTGGGACGATTTTAAGTGTCGATAAAAAAGGTATCCAAATTGCCACGAAAGAAGGCGTTTTAAATTTATTGCAACTTCAGCCCGCAGGCAAGAAACCTATGTCTGTGCAAGACTTCCTCAATGGTCGAGCAGATTGGTTCCTGGTTGGTAAGGTTCTAAACTAATGGTATTTCAACGAAAAAAAACGGAAAAATCGACCGCACTTTCGGTACGCGCTATTGCTGCTCAAGTGATTTTACAGGTTTTAGATCAAGGTAAGTCCTTATCAACGTTGCTTCCTGAAGTGCAATCGCAGGTAAAACCACAGGATTTACCTTTATTACAGGAAATCACCTTTGGTATTTGTCGCGTATTGCCTCGTTTAGAAAATATTATAAAAAAACTATTAGATAAGCCATTGAAGGGGAAAACCCGCATCGTGCACTGCTTGCTATTGGTGGGATTGTACCAATTACTTTATATGCGCGTGCCCGCTCATGCGGCGGTAGATGAAGTGGTGAACGCCACAAAATCATTAAAATCAGATAGTTTCCGTGGTTTGGTTAATGGTGTACTGCGTCGCTTCTTACGGGAACAAGAAGATATTCTTGCTGTAGTAGATAAACATTGGCAAACGCTTCATCCCGAATGGTTTGTGAATAAACTCAAAAAATCTTATCCAAATTGGCGTGACATTATTGATGCAAATAACCAAAAACCACCAATGTGGTTACGGGTCAATCAACAGCAAAATAACACAAAAACTTACCGCACTTTGTTGGAAGAGCAAGAGATAGTGGCATTTGAATGTGATAATCCACATGCTTTGCGTTTAGCTCAACCGCTTTCTGTCTCGAAACTACCGAATTTTGAACAAGGTGTAGTGACAGTTCAGGATCTCAATGCGCAATGGTCAGCTTTATTGCTTGAACCGCAGAATGATGAATTAATTTTAGATGCTTGCGCGGCGCCAGGTGGGAAAACTACGCATATTTTAGAAATGGCACCACAAGCGAAAGTAATTGCGCTTGATGTCGAGGCTCATCGCTTAAAACGCGTCGAAGAAAACCTTGCTCGTTTGAATCAACAAGCGATAGTTGTTTGTGGCGATGCGACCGAGCCAGAGAAGTGGCTTGCGGAAATAGGTTTAAGTGGAGCATCTTTTGATCGTATTTTATTAGATGCACCTTGTTCGGCAACAGGCGTGATTCGTCGTCATCCAGATATTAAATGGCTACGTCAAGAAACGGATATTGCCCAATTGGTAGCCTTGCAAGGACAAATTCTAAAAGCGCTTTGGGCAAAATTGAAACCTAATGGTATTTTGCTTTATGCGACTTGCTCGGTGCTTCCTGATGAGAATAGTCAGCAAATACAGCATTTTTTAGCTGAAACACCCGATGCAGAATTAATGCCATTGCCGTTTGAACAAACGGAAAATACGATTGGAATCCAATTCTTGCCACAAGAGAATGGCGGGGATGGTTTCTATTATGCAAAATTGAGAAAACGGTCAGCTTAAATGAATTTGCCTTTAATTGATGTCATCATTCCCTGCTATAACACTGAACACACGCTTGTTCGTGCAGTAGAGTCTGTGTTGCAGCAAAATAATCTTGGTCACCTTTGGCTGATTGATGATGCATCGACAGATAATACATTTGCATTAGCCTTACAGCTTGCAAAACAATATCCAGACAGAATTTCTGTCGAGCAAATGCCGAAAAATAGTGGTGTCGCAATGGCTCGAAATTGGGGCGCGATGCTCTCGGCTAAAAGTGAGGTTGATTTTGTCGCATTTTTAGATGCGGATGATGCATACGAACCTGGAGCATTAGAAGTGGCGGCGGCAACCTTTCATTTTCAGCTAGATACTTCGGTAGTGAGATTAGCATTAAAGCCGATAAATTTAGCCCAACGTTATGCGGAACACCCTAATTTTGATCAGGCATGGCAATATATGCGCATGACCTGCGGGGGAAATATCGTTTTTAATAAAGCTTTTTTCTTAGCATGCGGCGGATTTCCAACACATCAATTATTTCGAGAGCTCGGCGGTGAAGATGGCGCTTTAGGCATTGCAACCACTAAAATGGCAAAAGTAGCGATATTATTTGAAGATGTTGGTGTTCTGCATTTTTGTCGTGAAGGTATGCATGCAGAACGTTTACTCGATGGGCTGTTATTTGGTAAACAAGATCCAGCGATTACAGCCGAAAAAATGGCAGAAGCTGAACAAGTAACAACGACCATTTGTCGCCGTATTGAGGCATTAAAGTGCGGTCTAAATTCAGCTGAAATTGGCATCCGACCTTTGGTTGTGGAGAGAACAGAATGAAAATAATCATCTTAGGTGCAGGGCAAGTAGGCACAACACTTGCGGCAAATTTAGTGAGTGAAGATAACGACATTACACTGGTAGATAATGAATCTCAACATCTGCAGAATTTACAAGATAAGCATGATTTACGCGTCGTTAAAGGTTCCCCTTCTTCCCCTAAGGTTTTGCGTGATGCAGGAGCCGCTGATGCAGACTTGATGGTTGCAGTAACAGCATCAGATGAAATCAATATGATTGCTTGCCAGTTGGGATATACCCTTTTTAATACCCCAACACGTATTGCACGTATTCGTAATGCGGAATATTTGCGTGAGAAAGATAAATTATTTAATGATGAAAACGTACCAATTGATCATCTGATTTCACCAGAAAATTTAGTTACGGATGAGATTACACGTTTAATTGCTTATCCAGGCGCGTTGCAAGTGGCACATTTTGCCAATAATCGAATTAGCATTGTGGTTGTAAAAGCCTATTACGGTGGCCCATTAGTGGGTTATGCGCTATCTGCTTTTAAAGAGCATATGCCACACATTGATTGCCGAATCATTTCGATTTTACGTAATGATAGATTAATTCGTCCGCAAGGTTCGACCATTATTGAGGCGGGCGATGAAATTACCTTTATTTGTGCGACGGAACACATTAAAGCGGTGATGAGTGAGTTGCAACGCCTTGAGAAAACCTACAAACGTATCATGATCGTTGGCAGCGGGAATATTGCCTCAGGTGTGGCAAAACAGTTAGAAGATAAGTATCAAGTAAAACTCATTGAGCGCGATGGAGAAAAAGCGAAAGTTTTAGCTGAAAGACTCTCTAAAACCCTGGTTTTCCATGGTGATGCTTCTGACCAAAATTTACTTTTTGAAGAGCATATTGAGAGCGTCGATGTCTTTTTATCTCTAAGTGCAGATGATGAAGCCAATATTATGTCGGCGTTACTGGCAAAACGCCTAGGGGCTAAAAAAGCCATGGTGCTTATTCAACGCATGGCGTATATCAATTTGATTCAAGGCGGAACCATTGATATTGCGGTTTCACCACAACAAGCAACAATCTCAGCTTTATTAGGACATGTACGTAAAGGGGATATCAAAAATGTGACCTCTTTGCGTCATGGTACTGCGGAAGCCATTGAACTAGTTGTGCATGGCGATGCGACAACATCCAATGTGGTTGGAAGACAAATTGGCGATATTAAGCTGCCAGTAGGGGCGATGATTGCGGCAATTTTACGTAAAAATGAAGTAATCATTGCTCGTCGTCAGGTTGCTATTGAAGAAGGGGATAATGTGATTGTTTATATTAATGACAAGAAATCCGTGTCAGAAATTGAAAAATTATTTCAACCAAGTGCATTTTTTATTTAAATAACAGTTTACTTTTTAATCTGAAAACCTATAATACGCACTCTTTTAATTTTTTAAACCAACACAAAAGGAAATTTTATGAGCTTTCTTAAAGAATTCCGCGAATTCGCAATGCGCGGCAACGTAGTAGATATGGCAGTCGGTGTGATCATCGGTGGTGCTTTTGGTAAAATCGTAAGTTCACTTGTCGGTGACGTAGTAATGCCTGTATTAGGTATTTTAACTGGTGGCGTGGATTTCAAAGATTTGAAAATCACGTTAGCTCAAGCTGTAGGTGAAACCCCAGCAGTAACCTTAAACTACGGTGTATTTATTCAAAACGTCTTTGATTTCATCATCATTGCATTCGCAATCTTCATGATGATCAAAGGTATCAACAAAGTGAAAAAACCAGTAGAAGAAGTAAAAGGTCCTTCACAAGAAGAATTACTTACTGAAATTCGCGATTTATTAAAAAAACAATAAGAATTTAATCCAAATAAAAAAGGTTGGTATTTTACCAACCTTTTCTTTTACCTAAAATTTAAGCTTTTAATAATAATGCGACGGCCTCGCAAGCGATGCCTTCACTTCGGCCTGTAAAGCCAAGTTTTTCTGTTGTAGTTGCCTTCACATTGACTTGCTCAATATCACAATGTAAATCTTCCGCAATCTTCGCTCGCATTGCATCGATATGAGGACGCATTTTAGGGGCTTGAGCAATAATGGTCACATCCACATTGCCGATCTTATAGCCTTTTTCTTGTACTTGGCGGAATGCTTCTCGTAATAAAACACGGCTATCTGCATTTTTATATTGCATATCGGTATCAGGGAAGAGTTTACCAATATCCCCTAATGCTGCCGCACCTAATAAGGCATCCGTTAAGGCATGTAAGGCAACATCCCCATCAGAATGGGCAATAAACCCAGTGTGGTAAGGCACTTCAATGCCACCAATAATTAAAGGGCGGTCTTCACCAAAGGCATGAACATCAAACCCATGTCCAATTCGTATCATAGTGTTTTCCTTGTTAAATAAAATTCGGCTAAAGCTAAATCTTCTGGACGTGTAACTTTAATATTATCACTTCGTCCTGCAACTAAGTGCGGTTGAAATCCGGCAAGTTCCATCGCAGAGGCTTCATCTGTAATATTGGCGCCTTGAGAAAGCCCCTGTTTAAGTGCATTTCTTAATAGATCGCAACGGAAAAATTGAGGCGTCTGAGCAAGCCAAAGTTCAGTTCGATCTTCTGTTTTAATAATATCTTGTTGTTTATTTGCGCGTTTAATTGTATCGACCGCTGGAATAGCTAAAATAGCACCTTGCTCATCATCGATTTGGAGCAATTTATCTAAATCTTGATGTGTTAAACAAGGTCTGGCTGCATCATGCACCAATACCCAAGCTTGGTCATTTTTGATCGCATTTAGTCCATTTAGAACTGACTCAGCGCGTGTTTCACCACCTTCAACGAGGGTGATGTTTTGATGAGGGAATAAGGTAATTTCAGAAAGATAGGGATCATTTTTTCCCACCGCAAGGATAACGTGATTGATTGCAGGGTGGGATAGAATGACTGAGAGCGTGTGTTCCAGAATCGTCTTGTCTAGGATTTTCAGATATTGCTTCGGTTTGTTTGCTTGCATACGACTTCCAACACCCGCAGCAGGAATGACGGCAATAATTTCGCGGTTCATTATTTATGCTCTTTGACGATGTGATAGAACACTTCGTTTGGTTTGACCATATCATGGCTCATGCGTGCACGCTCTTCAATAGATTCAAAGCCTTTTGTTAATCCTTGAATTTCGGCGGAAATCATTTGATTTCTTTGTGAGAGCTTTTCATTTTCAGCTTTATTCTCTTTGATTTGAGCTTCGACATCTTTGTAGTCAAAATAGCCGTTTTTACCAAACCAAAGATCGTACTGAAATAGCACGAGAATACCCACTAAAATTCCAATGAAAAGACGCATAAATTACCTATTATTTCTGAAAACTTGAGATAGTTTACCGTGAAATACAGCGAAATGCGATGAAAAAGTGCGGTTAAAAATAAGATGATTTTGAAATGATTTCATTGTGCTTGTTGGATAACTTAAAAATAAAAATGTGATCTATCTCACAAATTAGTTATAAAGTTTGATAAACCCATAGTCACTGCCCAAATAGGCTTGTTATACTTTTGCCTGTCATTATGACTTTTTAACAGAAGGAACAATCAATGAAAACAACATTAAAACTTACCGCTATTGCAGCGATGTCAGCATTTATTTTAACGGGTTGCGCGACTCAAAATAAAAGTGCAGAAGCGGATGCACAGCTTCAACAACAAGCGGTATTAGGTCTTAACTGGATTCAACAATCAGGTGAATACCAAGCCCTTTCTTACCAAGCATACAATGCGGCAAAAGTTGCATTTGATCACGCTAAAGTGAAAAAAGGTAAGAAAAAAGCCGTTGTGGTGGATTTAGATGAAACCATGCTAGATAACAGCCCTTATGCAGGTTGGCAAGTTCAAAATAATAAACCATTTGATGGCAAAGATTGGACTCGTTGGGTAGAAGCTCGTCAATCAGGTGTTGTACCAGGTGCAGTAGAATTCAATAACTATGTAAATACCCACGGTGGTAAAATGTTCTACGTTTCTAATCGTAAAGAAAGCAATGAAAAAGCAGGTACGATTGATGACATGAAACGTTTAGGTTTTAATGGTGTTGAAGACTCAGCGTTTTACTTGAAAAAAGATAAATCACCAAAAGCAGCACGTTTTGAAGAAATTGAAAAACAAGGCTATGAAATCGTCGTTTATGTGGGTGATAACCTCGATGACTTCGGTGATGCGATCTACGGTAAACAAAATGCAGAACGTCGTGATTTTGTTGCACAAAACAAAGCAAAATTTGGTAAAACATTCATCGTTTTACCTAACCCGAACTACGGCGGTTTTGAAGGTGGTTTAGCGAAAGATTACTTCAAAGGTGATTCAAGCAGCAAAGTGAAAGCGCGCTTAGATGCGATTAAAGCTTGGGATGGTAAATAATTCCCTTTTTTAGATAAAGCAACACCCGCAGAGATGCGGGTGTTTTGTTTTAGTGGAAAAGTGCGGTCTATTTTCGCATCATTTTTTCTTTATGGGCGGCGAAGTCACCACCTTTAGCAAGCATGCGAAGCTGTAAGATAACGCGTTCTTTTAACAAATCTTGTTCAGCTTTGGTCATATCTAAGGCATTAGAGCCCGCCGTGAATACGATGGTTACCATGCCTTCTGCTTGTACATAAGAGACATATTGAGAGTAGTGATTTTTCTTCGCAATGTACTCAGCTAATTCATCGACAAAGTGTTTGATTTCACGGGCCGCTGCGGTACGGAACGCTTGAGAGGTTCCCGAACTTTCACGTAAAAGCAAACGGAACACGTTGGTGCTGTGAGTGATAAATTCAAAAAAGGTTTCAACAGAAACACGGATGACACTGCCGCCGGCATCAATGCGTTTACGCGCTTGGCGCATTAATTGGCGAAGCGTTAAGCCAGCCTCATCAACCATTTCTAATCCGAGCTCATCCATATCGCTAAAGTGGCGATAGAAAGAAGTTGGTGCAATACCCGCTTCTCGTGCAACTTCACGTAAGCTTAAATTAGAAAAGCTTTTTTCTGCACTCAACTGATTGAACGCTGCGTCAATTAAGGCTCGACGGGTTTTTTCTTTTTGAATTGCTCGAACGCCTGCCATTTGGTTTTCCTCAGTCTATGATGAATTATTTTTTATTCGCTAAAATCGATTTAACTTGTTCGCTGATTGCATTTGCAACGCGTTCGTAACGATTACGTAACGGTGAACCTGGGCGGTAAACAAGCGCAATAGTACGAGACGGTTCTGGCGAATGGCAAGGAATATATTTTACGCCTTTACGTGTGCCTTCATTTAATACAGCAAGTTCTGGCATAAAGGTAATACCTGCATTAGCTGCCACCATATTGCGTAAAGTTTCTAGACTCGTCGCTTGGAAGTGCGAGTCTTCTTTCGCACCTGCTGTAAAACAATAATCCAGTGCTTGATTACGTAAGCAGTGCCCATCATCTAACATGAGCATTTCTTGCCCTTTTAGGGTATTCATGGCAATTTTGCTTTCTGAAGCCCATGGATGCTCTTCTGAAACAGCGAGTAACATTTTTTCATCAAAAATGGGTACTTCGATAAAGGCTTCTGTTTCGGGTACACGAGCCACAATTGCGCAATCTAAGCGACCTGTTTCTAATTGCTCTAATAGTTGATGCGTTTGAGCTTCGTAAAGAAAAACTTCTAAATCTGGGAAAGTTTCTTTTAATGTTGGTACAATGTAAGGAAGTAGATAAGGGCCAACAGTAGGGATGAGTCCAATGTGTAATGGACCGGTCATTTCTTTACCTTGATTGCTTGCCATTTCTTTAAGTAATTTTACTTCACGTAATACAGTGCGAGCTTGCTCAACAAGCAACATACCTGATTGTGTGAAAAGCACTTTACGGCTAGTACGTTCAAGTAAAATGATGCCTAACTCATCTTCGAGTTTGCGGATTTGACCACTTAAAGTCGGTTGGCTAACATTGCAAGAATCCGCTGCACGACGGAAGTGTTTGAATTCAGAAAGGGCAACTAAGTATTCTAAATCACGAATATTCATAGGGTTCTCACTTTATAGAATATGTCAATTAAAAGGATAGAATTAATTGATTGTAACTATATCACAAAACTTTCTATAATGCCTATCAAGTTTTTAAGGCAAATTCATTTAACTAACAGAGGAGACACATTATGTCTAATATGGAAGGAAAAAAAGTCCCACAAGTTACATTTCGTACTCGTCAAGGTGATCAATGGGTTGATGTGACTACATCTGAATTATTTGATAACAAAACAGTTGTTGTTTTCTCATTACCAGGTGCGTTCACGCCAACTTGTTCATCTTCTCACTTACCACGTTATAACGAGCTTGCGCCCGTTTTCAAACAACATGGTGTAGATGATATTTTAGTTGTATCAGTAAATGATACGTTTGTGATGAATGCGTGGAAAGAAGCTGAAGAAGCACATAACGTAAAATTCATTCCAGATGGTAACGGTACCTTCACTGAAGGTATGGGCATGTTAGTTGGAAAAGATGATTTAGGTTTTGGTAAACGTTCTTGGCGTTATTCTATGCTCGTGAAAAATGGCGTAGTGGAAAAAATGTTTATTGAACCAAATGAACCAGGCGATCCATTTAAAGTATCAGATGCAGATACCATGTTGAAATACATTGCACCAAATTACCAAGTGCAAGAATCAATCGCTATCTTCACAAAACCTGGTTGCCCATATTGTGCGAAAGCAAAACAACTTTTACGCGATAAAGGTTTAAGCTTTGAAGAAATCGTATTAGGTCACGATGCAACAATCGTGAGTGTACGTGCAGTTTCTGGTCGTTCAACTGTGCCACAAGTATTCATTGGTGGTAAACACATCGGCGGTAGCGACGATTTAGAAAAATACTTTGCATAATTGATTGCAGGTAGGAATTTTTTATATTTTTGATTATTAGGAACATAATTTAAAAGGGAGCGAAAGCTCCCTTTTTTGTTGTCTATTGTCTTGTTATGTTCTTAAGCGTTAAAACCAATGTAGCAAACTGAGATTAAAACGACATAAAAAACGACCGCACTTAACAGTAATAATTTTACGGCTAGTTTTGGTTTATGTTGATGCAATTTATAAAGTAAACGCGCAATTAAGACTAAAACAAAGGGATAAACCCAAAAGATAATAGAGAAAAGATCGATCTGAAAACCGCTCAGTGTAGGGTTTTTTACAAAAGCAGTAGAAAGCAGAGAGGCCATAGGCCACAGTAAAATGGGTAAACAAAATGCCGCAAGTCCCCAAGTGAAGCCACTAAATCCTGTCGGCATAGTTTGTTTTTTCATAATGAACCTTATATGATGAACAAAAATTAAATGAAAAAGGAATATAGCAAATGCAGCCTTTATTTGGTAGCGAAACTGATGGGATTCAAGAGAGAAAATTGGTGAAACGTCTATTAAGAAAGAAAAAAATTACGTTTATTTTGACCGCACTTTGCGCGTTGATTTATCTTTTGCAGAATATCGGATTTGAAGAGCCAATTATGGATTTATTCCATTATCCGGCTTATTCTTGGGAAGATCAGGAAGTATGGCGCTATTTCACTCATGCTATTGTTCATTTGTCGGTACCGCATATTTTATTTAATCTTTCGTGGTTTTGGTTATTCGGTGGCGCGATTGAACGCCGATTTGGTTCTCTCCATTTTTTATTATTAGTTTTAGTCTCTGCTGCAGTGAGTGGCGCTGTACAGAATTATTTTACCGGTCCCGCCTTTTTCGGGCTATCTGGTGTGGTTTATGCCGTGTTAGGTTATGTGTTGGTGGTGGACAAATTGCACCCGCATAGTTTTGACTTACCAGAAGGCTTTTTTACAATGTTACTGGTAGGGCTTGTATTTGGCTTTATTAGTCCGCTTTTTGGTATTAATATAGGGAACGCTGCTCATATTTCAGGCTTTATCTTAGGATTGGTTTGGGGATTTCTGCAGAGTAAAATTAATATTAAAAAGTTTAGCTAATTCAAATTTATAGGCATTTATATGAAACAATCATTACGCCATCAGAAAATTATTGAGCTTGTAAAGCTAAAAGGGTATGCCAGTACAGAAGAGCTGGTTATCGAACTGGAAGTCAGCCCACAGACCATTAGACGCGATCTTAATATCCTTGCAGAACAAGATTTAATTCGTCGTCATCATGGTGGCGCGGCACCTTCTTCTACCGCAGAAAATTCTGATTATATTGAACGTAAACAATTTTTCCCTTCCCAAAAAAGCGCCATTGCTCGTGAAGTGGCAAAACGTATTCCAAACGGTGCATCCTTATTTATTGATATTGGTACCACGCCTGAAGCTGTAGCAAGTGCTTTATTAAACCATGAACGGTTACGTATTGTGACGAATAATATCAATGCCGCTCATTTATTACGCCAAAATGAAACCTTTGATATTACGATGGCGGGCGGTTCCTTACGTAAGGATGGGGGGATTATTGGTGAGGCAACGGTTAATTTTATTTCGCAATTCCGTTTAGATTTTGGGATTCTCGGGATTAGTGCGATCGACCTTGATGGCTCATTATTAGATTATGATTATCATGAAGTTCAGGTGAAGCGAGCTATTATAGAAAGTTCGCGTCAAACATTGTTAGCAACCGACCATTCGAAATTCTCTCGACAAGCTATTGTACGGTTAGGTGAGCTTAAAGATGTGGATTATCTTTTCACCGATGATGTGCCAAAACAAATTGCAGATTATTTAGAAAATAGCAATACAAAGTTAGTGATTTGCAAATGATAGAAATAGGAAGTGCGGCCAAAATTGACCGCACTTTTTTTTGTAGGCATCCATGCTTAGCCACTGCTGTTTCGACCAATCCAAAATTAACCCCATTCATGCCAACATCCTTATTAATATGAGATAAGGCTAATTTTGCTGCATATTAAATTTTAGGGATAAAAACGGACGACAAATCATTCGACTGCCAATTCTTTATTTAGGACTACGGGGAAGGTTTGCTTGAAGAGTCAAGAAAGACAAGATCTTGATAGATCAAGTGGAGTACATCGAGATCCCTCTCTAAATGTAATTTATTTATACTGCTGTTTTTAAAAAAAGGGAATATTAAAATTACAAATCTGTGATCGAGATCACAATTTAAATGCAAAAAGCAAGCCACTTATTTTTGTTAGAAAATAAGCGGCTATTTTACAGATTTTTTATCGATTTAAATTCACAGCGCCTTCATAACCAAGTTGTCGCCACGCCTCATAAATCGTCACGGCTACCGAGTTAGATAAGTTCATGCTACGGCTATTTGCGGTCATAGGAATCCGGATTTTTTGCTCCATTGGCATGCTATCTAAAATAGACATCGGAATACCACGAGTTTCAGGGCCAAACATCAAGTAATCCCCTAATTCAAATTGTACTTCGCTATGTGCTGGGCCGCCTTTGGTTGTAAGTGCAAAAAGACGTTTCGGTTTTTCACTTTCTAAAAAGGCTTCAAAAGTTTTATGCTTTTTGATTTCGGCAAATTCATGATAATCCAGACCCGAGCGACGTAATTTTTTATCATCCCATGTAAAGCCAAGTGGCTCGATTAAATGAAGGCGAAAGCCAGTGTTCGCACAAAGACGAATAATATTTCCCGTATTTTGTGGAATTTCAGGTTCGTATAACACAATATCTAACATAATAATTTCCTAATCTTTTTGATACAGGCGATAACTCACCATGCCTGCGGTTTTCTCTTTCAGTAATTGCCAATTGTCAGGCACGCTAAGTGGTTTGTCTTTTTCTGTTTCAACATAAATCAATGTATGAGGTAAGAGCCAATTCTTTTCTTCTAAAAGTGCAATCGCTTGTTCTGCTAAACCAAAATGGAAAGGCGGATCTAAAAATACTACATCAAAGTGCGGTTGATTTTGCGCTTGTTTTAAAAATTCTAAACTATTTTGATTGATCACCTGAGCTTGTTCACTCGTTGTTTTTAGTGTGTGCAAATTTTTCTTTAATTGATTTGCTACATTTTTATCTAACTCTAAAAACGTCACCTGTTTCGCTTGGCGAGAAAGAGCTTCAAAACCAAGTGAGCCACTGCCTGCAAAGCAATCAAGACAATGGCTATCCACAATGTAAGGCATCAACCAGTTGAATAAGGTTTCTTTTACGCGATCGCCTGTTGGACGCAAACCTTCAGCATTTAAAACCGGTAATTTTCGTCCACGCCAAAGACCCGCGATGATTCGAACTTCGCCTTTGGCATTTTGAACTTGCATTTTTTTCATAAAGAAACAGATTTTTAGTGAAAATTGTGCTTAGTTTAGACGATTTTTTGCTAGAATAGGCAGTATTTTTTACAGATTTGTGTTTAAGAGAAGAATTTATGTCAGAAGAAAAGAAAAAAGGTGGATTTTGGGCCTCCCTTTTTGGTCGCAATAAAAAGCAAGAAGAACAAAAAATTGAGCCAATTATTGAAGAGCCATCTGTAGAACCTGTCGATGTTTCACCTGAGGAAGAAATTGTTCACGCTGAAGAGAACGTTCAATTAGAACAAGTTGAACAGGAAGAATTACAGGAATTAGCTGAACAACTGCAAGAAGATAAAGCAGAAGAGGTCGTTGTTGAGCATCTTGAACCTATCGTAGAACAAGTGATTTCACCTGAAAGTGCGGTCAATATTGAACCTGTTTTAGATACACCGGTGATTGAAACAATTGACGAAGAAACGGTGAAAACAGAAGAAATTTCAATCGCACTTCCTACAGAAGAGCCAGCAGAAAGCATTATTGAACCAGATAATGTCATTGAAGATCTTCCTGTGGTTGAAGCGGAGATTGAATCTGAAATTGTTGAAGATGTTAAAGACGAATTACGTTCAGATATCAATACCGAAACGCAAGAAAAACCAAGTGAAGGTGGCTTTTTCAGCCGTTTAGTTAAAGGCTTGCTCAAAACCAAACAAAATATTGGTGCGGGTTTCCGATCTTTCTTTTTAGGCAAAAAAATTGATGATGATTTGTTTGATGAGTTGGAAGAGCAGCTTTTGATTGCCGATATTGGCGTGCCAACAACCAATAAGATCATTAAGAATTTAACGGAGCACGCAAGTCGTAAACAATTACAAGATGCGGAATTACTTTACCAACAACTTAAAGTTGAAATGGCGGAGATCTTAAAACCTGTCGCGCAGCCGTTAGTTATTGATAGCACTAAAAAACCGTACGTTATTTTAATGGTTGGCGTAAATGGTGTAGGTAAAACAACCACAATTGGTAAGTTAGCTCGTAAATTCCAAAATGAAGGTAAATCAGTCATGTTAGCAGCAGGGGATACTTTCCGTGCCGCAGCAGTAGAACAACTTCAAGTATGGGGTGAGCGAAACAATATTCCGGTGGTGGCACAAAGTACGGGTTCAGATTCTGCGTCGGTGATTTTTGATGCAATGCAATCTGCCGCAGCACGTAACATTGATATTTTAATTGCGGATACGGCAGGACGTTTACAAAATAAAAATAATCTCATGGATGAATTGAAGAAAATTGTTCGTGTCATGAGAAAATACGATGAAACCGCACCGCACGAAATCATGCTTACCTTAGATGCGGGTACAGGGCAGAATGCCATTAGCCAAGCCAAACTCTTTAATGAGGCTGTTGGGTTAACAGGTATTACATTAACCAAATTAGATGGAACAGCAAAAGGTGGGGTAATTTTCGCCATTGCAGATCAGTTTAATTTACCAATTCGTTATATTGGTATGGGTGAAAAAATTGAAGATTTACGCGAATTTAATGCAGAAGAATTTATTGAAGCATTGTTTGTTCACGAAAATGAAGAATAAAAAGGAATAATAAAGTGATTCGATTTTCAAATGTCTCTAAAGCTTATCATGGTGCGACTCAGCCGGCCTTGCAGGGTTTGAATTTTCATCTGCCTGTCGGAAGTATGACTTATCTTGTTGGGCATTCTGGCGCGGGTAAAAGTACCTTGCTTAAATTAATCATGGGAATGGAAAAGGCGAATGCCGGTAATATTTGGTTTAATGGTCATGATATTACGCGTTTGTCTAAATATGAAATCCCATTTTTACGTCGTCAAATCGGTATGGTTCACCAAGATTATCGTTTATTAACGGATCGTAGCGTGGTAGAAAATGTGGCGCTGCCATTGATTATTGCTGGCATGAACCCGAAAGAAGCACATACACGTGCATTGGTTGCATTAGATCGTGTGGGCTTACGTAGTAAAGCGAATTATATGCCGCCACAAATCTCAGGTGGGGAACAACAACGTGTAGATATCGCACGCGCAATCGTACATAAACCGCAACTTTTATTAGCGGATGAGCCGACTGGCAACCTTGATGATGAACTTTCCTTAGGGATTTTTAATCTTTTTGAAGAGTTTAATCGTTTAGGCATGACAGTCTTAATTGCGACACACGATATCAATTTAATTCAACAAAAACCAAAACCATGTCTTGTACTTGAACAAGGCTATTTACGCTATTAAGGATAAAAAATGACAAGACGTATTGATGCTTCTTTTGGCGTGCAAACTGCCTATACCTTGCGTTCTGTTTTGGGCGATTTGGTAAAACGTAAATTTGGTACATTGCTAACAATTTTAGTCATTGCCGTGTCTTTAACGATTCCAACGGTGAGCTATTTGTTATGGAAAAATTTACATTTAGCGACGACTCAATTTTATCCGGAAAGCGAACTCACAATCTACTTACACAAAAATTTAAGTGAAGAAGATGCTAACTTAGTGGTGGAAAAAATCCGTCAACAAGAAGGCGTGGAATCTTTAAATTATGTTTCTCGCCAAGAAAGCTTAAAAGAATTCAAGAGTTGGTCTGGTTTTGGTGAAGAATTAGAGATTTTAGATGATAATCCATTACCGGCTGTCGTGATGGTGAAGCCGTCTAAAGACTTTAATGCATCTGAAAAACGAGCAGAATTACGTACCAATTTAAATAAAATTAAAGGGGTGCAAGAAGTTCGTTTAGATAACGATTGGATGGAAAAATTGACCGCACTTTCGTGGTTATTTGCGCATGTGGCAATTTTCTGTACGGTTTTGATGACTATTGCGGTGTTCCTTGTTATCGGAAATAGTATTCGCTCTGATGTCTATAGTAGTCGAGCAAGTATTGATGTGATGAAACTATTAGGTGCGACAGATCAATTCATTCTTCGTCCTTATCTTTATACCGGTATGATTTATGCGGTGTTGGGCGGATTGGTTGCAGCACTCTTTAGCAGTCTTATTGTCGGGTACTTTACTTCAGCGGTGAAATATGTAACGGATATCTTTGCGGTTACATTTGAGCTCAATGGATTAGGCGTAGGCGAGCTGATCTTCTTATTAGTCAGCTGCTTGATTATGGGCTATGTTGGCGCTTGGATTGCAGCAACAAGACATATTGCAATGTTAGATAACAAACTATAGATTTCATTTATATTAAAGTGCGGTCATTTTTTGTCGTGTTTTCATCTGAAAACATTCGGGAAAATGACCGCACTTTTTTGTATGTGGAAATTAATTGAACAAAAAGCTTGCATAATTAGGTGTTTTTGTGTAATATCCACGGGCTTTCAGATATTGAAAGCCGTTTAATGTAATCATTTATTAAACGAGTATTACGATATGTAATACTAACAATGTTTCCGATTTGGAGACTATATAACAGGTAACTTACACCTCCTTTTCTATTTTGAAGTTAGAATTGTGATTGGTGTTAGTTTTTTATTAGCTAAATTTTATTGGAGCTCTGGTCTAATGCAGAACCAAAGAATCCGTATCCGCTTAAAAGCTTTCGATCACCGTTTGATCGATCAATCTACTGCGGAGATCGTAGAAACAGCTAAACGTACTGGTGCACAAGTTCGTGGTCCAATCCCTTTACCAACTCGTAAAGAGCGTTTCACCGTGTTGATTTCTCCACACGTGAACAAAGACGCGCGTGATCAATACGAAATTCGTACACACAAACGTTTAGTAGATATCGTAGAGCCAACAGAAAAAACTGTTGATGCATTAATGCGTTTAGATTTGGCTGCCGGCGTGGACGTGCAGATCAGCCTAGGTTAATTAAGAGGTTATTACAATGATTGGTTTAGTCGGTCGTAAAGTTGGTATGACCCGTATCTTCAATGAAGACGGTGTTTCTGTACCAGTTACCGTTATCGAAATCGAAGCCAACCGCGTAACTCAAGTTAAAACTCTTGAAAACGATGGCTATACTGCAGTTCAAGTTACTACTGGTTCTAAAAAAGCGAATCGTGTAACTAAACCTGAAGCAGGTCATTTCGTGAAAGCAGGTGTTGAAGCTGGTCGCGGTTTATGGGAATTTCGTACTGAAGGTGAAGAATTCACTTTAGGTCAAGAAATCAATGTTGACATCTTTGCAGATGTTAAAAAAGTAGATGTTACTGGTACTTCTAAAGGTAAAGGTTTCCAAGGTGGTGTTAAACGTTGGAACTTCCGTACTCAAGATGCTACACACGGTAACTCTTTATCACATCGTGTACTTGGTTCTATTGGTCAAAACCAAACTCCAGGTCGTGTGTTTAAAGGTAAAAAAATGGCAGGACATTTAGGTGCTGAGCGTGTAACCGTTCAATCACTTGAAGTTGTTCGTGTAGATGCTGAGCGTAAATTGCTATTAGTAAAAGGTTCTGTACCTGGTGCTATCAATGGCGATGTTATCGTTAAGCCAGCAGTTAAAGCATAAGTCTAGGAGATAGAGATGGAATTACAAGTTGTAGGTGCAAACGCACTAACTGTTTCTGAAACTACCTTCGGACGTGAGTTTAACGAAGCTTTGATTCACCAAGTTGTTGTTGCTTATGCAGCAGGTGCTCGTCAAGGTACTCGTGCGCAAAAAACTCGTGCTGAAGTGTCTGGTTCAGGTAAAAAACCTTGGCGTCAAAAAGGTACAGGTCGTGCTCGTTCTGGTGATATCAAATCACCAATCTGGCGTTCTGGTGGTACAACCTTCGCGGCTAAACCACAAGATCACAGCCAAAAAGTGAACAAGAAAATGTACCGTGGTGCTATCAAAAGCATTCTTTCTGAATTAGTTCGTCAAGACCGTTTGGTTGTTGTTGAAAAATTCGAATTAGATGCACCAAAAACTAAAGTTTTAGTACAAAAATTAAAAGATTTAGCAGTTGAAGATGCGTTAATAATCACAGCAAGTTTAGATGAAAATCTATTCTTAGCGGCACGTAACTTATATAAAGTTGATGTACGTGATGTTCAAGGTATCGATCCAGTTAGCTTAATCGCTTTCGATAAAGTGATTGTTACTGTTGACGCTGTGAAACAAATTGAGGAGATCCTAGCATGAGTCAAGAACGTTTGCTAAGCGTGCTACGTGCACCGCACATCTCTGAAAAAGCAACTAACAATGCTGAAAAATCTAACACTGTTGTACTTAAAGTTGCTTTAGATGCGAACAAAGCTGAAATTGCTGCTGCTGTTGCTCAATTATTTGAAGTAAAAGTTGACTCAGTTCGTACTGTGGTTGTTAAAGGTAAAACTAAACGCCGTGGTAACAAAATGGGTCGTCGCAGCGACTGGAAAAAAGCTTATGTAACTTTAGCCGAAGGCCAAAACTTGGACTTCGTGGACAGTGCAGAGTAATCGGAGGAAATTAGAGAATGGCTATCGTTAAATGTAAGCCGACCTCCGCTGGTCGTCGTCACGTTGTTAAAATCGTGAACCCTGAATTACACAAGGGTAAACCTTACGCGCCTCTTCTAGATACTAAATCTAAAACTGGTGGTCGTAACAATTATGGTCGTATTACCACTCGCCACATCGGTGGTGGTCATAAACAACATTACCGTTTAATCGATTTCAAACGTAACAAGTTAGATATCCCAGCGGTTGTTGAACGTTTAGAATATGATCCAAACCGTTCAGCTAACATTGCTTTAGTGCTTTATAAAGATGGTGAACGCCGTTATATCTTAGCACCTAAAGGTTTGTCAGTTGGCGATCAAATCCAATCTGGCGTTAACTCACCTATTAAAGTAGGTAACTCATTACCAATGCGTAATATCCCAGTTGGTTCAACAGTACATAACGTTGAATTAAAACCAGGTAAAGGCGGTCAAATCGCTCGTTCTGCTGGTGCTTATGTACAAATCATCGCTCGTGAAGGCAACTACGTAACTTTACGTTTACGTTCAGGCGAAATGCGTAAAGTATTAGCTGAATGTGTTGCTACAATCGGTGAAGTTGGTAACTCAGAACATATGCTTCGCGTATTGGGTAAAGCTGGTGCTAATCGCTGGAGAGGCATTCGCCCTACAGTCCGTGGTACTGCAATGAACCCAGTAGATCACCCACACGGTGGTGGTGAAGGTCGTAACTTTGGTAAACACCCAGTAACTCCTTGGGGCGTTCAAACTAAAGGTAAGAAAACTCGTCACAACAAACGTACTGATAAATTCATCGTACGTCGTCGTGGCAAATAATTTAAATTAATAAGAGGATAAGCCATGCCACGTTCTCTCAAGAAAGGTCCTTTCCTTGACCTACACTTGTTGAAGAAGGTAGAGAAGGCGGTGGAAAGCGGGGATAAAAAACCAATCAAAACTTGGTCCCGTCGTTCAATGATCATTCCTTCAATGATCGGATTGACCATCGCAGTCCATAATGGTCGTCAGCACGTTCCTGTTTATGTATCTGATGAAATGATCGGCCATAAATTAGGTGAATTTGCACCGACTCGTACATACCGCGGTCACGCGGCAGATAAGAAAGCTAAGAAATAAGAGGTAAATAGATGGAAACTATCGCAAAACATCGTTACGCTCGCACTTCTGCCCAAAAAGCTCGCTTAGTTGCCGATTTAATTCGTGGTAAAAAAGTTGCGCAAGCATTAGAAATCTTAACTTTTACTAACAAAAAAGCTGCGGCTTTAGTGAAAAAAGTATTAGAGTCTGCTATTGCTAACGCAGAGCATAATGATGGTGCAGATATCGATGATCTTAAAGTTGCTAAAATCTTCGTTGACGAAGGTCCTAGCATGAAACGTGTTATGCCACGTGCTAAAGGTCGTGCAGATCGTATTTTAAAACGTACTAGCCACATCACTGTGGTTGTGTCAGATCGTTAATAAGTAGAGGAATAGCAATGGGTCAAAAAGTAAATCCAAATGGTATTCGCCTAGGTATTGTAAAACCTTGGAACTCTACTTGGTTCGCGAATACACAAGATTTCGCCGACAATCTTGACGGTGACTTCAAAGTACGCAAATTCTTAACTAAAGAATTAGCAAACGCTTCGGTTTCACGTATTACTATTGAGCGTCCAGCGAAAAGTATTCGTGTAACAATTCACACAGCTCGCCCTGGTATCGTTATCGGTAAAAAAGGTGAAGATGTTGAAAAATTACGTAACGCAGTATCTCAAATCGCTGGCGTTCCGGCTCAAATCAACATTGCTGAAGTGAAAAAACCGGAATTAGATGCAAAATTAGTTGCAGACAGCATCGCTTCTCAATTAGAACGTCGTGTAATGTTCCGTCGTGCTATGAAACGTGCGGTACAAAGCGCAATGCGTTTAGGTGCTAAAGGTATCAAAGTTGAAGTTAGCGGTCGTTTAGGTGGTGCAGAAATCGCACGTTCTGAATGGTATCGTGAAGGTCGTGTACCTCTACATACTCTTCGTGCGGACATCGATTATAACACTGCAGAAGCTCATACTACATACGGCGTAATTGGCGTTAAAGTATGGATCTTCAAAGGTGAAATTTTGGGTGGAATGGCTGCAGTTGCGCAATCAGAACAACAACCTGCCGACAAGCCTAAAAAGGCTCCGCGTGGCAAAGGTCGTAAGTAAGGAGAAACGCTAAATGTTGCAACCAAAACGTACAAAATTCCGTAAAGTTCACAAAGGTCGTAACCGTGGTATCGCGGGTGGTACTGAAGTTAGTTTCGGTACATTCGGGTTAAAAGCAGTTGGTCGTGGTCGTTTAACCGCTCGTCAAATTGAAGCGGCTCGTCGTGCAATGACACGTGCAGTTAAACGTCAAGGTAAAATCTGGATCCGTGTTTTCCCAGATAAACCAATTACTGAAAAACCATTAGAAGTCCGTATGGGTAAAGGTAAAGGTAACGTTGAGTACTGGGTAGCCTTAATCCAACCGGGTAAAGTACTTTATGAAATGGATGGTGTGTCTGAAGAGATCGCAAGACAAGCATTTGCATTAGCAGCTGCTAAATTGCCAATCAAGACTACCTTCGTAACTAAGACGGTGATGTAATGAAAGCTCAAGATTTACGTACAAAAAGTGTTGAAGAGCTGAATGATGAATTAGTGAACCTTTTAGGTGAACAATTCAAATTGCGTATGCAAACAGCCACCGGTCAGCTTCAACAAACCCATCAGGCTAAACAAGTGCGTCGTGATATCGCACGTGTTAAAACCATTTTAACTGAGAAGGCGGGTGAGTAATGACTGATAAAATTCGTAGCGTACAAGGTAAAGTTGTTAGCGACAAAATGGAAAAATCTTTCGTTGTTGCTATTGAACGTAAGGTAAAACACCCGTTATACGGTAAATTTATCCGTCGTACAACTAAATTACACGTACACGATGAGAACAACGAAGCCAAATTAGGTGATGTAGTAGAGATTCGCGAATGTCGCCCTCTCTCTAAAACTAAATCTTGGACTTTAGTTCGTGTTGTTGAGAAAGCAGTTATTGCTTAATTAACAAGTTAAAAATAAAAGCCAATGGTTTATACCGTTGGCTTTTTTCTTTCCAAAGTTTGCTAAAAAGTCATAAAAATTTGACCGCACTTTAAGCACTCTGATTTAAGCATAAAATTTTGATTGCGTTTATAGCTTGATTTTGGTAAACTCCGCCACCTATCCGCCATATATCTTTATAAGGCATGGATAGGTTCGTCCCGAAAGGGTGTATTATTAACTTAACGGAGCATAAAATATGATCCAAGAACAGACTATGCTGGATGTTGCCGATAACTCTGGTGCTCGCAGCGTAATGTGTATCAAGGTTCTAGGTGGATCGCACCGTCGTTATGCTGCTATTGGTGATATCATCAAAGTTACTGTGAAAGAAGCAATTCCACGCGGTAAAGTTAAAAAAGGTGATGTATTAAAAGCAGTTGTTGTGCGCACCAAGAAGGGTGTTCGTCGCCCAGACGGATCAGTCATTCGCTTCGATGGTAACGCTTGTGTAATTTTAAACAATAACACAGAGCAACCAATCGGTACTCGTATTTTTGGACCGGTGACTCGTGAACTTCGTTCTGAGAAATTCATGAAGATCATTTCTTTGGCACCAGAAGTACTGTAAGGAGAAGTGAGAAATGGCTGCAAAAATTCGTCAAAACGATGAAGTAATCGTACTTGCCGGTAAAGACAAAGGCAAGCGTGGCAAGGTAACTAAAGTGTTACCAAACGGTAAAGTGTTTGTTGAAGGTATCAACATCATCACTAAACATGAAAAACCAGTTCCTGCTTTAGGACAAGCTGGTGGTTTAGTGAAAAAAGAAGCAGCTATCGATGCTTCTAATGTTGCGATTTTCAATCCAAAAACAAACAAAGCTGACCGTGTAGGTTTTAGATTCGAAGACGGCAAAAAAGTACGTTTCTTCAAATCTAACAATGAAATTATCTAACAAACTGGAGTAATGCGATGGCGAAACTGCATGATTACTACAGAGATCAAGTAGTAAACGAGTTAAAAAATAAATTCGGCTACAAATCTGTCATGCAAGTCCCACGAATCGAAAAGATTACCCTGAATATGGGTGTGGGTGAAGCATTGACCGATAAGAAATTGCTAGACAACGCAGTAGCGGACTTAACAGCAATTAGCGGTCAAAAACCTTTAGTAACTAAAGCTCGTAAATCTGTTGCTGGCTTTAAAATCCGTCAGGGATATCCAATCGGTTGTAAAGTAACACTACGCGGTGAGCGTATGTGGGAGTTCTTTGAACGTTTAATTACAATTGCTGTTCCACGTATTCGTGACTTCCGCGGTTTAAGCGCGAAATCATTTGATGGTCGTGGTAACTACAGCATGGGTGTGCGTGAACAAATCATCTTCCCTGAAATCGATTACGATAAAGTAGATCGTGTACGTGGTTTAGATATCACTATCACAACTACTGCTAAGAATGATGAAGAAGGTCAAGCACTACTTGCTGCCTTTAATTTCCCATTCCGTAAATAAGGCAGGTTATAATGGCAAAACAATCAATGAAAGCACGCGATGTAAAACGCGTTAAATTGGCTGAAAAATTCTTCGCTAAACGTGCAGAATTAAAGAAAATCATTTCTGATGTCAATGCCTCTGACGAAGATCGTTGGAATGCAGTGTTAAAATTACAAACTTTACCACGCGATTCTAGCCCTAGTCGTCAACGTAACCGTTGCCGCCAAACTGGACGTCCTCACGGCGTTTTACGTAAGTTTGGTTTAAGCCGTATTAAGGTTCGTGAAGCTGCTATGCGCGGCGAGATCCCAGGCCTTAAAAAAGCGAGCTGGTAATATACCACTTTATTTTGGAATCGGAGAAAAAGTACAATGAGTATGCAAGATCCAATCGCAGATATGTTGACTCGTATTCGTAACGGTCAAGCTGCGAACAAAGTTGCAATCAATATGCCTTCTTCCAAGCTAAAAGTGGCAATTGCCAACGTATTAGCTGCTGAAGGTTATATCGAAAGCGTTAAAGTTTTAGAAGGTGCAAAACCTGAATTGGAAATTACTTTAAAATATTTCCAAGGCAAACCGGTTGTAGAAAGCATCCAACGTGTAAGCCGTCCTGGTCTTCGTATTTACAAACGTAAAGACGAATTACCAAAAGTTATGGGTGGTTTAGGTGTTGCTGTAATTTCTACATCTAAAGGTGTTATGACTGACCGTGCAGCTCGTCAAGCGGGCTTAGGCGGTGAGATCATCTGTTACGTAGCTTAATAGAGGGGTAGGAAAATGTCTCGTGTTGCAAAGGCACCTGTTAATATTCCTGCCGGCGTTGAAGTTAAACTCGACGGTCAGCTATTAACAGTAAAAGGTAAAAATGGCGAGTTATCTCGCGCAATTCATAACTCAGTTGAAGTTAAACAAGATAATGGTCAATTTACTTTCACTCCACGTGAAGGTTTTGTTGGAGCGAATGCTCAATCGGGTACAGCTCGTGCATTAGTTAATGCAATGGTTATCGGTGTTACTGAAGGCTTCACTAAGAAATTACAACTAGTGGGTGTTGGTTACAGAGCTCAAGTTAAAGGCAACGTAGTTGCATTAAGCTTAGGTTTCTCTCACCCTGTGGAGCACACTTTACCAGCAGGTATTACTGCTGAATGCCCTTCACAAACGGAAATCGTTTTAAAAGGTGCTGACAAGCAGTTAATTGGTCAAGTTGCAGCAGATATTCGCGCTTATCGCCGTCCTGAACCTTATAAAGGTAAAGGTGTACGTTACTCTGATGAAGTAGTACGTATGAAAGAGGCTAAGAAGAAATAATTAAGGTAACACTATGGATAAGAAATCAGCTCGTATCCGTCGTGCAGCTCGTGCACGTCATATGATGAGAGAGCAAGGTGTAACTCGTCTAGTTATTCACCGTACTCCGCGTCATATCTACGCACAAGTTATTGCACCAAACGGTTCAGAAGTGCTTGCCGCTGCTTCAACTGTTGAAAAAGCAATTCGTGAGCAAGTTAAATATACCGGTAATAAAGATGCCGCAGCAGTAGTAGGTAAACTTGTTGCTGAGCGCGCATTAGCAAAAGGCGTTAAAGACGTTGCTTTTGACCGTTCCGGTTTTAAATATCATGGTCGTGTCCAAACTTTAGCGGACGCTGCACGTGAAGCTGGTCTACAGTTCTAATGAGGTAAATTGAGATGTCAAACATCGAAAAACAAGCTGGTGAACTGCAAGAGAAGCTAATCGCAGTAAACCGTGTATCAAAAACTGTAAAAGGTGGTCGTATTATGAGCTTTACTGCTTTAACAGTAGTAGGCGATGGTAACGGTCGCGTAGGTTTTGGTTATGGTAAAGCTCGTGAAGTTCCGGCAGCGATCCAAAAAGCGATGGAAAAAGCACGTCGCAATATGATTAATGTCGCTTTAAATGAAGGTACATTACAACACCCAGTTAAAGGTGTTCACACTGGTTCTCGCGTATTCATGCAACCAGCTAGCGAAGGTACAGGTATCATCGCAGGTGGTGCAATGCGTTCAGTGTTAGAAGTTGCTGGTGTACGTAACGTTCTTTCTAAAGCGTATGGTTCAACCAACCCAATCAACGTTGTTCGTGCAACTATTGATGCATTAGCAAATATGAAATCACCAGAAATGGTTGCTGCTAAACGTGGCAAAACCGTTGATGAAATTTTGGGGTAATTGATAATGGCTAAAACTATTAAAGTAACTCAAGTTCGTAGCGCAATTGCTCGTTTACCGAAGCACAAAGCTACCTTGCGTGGCCTTGGTCTTCGCCATATGCACCATACTGTTGAGTTAATCGATACTCCGGCAGTACGTGGTATGATTAACCAAGTTTCATACATGGTTAAAGTGGAGGAGTAAGAGAATGCGTTTAAATACTCTATCTCCGGCTGAAGGTGCTAAGCATAGTGCAAAACGCCTTGGTCGTGGTATTGGTTCAGGTTTAGGAAAAACTGGTGGTCGTGGTCATAAAGGTCAAAAATCTCGTACTGGCGGCGGTGTTCGTCGTGGTTTCGAGGGTGGTCAAATGCCATTATACCGTCGTTTACCAAAATTTGGTTTCACTTCAATGAAATCAGCTGTAACTGCTGAAGTTCGTTTAAACGAATTAACAAAAGTTGAAGGAAATGTTGTCACTTTAGAAGCATTAAAAGCTGCAAACATTTTAACTAAAGATATTCAATTCGCTAAAGTT
Organism: Haemophilus parainfluenzae; assembly: GCF_003252725.1. GTDB lineage: Bacteria > Pseudomonadota > Gammaproteobacteria > Enterobacterales > Pasteurellaceae > Haemophilus_D > Haemophilus_D parainfluenzae_L. The sequence goes on from NZ_QEPO01000009.1 coordinate 26,842, forward strand.
ATCTTAGCTGGTGAAGTGAAGTCTGCAGTTACTGTACGTGGTTTACGTGTAACTAAAGGTGCAAAAGCAGCAATCGAAGCTGCTGGCGGTTCAGTTGAGGAATAATTAGCAAATGGCTAAACAACCAGGTTATCAAAGCAGAAGTACTAATAGTGGTACTGGTGAACTAAAAAGCAGATTGCTTTTTGTATTAGGTGCACTTATCGTTTATCGTATTGGTTCTTTTATTCCGCTTCCTGGTATTGATGCCGCCGTGTTAGCTCAATTAGTTGAACAACAAAAAGGCACCATCATTGATATGTTAAACATGTTCTCTGGTGGTGCATTGAGCCGAGCATCAATTTTAGCATTAGGTATTATGCCGTATATCTCGGCATCTATCGTGATGCAATTGCTTGCTACGGTTTCACCTGCTTTAGCAGAATTGAAGAAAGAAGGCGCAGCAGGACAAAGAAAAATCACCAAGTATACTCGTTATGCAACGGTGGTTTTTGCTACTATCCAAGCTATCGCAATTTCTACCGGTTTACCGAATATGTTGCCACAGTTAGTGCCAAATATCGGTTTTACTTTTTACTTCACTGCAGTAGTGAGTCTTGTGACCGGAACCATGTTCTTAATGTGGTTAGGTGAGCAAATTACTGAAAGGGGTATTGGTAACGGTATCTCAATTCTTGTTTTTGGTGGTATTGTTGCAGGGTTGCCACATGCAATCATCGAAACAGTTGAGCAAGCTCGTCAAGGACAAATGCATCCTTTAGTTCTTCTACTAATCGCTGCTATTGTTTTTGCAGTAACTTATTTTGTTGTCTTCGTAGAACGTGGACAACGTAGAATTCGTGTTGAATATGCTAAGCGTCAACAAGGACGTCAAATTTTAGGTGGTCATTCAACTCACTTACCATTAAAAGTTAATATGGCAAACGTGATGCCAGCAATTTTTGCTTCAAGCATTATTTTATTCCCAGCTACATTGACACAATGGTTTGGTCAGAATGATAAGTTTGAGTGGTTAAATGACTTATCAATGTTGTTGAATCCTGGACAACCTTTATATCTTCTTGTTTATGCGGTAGCGATTATTTTCTTCAGTTTCTTCTACACTGCAATGCAATATAATCCACGTGATACAGCAGATAATCTAAAAAAATCTGGTGCATTTATCCCAGGAATTAGACCAGGTGAACAAACATCACGTTACATTGATAAAGTAATGACTCGTTTAACATTAATTGGCGGTCTTTATGTAACGTTCGTATGTTTAGTCCCTTACATTATGACATCAGCATGGGATGTTAAATTCTACTTCGGTGGTACTTCCTTATTAATCGTTGTTGTTGTAATTATGGATTTTATCGTGCAAGTTCAGAGTCACTTAATGTCGTCTCAATATGAATCTGCGTTAAAAAAAGCAAACCTTAAAGGTTTTGGACAGTAATTGTTCATTTAAGTAAAAAGGATAAGCAATGAAAGTTCGTGCTTCCGTTAAGAAGATGTGTCGTAACTGTAAAATTGTTAAACGTGAAGGTGTTGTTCGCGTATTATGCAGCGACCCTAAACATAAACAACGTCAAGGTTAATTAACATTTCTTCTTGCAAAGAACCGGTTGAGTAGTTATACTACTCAACTCATTTATGTCCTTGGTATTCTGTTTGAGTATCCTGAAAACGGGCTTTTCAAGATCAGAATGCCAAATTAGTTAAAATAATAGGAGTGCATAGTGGCCCGTATTGCAGGCATTAACATTCCTGATCACAAACACGCTGTAATCGCTTTAACTGCAATTTACGGTATCGGTAAAACTCGTTCTAAAAGCATTTGTGCTGCAGCGGGTATTGCTGAAGATGTTAAGATCAGCGAATTGTCTGAAGAGCAGATTGACAAACTGCGTGACGAAGTTGGTAAATTTACCGTTGAAGGTGACTTACGTCGTGAAGTAACACTAAACATCAAACGTCTTTTAGACTTAGGTTGTTACCGTGGTTTACGTCATCGTCGTAGTTTACCGGTACGTGGTCAACGTACTAAAACTAATGCGCGTACCCGTAAGGGTCCACGTAAGCCGATCAAAAAATAGTCGGGGTAAATAAAGAATGGCTAAAACACCAGTTCGTGCACGTAAACGTGTAAAAAAACAAGTTGTAGATGGCGTAGCACACATTCACGCATCTTTCAATAACACAATCGTTACCATTACTGACCGTCAAGGTAATGCTTTAGCTTGGGCTACAGCAGGTGGTTCAGGTTTCCGTGGTTCTCGTAAATCTACCCCGTTCGCTGCACAAGTTGCTGCAGAACGTTGTGCTGAAATCGTTAAAGAATTCGGTTTAAAGAACTTGGAAGTTATGGTTAAAGGTCCGGGTCCGGGTCGTGAATCAACAATCCGTGCATTAAATGCAGCGGGTTTCCGTATCACGAACATCACAGATGTGACTCCGATCCCTCATAACGGTTGTCGTCCACCGAAAAAACGTCGTGTTTAATGGCGTAATAGGATAGTTGGAGAAAGAAAATGGCAAGATATTTGGGCCCTAAACTCAAGCTCAGCCGTCGTGAAGGCACTGATTTATTCCTTAAATCAGGTGTGCGTGCGATTGATTCAAAATGTAAAATTGATACAGCACCAGGTCAACACGGTGCTCGTAAACCGCGTTTGTCTGACTATGGTAGTCAATTACGTGAAAAACAAAAAGTTCGTCGTATCTATGGTATTTTAGAACGTCAATTCCGTAACTACTATAAAGAAGCAAACCGTTTAAAAGGTAATACTGGTGAAAACTTACTAGTATTATTAGAAGGTAGATTGGATAACGTTGTTTATCGCATGGGATTTGCTGCAACTCGCGCAGAAGCTCGCCAATTAGTGAGCCACAAAGCGATTGTCGTAAATGGTCGTGTTGTAAATATCCCATCTTTCCAAGTTTCTGTAAATGATGTTGTTGCTGTTCGTGAGAAATCTAAAAAACAAGCACGTATTAAAGCATCATTAGAATTAGCAGAACAAAGAGAAAAACCAACTTGGTTAGAAGTTGATTCTGCGAAAATGGAAGGTGTGTTCAAACGTGTTCCTGAACGTTCTGATTTATCAGCAGACATTAACGAACATCTGATCGTTGAGCTTTACTCTAAATAATAGTTAAGCTTAAAAGCAAAGAGAGGATAAAATGCAGGGTTCTGTTACAGAATTTTTAAAACCACGCTTAGTAGATATCGAGCAAATTAGCTCTACTCATGCTAAGGTGATCTTAGAACCGTTAGAGCGTGGCTTTGGTCATACTCTAGGGAATGCATTACGTCGTATCCTTCTGTCTTCAATGCCAGGTTGTGCTGTAACTGAAGTAGAAATTGATGGCGTACTGCACGAATATAGTAGTAAAGAAGGTGTTCAGGAAGATATTCTTGAAGTTCTTTTAAACCTTAAAGGTCTAGCGGTTAAAGTACAGAATAAAGATGATGTTATTCTGACATTAAATAAATCTGGAATTGGCCCTGTTGTTGCAGCTGATATCACCCATGACGGTGATGTTGAGATTGTTAATCCATCACATGTAATCTGTCACTTAACAGACGAAAACGCATCTATTAATATGCGTATTCGTGTTCAACGTGGTAGAGGTTATGTACCTGCATCTGCTCGTACTCATTCACAAAATGAAGATCGTCCAATTGGTCGTTTATTAGTAGATGCTTGTTATAGCCCGGTTGACCGTATTGCTTACAATGTTGAAGCAGCACGTGTTGAACAACGTACTGACTTAGATAAACTAGTTATCGAGTTAGAAACTAATGGGACTATTGATCCGGAAGAAGCAATTCGTCGTGCAGCAACAATTTTAGCAGAGCAACTCGATGCATTCGTTGATTTGCGTGATGTTCGTCAACCTGAAGTCAAGGAAGAAAAACCGGAATTCGATCCGATTTTATTACGTCCTGTTGATGACTTAGAGTTGACAGTTCGTTCTGCTAACTGTTTGAAAGCAGAAACAATTCACTATATCGGTGACTTAGTACAACGTACAGAAGTTGAGTTATTAAAAACGCCTAATCTTGGTAAGAAATCTCTTACTGAAATTAAAGACGTTCTCGCTTCACGTGGCTTGTCACTTGGTATGCGCCTTGAGAATTGGCCACCAGCAAGTATTGCTGAAGACTAGTTTGGTCATAGGTTAAGATTTTTCTGAGAAGGATAAGATCATGCGCCATCGTAAGAGTGGTCGTCAACTAAACCGTAATAGCAGCCATCGCCAAGCGATGTTCCGTAACTTAGCAAGTGCTTTAGTTAGTCATGAAATCATCAAGACTACTTTACCAAAAGCTAAAGAATTACGCCGTGTAGTTGAACCGTTAATTACATTAGCAAAAGAAGATAGCGTTGCAAACCGTCGTTTAGCATTCGCTCGTACTCGTAACATCGAAACTGTTGCGAAATTATTCAATGAATTAGGTCCACGTTTTGCTCAACGTGCAGGTGGTTACACCCGTATCTTAAAATGTGGTTTCCGTGCAGGTGACAACGCTCCAATGGCATACATTGAGTTAGTTGATCGTCCAGAAGTTGCAGAAGCAGCAGCGGAATAATAATTTGTTATAAAATAAAAAGGCTCACTGATGTGAGCCTTTTTTATATCTTGTTTTCCTAAAATTCAGCTTTAGCTCTGAATGTCATTTTTTCACCTGTGATAGGGTGCGTAATCGTAAGTTCTTCTGCATGTAAGCATAAGCGAGGTGACATTGATTTAGCTTGTGGGTGAGAATAAAACTTGTCCCCTAGAATGGGATGTCCAAGCGCGAGCATATGTAAACGAAGTTGATGCGAACGTCCTGTGATTGGAGTCAGTTTCACTCGAGTACAGTTAGTCGGTAATCTTTCTAAAACTTCATAAAAAGTGACCGCTCTTTTGCCAAATACAAAATCAATGCGTTGGCGCGGGCGATTTTCCCAATCACAAATCATGGGAAGATTAATTTCCCCATTATCTCGTTCTAAGTGTCCCCATACTAAAGCTTGATAATATTTCTTTGGCTCACGTTCACGGAATTGACGTTTCAACTCTTTATCTGCCGCTTTACTTAATGCAAATAGAATAATCCCACTTGTGGCCATATCTAAACGATGTGCAGGTTCACAAAATCCAAATTTCTCTTTTACCCGACTCATTGCACTATCGTAGTATTCAGGTTGATTGCCAGGAACTGAAAGTAAACCGCTTGGCTTGTTTACCACGCAGATATGATTATCTTGATAGATAATATCTAAATAGGGTTCTAAAGGGGGATGGTATTCAATAAGTGCCATATTATTCCTTGTTTGTCACTATTACTCGAAGGCTATCTAATCGCCAGCTTGCTTTACTTAACTCTTCCAGAGAAAGCACGCGTTGTTTTTCTAATGCATCAATTTCCGCCTGGCGAATATTTTTATTTACTGCTTTCAAGGCTATAAGTCGATTGAGCTCTGTGCTCAATGTTTGATCTGCTAATTTACTGGCTTCTCGAATTTGAGCTTGTGCGATTTCAGTTATTTTGTAATCGACTAGTTTAATTAATTGCTCAATATTGGGACGAGCCATTTTGACCATTTTATTTGCGATATCTTTACCTAGCGGCTTAAGTTTATTTTGCAATGTGTCAAAATTAACTTGTCCGGCCAGATCGTTTCCTTTGCTATCCAGTAATAAGCGAACAGGTGTAGGCGGAAGAAAACGATTCAGTTGCAAACCTTTTGGTGATTGGCTTTCAATCATATAAATCAATTCAACCAACAGAGTGCCAGCAGGCAGTTGTTTATTGATTAATAATGCCATCGATGTTTTGCCAATGTCACCAGAAGCGATTAAATCAATGCCTTGGCGTATCATTGGGTGATCCCAAGTAAGAAATTCTAATTCCTCACGAGCAAGAGCAAGTTGTCGGTCAAAAGTTACTGTAACACCTTCTTCTTTTAATCCAGGAAAATCAGGAACAAGCATAGTGCCCGTTGGTGTGATAACAATGCTGTTTTCACCTAAATCATCTTGTTCTACACCAATAATATCAAATAAATTCAGTGCAAAATCGACTAATTGTGGTGAATTATCTGTTTGAGCAATTTCTGACGCAAGTCGTTGTGCCTTTTCTCCACCATTAGAATTTAATTCTAACAAACGATCACGCCCTTTCTCTAAGGCTAAACGCAATGCTTTTGCTTGTTTTTGCGTTTGGAGAATGAGTTGCTCAAAATCCGCTGTATTTTCTGACCGCACTTTTAGTAACGATTCATATTGTTCAAACAGTGTCATTCCGATAGGGCAAGTTTGTTCAAAGGCATTTAAACCTTCATGATACCAACGAGCTAAATCTTGCTGCGCAGAGTTTGCGAGGCAAGGTACATAAATTTGTACATCTCGCATTTGCCCGATACGATCTAAACGGCCAATACATTGCTCAAGTAAGTCAGGATTTTCTGGTAAATCGAAGAGTACGAGATGACAAGCAAATTGGAAGTTTCTGCCTTCAGAACCAATGCTTGAACTCAGTAAAACTTGTGCGCCATTATCGGTATCGGCAAAATAAGCCGCTGCACGATCTCGTTCAATGATTGACATCCTTTCATGGAAAACAGCACTGCGGATGGCTTCTTTTTCTCGTAAGATTTGCTCAAGTTGAATTGCCGTTTGTGCTGTTTTACAAATGATTAAGATTTTTTCATTTCGGTGTGATTTTAGGAAATCAATTAACCAATGAATTTTTTCATCTACTTCAGCCGCATCAATCGTTACTTGGTGATAAACCCGATGCGGGAAACCTTTTACACCTTGGCGTGTATTGCGAAATAAAATACGGCTTGTACCGTGTCTGTCGATGAGATTTTGAATGAGCTCTTGTCGCGCAGCTTGCTTCTCCTCATCATTATGACAGGCTAAAGCTTTAAATAATGGTTCTACATCCTGCTCATGAAGTAAATCAGAAATATGATTTTTTTCGACCGCACTTAGCGGCTTCTCTGAGAGTAAAGATTGCACCGCATCGGCCACAGGTTGATAATTTTCCTGTTCTTTTAAGAAGGCTTGGTAATCATAAAAACGCTCAGGATCAAGCAAGCGCAAGCGTGCAAAATGGCTTTCCAAACCTAGTTGTTCAGGTGTTGCAGTGAGTAATAAAACAGACGGAATATCGTTCGCTAATTGTTCCACCAATAAATAAGCGGCACTCGGCGCATTTTCTGACCAAGCCAAATGATGCGCTTCATCGACAATTAAACAGTCAAATTCAGCTTCAATGGCTTGTTGTACGCGATGAGGATGAGCTTTCAACCAATCTAATGCACATATAATTAAGCTTTCCGTGCTAAATGGATTGATGGCTTGTTCGGCAAAATCTTCACAACGTTCTTCATCAAATAATGAAAAATGTAAATTAAAACGGCGAAGCATTTCGACAAGCCATTGATGTTGCAAGGTTTCCGGTACAATAATTAAAACACGTTGTACTTTTTCAGCAAAAAGCTGGTTCTGCAAAATCATCCCAGCTTCAATGGTTTTACCTAACCCTACTTCATCCGCTAAGAGCACGCGAGGATTGATACGATTTCCTACCTCTTGCGCAATATGAAGCTGATGAGGAATTAATCCTGCACGATTGCCTCGTAAGCCGCGCAAAGGCGATTGAAATTGATCTTGTTGATGCAGAAGTGTTTGATAGCGCAACGCAAAATGTTCACTACGATCAATCTGTGATGAAAAGAGGCGATCTTTCGCTTGGCTAAAAGAAATTATCGGAGAAAGTTCTTTTTCATTGACGATAACATCTTCGCCTTGTGCATTTTTGACTAAATAAAATAAGAGACCATTCATTTCCTGAACATCAAGGACTTCACCTTGCCAACCCGCTTGGTGATGAAGTTGCTCTCCTTTATTTAATGCAATTCGGGTTAATGGCGCTTGTGTCACCGCATAAATTCGGGTTTCATCTGTGGCAGGAAAGTGAAGAGTTACAGAACGGAAATCTAAGGCGGTAATCATCCCTAATCCGAGGCTATTTTCTGTTTCGCTAATCCAACGTTGACCGATTGCAAATGACATTATCTTCCTCTTAATGAATCTCTTAAAATGGGGCGATATTGTAGTCTGATTATAAGGGAATGCAAGGCGAAGGCGAGTAAAAGCATGAAAAATAAAGTGTGATTTTTCTCACAATAATTAAATTAAATATCACCTAAGCTTTACTTTAAAAAAGTGCGGTGTAAAAATGACATACTTTTTCATAAAACAGGAGTGTTCCATGAATTGGACAGAACGACTTAAAGAAGAATTTTTATCAGGTTGGAAACCTTTTGAAGTGGCATGGGTAGTTATTTTCCTTGCTGCACAAATTATTGCTTATGTTCTTATGCCGGATAGCCCATTAGGCATGATTTCGGGTATTGCAGGTATTCTCTGTGTAGTATTTGTGAGTAAAGGAAAAATTAGTAACTATTTCTTTGGGCTTATTTTTGCTTATACCTATTTTTATGTCTCCTGGGGAAGCAATTTTCTTGGTGAAATGAATACGGCGCTCTATGTCTATATTCCATCACAATTTATCGGGTATTTCATGTGGAAACAAAACATGCAAAACGATGATGGTGGTGAAAGTGTGATTGCCAAAGCCTTGACTCCAAAAGGTTGGGCAATTTTGCTTGTGAGTGTTGCGATTGGTACTCTTTGTTTTGTACAGGCTTTAAAAGCAGCGGGTGGGAGTTCTACAACGCTAGATGGTTTAACCACAATTATCACTGTAGCGGCGCAATTATTGATGATTTTGCGTTATCGTGAGCAATGGTTATTATGGATTGTCTTAAATGTGCTTTCCATTTTGCTTTGGCAAGGGCAGCCAGCGATGTATTTAATGTATAGTGCTTACTTACTTAACTCATTATACGGTTATTACAACTGGACGAAACTCGTCAAAGTGGAAAGCCACTAATCACATCAATAAAAAAGGGCATAGTAATATGCCCTTACATTTTTAAATAAAATGCCTTCGTCAACGCAATAAATGCTTCGGTGTACTGATTGTTTTCGTCATAAATCACCAAGCTATCTTTTACCTGTAGTAAATGCTCTCGGCTAAACGTGAGTAACATCCGTTGTGGCTCTTTTCCTATTTTTGTAATGACATCAGTCTGCTTAATGCAATAAAGTGCGGTTGAATTTATCAATGTTTTCCCCGCCTCATAAGGCAAGACAAAACTAATCTTCCCTTTTTCGGATAAACAACTCGTCGCCCAATTTAACCAATCTAAATGGCTTTGTTGAACATAACGGGCAAGCGCTCGTTCGTCATTTTTACATTCCACACCTTGCGCAAAATAAGGCGGATTAGCCACAATTAAATCAAATTGATGTGCTGTTTGTAGGCAATAGGTTTGCACATCTTGGCGTGTTAAATGAAGGCGATTGCGCCATGGCGAAGCCTTAAAGTTTTCTTGTGCTTGTTGTGCTGCAAGGGGATCAAGTTCAACGGCTTCAATTTGGCAATGCACATGACTTCGTTGGGCGAGCATTAATGCAACCAAGCCTGTGCCAGTTCCCATATCAAGAATACGTTGACAATCAGACACATCTGCCCAGGCACCCAGTAAAATTCCGTCAGTACCGACTTTCATCGCACAATGTTGTTGATTAATATGGAATTGTTTAAAGGTAAAGCTGCTCATAAAATCTTGCGGAAAATGACCGCACTTTCAGGTATAATCAGCCCCAATTTTAACAAATTAACGCAAAATAATGAATTTATCCCCATTTGAAGAATTCGATCTTTCCCCCGAATTATTAAAAGCCTTAGAAAAGAAAGGCTACACCCGCCCAACCGCAATCCAATTAGAAGCGATTCCTGCTGCCATGGAAGAGCGGGATGTGCTCGGTTCTGCACCAACAGGTACAGGCAAAACGGCTGCATTTTTATTGCCGGCAATTCAGCATTTATTGGATTACCCACGTCGTAAACCAGGTGCGCCTCGCATTTTAATTTTAACGCCAACCCGTGAGTTAGCGATGCAGGTTGCAGAGCAAGCGGAAGAGTTGGCGCAATTCACGCATTTGAAGATTGCAACCATTACCGGCGGTGTGGCGTATCAAAATCATGGGGAAGTATTTAATTCAAATCAGGATATCGTGGTGGCAACACCGGGGCGTTTATTGCAATACATCAAAGAAGAAAACTTTGATTGTCGCGCGGTGGAAATGCTGATTTTTGATGAAGCAGATCGCATGTTGCAAATGGGCTTTGGGCAAGATGCGGAGAAAATTGCCGCTGAAACGCGTTGGCGTAAACAAACGCTCCTTTTCTCAGCCACATTAGAAGGCGAGCTATTAGTTGACTTTGCAGAACGTTTATTGAATGATCCGGTAAAAATTGATGCCGAGCCAAGTCGTCGTGAGCGTAAGAAAATCAATCAGTGGTATTATCACGCCGATAGCAATGAACATAAAATTAAGTTGCTTGCACGTTTTATCGAAACCGAGAAAGTGAGCCGTGGTATTGTGTTTGTCCGTCGTAGAGAAGATGTGCGTGAGCTTTCTGAAACTTTGCGTAAACGTGGCATTCGCTCTACTTATCTAGAAGGCGATATGGCACAAACGCAACGTAATAATGCCATTGATAAATTGAAATCAGGAGTTGTTACTGTGTTAGTAGCCACTGACGTGGCTGCTCGCGGAATTGATATTGATGATGTCACACATGTCATGAACTTCGATTTGCCTTACAGCGCAGATACCTATTTACATCGTATTGGTCGTACGGCTCGCGCAGGGAAAAAGGGTACAGCAGTTTCTTTTGTGGAAGCCCATGATTACAAATTGCTCGGTAAAATTAAACGCTATACGGAAGAGCTTTTGAAAGCACGTATTTTAGAAGGATTAGAGCCTCGCACTAAACCACCGAAAGATGGGGAAGTAAAATCCATGTCTAAAAAGCAAAAAGCGCGTATTAAAGAAAAGCGTGAAGAAAAGAAAAAATCAGAGGTGAAGAAGAAAGCTAAACTTCGTCATAAAGATACGAAAAACATTGGTAAACGTCGTAAACCAAGCACAGAAAAAACAGCCGAGAAATAATAAAAAAATAACCGCCACTTGTTAAGTGCGGTTATTTTTTTGACTATTTATTGACTTGGCTACCGATTACGCCACCTAATGCGGCACCACCTAATGTGGTCGCGGCATTACCACCAAGCATATAGCCTGCTGCACCACCAATAGCTGCACCAGCTGTTGTATTTTTTTGTGTACGGTTCATATTTCCACATGCAGCAAGGGAAATAACAGTCATCGCGATAACAAGTGATTTTCCAATTAATTTCATAGGATCTCTCCGTGTTTAACATATAAAACTATCCATATTGATAGTACTCCATAAGACAAACAGAGATGAATGAAAGTTCAAAAATATGTGTTTTTCGATGTTTTTTTGAACAATTGAATATATTGAATGTTAATCTTTAGCTTGATCTAATACTTTCGCAACCACTTTCAAATATTCAATCGCCAATCCATGGTGTCCTGTACTCGCATTAAATACTAAATCTTCACTTAATACACCACAAGGCATATCCTCTGGGATTTTACCGTCCTCATAAGCTTGATAATCTTCTCGCCAGTCACCATCAAAATAATAGTGTTCTAAGGTTTTCATTTTTGGTAAGAAAGCTTGCCATTTTTCAAGAAATTGTTCCGCGTCAGCTAAGAAACTCTCCGCTTCATTGAGAAGGTTTTCCATTTCTGAAATTTTATCTAAGCGTGATTGAGGTAACATAGGTTTCTCCAAAATAAGGTAAAAATAAACCGCACTTTATGCGAACAAAGTGCGGTGAGTTTATCATACGTTTTTAGACTTACACATCATAAGTAGTAGATGCAGTATTACCACCGCGACCTGTCCAGTTGGTGTGGAAGAATTCACCACGTGGTTTATCAGTACGTTCATAAGTGTGAGCACCGAAGTAGTCACGCTGTGCTTGCAATAAGTTTGCTGGTAAGCGTGCTGAAGTATAACCATCTAAGAAAGTGATTGCAGATGCCATACAAGGCATTGGGATACCCACTTCGATCGATTTTGCCACCACCTTACGCCAGTCGCTTAATGCGTTTTCTAAAATGCCTTTGAAGTAGCTATCTGAACCCAAGAAGATTAAGTCTGGATTTGCTTCATATGCATCACGAATGTTACCTAAGAAACGGCTACGGATAATACAACCTTCACGCCATAATAATGCCGTTGCGCCGTAGTTGATGTTCCAGCCAAATTGTTCAGAGGCTTCGCGAATCAGCATAAAGCCTTGTGCGTAAGAAATGATTTTTGACGCCAATAATGCTTTACGTACTGCTTCAATCCACACTTTTTTGTCGCCTTCAACCGGTTGAATTGTTTTGCCAAATAATTGATTAGCGGCAACACGTTGATCTTTAAATGAAGATACGCAACGAGCAAAGACGGATTCAGTGATTAAGGTTAATGGAATACCGAAATCTAATGCATTGATACCTGTCCATTTACCAGTCCCTTTTTGGCCAGCTGTATCTAAGATTTTTTCAACTAATGGTTCACCATCAGCATCTTTATAACCAAGAATATCGGTGGTGATATCAATTAAATAGCTATCAAGTTCAGTTTTTTTCCATTCTGCGAAGATAGCTTGCATTTCTTCATAGCTTAAGCCTAAACCTTCTTTTAAGAATTGGTAAGCTTCACAGATTAATTGCATATCGCCATATTCGATACCATTGTGAACCATTTTCACAAAGTGGCCAGCACCTTCACCGCCAACCCAGTCACAGCAAGGCTCACCTTGTTCGGTTTTAGCTGAGATTGCTTGGAAGATTGGTTTGACATATGACCATGCTTCTTGGTTACCACCCGGCATGATAGATGGCCCATGGCGCGCGCCTTCTTCACCGCCCGAAACACCCGAACCGATAAAACGAATGCCTTTTTCTGCCAATGCTTTAACACGACGGTTGGTATCAGGATAGTTTGAGTTACCCCCATCAATGATGATGTCGCCTTCTTCTAAGTGCGGTAATAATGCCTCAATGAATTGATCCACTACATCACCCGCACGTACCATTAACATCACTTTACGTGGTTTTTCTAATTTAGAAGCTAAATCTTCTAAAGAGTATGCGCCGATAATATTGGTGCCTTTTGCCGCACCTTGTAAAAATTCATCCACTTTTGAAGTCGTACGGTTATATGCCACAACTTTAAAGCCATGATCATTCATATTTAAAATGAGGTTTTGCCCCATTACGGCTAAGCCGATAACACCGATGTCGCCTTTTACTGACATTGTTTTCTCCTGTTGTAGGGCGGGGGATTATCCCACCATTATTTTTAAATAATTAATAGTGGGATAAATCCCACTTTAAGATATAAACTATTTATGTTTATTTTTTATAATATAATCAAAAACATCTCTATTAAAAAATCCAGAATTATAGCTATTTGTTCTTTCCCGCAAAGGAGTAATAATTCCTTCATTTATATATTCAGGTAAGTTTTTAATAAAAATAACATCTGAAGGGTCTTTATGATATCCCAGATAAATTAGAATTTGAGCTTGTATATCATTTATCTGAACTAACTTTACTCTATCAAATTTATATCTTTGATAATCAACAGCAATCAGATAGCCGATAGCATCTAAATATTCTTCGAATTTTTCTCTGCTAAAAAAAGAATTGTGACAAAAGTCGTGTAAAAAACTATTAGGATTTTCTTCATAATTATCATCAATAATTTTTTTCGCATTTTCAATCTGTGTTGTAGACATCAAGGTTTCCCTTATACAATTAAATTAACTCTTTGCCCACGCACTCATATGTTGCATAAATCTAATGCGGATAATAATCTACAGCTTACGTAGCATATAAAAGCACAATTTTAGCTTGTGGATGTAAGACTTGTTTAGTATGTTCAATCAATTGCAAGATGATACCTTGTTTCAGATATTCTATAGCAAAAATTCTTTTAAATTTCTCTAATTAAAGAGCTGCCTTGCTCTAACGTGTCTAGCCACTGCCATTTTTCATGGCCGATGAGTTTGCTTTCTTCTAAAGAAAATGTTGTACAGCAACGCCCCAAACGATTTTCTAGAGATTGATTTAAATGTTGATACGTAAATTCAATTTGAGTATCGTTAATCCACTTCCCAATTAAAAAGCCTTTTAAAATTTCACCACCACAATATTCGGCCCAAATCATTTTACCTTGTTGATGGTAATGAAATTCTGTTTGGCTACTCACCTCACCATTTGCGGTGTTTTCAACAGCAACAAATTTTTTATTATCTAAATTCAACATTAAAGTCACCCTGCATCTGATGTATCTATATCTTATTTTTGCATAATGTAATGCATTTCTACATTTTTCGCTTTTGCGGCTTTTTCTAGATCTGCTTTATCACTTTGACTATCTCCAACAAGGTATAAAGATACATCCTTGCCGACCTTTTCTGCATTATTTAGTCCATACATAGCAACTGCTTTATTCACAGATTGACTGTTCCCTGCAATTCCGATGTGTAAATTATCTGTAGCTAAAAGAGATACGAGTCGTTTTCCTGAAGTACCACCTGCGGTTCTAATCGTTGCTACAAGCATTCCATTTGAAACTGGGTTTCCTGCTTCTGGAACTTGAAGCATTACTGAGCGATTATCTTTTGGCATTTGTGCCACTAACTGATCTAAAGATGGACCAGATGAACAAGCAAATAATAATGTTGAAGTAAGTAGTACAAACAGTTTTTTCATTTTTGTCTCCATATCATTCTAATAAATTAACTCTTCGTCCATGCACTCATATGCTGCGTAAATCCAATATGCGGATAATAATCCACTGCTTGCGGAGCCGATAAAAGCACAATTTTGGCTTGTGGATGTAAGGCTTGTTTAGCATGTTCAATTAACTGTAAACCGATACCTTGTTTTTGATATTGTTCATCAACCGCTAAATCAGATAAATAACAGCAATAGGCAAAATCCGTCACGGAACGTGCCACACCTACTAATCGTTCACCATCCCACGCTGTGATTAATAAATCTGCATGGTGTAACATTGCCGCGACACGTTTTTCATCCTCTAACGGACGGCGTGCCCCAAGCGTTGTTTTATTTAACAATTCAATAAATTGTTTAACTGAAATTGGTTCATTTACTTTGTAGTCTATCATTTTGCAATCCTATGATATTTGATACTCAACTTGTTATAGCAATTTCGCCGCCGCTTTATCCAAATACCATTCCGTCACCCCATTTTTTGCTTTAATTTTGGCAGCAGGGTAAGGCAGATTTTCTGCAGGCGTCGTTTGGATTTCTTTCAGAATTTCTGCTTTGCTTTCGCCGGTGACCAAATAGGTAATGCGTTTGGCTTGTTCAATGAGTTTGGCTGTTTTAGAAATGCGGATTTGACCGCTTTCAGGGTGTTTTGCAATGATGGCAAGATTTTCGTCATCAAAATTGGTTTGATGTGGGAAGAGAGAAGCGGTATGACCATCAGTTCCCATACCTAAAATGATCCAATCAAAAACACCGTTTGGAATGACCGCACTTAATTCTTCTTCGAAGCGTTTTAGTTCAAAGTGCGGTTCATTTTCGCCACGAATTCTGTGGATGTTTTCCGTTGGAATTTGAATATGATCGAATAAGAGTTTTTGCACTTCGCCATAGTTGCTTTCTGAATCGGTTAGTGGAACCATGCGATCATCACCCCACCAAAAATGCAGATTCTTCCAGTTAATTTGTTCTGCATAAGGCGCTTTGGCTAAGGTTTTAAATAACAACTTAGGCGTTGAACCACCAGAAAGGGAAATATGTACAGGGTGATTTAATTGGCTATAAATCACAAATTCTTGGGCGATCTTTTCAACAGCGTGTTGAGCCGTTGGGAAGGTGATGGTGTTCATGTTTGCTTCTCTTTATATTGGATATAAGCCTTCTTCCGCTTGTAGGGAAGAAGGCTTGCGATTAATGATTAAACCTTTTTCTTCATTTTACCGCTTGGTTTACGCCATACGCGACCACTTTTCGCAATGAGTTTTTCGGCTGCAACGGGTCCCCAAGTGCCCGCTTCATATTCATGAACTCGGCCGCCAGCTTCTTTGTAGTCTAAAATTGGTTGAACGAATTTCCATGCAGCATGAACGGCATCTGTACGAGCAAAGAGTGTCGCATCGCCTTTCATCGCATCAAGCAATAGGCGCTCATAAGCCGTCAGGACTTGGTCATCGGCTAAATCAGCATAACGGAAATCCATTGAGACTTCTTTGGCTTCAAAGCCTGCCCCTGGTTTTTTTAAGCCGAAACGCATTGAAATCGCTTCATCGGGTTGAATACGGATGATCAATTTATTCTCAGGCGCATTTTGACTGAATACCGGATGTGGTGTGGTTTTAAAGTGAATCACAATTTCTGTCACACGTGCCGGTAAGCGTTTACCGGTACGTACATAGAAAGGTACGCCCGCCCAACGCCAGTTTTCGATTTCGCAACGTAAAGCCATAAAGGTTTCAGTGCGAGAGTTAGAAGGCACGCCTTTTTCTTGTAAATAACCTTTGACTTCTTTGCCATCAATTTCTGCTGCGATGTATTGACCTAGCACTAAATTATGCTCAACGTCATCTTGCGTTAATGGACGTAAAGAGTGCATGACTTTGGCCACTTCATCACGCATTGAGTTCGCATTAATGATAGCAGGTGGTTCCATGGCAACCATGGCTAAAACTTGTAATAAGTGGTTTTGGAACATGTCACGCATTGCACCGGAACCATCATAATAGCCACCACGTTCTTCTACACCAATGGCTTCGGCTCCCGTAATTTCGACATAATCAATGTAATTACGGTTCCAAAGCGGTTCGAATAAACCATTTGAGAAGCGTAAAACAAGTAAGTTTTGTACGGTTTCTTTACCAAGATAATGGTCGATACGATAGATTTGATGTTCTTCAAAGAAACGATGAATTTTGACGTCGAGTTCTTGTGCGGTTTTTTCATCATAACCAAAAGGTTTTTCGACAATAATCCGTTTCCAACCGTCTTCTTCTGTGTTTAAACCATGAGCTGCAAGGCATTCTGGAATCACACCATATAAGCTTGGTGGCGTAGACATATAGTAAAGGGTGTTGCCATTCGTTTGATATTTAGTATGTAATTCTTTTAAACGTGGGACTAATTTTCCGTAATCGGCCGCATCAGATGTGTTTACCGCTTGGTAATAGAGATGACTACAAAAAGCGTCTAGCGTTTCAGGTGTGGTTTCTTCTGTTTCAAGTAACGCTTCACGCATTTTTTCACGGAAAGTCTCATCGTTTAATTCTGAACGAGCGACACCTAATACAGAAAATTTGTTTAAACGACCAAATTTAAAGAGATTATAAAGTGCTGGAATGAGTTTACGGTGAGTCAAATCACCGGAAGCACCAAAAATCACGATACAGTTATTATTAGTTTGCATATTATTCCTTATTGTTCCGAGTAGTATTTTTAAATAATGCAATATATTACTGCACTTTACCAATCGAACCAATCAATTAAATTGAAAGACAGATGCCCAATTTTGTGTATTATCTGCCACCATCACAAAGGGGGGATTAATTAAACTTTCACGCTGATTATAGGTGAGCGGCTGATAGTGCGGATCGAAAATCATTCCATTGATTTCAGCTAATAAAATTTCAGCGCCTGCCGTATCCCATTCGCCAGTTTTACCGAGTCGAACATAGCAATCAACAGCTCCCTCAGCAACCAAAGCGCTTTTCAAACTGCTCGAACCCACCACCGTAAATTCGCATGCCAAATTCTTTGCTAAAATTGACCGCACTTTTTCTTGTGAGGTAGTGGCGCCTACGGCGATTTTTAACGGTTTGGTGAGATCGATTTTTCTGGGTTGTAAGGTTTTTATTTCTTTGTTGCTTTGCTTGAATGCCCCAAAACCTTTCATTGCGTAATAGGTGATATTCAAAATAGGGAAGTGGATAACACCCAGTACAGGTTGATGGTTTTGTACGAGTGTAATCAATACGGAGAATTGATCTGTGCGATCAATAAATTGCTGCGTGCCATCAAGGGGATCGATTAGCCAATAAGTTTGCCAAGTTTGGCGTTGTTCAAAGGGAATATTGCAGTTTTCCTCTGAAAGAACAGGAATGTCAGGGAAAAGTGCGGTCAGTTTTTTGATTAAAAATTGGCTGACAAATAAATCTGCTTCCGTGACAGGGGTGTTATCCGATTTAGTTTGTATTTTTACATCCTGTTGGTAAAAATGAGCTAAATGTTTTCCCGCTTCATTAGCGAGTGCACGGACTTGATCGAGAAGAGATTGAGATAATTGCATGTTTATTTCCTACTTTGATTTCGGTAATAACAAGGAGAGGAAAATTGTCGTATAGATTGCCAGGATGACAGAACCCTCTAAGACAAATAATACGCGGTCAGTCAGATATTGAGTATTTTGTGCGATGAGAAGGTTGCCGATACTCCAATAACAAAAAAGAATGATGAATGAAAAAATGAGAATTTTATTCCACTGATGACGTAGATAGCCGCGGTATTTAGCAAAGTAAGCATTGATTATTGCTGGCACGGTGAGAGGCCAAAATGTTAGAAAGAAACCAAATAATGCGGCATCGAAGTTGCCTTCTTTGCAGTAGTCCATTCCGAAAGCGACATAAGCAATAATGCTACCGATTAGCTGTGTAACCAATGGGAAGATGATAATTGCTTTTAGATAAGGGGATTGCGTTGACACCTTAAGCTCCTAGAAAAATAGGCTATCCGAGGACAGCCTATTTTCATCCATTATTTTGATTTCTTCGCACGTAATACACGAGAAACGAAAATAAAGACACCGAAGATAAACACGGCAAGACCGAGTAATTCGCCCATATTATCCCAGTTTTCTAACGCCAAGGCTAATGGTGCTTCAGATCCGCCAGATGTTACAGATGCCGCAATAATGAAGGCTAAGATGACGCCCATCAAGCTTTCACCCACAATTAAACCCGCAGCGAAAAGTGTGCCGAAACGTTCTGCTTTTTTCTCTACTTCAGTATCGTTAGTGCGTTTTGCATAGTTTTTAATGTGACGGGTGATAAACCATGCCATTACCGCACCGACCACAACCGGCATATTGATTGATGGTGGAAGGTAGATACCAATCCCAACCGCTAATACTGGTAAGGCAAAGCGGCTGTCACTGGTTTTACGCATGAATGCATCCACAATGATCAATACAATACCTAAACCTACACCTGTTAAAATGTAGGTCCATTCTAAATGGTCGGTGAAAATACCTTGTGAAATGGTGGTCATAAGGGTTGCTTGTGGCGCTGAAAGCGCTTGTGCTGGATCCATATCTGGGCGTGGTAATGCGCCAGTGAAACCATAAGCGTGGTATAAAATTTCTAATACCGGTGCAATCACTAATGCACCAACGAAACAACCAATAATCAATGCAACCTGTTGTCTCCAAGGGGTCGCTTCAACTAGAAGACCGGTTTTTAAGTCTTGTAAGTTATCGTTTGAAATAGTTGCTGTAGTTAATACGATAGATGCCGTGAATAAGGTCAATGCCGTTAAGAATTTTTGACCGTCAGCTGTTTCAAATAAACCACTGCTTTTACCAATGGTCACTAAAACAAGTGAAATCACGATAACAGAAATGATCCCGATACCAGAAATAGGGCTAGAAGATGAGCCCACAAGTCCAGCCATATAACCAGACGCTGCTGCAACGAAGAAACCAATTAACACCGCGAGTAGCGTACAAACAACTACTAATAACACGGCAAGCTCAGCAGAAATTGGTGCGGCTGCAATGAAGTGATATAAAGAAATCACGATTAGCACGACAGTCGCCAATAAAATGTAAATGATAGTTTTTGGCGATAAGTCGATATCAATACGATGTTCTGACTCAGCTTGTGAGCCTTTTAACATACGGAAAGAATGAACCATCCCTTCAATCATTGGTTTGAAAAGGATTAATAATGTCCAAATTGCCGCAATACCGATAGTACCCACACCGATAAAGCGAACTTTCGTTTTCCATTCAGCCATGGCATAACTAACAATAGAGGCATCCGTTGGCATATCGCCTGTTGCAGTGAAATAAGGTACCGCAATACCCCAAGCAAGGAATGTACCGAATAACATGGCAAGACCGCCCACGATACCAATTAAGTAACCCGCACCCACTAAGGCAAGAGAGAAACCCATCGGTAATTGGAAAACGGCTTTACCGTTAGAGAACCATGCGCTCGCGCTATCAGACATGACACGTAATGCGTTGGTTAAGAATGCAACAGTTCCTGCAAAAATACCGCCGTAAGCAATATCTTTTACACCACTGTCGCTTTCGCTATTGTTACCTGCTTTTAAGATTTCAGCTGCCGCCACACCTTCAGGGTAAGGTAAGTCGCTGTTTACAACCATCGCACGACGTAATGGAATGGTAAATAGTACGCCCAATGTACCGCCAGCGGCACAGATTAGCACTGTTTGCCAGAATGGAAATTCTTGCCAGTAACCCATCATTAACAGGCCTGGAAGAACGAAAATAACAGAAGACAATGTTCCCGCTGATGAAGCTTGGGTTTGCACCATGTTATTTTCTAAGATACTGGAATCCTTGAAGAATTTTAAAACTGCCATAGAGATAACAGCAGCAGGAATGGAGGACGCAAACGTCATCCCCACTTTAAGACCCAAATAAACGTTAGATGCAGTGAAGATCACTGTAATTAACGCCCCAAGGAACATCCCCCGGAAGGTCAATTCTTTTAAATTATTATCAGACATAAATTTTCCTATATATATTTTTTGAAAAATGGCGATACATTCTCAAAAAAAGAATATTTATGCAAGTTTTCTTTAAAGTTAATCGCTTGCTATTAGAAATTATTTAAATTTATTCAATTAAATTTATCGTTTTTTTAAGTGTTCGCGTAAAGAATAAAGTGCAGCAAGATTTCTGGCCTCATTAAATTCATCACTGTCCAAAAGTGCATCAAGTTGAGATAACGGATAACGGACTATTTCTAATGGTTCAGGCTCATCGCCTTCCAGTTTATTGGGGTATAGATCTTCACCCAATAAAACGTGCATTTTATGACCCATGATTTGTGGATTGATCTTCATAGTACGTAAAAATGTCCATTTTTTTGCGCCAAAACCAATTTCTTCCTGCAATTCACGATTCGCACTTTGTTCGGGCGTTTCTCCCGTATCCATTCCACCTTTTACAAAACCGAGTTCATATTGTTCTGTTCCAACAGCATATTCGCGAATCAGGAGGAGCTCCTCTCCATCAATAGCAATCACCATGACAGAATCGCGATTAAAAGGGCGGAAACGTTCGTAAATGCGGTCAATGCCATTAGAGAATTTGAGTTCTACGGCTTGAATTTCAAACAAACGTGATTTTGCCACGGTAGAAAGGGAGAGAATGTGTGGAAGTTGTTTTTTCATAATATTAGCCCTATTATCTTGTTATTGGCTCATCATACGCAAAGTGAGAGAAATAGGAAGAGTTATGGCTGAAAATAACGAAGTACGATTAGATAAATGGCTTTGGGCGGCGCGTTTTTATAAAACCCGTAGCATTGCGAAAGCGATGATTGAAGGGGGCAAAGTCCATTACAACGGTCAACGAGCTAAAGTGAGTAAAAATGTAGAAATCGGTGCTATGATTAAGTTACGCCAAGGCAGCGACGAAAAAGAAATTGAAGTGATTGCATTGAGTGACCAACGCCGTGGCGCCCCTGAAGCACAATTGCTTTACCAAGAAACGGTACAGAGTGTGAAAAAACGCGAAGAAATGGCATGGGCAAGAAAAAATAATGCACTTTCGATGCCACATCCTGATCGTCGTCCAAACAAAAAAGAACGTCGAGATTTATTGAAATTTAAACACCAAGATGAGTTCTAGAAAACAAAAGTACGGTCAATTTTGACCGCAATTTTGATTCATTATTTTATTCTGTTTGGATTCCATCCACATAGTTTAGCCAATCGAGAGTATTCCTCATCTGGCATACTTTTGATGTGATCTGGATGAATGTAACAATCTTCATATATTTTGTCGTGAACTTGATCGACCAAAAAGCATCCATTAAGAAGGAAAATAGAGCCAATTGCTAGGCATGCTGAACTTATTTTATAGATTATTTTCATTTGTTATCCTTTAATGATTTTTATGACTTGTACTGTAGAGAATTTTATCGGTATAAGCCATGGCAATCGCTGAAATCAAGAAAGAAAAATGAATAATCACTTCCCACATAATCGTTTTTTCAGAAATTTTTGAGGCATTCACAAAGGTTTGCAATAAGTGAATAGACGAAATGCTGATAATTGACATAGAAAGTTTCACTTTCAGCACAGTTGCATTCACATGACTCATCCATTCAGGTTGATCAGGATGGTTTTTTGTACGAAGTTTTGAAACAAAAATCTCGTATCCGCCTAATGTTACCATTACTAATAAGTTAGCAATCATTACCACATCAATGAGATTGAGTACGGCGAGCATAATGGTGTCCGCATCCATTTCATTAACATTGGTGATGAGATACCACAAGTTTTTCATAAACTTGTAGGCATAGATGCCTTGCACGACAATTAAACCTAAGTAAATAGGCACTTGTAACCAACGACTTGCAAAAATCGTTTTGCTTAGAAAGCTAGTCTGTTCATTATATTTTGCACATGGATCCGAGATTTCTTTTTGTTCCGTTGCCATAAAATTCCTCATAAATAAAAATTCAAATAAAAAAGCGGCAAGAAAATAGCCGCTTTTAAAGAAAAATTCAACCGATGTTTTTTATTTTACCTCATTCTCGGTAGTGATAAGGGATAGGCGCGTTAAATCCACGTCATTATTGAGCAATTCAACGTTTGGCATGCTCTTGTTAGCTTTCGCTGACAAGTCTTTAAAGCGTTCCACTTTCCCCACTAAACCTTGTTGCCCCACAAGGGCGGTGACGGTGCTGTTGTATTGATTGCTCACAGTGGAAAGAGTGTTGCCTAGTTTGTTCAAGCGTTCGGCCACCAAGCAAATCTGGTTGTAAATTTCACCTGCTTTTTCTGCGATTTCTTTGGCTTCGGCATTGCCTCGTTCAATACGCCATAAATTCGCGACCGTACGTAAAATTGGCATAAGGGTGGTATGTGAAACCATAATCACATTTTTCTCATAACCATAATTAAACAGGCTTGGGTCTAATTTTAAGGCTTCAATATAAGCGGGTTCTACGGCAATGAACATCAAGACAAAATTAGGACTGCGCATGCCAATCAAATTGCTGTAATCCTTGCGGTGCAAGTCATCAATGTGATTTTTCAGGGCTTTAATATGCTCCCTTAGTAAGCACTCACGTTCGAATTCATCCTCAGAATTGACCGCACTTTCATAAGCATTCAATGACATTTTGCTATCAATGATGATGTTTTTTTCATCGGGTAAATTAAGCACAAAATCAGGATAGTTTCGACCGCCTTGTTCATCTTTAAAATGGGCCTGTGCACTGTAATGCACGTTTTCAATCAAGCCTGCCAGTTGAAGTGCGCGTTCAAGTTGCACTTCTCCCCAGTTACCTAAGGTTTTCTTTTCACCTTTTAAGGCTGAAGTTAAATTATTGGCTTCTTGCGACATATTTAAGCCAATTTCCAACACTTTTTTTATTTCCGCTTCTAAGCCCGCATTGCCTTTTACGGATTCTGAATGGATTTCATTGACTCGTTTTTGAAAGCCTTCGATTTGTTCACGGAAAGGCTTCAACAAGGTTTCCAATGCAGTTTGATTGGTTTGGTTAAAGGATTGGCTTTTTTCTTCCAAAATACGGTTAGCCAGATTTTGGAATTCCACACCTAGCTGTTGTTTAGATTGTTCAATATGCTGTTGCTGTTCGGCAAAATGCTTTTCTTTTTCGGAAAGGGTAGTTTTCAACTCCGTTAATTCTTGTGAAAGTGCGGTCAATTTTTCCTGCGTTTTTTGCTGCTCTTGTTCTTTTCTAAGTACATTTTCTTGCGCTTGTTGTAATTGACCTTGCAAGCTTTCTGCTTGTGCAGATGCTATCCCAAAGCGTTCTTTTAATGCGGTGATTTGCCCGCCAATTTGATCGTGGCGGAGCTGTTCTTCATCTAATTCTTTTTCTAAATATTGGATTTTTTCATCACGTTCATTAAGACGAGTTTGCAAACCTTCCGCATGAGTTTGTACTTTAACGGCTTGTTGTTCTAATTGATTTTTGACCGCACTTAAGGAGTCAAAACGCTCAGCCAATTGATTGTAATCGCCGATAGTTTTATTGAGATCTTGTTGTAATTCTTGTGTATCTCGTTTGCTACGGCTTAATAGAAAAAGCATCACAATACTGATAAAAACCAGTACGGCAATGATAATTAAGTATTGATTAGACGTGAGTTCTGACATAAATAGGCTCCTGAAAACAGAAAAATTTTAGCATATTCCCAGAAACTTTTTAAAAATTAAGATGGTTAATTAGATAAGAAAAGTGCGGTCAAAATAACCGCACTTTTTAGGAAGATTAGTAATTTGAGTTAATCAATACTTCTTCACCGTAGCCACCAAGGGTTGGCATTGGTTGGTAAGTAGAGTTTGCTGCACGCATTAAACGAATACCACGAACACCTGCTTCTTTTGCTGCGAGTATATCGTCATCGCTGTCTCCATAGTGAATACTCACTTTGTGGTCAATAATACCCGGTGTTTTGTTATATTTAGTTGGAAGTTTGCGACCGCCCATGAATTCTACAGGGTGCATATCTTTAATATTAAAGGCTTTTTGTAGCACAGGTGTCACACCATCTTTATCGCCCGCTGTACGACCTGTGATGAAATAAATTTGGTCACCACGTGCTTGGTGCATATTAATTAAATCCACCGCAATTTGTTTTGGAATGGAATATTGGTCACAACCCGCATTCACTTCATTCCAGAAATCTTGATTTTTTAAGTAATCATTTTTACCTGGTGAGTATTTTTCTTGGCCGTGGTAGAAACAAGGGCTGCTGAAAAGTACAGTATCATCAATGTCGAAGCTCACATTAATTGGTGCTTTGCCTTCTAATTCTTTTTTCAACTGCTCAACAGAGATCCAGTGAATCGGTTTTTGCTCTGTCATTTCACGAGCATTCGTACCTTGTTCAGTGTAAGGTTCTTTGTTTGATGCAAAAGTAGAGGCTGCGCTTGCCGCTAAAATTGCAATGGCAGAAAGTTTAAGTAAATTTTTCATGTTTTCCTCATTAAGTAGTTTGTTTTATTTGTAACAAATCATATTCCTTTAAAATAAAGGTGTGAAATAATAGCAATCGTTTGCTATTTAAAAAAGTGATCTTTGTCACATTTTTTAAAACTGATTGTCTAATAAAGCATCAAAGAAAAATTTTCCCTTGAATTTGGTGGAATTGATCGCCTGTATCCAACCACTAAATATGAGAAACATAAAAACAAATAGGGATTGGGCGGGAATTTTCGGGAATAAGTGGGATGGATATAGATAAAACGGGGCTTGGCGGCGTGCTAGCCCCTTTTTTATTAGTTAAAAAATAGAAATAATGAAATGAGAAAATTTTTCTAAATATTGGCAGTTTAACCGCTAAAAATGGGAAACGTTAAACGCGGTTTAAATGGCTTTAAATTTAGGTTTAAATCTTTAAATTAAGTCGTGGCCGATGAAAACAACCTGGCCCAACACTTCAAAGTTTAAATTATCTTCAAACATCAGCTCTATCGGGGCGTAGATTTCTTTATTATCGCTAATCAAGCGAATGCCGCCAGGAATACCCTGGACGCGCTTAACCCAAAGCTGATCGCCCGAACGGATAACATATATCTGCCCATCACGCGGCGTGGTTACGGCACGGTTGATTAATAACATATCGCCGTGGTGGATTGTTGGGGTCATGCTATCGCCGGAGGTTAGAATAAATGCCAGCTTATTCTTTTGAAGGCCGCGTTGCTGCAACCAGCGCGCGCTTAGCCCAACAAAATCATCCGGTTCATACACGTCATCATTAAAAGCCCCAAAGCCGGCAGAAGCGAACGTCTTATAAAAAGGCACGCTAACAAGCTCAGTGGCTTTATTTAAGGCTTCTTTTATATAACGCCCCGCCGTTTCTGCAATATCAGGAACGTGCATGCGCATTTCAGTGGGGTAAAAGCCCAATTCCTTTTGTATTTCAAGTGGGAAGGACGAGTAATGGTACTCAAACGTCTTTCCTTTTACACCCTCTCTTTGACGTTTAACCCAATTCTCGCGGTCAGCTTTTTTAACAATTCCTTTGTCCGAGGCCGGAAGCCCTATTAAGTTTTCATCCATCAATTCCTTTATTGAAAACCACTCTTTCAAGTTCTTCATAAGAATTTTAGTAAGGAACCCAGTTCGTTTCTAAAAGTAAGCATTTAACTGTTTGATTTTTAAAGCACTATAAAAAATAGTTAAAATTCTTGAAACGAACTATTGAGTTCCTTACAAAATAGTTGTATAGTTCCTTTCAAGTTACTCACTTACATAAATCATCGTAATAAGGATAGCACATAATGAAAAAGAGTAAAAAAAATATGCATCGCGCCGACATTATTGCAGCGATTCGTAAACAAGGAACAACGCTGACACAGTTATCTGTAGATGCCGGACTACACCCAAGAACACTAGCAAATGCATTAGACCGTAAATACCCGAAAGGGGAAAAAATCATCTCTGATTGTATCAACGTTCCAGTGCAAGAAATATGGCCTGAACGTTATTTATAAAAAGGAGCTGGTTATGGAAAAGTGGCTAACAGTTCAAGAGCTTTTAGGGCTTGAAACTCTACCAAAATCAGATCGTGGCATAACCAAAAAAGCCGACCGCGAGAATTGGGTTAAACGTCAAAGAGAAGGCGTAAAAGGGAAAACATTTGAGTATAAATTCAGTTCCTTACCTGAAGATGCCCAAGCCGAGATCTTATTAAAGCAAAACGCGACTCCAGTTATGGCAGAAGCGCCGAAAGCTAAAAAAGAACTCAACTACCTACCAGAAGTTATTTGGAAGCCTTATGAAAAAGCGACCGATAAACAAAAGGAAGAAGCAAAAGCGAAACTCGCCCCACTGCACAAGCTAGACGATTTAGTGAGAAACAACGTGGCATTAATGATGGCGCTTGATGCGGTTTCTACCGAGTATGAAATCGCGAAAGGGTCGCTCAAACGTTGGTATTACAAAGTGCGGTCTTTTGAACGTCCGGATTGGTTACCTTTATTGTTGGATAAACACAGCAACAAAAAAGCTGGCAAAGAAGCAGACTTCACAGAAGAAGCCTGGGAGGCATTTAAGGCCGACTATTTTAGACCTGAATGCCCGCAATTTGGCAGCTGTTACGAGCGTTTAAAACGCGCCGCACGAGAAAACGGCTGGTCTATTCCATCAGCGAGCAGCATTAAGCGCAAAATCGCGCGAGAAGTGCCGAAATTAGTGCAAGTGCAATTACGCGAAGGTGACCATGCAGTCATGCAATATTACCCATCAATGCGCCGCACAGTGGCCGAAATTGAAGCCCTTGAGTGGATTAACGGCGACGGTTATCAACACAACGTATTTGTGCGTTGGCACAACGGCGAAATTGTCCGCCCTAAAACCTGGATTTGGCAAGACATTCGCACCCGCAAAATTCTCGCCTACCGCGTAGATTTAAGTGAAAACAGCGACACCATCCGATTAAGTTTGATGGATCTTATTTGGAAATACGGCATCCCGAAAAAATGCACTATTGATAACACCCGCGCAGCGGCAAACAAATGGATGACTGGTGGCGTTAAGAACCGCTACCGCTTCAAAGTAAAAGAAGATGATATGACCGGAATTATCCCGATGCTTGGCATCGAATTGTTGTGGACATCGGTGCAATTTGGCAAAGGTCACGGGCAAGCAAAACCAATCGAACGTGCGTTTTCACACGGTGGTTTAGGCGAGTTAGTTGATAAACACCCAAGCCTAGCGGGCTTTTACGCTGGGGAAAATGTTTATAGCAAGCCTGATAACTATAACGGTGGCAAAGACGGCGTAGATTACGACACATTTATTTTAGCCATAGAAGATGGCATCCGCACTTTCAATGAACGCGAAGGCAGACAAACCGAAATATGCCAAGGCATTTACAGTTTCAGCCAAGTGTTTGAGCGCGATTACGCCAAGGCGCAAATTCGCAAGGCAAGCGCAGAACAAATGCGGTTTTTAATGTTGATGAGCGAGGCCGTTACATTGAGAAAAGACGGCACATTTGAGTTAGAAGCTGGTGGCAAAGTCAATAATCGCAAAAACCGCTATTTAGCGAGCGAGCTTATTGCCACAGCGCACCGTAAGGTGGTGGTGAAATTCGACCCGCAAGACTTGCACAACAAAGTGTGGGTTTACGGTTTGGATGGTGTGTTCTTAGCCGAAGCGAAATGTACAGATGCGGTGGCATTTGGTGATAAAGCAAAAGGCCGCGAACACGATAAAGCACGCAAACAAATGGTGAAAGCGGTGAAAGCCCAAGCAAAAGCCACACTCACTATGAATGCACAAGAAGCGGCGCGTTATCAGCCTCAATTCGAGGAAGAAGAACCGCTAGAACCGAAAATCATCGAGCTATTCCGACAAGAAGGTAACGCAGTGCGCAAACACGAAGCGGTATTAGATGACGATGAAGAAACCAACGATTTTGAACAAGGCTGGCGTAAAGGATTAGCCATGATTAAAGAAGAAAAAGGGCTTTAAGCCGCATTTAAGGAGCGTTAAACATGACTTTAATTGAACAAATCAAGCAACTTTTAGACAACCAAGTCCATACGCAGCGCGAAATTGCCGCGCAAGCTGGGATTTCAGCCGGTGCTTTGAGTGCATATTTAAAAGGCACTTATACCGGGAACGTGGAAAACGTAGAAGTTGCATTAAAAAACTGGCTTTCAACCCGCGAGAAAAAAGAAAAAGTGTTTGTAGAAGCACCGCACTTTATCGAAATTCCGACCGCCAAGAAAGTATTTTCAGCGTTAGATATGGCCAAGATTTTGCCAACCATGGTGACCGTTTACGGCGCGAGCGGTGTGGGTAAAACAAAAGCATGTCAAGAATACAAAAAAGCCAACCAAAACGTGTGGATGATTACCGCAAGCCCGGCACGCGCAACATTAAGCAGTATTTTGTATGAGTTAGCCCTTGAGTTAGGCATTAACGATGCGCCACGCCGTAAAGACCGCCTATCACGCCTAATTACTAAAAAACTCAAAGGCACACAGGGTTTGGTCATCATTGATGAAAGCGACCACCTTCCTTATGACGCGTTAGAAGAGATCCGAATTATCCAAGAAGAAGCCGAAGTAGGCTTTGCATTAATTGGTAACGATAAAGTTTACACCCGCATCCAAGGCGGCGTGAACCAGGCGCATGAATACGCGCGTCTTTGGTCACGAATTGGTAACAACTGCGGCGTTAAAGCTAGCACAAAAGGCGATATTAAAGCCATCGCGCAAGCCTGGGGGCTTGATATAGCCGACAAGGATTTAATGACCGTCCTTTATGACATCGGCGGCAAGGCTGGCGGCTTACGCGCTTTAACGCAATATTTACGCCTAGCCGGCATGACAGCAAAAGGACAAGGCACTGTCATCACACTAGACCTAATTTTAACCGCCCAAGCACAAATGAAAGGAGCGAACTAATGACAAGCATTACAAAAAACAACACCTTGCGCGAGCAAACTAAACCACATCCAGTGTTTGGTGGCTGCAACAAAATCGCCCTAGGTTACTTATCACAAACGCAAAAATGCGTGTTTGAGTTAAACAAAATGGGTTTGCATGTATTAAGCATTGAGTTTGACAAAATCAAACCGCGCGTACGCATTGAACCGAACGCATTAACGAAGAAATTTGAAAAAACAGGCCAGGCGCTTGCGTATATCCAAGGCAACGACGGCGTGCATTTTGCCGAATATCAAATGATGGTCGAAGGCATCAAGGTAATTTGGCGCAGTTATTTACACTAAAAACCAGGAGGAAAAAATGGCAAAAAAACCAACCCGAATTAAAACCGACACCTTTGCAGTGCGTTATCAAACTCGCGACGAAGTGGAAGTGGCAATTAAAGAGATCGGCGATTTAAACCGCGAATTAGAACGCCTAGCGATTGAACAAAACGACCGCTTGGCCGCAATCACCGAAGAATACGCCCCATTGATGAACGCAATCAAAGAAAAGCTCGCGCCAAAACAAGATGCGGTGCAAGCCTGGTGTGAAAGCCGCCGAGATGAATTGACATTAAACGGCAAAACCAAAACAGGCACTTTCAACACCGGTGAAGTGCAATGGCGACAACGCCCGCCATCAGTCGGTATTCGCGGCACAGAGAGCGTGATTGAAAGTTTGCACACGTTAGGCCTGGTTCGTTTTATTCGCACCAAGGAAGAAATCAACAAAGAGGCCATGTTAAATGAGCCTGAATTAGCCGCAACGGTGGCTGGTGTAACAATTAAAACCGGTGTGGAAGATTTTGTGATCACCCCTTTTGAACAGGAGGCGAAATAATGCCGGCTTGGGCATTGAACCCGGTGTCATATTTGATTATCGGGGTAATTCTAAGCCTAATCGTGGGCTTATTAGACCAGGAATAAAGCCTATTTAAACGCTCTTTAAACCCTAATTTAAGGGGCGTTCATAATAAGTTTTAACCAACCATAAAAGGAAACAAAAAATGGAAAATATCCACAAATTTAACCGCTTCAAATATTACAGCGAAAAAGCGGCAAAA
Organism: Haemophilus parainfluenzae; assembly: GCF_003252725.1. GTDB lineage: Bacteria > Pseudomonadota > Gammaproteobacteria > Enterobacterales > Pasteurellaceae > Haemophilus_D > Haemophilus_D parainfluenzae_L. Next base: position 57,645 of record NZ_QEPO01000009.1, read on the forward strand.
AGTGAACGCCAAGGCGACTTACAAGACGCCAAGGAACAATGGGCTATCGCAGAACTTAATGCGAGCGGCCAAAAAAATAAAGAATGGTGCAAATGGCGTGGCGCATTTTGTGACCGAGTAATTAGAAAACCTTTCTAGGAGGAAATCATGGCGAAATATGTAGCCCGTTTTTACTGTTTAGTAGAAGCCGTTGTTGAAGCAGAAAGCAACGAACAAGTTTTAGATATGTGCGACCTAAATGTATGCGATGTAAATAAACTACCGCACACCATTACAGAAATTGATGACGTGGTTGAAGTGGAGGAAGTATGACTGAGCAAGAAAAAATGCGCTTAGACGAGCAATTAGAACAAGCGGCAAAACAGCTCACACACGCGCTTCGCGCGTTACGCACAGGGCAAAATCAACATGCGGCAGTTTATGTTGGCAACGTACAAAACTTGCTGCCAGGTTTAAGAATGAGATTGGGGAGATAAGGAGGAAAAATGCAGACAAAAATCATTCAATGGTTGGCAGATGATGAAGATGTCGGATTAAGTAGTAAATGTATGGCATTTGTGATTGGTTTTGATGTAATACCAAGACGTAAGAGTTATCCACTTGATCCTAGCGATTTATCTCGTTGCGTAAAGTTATTAGAACGTGCGCCAGAAATGCGCAATTATCTTTATAAGATGAAAGCAGTTTCCCCAATTTGGGCAAAACTGGTGGAACATTGGGATGAATTAGAACGTTTACTCAACGAAGAAAAAGGCTCTGGCAGATGCCATAAAACATACCAATTAATGAAAAAACTTACTGAAGACGATAAAAATGTTGTATTTCGTCACGGTGGGTTTTCAATTCGGATGGGGGAATAAATGAGCGAAAACGATGGATGGATTAAGTGTTCAGATGAATTGCCAGCAATATTTGATCACAATGGCTATGAACGAAGTGATGTTGTAATGTGTTTTGGGATTGATCAACCCGATTATGACGAAACGTACGTATTGGCTTACATGATACCGGGGAATCGTTTTTATGGCTTTAATGGCGAATGTACGCAGATTACACATTGGAGACCATTACCGGCTCCACCAGATGATTTTTCGTTTTACCAATAAACCCCATTTACAGCCCATTTAAGCCACGTTTAAGTGGGCTGAATAATGTGTTTTAAAAAGGAATAAACAATGCATAAAACTAAACCAAAGCTGATCCAGCTAATTCATATAGCCAAGCAAAAACTGGCA
>NZ_QEPO01000010.1 GCF_003252725.1 Haemophilus parainfluenzae
GATGATTTAAAGGGCGTTTTTATTTCTCAAAATTCGTGGATTTTAACCGCTAAAGATGAGAAACTTGAATTGTTTTAAATTTCTCACATTTAGCGGTTACGTTTCTCAAAATTCGCGAACGGCAACACGTTTATTAGTGAATTGATGTTTCAGATGAAAAATGACAAAAATTTTTGCTATTTTTTGAGATATATCACAGTAATTTTTAACATTTTGGATAGAATGAAGGAGAATCGAGCATGTCTAGGAGGCGTATTATGTGGAAATCAATTTCTCAAGTCTTAGCTGATCAATTTGGTGCTTACTATAACATCAAAGAAAAAAACAAAGTTCCTGGTGGCGAAGTGAATGAAACTTGGCTTATTACGGATGGAATCCAACCTGTCTTTGTTAAAGTGAATGAACGGTCTTATCGTTCAATGTTTCGTGCTGAGGCTGATCAATTAAACCTACTAGACAAAACCAATACAATCAGACTCCCACAAGTGTATGGCGTAGGCTGTTCTCAAAATCATAGTTTCTTATTGTTAGAAGCGCTTACTATTACTCAACAAACTGATGCCACAGCACATTTTGGCGAAGAATTAGCAAAACTTCATCAAGTATCCGGTACTAAAAACTATGGTTTAGATTTTGATACTTGGCTTGGTCCTGAGTATCAACCTAACAAATGGAATGGGAGCTGGGCGAAATTCTTTGCAGAACAACGCATTGGATGGCAATTACAGCTTTGCAAAGATAAAGGATTGGATTTTGGCGATCTTGATTTAATAACTGAAAAAGTAAAACAAAAGCTTGCGAAACATAATCCAAAACCCTCTTTGTTACATGGTAACTTATGGGTTGAAAATACTGCTATTGCAGGTAATCAAACCTTTACTTATGACCCTGCTTGCTACTGGGGGGATAGAGAATGTGATTTAGCATTCAGTGAACTATTCCAACCTTTCTCGCCTGAATTCTATGAAATTTATGACCGCACTTTCCCGCTTGATAAAGAAGGTTTTGAAGAAAGAAAACACCTTTACCAGCTCTATTATTTACTCAATTTCAGCCATCGTTTTAATGGAAGTTATATCAACTTAACCACTAAATTGATTGAAGAACTTTTACTTGAATAATTTCTTAACATAAAATAAAAAAGAGCGTAATTTTTATTACGCTCTTTTGTCTTCTCTATCTAATTATTTTTGATAAAGAGGTGCTGGACCTTGAGTTCCACCGTTAGTTTGACCACCTTCTTGTAATTTTAATACAGAACCAGAAGCAGTGATTTCTACACGACGGTTTGGACGTAAACAGTCTTTCTCAGCTTTACTTGCGTGTTTGTAACCATTACAAGCTTTAACTTGTGGCACTTTACCGTAACCAACAGCTGTAATTTCAGATGTTACGCCATCTTGAATTAAACGAGCTTTAACACGGTTTGCACGACGTTGAGAAAGATCTAAGTTGTAAGCATCAGAACCTAAACGGTCAGTGTAACCTGCAACTTTAACTTCTTTAGCACCAGTTTCTTTTAATTGTGCTGCAACGTTATCAACAACTTCTTTACCACGTGGAGTTAAAGTATCTTTATCGAAGTCGAACAAGAAGTCACCACTTAAAGTAAATGCTGAGTTTCCGTTACAACCGTTTGGATACCAGAAGAAGCTTTGAGCATTGTGGTTTTTGTCAAATAATATTTTGTATTGACAAATTTTGTGAACACCATTCTCACGATAGTTGAACGCATAATCCCACTCTTCAACGCCGTATAAACCTTCAGAGAAGTGTGGACGACCGATTAGGTTATATAATTGGTCTTTGTTCATACCACGTTCGATCATACGAACGTTGTCCCAGTTTGGCCATGAACCGAACTGGCTACCATCATGGTTGAAGCCTGCTTTATCAATTTTAGGCCATACAAGTTGTGGTACTTGTTGACCATCAACTTCTTTATATTCTGGTGTACCAGCTTCTGTAACTTTGCTCAAGTTACCACAAGCAGCAACTGTTGCTACTGCAACTGCAGATAATAAAATACGAGATAATTTCATTTCTTTACCTTTTTACTGTTAAGGTGCAATCCTTGCAAGAAGAACCAACACAACTAAACTTTATAAATTTTACAAATAAAACTATAAAAAGTTTCATTGCGTATGGTAGTCATAATTCTTTAACTTGTAAATAAAAAAACATTAAAAAATGATTTTTTATGGAACTTTTTTGTAAAGTTGTGTAAAGAGTTGTCAAATAAGTAAAAATTTTTTCTTATTGAATAAAATCTTGACCATTTTTTGTTAAATTTCGGTGGATAATTCCCTCAATACTCTCCTCTGCTTGTTTACCTATTTTTTGTAAAAGTGGCTTTTTCACTTTGTATTTCACTGAGATAACAGACTTATCTTTCATTTTTTCAAGAATAATATCATCACTGGTTGCTAACTCATCGACTAGCTGAAGCTCTAGAGCTTGCTGACCAAACCAATGCTCACCAGTTGCGACTTTATCCACATCTAAGTGTGGTCGATTTTGGGCCACAAATTGTTTAAATAATTGATGAGTTTCTTCAAGTTCAGCTTGGAATTTTTGTTTTCCTTTTTCGGTATTCTCACCTAACACTGTGACTGTACGTTTAAACTCCCCGGCTGTCATCACATCAACATCGACATCATGTTTTTTTAATAAACGATGAATATTAGGGATTTGTGCAACCACACCAATAGAACCGATAATCGCAAAAGGCGCAGAAACAATTTTATCTGCCACACAAGCCATCATGTATCCACCACTTGCAGCGACCTTATCTACTGCAACCGTTAATTTAATCCCTTTTTGTTTTAAGCGAGCTAACTGCGATGCAGCTAAGCCATAACCATGAACAACACCACCTGGGCTTTCTAGACGTAGTAAGACTTCATCATCAGCTTTTGCCACATTAATAATCGCAGAAATTTCCTCACGAAGTGCGGTCGTTTCTGATGCCGAAATATCACCTTTAAAATCGAGTACATAAACACAAGGTTTAGGCGTTTCTTTCTCACCATTTTTTAATTTCGCTTTTAATGCCTTTGCTTCTTGCTTTTTCGCTTTTTTCTCCGCTTTTTCTGCTTGTTTAAGTTCTTCTTCTGAAAGTTGAAAATCGCTTAAATGCTTTACTGTTTCCTTAAATTCTTCTGAAAGATCTGTCACGACCAACTCACCATGATGTGTTGCATTACGCTGTTTTGCCGAAATAATCATTGCGACAATAGCGGCAATCACAAGTAAAATCGTTAAAATCTCCAAAATAAAAATGCCATAACCGGTCAAAATATCAGACCACATAGTTTTCTCCTAAAATAAAGTGAAGGCATTATTTTACTGTGCAAGCCTGATTTACACTAACTTTTTATGGAAAATTTTGCGATTTAAGGTAAACTAACGCAGTTTTATTGCCTAATTTATAATGAATTACAGAGGTTTATATGTCTAAAGTTGCATCCATTGTTGATGTGTTACAAGGTAAAATCGCTATTGGCGAAAAAGTTACTGTACGCGGATGGGTTCGTACCCGTCGTGATTCCAAAGCTGGTCTTTCTTTCCTCGCTGTTTATGACGGCTCTTGCTTTGATCCTATTCAAGTCATCGTCAATAACGATATTGAAAATTATGAAAGTGAAGTATTACGCTTAACAACGGGCTGTTCTGTTATCGTAACCGGTACCATTGTTGAGTCACCTGCTGAAGGTCAAGCTGTTGAACTTCAAGCTGAAAAAGTAGAAGTGACAGGGTTCGTAGAGGATCCTGACACTTATCCAATGGCAGCAAAACGTCATTCAATTGAATACTTACGTGAAGTAGCTCACTTACGTCCTCGTACTAATATTATCGGTGCCGTGGCGCGTGTTCGTCACTGCTTAGCACAAGCTATTCATCGTTTCTTCCATGAACAAGGTTTCTATTGGGTTGCTACTCCATTAATTACGGCATCTGATACTGAAGGTGCGGGCGAAATGTTCCGTGTTTCAACACTTGATTTAGAAAATCTTCCTCGTGGTGAAGATGGTAAAGTCGATTTCAGCCAAGACTTCTTCGGGAAAGAATCATTTTTAACGGTTTCTGGCCAATTAAACGGTGAGACTTACGCGTGTGCATTAAGCAAAATCTATACTTTCGGTCCAACATTTCGTGCTGAAAATTCAAATACAACTCGTCACCTTGCAGAATTCTGGATGGTTGAACCTGAAGTTGCATTTGCAACACTTGCTGATAATGCGAAATTAGCAGAAGACATGTTGAAATACGTTTTCCGCGCCGTGCTTGCTGAACGTAAAGATGACTTGAAATTCTTTGAAAAACATGTAGATAAAGATGTTATTACTCGTTTAGAAAACTTTGTAAACTCTGATTTTGCTCAAATCGACTATACCGATGCGATCGACGTGTTATTAAAATCAGGTAAGAAATTCGAATTCCCTGTTTCTTGGGGGATCGATTTATCTTCTGAACATGAACGTTTCTTAGCAGAAGAATATTTCAAATCACCTGTTGTCGTGAAAAACTATCCGAAAGATATCAAAGCCTTCTATATGCGTTTAAATGACGATGGCAAAACTGTAGCTGCAATGGATGTTCTCGCGCCTGGAATTGGTGAAATCATCGGTGGTTCACAACGTGAAGAACGTTTAGACGTATTAGATAAACGTATGGAAGAAATGGGCCTAAATCCTGAAGATTACTGGTGGTATCGTGATCTTCGTAAATATGGTACTGTACCACATTCAGGTTTTGGTCTTGGTTTTGAACGCTTAATTGTTTATGTAACTGGCGTACAAAATATTCGCGATGTGATTCCATTCCCTCGTGCACCAAGAAATGCAAATTTCTAAAAATATTGTTTAAATTGACCGCACTTTCTTTAAAGTGCGGTCATCATTTTAGGCGATAAATTTATCCCCTATTTTATTTATTGTGTTTGAATCAATCTTTCAAATACATCATATTAAGGAAAGTAGAAATGGACAAAATTAAACAACTCTTTGCAAACAACTATAGCTGGGCGCAAAGAATGAAAGAAGAAAATTCCACTTATTTTAAAGAACTTGCCGATCACCAAACACCTCATTATCTTTGGATTGGCTGCTCTGATAGCCGTGTTCCTGCTGAAAAACTCACAAATCTTGAACCGGGCGAATTATTTGTTCATCGTAATGTTGCTAACCAAGTTATTCATACGGATTTTAACTGCCTTTCAGTTGTACAATATGCCGTTGATGTACTCAAAATTGAACATATTATTATTTGCGGTCATACAAATTGTGGTGGTATTAAAGCAGCGATGCAAGATCACGATCTAGGGTTAATCAATAACTGGTTGCTCCATATTCGTGATATTTGGTTTAAACACGGGCATCTATTAGGCAATCTTTCAGCAGAAAAACGTTCAGATATGCTCACTAAATTAAATGTTGCAGAGCAAGTTTATAACCTAGGACGCACATCTATCGTAAAAAGCGCTTGGGAACGTGGACAAAAACTCTCCCTACATGGCTGGGTATATGATGTAAATGATGGATTCTTAGTAGATCAAGGTGTTATTGCAACCAGTCGGGAAACTCTTGAAATCTCTTACCGTAATGCAATTGCTCGCCTATCTAGCCTCGCGGAAGAAGATATCCTGAAAAAAGAACTTCCAGAAAACGAAGAATAAAAAAAGTGCGGTTAAATCTAATGAAATTTAACCGCACTTTTTATTTCAAACTTACTATTTAACTAGCTCTGTTTGCATATACATCAAACGATCAATATTCGTTAAATAATGTCCTAACTCTTGGGATTCTGGCTTATGAATATAAGGGATTTTACCTAGCAAAGGCGCATCAATCTGAGCCTCTAAAATATCTACCACCTCTTTATAATGCCCTAAACAAGGGTTAATTCGATTTGCAATCCAGCCTAATAAAGGAACGCCAAGCTGTTTAATCACTTGAGCTGTCAGCAATGCATGGTTAATACAGCCTTCTTTGATACCAACAACCAACACAACAGGCATTTTATGCTCAACAACCCAATCAGCAAAACTCTTACCTTCTGCCATTGGTGTGAGTAACCCAAATGAACCTTCCACGACAACAGATTGATATTTTTGAACTAATATCGTTAAGGCTTGATTAATCTTACTTAATTTAATGCGTGATTTATCTCGAGTCAGCATCGGCAAGGAATGAGCAAAAGTATAGCTATTTACTTCTTGATAAGATACTGGCTCATTCGTTGCATCCATTAAAGCTAACACGTCTGAATTATTTTCAGCATCATAATCTGTTTGGGATTCATTAGACTGATTTTCGACAGGATAAATCCCCTCTTCACAGCTACAAGCAATCGGCTTATAACCCACAATTCGCACGCCCTTTGCTTGTAATGCCTGAATAATGGCACGGCAGGCGGTGGTCTTACCCACGTCAGTATCTGTACCTGCCACAAAGAAACTACTCATTTTTATTCTCCTTTTAAAAGTACGGTCAATTCTAAAGGAGTTTTTTGAGGAAAATATTGAGATAAAGCAAGATTTGGATATTTTTAGGAAAAAATAAAAGGCTTATTTGATCTCACTCAAACTATTAAACAAGCCATCATCTTGTTTTGGCATTTGAAGATAAAATCCTTGCTGAGTAATTTTCTCCATAACCTCATCTTTATCTGCATGAACAAGCGGTTTACTCCCCCTCAAATTGAAAGGCATAAGAAATTGAGGCTTACCAAAACTCTGCATTAATATATCCGGTACAGCTGAAAAATCATCTCGTTTTGAAATATAAAGATAGCAGCCTGGTTTACGTTTACTTTTATAAATTGCACATAACATTTCATATTGCTCCAAAAAGAAAAAACCTACCAGATAATCTCTGATAGGTTTTATTTTACGAAAGTTTAATTATTTAGTCACAGCTTCTTTTACTTCAGCTGCTTTATTTGCTGCTGCATCTTTTGCTTCAGCCGCTTTATCAGCTGCCGCATCTTTTGTTTCTGAAGCTGAGTTTTTTACTGCTTCCATTTTAGAAGACATCGCATCTTTTGCTTCAGCCATTTTATTTGCTGCAGCATCTTTCATTTCAACTGCTTTATCTGCTGCTGCATCTTTTGCTTCAGAAGCTGCATTTTTTACTTCTTCCATTTTAGAAGACACTGCATCTTTTGCCTCAGCCATTTTATTTGCAGCAGCATCTTTCATTTCAGAAGCTTTATCAGCTACTGCTTCTTTTGTTTCAGCCATTTTATTTGCAGCTGAATCTTTTGCGTCAATTGCCGCATTTTTAACATCAGTTGCAACTTCTTTTGCTGCATCTTTAATTTGTGTTGCTGCATTTGCTGTTGCATCTTTTGCTGCTTCAACTTTTTGAGCTGTTTCTTGTTTATCGAAACAACCAGTTACGGCTAAAGATGCACCTAATACTAATACGGCTAATACTGATTTTTTCATTGTCATTCTCCATTTTATAATTAAGAATTAATCCAAAGCTATCTGCTTTGTGTGATCTAGTTTACGTAAAAAAAACTTAAAATAAAACATCTTCCAAAAAAATTTACATTTCTAAAGATATAGTTTTTTATAATACCTCTCTAAAACAACTATAACCCAATGAAATTAAAAGATTTGTAAAAAAGTTCATTATAAAAATTTTATTTTTTGTAAAGATAAAAAATCACTTTTTTGTGTTTTTTTTGAACAATCCCACTCAGTTAATTTGAATAATCCTTAACTATTGCTTTTACTTTTCAGTTACTTTTTTACGGCTGCAGATTGATCTTTTGTTTCAGAATCTACATTTTTTACTTCCTCTGCTTTAGAGCACACAGCATCTTTTGCTTCAGTCATTTTATTTTCCGCAACATGTTTAACATAGTTAGCTGCTGCAACCACAGCATCTTTAACTTGTACTGCCGCGCTTACTGTGGCATCTTTTGCAGCTTCAACTTTAGAAGACATTACATCTTTTGCCTCTGAAAGCGAATCTTTTACTTCAGCAACTTTATCTTCGACAGCTTCTTTTGCTTTTACAGCTTTATCTTCAGCCGCATCTTTCACTTCAGCAGCTTTATCTTCAGCTTCATCTTTTAACTCAGCCGCTTTATCAGCAGCTTCATCTTTTACTTCAAAAACTGCATTTTTTACTTCAGCAACTTTATCTACAACTGCATCTTTGAATTTAACTACTTTGTCTACAACTGTATCTTTTGCTTCTGAAGCCGCTTCTTTTGCTTCTACAGTTTTATCTTCAGCTGCATCTTTTAGCTCAGATGCTTTATCTGCAGCTTCATCTTTTGCTTCTGAAACTGCTTTTTTTACTTCTTTTGCTTTATCTTCAGCCGCATCTTTCACTTCAGCAGCTTTATCTTCAGCTTCATCTTTTAACTCAGCCGCTTTATCAGCAGCTTCATCTTTTACTTCAAAAACTGCATTTTTTACTTCAGCAACTTTATCTACAACTGCATCTTTGAATTTAACTACTTTGTCTACAACTGTATCTTTTGCTTCTGAAGCCGCTTCTTTTGCTTCTACAGTTTTATCTTCAGCTGCATCTTTTAGCTCAGATGCTTTATCTGCAGCTTCATCTTTTGCTTCTGAAACTGCTTTTTTTACTTCTTTTGCTTTATCTTCAGCCGCATCTTTCACTTCAGCAACTTTGTCTTCAGCTGCATCTTTTAGCTCTGCTGCTTTATCTGCCGCTTCATCTGTAGCTTCTGAAACTGTTTTTTTCACTTCTGATGCTTTATCTTCGACGGCTCTTTTTACTTCAGAAAATTTGTCATCGATTGCTTTTTTCATTTCAGCAGCTTTATCATCGATTGCTTCTTTTGCTTCAGAAACTGCTTTTCTTACTTCAGATACTTTATCTTCAGTTACATCTTTCACTTCAGTAGCTTTGTCTTCAACCACTTCTTTTGCCTCAGACGCTTTATGTGTCACAGCATCTTTAATATAGTTAGCCGCTGCAAATAATGCATCTTTAACTTGTGTTGCAGCATTCACTGTCGTATCTTTTACTTCAGTTGCTTTATCTTCGATTTTATTGTTCATAGCTACTCTCCTTGTGTCATTATGATGGCTTAATTTAAGCTATTCATTTATAGCTCATTTTCAGTCTATCAAAAAAATTTTAAAAAAACACCTAAAAATACACATTTTTAGGTGTTGCTTATTTTTGACTGCTTTTAAAAAGTAAATCATATAAACTTTGTTTTTCGTATTTTAGCCATTCTATTTTGGATAATGGAAAGCTTCAATGGTGCCTTTTTCACCATTCCACTCAATTTGAACAATCGTTGAAGGGTAAAAACTAATTGGATTTCGCTTACCGTAAAGCTCTGAAACAATACTGCCTACTAAAGGTAAATGAGAAACGAGTAAAACACTTTCAGTACCTTCTTCTTGCAAAACAGATAGATAATCAGCTACCAATGTAGCATTACCATAAGGTGTAATCCCACTCCAAATTTCAATATCATTAAGCGTGTTACCTAAGGCTGAATTTACAAGCTCAAACGTTTCTTGTGCTCTTACATAAGGACTGACAATCACTTTCTGAACTGAAAGTGCGGTTGAATTTAGATGGTTTTTAAGCCATTGACCTTGTAATATTGATTGTTTGCGTCCATAGTCGGTTAAATGCCGAGCCTCGTCTGATGAAGAGACAACTTCAGCTTCTCCATGACGCATAATAAAAATTTTCATGTCTTTGCTTTCCTAAAAATAATAAAAGATAAATTTTATGGATCAAAAATGGGGGCAAGCCCCCACTTTATTAATTCGCTTTCACTGCTTCTGCAATTTCTTCTGCACATTGTTTTGCAAGTACACCGTCTTCACATTCGACCATGACGCGAATAAGAGGCTCAGTACCAGACTTACGCAGTAAAATTCGACCTTTGCCTTCTAAACGTTTTTCCACATCTGCAGCTACCGCTTTTACCGCTTCACTTTCTAATGGATTATCACCACCAGCAAAACGAACATTAATGAGTACTTGAGGGAATAATTTCACCGCACTTGCAAGCTCGTTTAAAGATAAACGATGTTGAACCATTGCACTTAATACAGCTAGTGATGCAATAATACCATCACCTGTCGTATTTTTATCAGCAATAATGATATGGCCTGAGTTTTCTCCGCCTAGCGTCCAGCTATGTTCTACCATTTTTTCTAACACATAACGGTCGCCAACGTTAGCTCGCACAAAAGGTACACCTAACATTTTTAACGCAATCTCTAAGCTCATATTACTCATTAATGTGCCCACTACGCCACCTTTTAGCTGACCTGAACGTAAAGCTTCACGAGCAATAATGAAAAGGATTTGGTCACCATCTACTTTATTACCTAAGTGATCCACCATCATAATACGGTCACCATCACCATCATAAGCGAGACCAACATCCGCTTTTGTTTCAAGCACTTTTTCCTGTAACGCTTTTACGTCGGTTGCACCGCATTTTTCATTGATATTGATTCCATTTGGATCTGTACCAATTTCAATCACTTCCGCACCCAACTCACGTAATACATTTGGTGCAATGTGATAGGTTGCACCATTTGCACAATCCACCACAATTTTATAACCATCTAAACCTAAATGAGCAGGGAAAGTGCTTTTACAAAATTCAATATAACGTCCTGCGGCATCACTGATACGGCTTGCTTTACCTAAATCAGCAGACTCCACACAATCCATTGGCTGATCAAGCATGGCTTCAATCGCTTCTTCAATATCATCTGGTAATTTTGTGCCTTGTGAAGAGAAGAATTTAATCCCGTTATCATAATAAGGGTTATGTGATGCCGAAATGACAATACCCGCTTCTAAACGGAAAGTGCGGGTTAAATACGCCACGGCAGGTGTTGGCATTGGACCGGTAAATGCGGCAGTTAAACCCGCTGCAGCCAAACCTGCTTCAAGTGCAGATTCCAACATATAACCTGAAATACGAGTATCTTTTCCGATTAATACTGTGCGAGAACCTTGTGAAGCTAAAACCTTACCTGCTGCCCAACCTAATTTCAATGCGAAATCAGGTGTGATTGGATATGTCCCTACCTTTCCACGTACACCATCAGTGCCAAAATATTTACGATTTGCCATGTTTATTCCTTATTAAATTTGAATAATGATGTTGCAGAAATCATTCATTCTACAACATATAAAATCTGTTAGTCGCCTACGCTTGTTGCGTTGCTTGCCATACTTTCAAAGCATCTGCCATTGCAGCCACATCATGTACGCGTAAAATTGTCGCTCCATTTTGTGCAGCAATTAGTGCGCCAGCTACACTTCCCACAACTCGTTCAGTTACGGGTTTATCTAATACGGCACCAATCATCGATTTACGTGAAAGGCCTGCTAAAATGGGATAACCACTTTCACAAAAGTGTGCTAATTGCTGTAAAAGTTTATAGTTATGCTGCACGGTCTTACCAAAACCAAACCCCATATCCCAAATAATATTTTCTTTGGCAATTCCCGCCTCTAGACAAGCTTGAGTCCGAGTTTCTAAAAACTGATAAACATCTTGAACCACATCATCATAATGTGGATTAGTCTGCATTGTACGTGGTTGTCCTTGCATGTGCATGATACAAGTTGGTAAATTCAACTGTCCTGCTATTTCGAGTGCACCAGGTTCACGTAGAGCACGAATATCATTGATTAAATCCATACCTACCTTAGCCGCTTCTTGCATCACAATTGCTTTAGAGGTATCCACTGAAATCCAACAATCAAAACGTTTTTGCACGGCTTCAACAAGAGGTATCACTCGTTGCAACTCTTCAGTTTCAGGCACTTCTTCTGCCATTGATCGAGTTGATTCCCCGCCAATATCAATAATTGTTGCCCCTTCTTTGAGCATTTTTTCAACTTGAAATAATGCCTTGTCTAGACTAAAAAACTGTCCGCTATCTGAAAATGAATCGGGCGTGAAATTCAAAATTCCCATAATTTGAGGGAATGATAAATCTAGACATTTGTTATTAGCATAAAGTTTCATAAAGTGCGGTCAATTTTTGATACAAATTAGTAGGGTGATTATAACGAAATATCGACAAAAAAAGAATCAAAAATCCAGAGAATCATTTGCTCATTGCTTTAAGTTTTATTCTTTGATAAATTTAAAAAGCATTGATAAATATATACTTATAATGAGGAAGAATGAAAAATTTAACATTACTATTCATTGCAGGATTTGCTTTAACCGCAACAGCTCATGCTAATAATGAAAAAACTTATACAGTAAAAGAATTTGAAGCAGACCTTAAGTTGCAAAAGGTTTATATAGAGAAATGTAAAAATGGTGAGCTTCATCCTGAAGACTTAAATTGTCTTAATGCTAGAACAGCAAGACGCCATAATAAAAATCTAAATTTAGACTAAAATTAAAGCCTTCCATTTCAGGAAGGCTTTATTTTTATGCTTCAGGATCTTCTGAATGATTAACCGCACTTTCAGTTTTCTCTTCCTGCGGTTTTGCTGCTGGTTTCGTGTCTTTGTTATCTTCCCAACCAGATGGCGGTGTAACAGGTTCACGATTCATCAATTGCTTGATTTGTTCTTCTTCAATGGTTTCATATTTCACTAACGCATCTTTCATGGCGTGAAGAATATCCATATTGTCGATCAAAATCTGTCTTGCTCTCGCATAGTTACGATTTACAATCGCACGAACTTCTTCATCAATTGCATGTGCTGTTTCGTCAGACATATGTTTTGCTTTCGCCATTGAGCGCCCTAAGAATACTTCGCCTTCATCTTCAGTATAAAGAATCGGACCGAGTTTATCTGAGAAGCCCCATTGGGTCACCATATTACGTGCAATATTGGTTGCCACTTTAATATCGTTGGATGCACCGGTAGAAATATTTTCTTCACCGTAAATCAAATCTTCAGCTAAGCGTCCTGCATATAGTGTGGAAAGTTTACTTTCTAATTGTTTTTGGCTGATACTAATTTGATCGCCTTCAGGTAAGAAGAAAGTTACACCTAATGCACGGCCACGAGGAATAATCGTCACTTTATGAACAGGATCATGTTCAGGTACTAAGTAACCCACAATGGCGTGACCTGCTTCATGGTACGCAGTCGATTCTTTTTGTTTATCCGTCATGATCATGGTACGGCGTTCAGGCCCCATATTGATCTTATCTTTTGCTTTTTCAAACTCAAGCATCGATACAGTACGTTTATTGCTACGCGCAGCAAATAATGCCGCTTCATTCACCAAGTTCGCTAAATCTGCACCTGAATAACCAGGTGTACCACGAGCCAGTGTCATTGCATCTACATCATCAGCGACAGGTACTTTACGCATGTGAACTTTTAAAATTTGCTCACGACCTTTCACATCCGGTAAACCTACAACAACTTGACGGTCAAAACGGCCTGGACGAGTTAATGCTGGATCAAGTACATCTGGACGGTTAGTTGCAGCAATAACGATTACGCCTTCGTTACCACCGAAACCATCCATTTCAACTAACATTTGGTTAAGGGTTTGTTCACGCTCATCATGTCCACCACCTAAACCGGCACCACGTTGGCGACCTACCGCATCAATTTCATCGATAAAGATTAAGCATGGTGCATTTTTCTTCGCTTGCTCGAACATATCACGTACACGAGAAGCACCAACACCCACAAACATCTCTACAAAGTCAGAACCTGAAATGGTAAAGAAAGGCACTTTTGCTTCACCCGCAATAGCTTTTGCTAATAAGGTTTTACCTGTACCTGGAGGACCTACCATTAAAATCCCTTTTGGAATTTTACCACCAAGGTTTTGGAATTTTTTTGGTTCACGCAAGAAATCAACTACTTCACCGACTTCTTCTTTTGCTTCATCGCAACCTGCAACATCAGCAAAAGTCACTTTGATTTGATCTTGGTTCAGCATTTTCGCGCGGCTTTTACCAAAACTCATGGCCTTGCCACCGCCACCTTGCATTTGACGCATGAAGAAAATCCATACCCCTACAAGGAATAACATTGGGAACCACGAAATTAAAATTTGTGATAATAAACTGCGTTTTTCAAAAGGCGTACCTTCGATTTTAACTTTTTTATTTAGTAAGTCATCTAAGAGCTTTTTATCTTCCAACGGTGGCATGACGGTCATATATTTAGAACCATCATTTTTGGTCACAGTGATTTCATTCGCATCAAAACGCGCTTCTTTCACTTGACTATTACTCACATCATACACAAAGGTTGTGTAATCTGTTGAGTCACTCACGCCATTGGAATTAAAACTTTGGTAAGCTGTCATCATGACAATTGCTACCACAACCCATAGAACTAGATTTTTGACCATATCGTTCAAGGTTTAACCTGCCTTTCTTAAGTTAATTAAAATTAAACGAGATACTATCTCATCCCCGACACAATGAAAAGCTATCAAAGCAATTATCTATTCGCCTTTATAACCGCTTGCTACAATATAAACTTCGCGAGAACGCCCACGAGAGGCTTCAGGCTTACGCACTTTTACTACACTAAAGAGTGAACGAATTTCGCGCAGATACTCGTCAAAACCTTCTCCTTGGAATACTTTGACCACAAAACTGCCTTTTTTCGCCAAAACTTGCTTACACATATCTAAAGCTAGTTCAACTAAATACATTGCACGAGGAATATCAACAGATGGCATGCCGCTAAAATTTGGCGCCATATCAGACATCACTACATCAACTTTTGCTTCACCAACTCGTTCTAATAATGCATTCAGCACATTTTCGTCACGAAAATCGCCTTGCAAGAAATCCACGCCGACAATTGGGTTCATATCCAAAATATCACAAGCAATCACTCGACCTTTACCACCAATTTGGCTCACAACATACTGTGACCAACCACCTGGTGCGGCACCGAGATCCACCACTGTCATTCCCGGTTTAAACAATTTATCCGTTTGTTGAATTTCATCTAACTTAAAGTAAGCACGTGAGCGTAATTTTTGTTTATGTGCTTTCTGAACAAACGGATCTTTAAAATGTTCGTTTAGCCAACGAGAAGAACTCGCCGAACGTTTTTTCTTTCCCATAATCTCTTTCTTTTGTACTATTTTTTGTAGTAGTTTCGTCTATATTTGGGTACAATCTGCCAAATTCAAGGCTAGACTTACCAAAAAGTGCTGAAAAACCACGTTTTTTCTGACCGCTCTTTTCGGTCTTTTTTTGACTCATATTCATCTATTTAAAGGATTCCTTATGACAATATTATCAACAAAACAAAAACAATTTTTAAAAGGACTCGCTCATCACCTTAGTCCTGTCGTCATGCTTGGCGGTAACGGCTTAACCGAAGGTGTATTAGCCGAAATCGATAATGCGTTAAATCATCACGAATTAATCAAAGTAAAAATTGCTGGCGCAGATCGCGAAACCAAACAATTAATCATTGATGCGATTGTTCGTGAAACCAAATCATCTAACGTTCAAACCATCGGACATATTTTGGTGCTTTATCGACCAAGCGAGGAAGGTAAAATCCAGCTGCCTCGTAAATAATTGTTATCCCCTCAATTTGAGGGGATGTTTTTTTAGATGTAATTTACTTCAATAATCTCGAACTCAACCGTTCCACCTGGGGTGGTAATATTTACGGTATCATCCAACTCTTTCCCTACCAAGCCGCGAGCAATCGGTGAATTCACAGAAATCAAACCTGATTTAATATCTGCCTCATCATCACCCACAATTTGATAAGTCACTTCTTCATCAGTATCGGTATTCACTAATACAACTGTCGCACCAAAAATAACTTTTCCGTTATTTGGTAATTTAGTGACATCGATAACCTGACAATTTGCAAGTTTGCTTTCAATTTCTTGAATGCGACCTTCGCAAAAACCTTGTTGTTCACGCGCAGCGTGATATTCTGCATTTTCTTTTAAGTCACCATGCTCACGTGCTTCAGCAATCGCCTTGATAATTTCAGGGCGACGCTCATTCTTTAAGAAATCTAATTCTTGACGTAATAGCTCCGCACCGCGCACGGTCATTGGAATTTGTTTCATTCTTTTTCCTTGAAATTTGGTAAAAACAAAACCACGACAACGTCTTGCAACCTTGCCGCAGTCAATGAAAAATAAAAAATGATTTACTCTATTGAGTTCGGAGCTTATTATTATTCGTCTTGAGAAAAATAGCAACCATAACAGAACTAAAAATGACTAAAAAATCTTCTATTTCAACCGCACTTAAAGCGGCACTTATCACACTCGGCTTTTCTTTTTCCTCTATGGCTGAAGTTAATGTGGCTTCTATCACCCAATACTTACCGGAAGGTGCTTCTGCCAGTATCATTGCCAAAAACCTCAATAAAGATCAAATTATCGCGGATTACAATGGTTCAACGTTTATGTTGCCTGCCAGTACACAAAAAGTGTTCACAGCCGTTGCTGCTAAATTAGTATTAGGTGATACCTTTCAATTTGAAACCTCACTTTTAAGTAACGGAAAAATTCAGAATAATGTTTTAGAAGGCGATCTTGTTGTGCAATTTACTGGCGATCCCGATCTAACTAGCGGACAACTTTATAGCCTATTAGCTAATTTAAAAAACCAAGGCATTCAGAAAATCAATGGTGATCTTATTTTAGATACCTCTGTATTTGCTAGCCATGATCGTGGGTTAGGTTGGATTTGGAACGATCTTACAATGTGCTTTAACTCCCCTCCTGCAGCAGCAAATATCGATAATAACTGCTTCTATGCCGAGCTGGATGCAAATCAACCTGTAGGTGAAACAGTCAAAATTAACGTTCCCGCTCAATTCCCTATTCAAGTTTTTGGGCAAGTTTATATTGTGGATCAGCAAGAAGCCGGTTATTGCCAGTTAGACGTCGTTGTTCACGACAATAATCGCTATCAAGTAAAAGGCTGTATTGCACGCCAAACTAAACCATTTGGGCTTAGCTTCGCCGTGCAAGATCCTGATGCCTACGCTGCTGCCATTATTCAACGTCAATTAAAACGTCTTGGTATTGAATTTACCGGTCAGGTAAAACAACCACAAAAGCCACAACAAGGACAAAAACTCGCCCAGCATTTATCTAAACCATTGCCTGAGCTATTGAAAAAAATGATGAAAAAATCGGATAACCAAATTGCCGATGCCTTATTTAGAGCAGTAGCCTACAACTACTATAAGCGCCCTGCTTCATTCCAATTAGGCACATTAGCAGTGAAATCCGTATTGCAAAAACAAGGCATTAAATTTGGTAACAGCATCTTAGCTGATGGTTCGGGTCTTTCTCGTCATAATTTAGTTGCACCTAAAACCATGCTTTCTGTCCTAGAATACATTGCCAAAAACGAAGATAAATTGCACTTAATGGAAACCTTTCCAATTGCAGGTGTGGATGGCACAATCAGTGGGCGTGGTAGCTTAATTAATCCACCACTGGTAAAAAACGTCATCGCTAAAACTGGCTCATTGAAAGGTGTCTATAACCTTGCCGGTTTTATGACTAATGCTCGAGGTGAAAAAGTGGCTTTCGTTCAATTTATCAATGGCTATTCAACCGGTGATTTAGAAAGTAAGACAAAACGAGCACCACTTGTGCAATTTGAAAGTACGCTTTATAACGATCTTTATAAAGACTAAAACGCATAAAAAAATGACCGCACTTTGAATACATCAAGTGCGGTCATTTTTCTTTATATTTAACCAAAAAGAAAAAGCACTAAACGCTTCATTGAATTTAGTGCTTTTTTACGATCTTAAACGCGATTAACCTTCATTATGAATTTCAAGGTTGCTTGCATCTTTTTCACGTTTTTTCTTTGCTGAATCACTACGTTGAGAAGCGATACTATCAAGGTATTCTGGTGTGATATCGCCCGTAATATATTCGCCAGTAAAGACTGAACAATCAAATCCTTGAATAGCTGGATTTTCTTGGCGTACTGATTCTGTCAGCGCTTCAAGATCTTGGAAAACTAATTTATCTACACCAATCAATTTCGCAATTTCATCAACATTACGGCCATAAGCAATGAGTTCTTGTTTTGTTGGCATATCAATGCCGTACACATTCGGGTAACGAATTTCTGGAGCGGCTGATGCAAAGTAAATTTTCTTCGCACCCGCTGCTCTAGCCATACTCACGATTTGTTCGGATGTTGTACCACGAACAATAGAATCATCGACTAATAGCACATTTTTATCTTTAAATTCTGCTTTAATCGTATTGAGCTTACGACGAACTGAACTGATACGTTGTGCTTGACCAGGCATGATAAATGTACGGCCAACATAGCGGTTTTTCACAAAACCTTGACGATAAGGTTTGCCTAAGATTTTCGCAATCTGTAAAGCGATGTCTGTTGAAGTTTCAGGTACTGGAATAACAACATCAATGTTATCAGCTTCCTCAACCCATTCTTTTGCAATTTTTTTACCTAAATGTTCACCCATGTGAACTCGTGCGGCATAGACAGACACACCGTCTATTGTTGAATCAGGACGAGCAAAGTACACGTATTCAAAAATACACGGATTTAAGACCGCACTTTCCGCACACTGCTCAGCATAAAGCTGGCCATCAAAGGTCACATAAATCGCTTCGCCTGGCGCAACATCACGCACTAATTCAAAACCTGCGACGTCTAATGCCACACTTTCAGAGGCAAACATATATTCCACAGAACCATTTTCTTCTCGTTTACCTAACACGAGTGGACGAATACCAAACGGATCGCGAAATGCCACCATACCATGTCCAATAATCATTGCTAAGCATGCGTAAGCACCACGAATATCTTTGTGTGTCGCACGAATTGCATTAAAAATATCTTGCGGATCGAGGTGGTATTTATTCACTCTATCCAAATGATTAGCAAGAATATTGAGAAGAAGTTCTGAATCCGAATTGGTATTTATATGCCGACGCGCTTCTTTAAATAATTTATCTTTTAATTCGGTTGAGTTGGTTAAGTTACCATTGTGAACAAGACTTAAACCATAAGGTGAATTAACATAGAAGGGCTGAGCTTCAGATACACTTGAACTGCCGGCTGTTGGATAACGTACATGTCCGAGGCCTGCATGACCTTGTAAACGTAACATATGTTCTTGTCTGAATACATCGCTTACAAGACCATTAGCCTTACGCAAACGAAAGCGGTTTTCATCATCTATTGTGACAATCCCCGCCGCATCTTGACCTCGATGCTGTAATAACGTTAATGCTGCATAAATGGATTCATTAACCGGATTTTGGCTAACGATACCGACAATTCCACACATACTGATTGACTACCTTATTGTTTAAAAGTTGAGTTTAAAAAACTAGAACTTGCTTGTAGTTGTTGGAAGAACCATTCAATAATGAAGCCGAAATGAGGAATTAATTTTGATTCTTTCCACCAATCGGTTTGTTCAAAGTTAGTGAAGGTATCCAAGAAGAATAAGATCGCAGCAACGATTAACGCGCCACGAATTAAGCCAAATGCCGCACCGAGAACACGATCTGTTCCGGTAAGTCCTGTTTTATCCACTAATTGGCTAATCACATAATTAACAATGCCACCTACGATTAAGGTTAAAACAAATAAAATGCCGATTGCGGTGCCGTTACGCACATAGTCAGATTCGATTTGAGTGAGATAAGTGGCGAGATAAGGATAAAATTGGCTAGCGACAATAAATGCAACGACCCAACTTGCAAGGGACATCACCTCTCGCACAAACCCTCGTAATAAACTCACGATAATCGAAAATGCGATGATGCCAATGATAATATAATCAATCATTAAATAGTCTCTCAATTAAAAAGGGCCGCCATTGCGACCGCAGTATTTTACATAAAAAACAACAAAAGGAAAACGTTTGCGTCATTTAAATTTGAGGCCATTGACTAGATTTCCTGCCAAAATGCTTTATCTAATTTTTGCTGTGCCTTTTGTAGTACTACTGCCAAGTGCTGATATGTCGGTTTATCTTGCACAGTTGGCAAACTTTCATGTTGTTTTCTTAAACGTTCACTAATCTCATAAAACCACTGAGAACTTTGCGGTTCTAACGGTGATTTTGCACGTTTTCCCAACCAATATAAGCCTTGCAATGGCATCACTAATGCACAAAGTGCGGTCAAAATAGCAAGCGAAAATGCAGTAAGATCTGCTTTGGAATAAAGTTGCTGCCAGACCACTGCAAATACTGCCATAAAAGGCATAAATTTTTGTGCAAATTTTGTGGCTTTAATAATGCGATTTTCGGGAAAAATCATACCGAGCTTCGCTTCTAATGGCCACGTTTGCAAATAAATTTGCCCTTGTTTTAAGGTTGAAAAAAATGATGACATGAAAACATCCTTGAAAATAACCGCACTTATAATACTCTAGTTTAGGTTTAATTGTCATCTCTGACTATAAATTGTTGAAATTTTCAACTTTTCTAATAAAAGATCGTATTTTTCCCCTCCAGTTAATTTATTTTATACGCCAAAAGGTGTATTCTATGCAAGATTTGTAGTCTATTCTTTTGAATGGATTTTTATTAACCTCAATCAAAAATAGGGTTCCTATGTCAAAACTTGTTCTCATCCTTAACTGTGGTAGTTCTTCATTAAAATTTGCAATCCTTGATCCTGCAACAGGTGAAGAAAAATTATCAGGCTTAGCAGAAGCATTTTATCTTCCTGAAGCTCGTATCAAATGGAAACTTAACGGTGAAAAAGGTAGCGCAGATTTAGGTGCTGGTGCAGCGCACACTGAAGCACTTAACTTCATCGCATCAAACATTATGACTGATGAGCTTAAAAACTCTATCACCTCGATTGGTCACCGTATTGTTCACGGTGGTGAGAAATACACTCAATCTGTTATCGTCACAGATGAAGTGGTTAAAGGTATTGAAGATGCAGCGCAATTTGCACCACTTCACAACCCTGCTCACTTAATCGGTATCCGTGAAGCATTTAAAACATTCCCACACTTAAAAGATAAGAACGTTGTCGTATTTGATACAGCATTCCACCAAACCATGCCTGAAGAAGCATACTTATATGCACTTCCATACTCACTTTACAAAGAACATGGCGTACGTCGCTACGGTGCACACGGTACCAGCCACTACTTCGTTTCTCGCGAAGTCGCTGAATACGTAGGCAAACCTGCAGACCAAGTAAACGCAATCATCTGTCACTTAGGTAACGGTGGTTCTGTTTCTGTGGTTCGTAACGGTAAATGTATCGATACCTCTATGGGTTTAACCCCGTTAGAAGGTTTAGTCATGGGTACACGTTGTGGTGACATCGACCCGGCGATCGTTTTCTACCTATACAAAAACTTAGGCATGTCAATGGATCAAATCGAAGAGACTTTAGTGAAAAAATCAGGTCTTTTAGGTTTAACTGAAGTAACAAGTGACTGCCGTTATGCAGAAGATAACTATGACGATGCATCTAAACCAGAAGCAAAACGTGCATTAGATGTTTATAGCTACCGTTTAGCGAAATACATCGGCGCATACATGGCTGTTTTAGGTGATGATCACTTAGATGCGATCGCATTTACGGGTGGTATCGGTGAAAACTCTGCTCACGTTCGTGAATTAGCGTTAGGCCACTTAAAATTATTTGGCATCAAATTAGACAAAGAACGCAACCTTGCTGCTCGCTTTGGTAAATCAGGCGTGATCACTGCTGATGACTCAGCATTCAAAGCGATCGTTCTTCCAACCAATGAAGAATTAGTAATTGCACAAGATACAGCACGTTTAGCGGGCTAATCAACTTCCTTCAAACCTGCTGAGAAATCAGCAGGTTTTTTCATTCATTAAAAGGTATATCAAAATGACTAAAGCAGTTATTCTTATTCCAACTAGCGCAGAAGCAAATTTAGCAGCAGCACTAGACGTAGCTAAAACAACAGGCGCTGTCGTATTCAATGCAGTAGAAGATGTAAAAACCGCTCAAGCATTAATCGCAAATAATCAAAAAGACGTGTTGTTAGAAAAAATCGTTGCTGATTTCCAAGCATTAAATGCAAATCTAGTGATTGTTAAAGGTGTTCAACCTTCAGCTCAAGCGCCTTTTGCAAATAGCTTAAACTTCGCGATTGCGCAAACCTTAGATGCACAAATTATCTTAGTGGCAAACAATGAAGAAGGCACATTAGTAGAAGCCGTTGCTTCAGAGTTTGGCGGTGTGAATAACACTGACATCTTAGGTGTATTTGGTGCACAAGCAGGCAAAATTAAAACCTTAGATGCTCAAGCATTAGCGAATGCAATCTCTGCACCACTTTCTCGTGAAGCACGTATTTCTCCAGCAGCATTCCGTTTTAAATTAACTGATTTAGCACGCAAAGCAGGTAAAACCATCGTATTACCAGAAGGTGATGAACCTCGTACTGTTAAAGCGGCAGCAATCTGTGCTGAACGTGGTATCGCAAAATCGGTATTATTAGCGGATCCTGAATCAGTGAAAAAAGTTGCGGCAGAACAAGGCGTGACTTTAGGTGCTGACGTAACGATCATCAATCCAGCTGACGTACGTGAAAACTACGTTGCTCGTTTAGTTGAATTACGTAAATCTAAAGGTTTAACTGAAGAACAAGCTCGTGCACAATTAGAAGACACCGTTGTATTAGGTACAATGATGTTAGAAGCGGGCGAAGTAGATGGTTTAGTCTCTGGTGCCGTTCACACCACGGCAAATACAATTCGTCCACCGATGCAAATCATCAAAACAGCACCAGGTAGCTCAATTATCTCGTCTGTATTCTTCATGTTATTACCAGACCAAGTATTAGTGTATGGTGACTGTGCAGTAAACCCTGAACCAACCGCTGAACAACTTGCTGAAATCGCAATTCAATCTGCTGAATCGGCAAAAGCATTTGGTTTAAATCCGAAAGTCGCAATGCTTTCTTACTCAACCGGTACTTCTGGTTCAGGTCAATCTGTAGAGAAAGTAAAAGAAGCAACGCGTATTGCACAAGAAAAACGTCCTGACTTATTAATTGATGGCCCATTACAATACGATGCAGCTGTGATGAAAGATGTCGCAGCTTCTAAAGCACCAAACTCTAAAGTGGCAGGTCAAGCAAACGTATTTGTATTCCCTGATATCAACGCAGGTAACATCGGCTATAAAGCAGTTCAACGTTCTGCTGATTTAGTTGCTGTAGGCCCAATGCTTCAAGGTATGCGTAAACCGGTTAATGACTTATCTCGTGGTGCATTAGTAGATGATATCATCTACACCATCGCATTAACCGCAATCCAAGCAACTCAAGCTTAATTAAAGCCATCGTTGTAAAACACTAAAGAAAATAACCGCACTTTTGATAATTCAAAGTGCGGTTATTTTTAGAATTATTTTAGAAATAACTTCTTATTTACGACTAAAACGTTTTTTCAAAAATCAGATTGACATTCTTTTGGGCATAAGAATACATTTCTGGGATATTACTATCTTGTTTCTTCCAACTAAATACGACTTTCGGCGTGATACCCCATAAGTGCCAATCTCGTTTCCAAAGACTTAAATTTACACCGTAGATTTTGTCTTTACGAATTTTTCCAAAAGAAAACAAATCAACATTTGCAAGTTTGGCAATATCTTTGTACTCACGTTGTGTTAAAGAAAGTCCTAAACGCGAAGATATCCCCCAGTTCCATTCTTGTCCCCAGCCTAGACGCAAACTTTTGCTGTCTGAAGAATATTGGCGAACTAAGGTTCTCTCCGCAGAAAAATCAGAACCTAAATAGAAAAAGCGTTTAGGATTAGGCATCCATAATAAGGTGGCAGAAACGAGCTTATTATTACCATTTAATACTTCGCTATCGAAATAACGCTGTTTAGCAAACTCACCTGCCAAAGCAATTTGCCAATTTGGATTAAGCCAATGTGTGAGTTCTAAACGAACACCATTTCCCCAGCGATAACTTTCACCGCCATACCAACGTTTTTCATAAAAAGGTTTTAAGCGGAAAGTTTGTTTTGCAGTTTTATAGGCATAACCAAGAAATGTACGATTAGAAAGATCGTCATATTCATGATTATCCCAATAGCTTTTACCAAAAAACTCATTACCGACTGAAAGATAATTCGAACCCCATAAATTAAAGTCACGAGAAATATCTAAAGAATATGCAAGCCCATGAGCACTTTGTGGCATCATATCATCGGCTCGAGTCAGAACTCCCCCATTTGCAAGCATAACTTGCTTACCACTGCCCACATTATTCACGTTTGTATCTCGCACATAATTAAAGGCGATATCCACATTCCAGCTATCACGCTCATTCAACGCAGATAAATAAGTGTCAATAAGCTCCATCACTGGTGCCGGTAAATCTTCTGCTGTTTTAGCTTTGTCAAATTGAGCTTTTGCTGCCCCATCTTGTTTCTGATTAAACAAGGCGATTGCAAGCTCAATACGCACCGGATTTAAATTAGGATTTTGTGCTAACACTTCACGATATTTATCAATGGCAGTTGCCTGATCATCATTTAATGCCGCTACTTTTCCTTGGGCAAATAGTACTAAAATCGGATCTTGCTCAGGAAAGGTTTGATACACTTCTAATAATTTCTCAATTAAATCAGCATCACGAGAATAAATCGCCTGTGATAATAATTGAGTGGTGAGTGGCTGATTTTGCTCTAATTCTTCACGACTAATTCGTGTTGAGTAGGACTGTTCTTCCGTTAAGTGCGGTAGATTTTCTCGCTGTTTTTCAGGCTCAGCAATTTTAACTTGTTTATCAATTTCTGTGCTTAATTCCGGCGACGGAGCAGAAATTGCCAAGGCTGGAAATAAGGCGACTAAAAAGAAACTATATTTTTTCATTATACTTTATTAGAAAAATCTGCCGCACAACGGCGGCAGAAAATGGTTAAAAGAAAGGGTTATTTTTTAGCTCCGAAAGTAGCTTGATATTTTTCAATGACATATGTTTTACCACCCTCTTTAATTTCACCTAAACCTTCGGTATGGTCATTTTTATCAATAGCCGAGTGGCTGACAAATTTTTCTAACCCTACTATACCAACAACCTCTGAATAATTTTTACCACCAAATGTTGCGGCATATTGTCCAGTTGTTTTAGCATGAACAGCTACTCCTCTAGCCTCATGGTTATTCTTTCTTACAATTACTGGTTCTGGATAACCAATATGAGCAGATTGATCTAGAACTTCCTGAGTACCTAATTTAATTTGACCAATGGATTTACTATTAATTACACCATCCATCATTGGTTTTCCAGTTGTTCCATTCATTTTGACGTTAACCGTGACAGAGCCATCATCTTTTATCATTTCTTTTCTATCATAGGTAATGTCATCTTTTTCACCCTCATACCATTCATTTGCTTTACGTTCATAAGCACCAATCTGAGCAATTACACCACCTTTATAAGTTGCATTACCCGTGAATTTACTTCCATCCTCGTTCACTCTCACAAAAGCTACGTGTCTTGTAGCAAGTCGTTTTGGATCTTCTGCTGTTGGCGTATAAAGCACACCATAGGTTGAATATGGTTGATTGACGAACATATAATTCATACCATTTCTAGCCGCCTCGTCAAAAACAACATAATCTTGATCGGTTGCTTTACCAGAGAACTTACCTAATTTATTACCTGATAATTTATTAAAATTAACGATACCGGAGCCATCAGGGAGATTTACATGAGGTGGAAGATTACTCAGAGATTCTGGTGCATAAGTGTATTCACCATTAATAGGGCCCCAAGGGTCTTTATTTTTCCCCATATCAATATAACGCCACTCTTTACCATGTACTGTTTTGGTCGAATTAAAGTCTGTTTTAGTTGTTGGTGTTGGAACAGTTGGCGTAACAACCGGTTTATTCGGTTTTTTCTTCGCCTCTTCCTCTAAACGTTTTTTCTCTTCTTCTGCTCGTTTAGCTGCGTCAGCTTTTTTCTTCGCTTCTTCTTCTAAGCGTTTTTTCTCAGCTTCTGCTCGTTTAGCAGCTTCAGCTTTTTCTTTTGCTTCTTTTTCTAAGCGATCTTTTTCCGCTTTATCTTTGGCTTTTTTCGCTTCTTCAGCTTTCTTTTTCGCCTCTTCTTCTAAGCGTTTTTGCTCTTCTGTTTTTTTCTTCGCTTCAGCTTCCGCTTTGGCTTTTGCCTCGGCTTTTGCTTTCGCTTCAGCATCTGCCTTCGCTTTAGCTTCTGCTTTTTGTAACTCGATGACTTGGTTATTCGCTTTTGCTACTGCAGCGTTATGCGCATCTAAAGATTTTTGCGCTTCTTCTGCTTTTTGTTGGGCATCAGATAACGCTTTTTTAGCACTTTCTAATGCGGTTTCTTTCGCTTTTAAACTTTTCTCTAATGCGGCTTTTTTAGTTGCATCTGTTGTTGATGAGATACTTTTCTTCAACGCATTTACTTCTGATTGAGATTTATCTGCTAAGGTTTTTGCTTTTTTAGCTGCATTTTTTGCTTGTTCTGCAGCTGATTTTGCTTTATTCGCACTGTCTTTTAAATTCTCTGCAATGCGTTTTGCTTGCTCTGACGTTTTCGCTTTTTGAACTTCAACTTGAGCAGCAATAGAATTTGAGTCATTAGAACTCGATGAGCTGCCACAGGCTGTCAAAGATAAAGCCACAAATGCCGCAAGTGCGGTTGTTTTAAAGATAGGTTTCATAGAAAGTCCTCTTATATTAATAACAAATAGATAATCATTGAAAAGTAAAATAACTTACTTAGCTTATATTTCTTGATTAAACATCAAATCAAAACAAAACAAAACAAAACAAAACAAAGCAAAATAAATTATTCCTTAATTTATGTAGGGAAATAAATGAAATTCACCAAGCAAATAACCACAAAAAAATAATGGATTTCAACTAGTTATTACCTTACATAATAAAACTTCAAGCATTTTACTTAAAATGAAGCAATAAACAAGAAAAAAGTTGAACATTTTAGTCAGATTTGTGAAATAAATCACATTTTATAGAAACGATACCTATAAATAAAAAAATAACCGCACTTTTTATGATTCAAAGTGCGGTTATTTTTAAGATTGTTTTTAATGACTACTCTACGGATTTTAAGTATTCAACCAGCTTCAAGCCAATCTCTCTTCGCCACCCTAAAAGTAAATCAGGCTGTTTGGTCATATCTTCATTTTTTAGCCAAACCCATTTAATAAGATCTTCTAAATTCCGTTTACTGGCTAGAATATCGAGGGTTAATCCTTTTGGGGTCAGTTCATAAGCTTTTTCTTGTAACAATCGAATTGCCTTTTTATAACGAGGATCATCCACAATACGCACTAAACGTTTAGGATAATCATAAGGGGAAATTCGACGACTTTGTGCTAACAATTGAAGCATTTTTTTGCCACGCACACGGACTTCATTTTCAGATAATCCAAGCGCTAGCATTTCTGATGTATTGCGAGGGTTGTTTTTTGCTACTTTCCAAAGGTTGTCCGATTTCACCACATAAGAAAGAGCTAAATTTCGTGCCATTGCCGTTTCTTGTCGCCATTTGGCCAATAGCTGTAAACGCGCTAATTCGAGCGGATTCAATTTCCAAACATTTGGAATATCTAAATAGGCTTTGTCTGGATCGCGATCATCTAATTTACTGGTTTTCGAGATCGCAAGCTGGCAATCATCAATTACCGCTTGAAGCCAAGGTGATTGCGCTAATTCTATTTGCATTTTTTGATAGACTGGCAATAAGTACCATACATCCCCTGCCGCATATTGTAGCTGTACGGGGGAAAGTGGGCGTTTTAGCCAGTTTGTACGCGTTGCCCCTTTATCCATTTCAACGCCCAAATAATGCAACACAAGTTTAGCTAGGCCCGCTGAATTAGCAAAACCTAAAAAACGCGCCATAATTTGCGTATCCATCATAGGTTGTGGAAGTGCATCAAATTCTTGTAAGAAAACCAATAAATCTTCATTACAAGCATGCAAAATTTTTGTCACCTGCTGATCACGTAATAATTCCACAAAAGGTGAAAAATCAGTAATGGATAAAGGATCGATCAATGAAACTCGATCACCATCATAAAGTTGAATTAATCCTAATTTAGGATAATAGGTCGATACCCGCATAAATTCGGTATCTAAAGCGACCGCACTTTGCTGACGCGCTAACTGGCAAATCTGAGCGAGCTCTTCATTATTTTGAATTAATGTAAAGTGCGGTTGATTTTGGCATTCTTTTATCATTGTAATAGGATGTATTTTCAAATAGAGGTACAGACTAAACAGGGATATGAACACATATCCCTGATTTAATTAATGTTGCGCGCGTTTTGCTATTTCTTCATCACGCAGTATGCGTCTTAAAATTTTGCCTACATTACTTTTCGGCAATTCATCGCGAAACTCAATATCTTTCGGGACTTTATAACCTGTGAGATGTTGTCTACAATGCTGGCGTAATTCATCACGCGTGAGGCTATCATCTTTCTTCACGACGAAGATTTTGATGGTTTCTCCCGACACTTCATGTGGCACACCAATAGCGACCACTTCAGCGACTTTATAATTTAGCATCACCACATCTTCGATTTCATTTGGATAAACGTTGAAGCCTGAAACTAAGATCATATCTTTTTTGCGATCAACAATACGGAGGCTATAGCTCTCGTCCATAATGACGATATCACCCGTTGCCATCCAACCATCTTGAAGCACTTCAGCTGTCGCTTCAGGGCGTTGCCAATAGCCACGCATGACTTGTTCACCTTTAACCCAAAGCTCTCCAGCTTCACCAAGTTGTGCTTCCGAGCCATCATCTTTGATAATTTTAATATCGGTATTTGGCACTGGTACACCGATTGTACCATTGTGTTTCACCACATTAATCGGACAAGCGGCAATTAGCGGTGAACATTCTGTCATACCATAACCTTCAATGATGTTGCAGCCAGTTAAATCATGCCAACGCGTTGCAACCGATTGTTGGATCGCCATACCGCCGCCAACAGAAAGTTTTAATCGTGAAAAATCCACTTCTTTGAAATTTTCATTATTAAGTAGCGCATTAAACAAGGTATTTACCCCTGTAATCGCTTCAAAGCGGTATTTTTTGAGCTCTTTAACAAAGCCATCAATATCACGTGGGTTCGTAATTAAGAGCGCTGTCACGCCAAGCTCTAAGAAAAGTAAACAGTTTACCGTTAAGGCAAAAACATGATAAAGCGGTAAAGCCAGTACGGCAACGCGTTGCTTAGCATGATCGCCAATAAATGGCTCTGCAATCCACTTAGCTTGGAAAATATTGGTAATAATATTGCCATGTGTCAGCATTGCGCCCTTAGCAACACCGGTCGTTCCACCTGTATATTGTAAGAAGGCTAAATCTTCACGATCTACTTGAGGACGAACATATTGACGAAATTTACCAATACTCAATACTTCACGGAAAGTGACAGCATTCGGTAATTTATATTTTGGCACTAATTTTTTGACGTATTTCACGACAAAATTGACCAAATTACGCTTACCAAAAGAAAGCTGGTCACCCATTCTTGTCAAAATCACGTGTTTCACTTTAGTGTTAAACACGATTTTTTCTAAGGTTGAAGCAAAGTTTGAAACCACAACAATGGCTGTTGCACCGCTATCTTGTAACTGATGTTCTAATTCTCGAGGGGTATAAAGTGGATTCACGTTTACCACAACCAAACCAGCACGTAAGATACCAAAAAGCGCAATAGGATATTGCAATAAATTCGGCATCATCAATGCAACACGCTCACCACGTTCTAACTTTAATTCATTTTGTAAATAAGCGGCAAATGCACGGCTACGCTCTTCTAATTTACGAAATGTTAAAACCTGTCCCATGTTGATATAGGCAGGACGGTCTGGGTGCTCACGAATTGCTTTATCTAAAATATCGAGAATCGAATCATACTTGGATGTATCCAGCGTGGTAGGTGAACCTTCTGGATAATTTTGAAACCAAACTTTTTCCATTTTTTATCCTTATTCTTTGGAAAATTTTCTTAATTTTATCATTTAGTTAATAGAGATAATAGCGAATTTCAGGCTCACCATACCAATAATACGGTCGTCTACCGAAAAAGCCCCAATCATCCCACATATCATCTGGATAATAATAACTTTGTGAAAGCTTCCAGACACGATAATGATTGGTTTTAATAACCGGATAAATATAGTTGGCTTGATCAACCTTGCCTTGTTCTGCTTTCAGCAAGGTACCACCAATTGTAATAAATTGATCTTTTAAGCTTTCAGGTTCTACAAAGCCATCAAGATAAGTGATAAAACGTCCATTAGGTTGTTCATCAATCATAGGTTTTGCTGAGGTTGCATAAACTGGATAGCTTAATACTTCAATTTTAGTTTTATTCGGCAAGGCTTGTGCGGTTAATACTTTTCCACCTAAACGAATTGATTTACACTGACAGCTATAATCACTCGGTTGAATTGAAGATAATGATTTTAAAGTAAACTGCTCTTTTTCCAGCCCTTTCGGCGCATTGACACATCCCACTAATGTGGCAGAAAGTGCGGTCAAAACTAAGATCGTTTTTTTATTCATCTTCAACTCCTTTTTGAAAATTATTCACGCCCAGGTAATTTTTTCCAAGTTACTTCATTACGCAAATAAACAGGTTCAATTTCTAAGGCAGATATGACTTTATTTTGAGCATAATCTGTTAAAGCAAGCTCAAGCATATATTGTGCAGAAGGTAAAATAATATCACTCCCTTCTAAACCACTGTCTTTAAATTGAGGATACGCAGCCCAACCAGTACCGACTCGATAGGCGGTTAAATCTGAAAACTGTTCAAGCACTTTTTCTGGTTGGCAAACTTGTTCTTCAATGACAGGGCTCCATTGGAAAAATTCACCAAATACTGACTGCACTTTTTCTCGTTTTACTTGAGAAAAATAAACTTCATTCATTCTCGCATCAATGGTCGCTGCCACATTTTCAGCTTGATGTAATTCAAATGCAGCCTGAGCCATTGCAGTTAAATTTGATACCGCAATAACAGGTAAATCAGCCCCTAATGCAAGCCCTTGAGCAATCCCTGCACCAACACGAACACCAGTAAAACTACCCGGGCCGCGTCCAAATGCTAACGCATCTACTTGCTTCAAATTAATGCCTGAATTGGCAAGTAACTCATCAACCATTGGAAGAATACGTTTTGTGTGTGTACGCTGTGCTAATTCATCTAAATATGTTTTTTCGCCTTTATGCCAAAGTGCAACAGAACAGGCTTCTGTTGAAGTATCAAGTGCTAATAAGGTGATATTTTTCATTATTAATCCATTTTCTCATTTTGTAAGAATTGTACCACTTTGTTAAGATCTCGGGTACGGGTTGAATTAGGTAAACTTTTTAGAAAGGTTTCGCCGTAATTTCGCATAACAAGACGATTATCACAAATAATTACCGCACCACGATCGGTTACATCTCGAATTAGGCGCCCTACACCTTGTTTCAGCGTAATAACTGCTTCAGGGATCTGTATATCATTAAAAGGATCACCACCCTGTAATCGGCAATCTTCAATACGCGCTTTTAGCAAAGGCTCATCTGGTGCGGTAAAAGGCAATTTATCAATAATGACTAAGGAAAGTGCATCACCCCGGACATCCACGCCTTCCCAAAAGCTAGAAGTAGCAACTAGCACACTATGGGTTTCATGAATAAATTGTTCGAGTAATTTTGCTTTAGGTATTTCACCTTGTAATAAGATAGAAAGCTCACTATTTTCTCTAAAATACTCTGCCAAGCCTCTCATCATTAAATAAGAAGTACAAAGCACAAAGCATCGTCCTTTATTCGCTTCAATGATAGGCAACAACATTTCACCAAGAGATTGTAACGTATTATTTTGATTCGTTGCCGGTAAATAACGTGGCACACAAAGTAGCGATTGATTAAGATAATCAAAAGGACTGTGAAGAATTTTTTGTTCTGCTTCCTCAATACCAAGTCGCTGACAGAAATGATTAAAAGTGCCGCCAACTTCAAGCGTCGCTGAGGTGAAAATCCAAGCTGCGTCTTTATTATTTAGCTGTTCGCCAAATTTATCTGCAACAGTAAGTGGCGTAATATGCAAACCAAATTGTCGCCCCATACTTTCGTACCAATAACAATAGCCAACAATGGCCGTATCACAAAGACGAATTAATTGATTCTTGATACTTTCAGTGCGTTCAAAAATACTATCCAAAGTCTGAGAGCGACCTAATGCAATCTTGATCACTTCAGAAAGAAACTCAATTTTTTCTTGTAATAATTCAACCGATTTTTTGACCGCACTTTGCTTAAATAGCTCACGCCAATTTCCTCGCTGATTTCCTTCCCCAAGAAGAAGACGGAAATCCTGAATGACTTTAAGCAAGGTATCTGCAGTTGTGCCAAGCTGCGGCATATCTTTCAATTCTGTTCGATAAACAATATTGATATCTTTACATAAATCAAATAGCTGGCGAGAGGTTAATGATTGACCAAAGTACTGGCTTGCTATATCGGGGAGTTGATGTGCTTCATCAAAAATAATAACTTCTGCATTGGGAATAAGCTCACCAAAGCCGCTTTCTTTTACCGCCATATCAGCAAAGAAAAGATGATGATTTACTACGACAAGATCTGCATTTAGCGCTTTTTTACGAGCTTGTGCGACATAGCATTCGGCGTAGTTAGGGCAATCTGTTCCTAAACAACTTTCTGCTGTGCTCGTCAATTGAGGCAAAATTGGGCTATCTTCAGCCAATTCAATACATTCGGTCAAATCACCTGTTTTCGTTGCATTATTCCATTTTCTTACTTTACTTAAATCGGCTAAAACAGATTTATCCCCAAGCACACCTTGAGCGATTACCTGATCCAGTCGTTCCAAACATAAGTAATTGGATCGCCCTTTCAATAATGCAATTTTTCCAGAATAATTTAAGGCTTTTTTTATGGCAGGTAGATCTCTTGAAAAGAGTTGATCTTGTAGATTTTTAGAGCCGGTTGAAATAATCGTTTTCTTTCCTGCAATAAGTGCCGGTGCTAAATAAGCAAAAGTCTTTCCAGTACCTGTTCCAGCTTCTACAACAAGCGGTCGCTTATTTTGGATAGCATATCCTACTGATTGAGCCATTTCGAGCTGTTCTGCTCGGGGCTTAAATCCTTTGATATTCTTACTCAATTCGCCATCACTGGAAAAGATCTTACTTATCTGTTTTTTCATAATTATTGCTATCTAGAAATAGGCGAAGATTTTATCATTATTAGACTCATTTATATATGAATTCTAATATTTTATATAAAACAAA
The DNA here is from genome assembly GCF_003252725.1 of Haemophilus parainfluenzae. Lineage (GTDB taxonomy): Bacteria > Pseudomonadota > Gammaproteobacteria > Enterobacterales > Pasteurellaceae > Haemophilus_D > Haemophilus_D parainfluenzae_L. Next base: position 33,278 of record NZ_QEPO01000010.1, read on the forward strand.
AACCCCAAGCTCTTCAGCTCGGGGTTCACATTCAGTACCTGGCGGTGTCCTACTCTCACATGGGGAAGCCCCACACTACCATCGGCGCATCGGCGTTTCACTTCTGAGTTCGGTATGGGGTCAGGTGGGACCACCGCTCTATCGCCGCCAGGATTATTCCTTTAATAACTTTTCTATTTCTCTCTGCTCCGCTAT
>NZ_QEPO01000011.1 GCF_003252725.1 Haemophilus parainfluenzae
TCAAACTCGAAAGTGATTTAAGAATATAGCTTACTTTTTTCTCTGTATATATAGACAAAAAGCCTGAAGATTTTACACTTTTTGAGCAAAAAAGCAAGCCGATAGCCTATTTCTACTTGAGAAATTCACCATAAAAAATGACCGCACTTCATCACAAAGTGCGGTCAAATTTTCATTCATTTATTGGATTAATAAACCCCTTGAGCCAACATTGCATCAGCTACTTTTACAAAGCCTGCGACGTTTGCGCCAACTACGTAGTTAATGTTTGCTTGGCCTTCTGCTGAACCGTATTTTTTACAGTTGGCATGAATATCTAACATGATACGATGAAGCTGCTTATCCACTTCTTCAGCCGTCCAGTATAAACGTTGTGAACTTTGCGCCATCTCTAAGCCTGATGTCGCAACACCACCTGCATTAGCTGCTTTACCTGGGCCAAATAATACACCAGCCTCTAAGAATGCTTCTGTTGCTTCGATAGTGGTTGGCATGTTTGCACCTTCAGCAACTAATTTCACGCCATTTGCAATTAAGGCTTTGGCATCTGAAATCTCTAATTCGTTTTGAGTTGCACAAGGAAGAGCGATATCCGCTTTCACTTCCCAAGGGCGTTTACCCGCAACATATTGTAAACCAAACTGTTCCGCAAATTCTTTTACGCGACCACGTTTTACGTTTTTGAGTTCTAATAACGCGGCTAATTTTTCACGGTCAAAACCTTCTGGCAAATACACATAACCTGCTGAGTCAGAACAAGTCACCACTTTCGCACCGAGCTCCATCGCTTTTTCAATCGCATATTGCGCCACGTTACCTGAACCAGAAACTAAAACCGTTTTACCTTGGAAGCTATCCCCTTTCTCTGCAAGCATTGCTTGGGCAAAATAAACCAAACCATAACCCGTCGCTTCAGGGCGAATTAAACTTCCACCGAATGAAAGCCCACGACCAGTAAACACACAAGCAGCTTGGTTTGATAATTTTTTCATATAGCCTGCAAGATAACCAACTTCGCGACCACCTACACCGATATCTCCCGCTGGCACATCGGTATCTGGACCTACATGACGATACAATTCAGCCATTAATGCTTGGCAGAAACGCATCACTTCAGCATCTGATTTGCCTTTAGGATCAAAATCTGAGCCACCTTTCGCACCGCCCATCGGCAATGTGGTTAAGGCATTTTTAAAGATCTGTTCAAAACCTAAGAATTTTAAGATTGATAAGTTAACGGATGGATGAAAACGCATCCCCCCTTTAAAAGGACCAATTGCACTGTTGAATTGCACTCGGAAAGCACGGTTTACTTGAACTTGGCCTTTATCATCAGTCCATGCCACACGGAATTGGATTGCGCGTTCTGGCTCAACTAAACGCTCTAATAAAGCTTCTGAACGGTATTTAGGATTTGCTTCCAAGAAAGGCCAGATTGACGTGAAGACTTCACGAACGGCTTGTAAAAATTCAGGTTGCTGGCCGTCACGTTGAGCCACTTTTTCAAGAAATGCGTCTAAGGATGCTACTGCTGACATAGGATTTTCCTTCTAGTAGTGAGTTAATATGATGTGTGTAACGTTATTTTATTTATCACCGTCTTGTTGCGGCGTGTCATCAATATAACAATAGAAAAATCAACTAGGCAACAGTTTTTTTATAGAAAAAATGAAGAAAAAATAAAAAACGAGAAAATATTTAATATTTTCTCGTTTTTATTGAATAAGATCTAATATTAGCGCCTGGATTAGCACTTCAACTTAAAAAGTTGCTTATTTATTTTTACCTTCTAAATAAAGCCATTCAGCGACTTGCTTAGCAAAATACGTCAAAATACCATCCGCACCCGCACGTTTAAAGCAAAGCAATGATTCCATAATGCATTCTTTTTCTTTCAACCAACCATTTTGAATGGCTGCCATATGCATCGCATATTCACCAGAAACTTGGTAAGCAAAGGTTGGCACACCAAAATAGTCTTTCACGCGATATACCATGTCTAAATATGGCATACCTGGTTTCACCATCACCATATCTGCTCCTTCTTGTAAATCAAGAGCCACTTCTTGCAAGCCTTCATTACCGTTGGCTGGATCAAGTTGATAGGTTTTCTTGTCACCACCTTTAAGGTTCCCAGCAGAACCGACTGCATCACGGAATGGGCCATAATAATTAGACGCATATTTTGCGGAGTACGCCATAATTTGCGTATTGATATGACCATTTTCTTCCAATGCCTGACGAATACGACCAATACGTCCATCCATCATATCACTCGGTGCCACAATATCAGCACCAGCTTCAGCGTGTGAAACAGCCTGTTTAATCAGGATATCTGTTGTGATATCGTTTAAGACATAGCCTTCTTCATCAATGATGCCATCTTGTCCATGAATAGTATAAGGATCAAGTGCTACATCAGTTAATACGCCTAATTCTGGATACGCGGCTTTCAATGCTTTTACTGCACGCTGTACTAAACCATTTGGGTTAAACGCTTCATCTGCCATTAAAGATTTTTTATCTTGCTCAACCACAGGGAATAATGCGATCACTGGCACACCATATTTCACTAAAAGACCTGCTTCAATTAATAACTGATCGATGGTTAAACGCTCAACTTTAGGCATAGAAGGCACTGGTTCACGATGATTTTCACCTTCAATAATAAATACCGGATAAATTAAATCATTCGCGGTTAAAGTATTTTCTGCCACTAAACGGCGGCTAAAATCATGTTTACGTAAGCGACGAAGACGACGGGTTGGGAAACCGCCTAAAATTTGTTGAGTCATAATAATATTCCTGTTTTTTATGATGTTAAAAGGGCGTATCACCTACGCCCATTTTCTTAATCTTTGTGATTCAAATCATCCTGATTTTCTACCGCACTTTCTTCATCCGTTGTCTCTTCTTCATCATCTTTCGGTTGATAGAAACGAGCAACTAATAAGCCTAATTCAAATAAAAGGCACATTGGTACGGCAAGTAACGTTTGTGAGAAAACATCGGGTGGCGTTAAGATCATACCGACAAAAAACGCACCGACAACAATATAAGGACGTTTTGAAGCCAATGCTTTCGTCGTGGTTACACCTGTCCAACAAAGTAAAATAATAGCAACAGGTACTTCAAAACACACACCGAATGCCAAGAATAATGCTAAAGCAAAATCAAGGTAACTACTGATATCTGTGGCGATAGCCACCCCTTCTGGTGCGGTTTGAGTAAAGAAACTAAACACAAAAGGGAAAACGATGTAATAAGCAAATGCCACACCGCAATAGAATAAAACTGTACTGGAAAATAATAACGGATAAATTAAACGTTTTTCATGTTGATATAGCGCCGGTGCAACAAACGCCCAAATTTGATAAAGCAAATAAGGCACCGAAATAAATACCGATACAATCGCGGTTAATTTAATTGGCGTAAAGAAAGGCGTTTGAATATTGGTTGCAATCATCGTTGCGCCCTTTGGCATTACTGCCGTTAAAGGTGCGGCGACAAAATGATAAATATCATTAGAAAAATAAACCAACGCCACAAAAACCACTAAAATACAAATTACACAACGTAATAAGCGGTTTCTGAGTTCAACAAGATGGGTAATTAACGGTTGGGAATCGTCCGTCGTATTGCTCATAATTATTCTCTAGGACTTAGCTTCAGATTTAGGTGCTGGTTGCAGTTCCACATCATCCGGCGAATAGTAATCAGATAAACGCTCGGTTAATTCAGCTTGTTCATGTGCTTCAAGTGCGGTCAAATCCACTTCTATTTTTTCAGGTTCTGAAACTTCAGCAAGTTCATTCTCTACATGCTCTATCGATGCTGTTTCAGATGGTTTTTCTGTAGTTTCTTGTGAATTCACCACGAGTTTTTCAGCAGAATTAGCAGGATTTTCAGCCGCACTTTTAATTTCTTTAATTTGCTCTTCTACCGTTGTGCCCGCTGCAGCCGCTTTTTCTTCTAGCTCTGCACGCATTTTTTGAGCCTGCTCTTTCAGCTCTTCAACGGTTTTACTTAAATCTGGGGAAAGCTGTTTTAGATTCAGTTGTTCCGCTTTCTTAATGCTATCTTGCAATTCTTGCAATTTAAGCTCTTGTTTTAATTCATTTTGAACATTAGCTGCCAACCCACGGATCGTTTTCACCCAGCCCATTACCGTGCGGATAGCCACAGGTAAACGCTTAGGGCCTAGTACTACTAAGCCCACAAGCATCAATAAAACAAGTTCGGAAAAACCAATATCAAACACGGTTATGCCTGTTCTTTATCTTTTACAGTTTCAGTTTTTTCAGCGGTTGTTGTGCCGTCTTTAATTTGAGTAAACTCCGCATCTTTTTTTGGCTCGTCATCAGACATCGCTTTTTTAAAGCCTTTTACTGCTGCGCCAAGATCAGATCCCGCATTGCGTAATTTTTTTGTACCGAATACTAATAAAATCACGACTAATAAAATAATCATTTGTGCTGGGGATAAACCAAACATAGAAAAACTCCGTTAGAATTAAATTGAAAATTTGGGCTTGAATATACTCTTTTTATGCATTTGTCTCAAGAGGTAATTTTAAAAGTGCGGTCAAAAAATAATGTTATTTTCAACCGCACTTTATTCTTATTATTCAGCCAGTTCTGTTTGCTCATGAGACAGGAATTATGAAATAACAAAATCCAGCTCTCTCATGTATCGCTCATAACATTGCAAGATGTCCACGATCAAATCCTCTTCCTTTATGATATTCAAAGGATAACCTTCCAATTGAATATTGGTTGAAACCATTAATGCATGATGAACTTGTGCTGTTTCAGATGCGGGCTTCTCAAACAAGGTAATTTGGTAAAAAAAATCTTCTGCTAATCCATTTTCAATAGAAAGGACCAGTTGATTATTATCGACGTCAAAACGTTGCTGTAATGTCACATTTAGACCATAGGTACCAATGAGTAACTGCCGTAACTCTCTCATTGCTAAAAGTGCCGTTGTTTTTAAATGGGAAATGGCGTCATCTCGCTTAGGTTCAATCACTAACTGTCTTAAACGGCTACGCCAGTTTGCACCTGTCCACAAATCTGAAACCTCTGTGGAATAATATTGACGTTCAAATCGTAAACCTTTTAACAAACTCCATGCCATCACTGACATCAACAGAGCAAAAGGCAAAGAGAAAAACAACATCGTTGATTGTAGTATTTCAATACCGCCAAAAAGATAAAGAACAAATGTAACAGCTGACAATAAACCACCCCAAAACATAGATTGCCAACGAGGTGAAACCTGGCTTTTGTCTTCAATTGCGATATTATTAAGCGTATAAATACCAAAGTTAATGGTTACAATAAAAAAGAGTGTGATAATAAATAAAGCTAACGTTTTAGTTAAACCGGAATAGGGTAAATAACTCAGAAAATCAAAAAGGAGTGACCCTACATTATTTACAGCTTGGCCTAATGCCCCCTTAGCAAGATGCTCATTCACCCAAATTGCGCCATTACCAAATACCGTGAACCACAAAACGAAGAATAAACTTGGTACCATCAATACGCCGAAAATAAACTCCCGCAAAGTTCGTCCGCGAGAAATCCGTGCGATAAAAATCCCAAAGCCTGGCGCCCATGAAAACCACCATGCCCAGTAAAAAACCGTCCAATCCATAAACCAATCTAGATGTTCTACATCATAGGCATAAGCCTTGAAGCCGACTCTAATTAAACCGCTTAAATAGGTACCAATATTTTCCGTAAAAGCAGAAATTAAATATATTGTCGGACCGAATAGCAAAACCAATAACATAAAGAGAAAGGTAACGCCTAGATTTAGCTCACTAAGAATACGGAACCCGTTGGCAATCCCTTGCAGTGAAATTAAGATAGCAATGATAAAAACACTCACTAAAATAAGGGGAACCAAATACGGTGAGTTATCCAATAAATGCATTGAGTGGAATGCTGCAGCCAACCGAATCGCACTGTAACCTAAGGTTGCGACTACGCCAAATAAGGTGGTACAAATCCCGAGAATATCAATGACATCCCCCACTTTTCCATTAATCTTTTCTTTCAGTAAGGGATAAAAACAAGAGCGTAAAGAAAAGGGTAATTTATAGCGAAATCCGAAGTAAGCTATCGTAAGTGCAATTAATCCATAAATAGCCCAAGCACTGATACTCCAATGAAAAATACTAAAAAATAATGCTGTTCGAACTTTCTCATATTCACCTATTGGTGAAAGAAAATGTGAAAGCGGTTCAGCTACGCCAAGGAAAACAATGCCAATACCAATTCCAGAGGTGAAGAGTAATGCAATCCAAGAGCCTAATTTAAACTCTGGTTCTTCCTCATCACTCCCAAGTTTAATATCGCCGTATCGTCCTAACGCCAAGAAAAGTAAAAAGAATAGAAAAAATGCACTCAGTAAAATATAAAACCAGCTAAATTGAGAGAAAATAAAGGCTTTCGCCGCAGCAAGATAAGATATCGTTTGCTGCGTATCAAATAAAAGGGCTGCAATAATCGCTAAACTAAAACCTAAACTGCCCCAAATAACATTTGCTTTGAAAGTATTTTGTATCTTCATATTTGTTTTAAGATAAAAAGTGCGGTTAAAAATTAAGAGGATTTTCAACCGCACTTTAGTCTTATTATTCAGCCAGTTCTGTTTGCTCATGTGCCATCAATTCTTGACCCACATCGTCTAGCAAACTTAAGTAACGTTCATAATGTTTCAACATATCGGCAATCAATTCATCTTGGTCCATATATTGCACATCATAACCCACTCGTCCATCAAAGAAATAAGTGTATGGCTCATAAGTCATACTATGTTGGATATGTGGCAAGTTATCATCATTAATTAATTGCTCTGACACCTCACGACCGATAGATTTCACCCCGTACATAAAGTCTCGCATCAAATCTTTTTGAATGACTAACTCGACTGCAGGTTCATCTTGATCAAATAACGTGTTAATTTGCACACTCAATTCATATTTACCAATCAATTCTTGGCGTAGCTCACGCATTGCCGGTAATACCGTATGTTTAAGGAAGCGTAAAATATCTTTTTCTTGCGTTTGGTTCATCATTTGTTCCAAACGTTCTTTCCACTTATCCCCCGTCCAGAAAATACTGGTTGGATTAACTTTGGTATCAAAATATTTTTTATCCGCATTCAAGCCTTTCCATAAACTAAAACACATCAACAACATCAACATGGCGAAAGGTAACGCCACTAATAACGTCATTGCCTGTAGATTAGCCAAGCCGCCTGATTGCATTAAAACAATCGCAACGACTGACATTAATATACCCCACATCACGGCCTGCCAACGAGGTGCTGCAAGGCTTTTATCGCGTGATGCAATGTTATTTAATACATAAATGCCCGAATCCGCAGAAGTGATAAAAAATAAAGAAATCACCACTAAACTCACTAAACCCGTCACACCAGAAAGCGGTAAATAATCTAAGAACTTAAAGAGCAACGTTTCAGGCGAGGAAATCATTTGTCCTAACGTACCTGCAGCTTCACCATCATTCAACCAAATAGCTGTATTACCAAATACGGTAAACCACAAGATACCGAACATGCTAGGAATCACCAACACGCCGAAAATAAATTCACGAATTGTGCGTCCTTTAGATATTCGGGCAATAAACAAGCCCACAAATGGCGCCCAAGAACACCACCATGCCCAATACAGAATTGTCCAACCGCTAAACCAGTCTGTATGTTCTTGTTCATACACATAGGTTTTGAAACTTAATTTTACTAAGTTGCTAAGATACGTTCCGATGTTGTCGCTAAAAGCGGATAACAAATAAAGTGTCGGTCCCGCCACTAAGACGAAAATCAACAAACAGAAAGCTAATGTTAAATTCAGCTCACTTAAGATTTTTACCCCTTTCCCTACACCAGAAATCGCGGAAAATATCGCTAAACTCATTACCACGGCAATTACGACAACTTGCAAGCTGAAGCTATTTTCGCTAATCCAGCCTAATTGATGTAAGCCTGCACCCAATTGTGATGCACCAAAACCTAATGTTGTGATAACACCAAATAAGGTGGCAAGTAACGCCATAATGTCGATAAGATCGCCTAACTTGCCATTAATACGCTCTTTCAATAACGGATAGAAACAAGAACGTAATGCCAAAGGTAATTTGTAACGGAATCCAAAGTAAGCCAATGCCAACGCAATCGTGCCATACACCGCCCAGGCATGAATTCCCCAGTGGAATAAGGTGTGTAACAAGGCTTCTTGTTGCTTATGCTCTGCGCTGCCTGTGGTAATATCAGATAAGTAATGCGTCAATGGCTCTGCTACACCAAAGAACATCAACCCTACCCCCATACCGGCAGCAAATAACATCGCCAACCAAGACAGAAAACCAAATTCAGGCTCTTCTTCATCATTGCCTAATTTGATATTACCTAGGCTACTGACTGATAAAATGACTAAAAAGCCCAAAAATACTGAGAATGCTAATACGTAAAACCAACTAAAGTTGGCAAAAATGCCCGATTTAGCAGCATTTAATAAAGTTTGTGTTTGTTCAGGTGCGATTAAAATCATCGCGACAAGCAACACCACAAAAAATAACGTTGCACCAATCACTAAAGGATTGAACGACGTTTGCTTTTCCATAAATTTAGATAAAGACAACGCTTCCCCCTTAAAAATTAAGTGAATAAAAATAAAATCAGATTAAATAAAATAAGGCCTTAAGCCCTAAATGGTGAGATGGAACCATCGCAAATGATAGCACGGAGAAGTGCGATTTTGAAGAAAACGCTCAGTAGGATTTGAGTGGATTGTTTCCAAAAGTGCATTTATGGTATCAAAAAATACCAATTATTTCAAATTAGGAAAATATTGATGGTATTTAATTTAAGTCGTATTTTTAACTGATATAATGAATTACAAAACTTGCTCAAACAAGACAGTAAAAGAAAACGTTTTATTTAATGTGTTGTAGATAAAACAATTTCTTAATGCAGCTTCAGTAAGCTTATCAAACGTCTGATCATCTAAATCAGATGAAATAAAAATTTTAATTTTACAATCGGTTATGTGTGGAGGTTCATCATAACCATGCACACCAAGTAAGGTTAAAGGATTGGCGAGGTTGAGCCAAATTTTTCCTTCCATTTCTACAATATCGGCACGTTGTTGAGCAAAATGCGCTTTTACACTACTCAAAATGCCACCTAGAATAGAAACAGCAAAATAATCTACCGCACTTTTTTGTAACGATTGGTTATCGAAATTGACTTGTGAATAGAGCGAAATACTGTCATTCGGTGTGAATAATTTAATTTCTTCTCCGCGTAATACGGCTCGATATTTCGCTGTAAAACATTCACTTTCAGGTACGTGATACATAACGTTCCCTCAATATTGATTTTGCCTCATTTAATACCTTAAGTTTGGCTTCAATAATATCAAAACCATTTAAAGGGCGGTTAGAAAAAGTGGCAAATCCACAATCTGGATTTAGCCAAATTTGCTCTGGTGGAAGGTAATTTAAAGCTTTTTCCGCTCGTTGAACAATCTGATCTACGGTTTCCACTTCATCAGAACGAGGATTGATGACGCCTAAGCCTAAAATACATTTTTGTCTTAAGATTTCACTTTCTAACAACGAACTTAATTCTCCCGCTCTTGGCGTAGAAAATTCGAGCATTAAAATATCAGGTAACGCCGATTCAAATAAATTCACTAGTGATGTATAAGGCCCGCGCAGTAATACGCTTTCATCTTTGCTCCAGTTTCCTCGACAAACGTGCAAGGCGGTTTTGATATTTTTATTTCTTGCATACTCAAAGATTTGAGTAATTAAACTTTTCGCAAACTGTAGCTCTGCTGCAAAATCTTGTTTTTCGCTTAACGCCGCACACATAAATGAACGTGTTTGATGATGGCTAAAAATAACTTCTGTCAAAACAGGCTCATCAAATTGAACTACACTTACCCCTAGTTCACATAAATGATCAATTTCTTGTTTTAAGATAGCAACAACATCCTTCGCCATTTCTTCTTTTGATGAATAATGTAGCCCTGACACAGGCGAAAGCCACATGGAGCGAGCCATTAAGTAAGGCCCAGGCAAGGTTGCTTTAATTGGTTGCTTGGTTAGGTTTTTCAGTAGCAACATTTCATCTGCTACTAAAGATTGTTTGTAGCTGATTTTTCCCACGCAAATAGCATTTTTTATGGAAAGTGCGGGAACATCCAAGGTTTCTAGCATCGATTCAAAAACTTGCTTTTCTTTAATGTGATCGAGCATTTCACTCATGCTCATTAAGGTCGCGCCTTGAATTTTTTGTGCAATAAAAGAAAGGTAATTGTCGCGAAGTAATTCACCGCTAGTGATGATATCAATGCCAGTGCGTTGTTGAAGTGCGACAATTTGTTTCGTTTCTTGAACAACGATTTGCTCAAGCTCTGTAGTGGTTATTTTGCCGAGTGCGTGCTTTTTACGTGCCATCAAAAGTACTTGGCTACGAGGCATTGAGCCTAAAAGGGAAGTTGTGAAAGGTTTCATAGAAAATCCACAATGATGGGCGTTTATTACACGCCCATCATGACATATTGATATTACAAGAATTTTAAATATTCATTGGCTGCTTGTAATTGAGCAAAACCTTTTGTTCTACCCGCAACCCAACGTTTTAATCCTTCCAAATCCATCATTTCTTTATGTTCTGGATTGTTGTAATCCATTTTGAACAAGGTTTCGGTGAATGCATTGAATTTGGTTTCATCTAATCCCACGCGCCCACTGAAAATACAATGGTCAAATGATGGTGTTTTTGCAAGTACTTGAACTGTTGCTGGATCGAGTGTGCCATCTTTTGTCCAACGTTCAAAGTTGAAATCTAACATCCATGTTGCCGAGACTTGACGATCTTTTAATGCATTGGCTGCATCTAATTCACCGCCTACATGATCACCGTGCAAACCAACACCCACATCAAAGCGTTTTTCTACATAATCTTGACCAAATTCCAAGCCATGTTGATGTAAAAACTCGATAGGAATTAACCGCGCTTGTGGGGAATCAATTGCACCAAAAGCAATAGTTTTATTTTTTAAATCTTCAATTGATTGGATAGTTGGATCATTAACAACTAAATAGCTTTGACGATCTTGATCGGTATCACGCATGGCACCATTTAAGGTTTTACCGCCACTACGTAAGTAACCATCTAACCAAGCTAGGGGAGAGTTCCACGCTACATCAATTTCATTATTGAGTAACGCATCAACTTGTCCTTTGTAGTCTTTGAAATACACTGGCTCAATAGGGAATCCTTCTTTTTCGAAAAAGTCTGCAATAATTCCCCAAATAACTGTCACTTGTGGGGCGTAGATTACCGCCCCAATTTTTAATTTCTCACTCATTTTTCACCGCACTTTATGGAATTTGTTGACCTGTAATGGTTTTACCTAACCAAATATTTAGCACATCGACGCTTGGCGCCATCACTTGACTTGCTAATGCATCGCGTAAATAGCGTTCCATTGGTCCCATTTTGTTATAAGCCTTGCCACCGCCAATACGCATACCAATTTGAGCAAGAGCAATAGCGTTTTCGCTCGCGAGAATTCGGGCAGCTAATAATTTAGCTAATGCATCTGCATCACCTTCTGTGGCTGCACGAGCCGCATCTCGCGTAGCACATACAGCAGCGTTTGTGTTTGCATAGATTTTAGCTAAGTGAATTTGCACGGTTTCGATTTCAGCTAATGCAGTGCCCGATGTGTATTTACGGTGTGTTGAATGTTTAATTGCCTCAGTAAGCACGGCTTTACATACGCCACTATAGACTGCTGCCAAACCACAAATAAAGGCTGGTGCAATGCCACCAAATACTTGTTCTGCGCCTGTGCCAACTTCACCAATACGCCAGCTACGATCTAATGGCATATCGGTCATGCGCATAAAGCAAGAAACATTACTACGCATACCTAAGCCATTCCAGCTATCAGCTTCAAAAGTTAAGCCTTGAGTACCAAGTGGAAGCACCCAGTTATCAATAGTTTCGCCATTTTCGGAAGGCAAAAGTGCTAAATAATAAGAGGCATAATTGCCCGATGTCACCATGGATTTTAAGCCATTGAATACTGCATATTCAGCATTAAATTGTGCGGTTGCATCGGTGATATAGAAGTGAGTACCTGTGCCTAATTCACTATAGGCGAGTGCGGCAAAGGTTTGATTTTGAACAATGTCTGAAAAGATTTTTTGTTTGAGTTGATCGCTGCCGAATAGATTTAAACAATTCACTGCAACGTTACTCATCATGTAACAGAGACCAGCAGAGGCTGAACTTTCAGCTAATGCCATACAGACTTCAGCATGTTCTTTTAGAGTTAATCCCATTCCGCCGTATTCTTTTGGAATTAAAAGTGAAAACCAACCGGCTTTACCTAATTCTTTAAATGCCTGAACAGGAAATTCTTTTTTTTGATCGAGTTCGTCGGCGTAAGGCTCAATAAACTGTTCCGCTAACTTTCTCACCTGAGTATAGATTTGCGACATAATATATCCTTATTGTGTGTTGAGAAAAACTTTCTACGGGGCGGATATTATTATTCTCAGTTTCTTTTTTCTAGTATTTAATTCACAATAATTTCAGTAATGTGATGTGGATCATGTTTTTTTAGACCGTGAAGATTCACGGGGAAAAAGTGCGGTCAGAAAATCTCTAAATTTCTGACCGCACTTTGAGCTAATAGTATTCATATGAGTTTATAATTATTAAGCTTGGATGATTAACATCATCAAATTCTTCAATCTTCACCACATTACCATGATCATCCACTGTATTTTTCCAACGCTTTATGGAGGATACACTACCATCCCCAAATCCATAAGGCGGAAAGTCTTCAAGTTTGATCGGATATCCATTTGCATCAAAAGTTCTTACAACTTTTCCACCATACATGTATTCTGTTTGTTCAACTAATTTGCCATCAATATATTTGTTGGTATATTTGGTAGACTCATTATTAAAAAGCTCATTTCTAATTTCTACAAGATTGCCCTGTTCATCATAATGATGACTATACTTATTCATGCCATTTTCAAGTTTTTCACACCCTTCCTCACAAGACTCATCTTCTTTTTTTTCAATGATGAGCAATCCATTTTTATCATAGGTATTTTCAGATATGATGATATCAGGCATATCTTTCGCTTTATACTTATGGATTACTGTCAATGAACCATCAGAATTAGTGTGATAAAGATATTCGATAGCATTATTATCACCTTCTATAAAAGATTTAATCAAACGTCCTTTTTCGTCATACACAAAGTTTTGTGTCAAAACAACATCCCCTAAGGTTTTTTCTTTAGTTTTAAATCCCTGCGGATTAAAAAAAGTAATCTTATGCTCCAAAATTGAAGAATCTTTCGGATTGATCGATTTCATTTCCCATTTTTTTACTGGTCCTTTCAAATTTAATAAGGCTAAATCTGTTTTTAACTGAGCAAAAAGTGTAGTGGAAAACAACGTTAACAGACATCCCAATACGATGTAACGCATAAAAAGCTCCATTAGGTAAATAATTAAAAAGTGCGGTCAGAAAAATCCTTAAATTTCTGACCGCATTTTATTCAATATTGATTAAATTCGTTCTTCGATAATGCCGCCACCTAAGCAGACTTCATCAAGATAAAATACCGCTGATTGACCTGGTGTGACTGCGGCTTGCGGTTCGTCAAAAATCACTCGAATGCAATCGTCATCAATCGGCTCAACCAAACAAGCAATATCCGTTTGACGATAACGAGTTTTCACTGTGCAACGGAACGCTTCACGCACGGACTCACGACTCACCCAATGTAGCTGCTTGGCAATTAAGCCTTTGGAGAACAAACGTGGATGATCATGGCCTTGTGCCACAATCAATTCATTATTTTCCACATCTTTATCTACTACATACCAGGCTTCATCACCGGCATTTTTTAATCCACCGATACCTAGTCCTTTACGCTGCCCCAGGGTGTGGTACATCAAGCCTTCATGGCGACCAATAATCTCGCCATCTACGGTACGGATGTCACCTGGTTGAGCCGGCAAATAACGTGCTAAGAAATCCTTAAACTTACGCTCACCAATAAAACAAATACCAGTAGAGTCTTTTTTCTTCGCGGTAATTAAACCTAAATCTTCTGCAATAGCACGTACGATCGGCTTTTCAATTTCACCGACAGGGAAAAGGCTTTGGCCTACCTGATTTTTACTCAACGTGTAAAGGAAATAGCTTTGGTCTTTGTTGCTATCTAAGCCGAGCAATAGCTCCGCTTGATTATCTGCGCCACGACGACGCACATAATGGCCAGTAGCAATATAGTTTTTAGCTTTTATTTTTTAGGTAACGCATCACTAGAAGCATTAAATTTCACATTTGATGAAGTGTAAGCCTCAAAGTGCGGATGTTTTTTCATAAATTTAATGAAACTTTCCGCATCAGGCAAGTAAGTATCAACGCCTTCATATTTCGGATCGTTAAATAATTTACCAAAAGTTTTGTAACCATCTTTACCGCTAGCTACATAAGCATTAGTACCAACGAGATAACGTTTATTATCATCAATTGGTTCCCATTGTTGGGTTTGTTTATTCAATACTTCCACGCTGACTAAACGTTTACCTTCCGCATTTGGTATTTCATTCGCTTCGTAACGAATGCCCGCGCCATAAGGGAATGCCCCTGTAGAACCATCAACTAAAGCAAATTGCATCGCATCTTCAAGCACTTGTTTCACTAACGAACCTTCCATTTTATAGGTATATAACGTATTCCCGAAAGGTAAGAAAGTATAAGCATCATTAAAGGTTACATTGCCTGGTAAAATATCCGCACGAACACCGCCTGCATTTTGAATGGTTAAATCCACTGTTTTGAGTTCGTTATACATTGTTTCTGCAATAAAACGCGTTGCAATAGAACCTTCTGGATTTGAGCCTGCTTTATTTGGGATACGATTTGCTGAACCACCCGGCATTGCAGAACCGGTGATGACGCCAACAATTTCTTGTGCTAAACGATCTTTTTCACTTTTATATTTTGAAATAAGCATGTCTGTTTTTGCATCATGATCATCAAGTGAAATACTCTTCATTGACTTTAAAGTATCAAGCGCTTTTTTACGTTCATCGCCTGTTAATTCAGTCCATTTACCTTCCGCATTTTTCACTTGAAGTTTATGAGAACTCATTAACACATGAGGAATTTTACGAGTAATAGACGCAATACCTTCAGGACTGAATTTAACACCTAAGTCACCCACAACAGCAGAATAAGCCCAACCTTCCATTACAAATACCGGTTCGCCATTCGGATTTTTAAATTCAAGCGGATATTCATAGATTACTGGAAGTTTTAAACCACGTAATTCATCATTTCCGTATAAATAATGTGAATCCCCAGTAACGATCACATCAATATCATTTACTTTTTGAGCAATTTCGATATTTTTTTCACTTCCTGCATGTGAAAGTAAAATGATTTTATTAATGCCTTGTTGTTTTAGCGCATTTGCCATAATTTGTGCGGTAGCAATTTCATCATAGAACTTCACATCCTTACCTGGTGAAGATGAATTAACCGTTTTATTCACGGTATCTAAACCGATAATGGCAATTTTTTCTCCATCCACAGTGAAAATATCGTAAGGTTTCCATTTGTTATATAAAATTGAATTTTTATCAGGAATAACATTGGCTGAAAGTACTGGAATTTTTAATGGCTCGAGTAGTTTTAATAAACCTTCATTACCCGCGTCAAATTCATGGTTACCCAAAGTAAAATAATGGAAATTACCAGCATTCATGACAGCCGCATCAGCAGAACCACCAAAAAGGGTGAAATACAGCGTACCGGTAATCGCATCACCTGCATGTAGCACTAATGGATTTTTATACTTTTTACGTAACTCATAAAGTTTCCCATTCACAGCAGAAAAACCACCAATATCAACCTTTGTTTGTTGACCATTTAAATTAATTCTCGCTTCGTGCGGTTCCAAGTAAGAATGGTGGTCGTTAATATGTAAGATACTTAACTCCACAGCTTTATGTGCTTGCGGCGCTTCTTTAGCAAAGGCTGCACCTGAGCAAAGCATTGCTAACGCACTAACTGCAAAGGTAACTGATTTTTTAGATAAAAACATAATGGCTCCTTGTGAGTAAACGGATTAATTTAAGCCTTCAAGCATTGCTTGGAAAGTCTTATAACGAATAGCATAGTTATTGTGTTGAAGATTTTCACGTGCTTGATCCAAATACGAAAAATCATCAACTTCCACCCCTTTAAATTGGCGAGCAAACATCATATTGGCTAGAGCGAGGCGGGGCTTAATTTCAGAAGAAGGGGTTATCAAACTCACTCGATTCTCAGTAATAGAAAAAGTTGTTTGATTAGGAAAATCTTGACGCATCTGTTCAATAATTTTTTGAAATATGCCTTTAGCATCCAAAGACAATAATATAATTTGATCTGGTTTGGCTCCCCGTTCTATTAAAGCCTGAACAAATTGCTCCGAATTATCTGTTTGACGAATATAAATTTTTGCCTGCTCATTCGCTAAAAAAGACACCAGTAAGTTTTTCTTCATTTCCTGAATTAAATTAGCATCGCCAGTATTTATCGGTTCAAAGTATAAATAATCAAGAAATTTAGGGGTGAGATTTTTATCTGTTTTAAAAATGCGAGTGAGGATTTTTTCGCTTATTTGGATCTGATTATCAAGAAATTGGGGAGGTAAAGAAAAAAGTGCGGTGAGTTTTTTCTGTAAAATAGAAATTTGTTGCTTTTCTTGTTTAGCTAAAGCGATTGAAAATTGTTGCTTTAAAGCCTCAGCGGACTCAGTAGATATTGATTGGTGAGAAGACGAAGGAGGACTCGCTATCACAGATTGTTGAATGCCAATACATGACGCTAATCCAAGTAACACAGAATGAAAACTGATTTTCATAATAAACCTCATTTAACTGATATTTTATCAATATAAAATACCGCTTAACGCGTAAACTTGACCTAAAACTATTTGAGAGTTTCTTAGATTATACGTAAAACAAAATTGCATGTGAATGATAATGTTTACTTTTTCAAGAGAATATAACGTACTTATTAGAATGCTCATCCAAAACTTGCAATTTTGCTCAAAAAGTATAAAACTCGCAGGCTTTTTGTCTATATATACAGAGAAAAAAGTAAGCTATATTCTTAAATCGCTTTCGAGTTTAG
>NZ_QEPO01000012.1 GCF_003252725.1 Haemophilus parainfluenzae
TGTTGCCGTTCGCGAATTTTGAGAAACGTAACCGCTAAATGTGAGAAATTTAAAACAATTCAAGTTTCTCATCTTTAGCGGTTAAAATCCACGAATTTTGAGAAATAAAAACGCCCTTTAAATCATCATTAAAGGGCGTTTAAATTTTAAGTATTAAAACTTATAAACCATGTTATCTTCGTACTTCCCGGAATAACTTGCTGAAGCCTTAACAACAACGCGCTTGGAGTTGTAAAAAGCCTCCCAATTATCAACCTGATCTTCTACCATATACTCAATAAACCGCACAAACTCCGACTTCGTTGAGCTGAAGAAAATATAAGGCGGTCGAGTAATGTTGATTAATCGGAGGAAGTCGATTAAATCAAAGTATGTCGCCTGTTTATAGCTTTCCTGACGAGTGCATAAATATGGTGGATCTAGAACGAATAAGGCTTTAGGGTCGCCGCTAAATTTAGGCAAAAGCGTGTGGAATGACTCGCGCGTAATCTCAAGCCCGTCTAAATATCCATCCGCTTTCGGATAATCAGACTGTCTAACACAATGCCAAAAATCGTTCTGAAATAAGTCGTCTAATGTTGCCACTTGTTGGCCGCTAAATAGAAGCCAGCTCGCTAGACAATTCAGGTCAATATAACCTTTGAAATTCTGAATGATTTTGATGCATTCTGCCTTACAATCCTTCGTCAATCTTTTGTTTTTTTGCGTAGCGTTACCAACTACCGCGTAAAGCTGTGCGCGAAGCGCATTAATGTCATCAATATGCATCAATCGCTCAGCGTATCCATCAAAGTCATTATAGATTACGCGTGCTTTAGGCTTGAGATGTTTAGCTACATGGCTTAATAAACCGCTACCGCCGAATGTATCAATGATAGTCCAGCCATCGCCATCATTCGTAATGTTGGCGTTTAATACTTCCTCGAAGTGTTTTAAAAACATTCGCTTTTGCCCAACAAACGGTAGTGGTGCTTGTTTAAACATAGTACACTCCATTTGTTTGTTTGTTTGTTTGTTTGTTTGTTTGTTTGTTTGTTTGTCATTATTATTCCTTGTAAACCGCAGCAAAAATTGACAGCATTTTATTTAATTAAGGCAAAGTATCAGGGAATGGGTCGTCAGTTATCCAACTGACGACTGGAAGACGCATATAATCAAGGTCTGTTGTTGGTACTTTATCCCTAAATCTTAACTCAATATAAGCTCTATCGCCTATACTAGCAACATATACAGTAGCAATTTCATCGCCGTCATCGCTATAAAACGGAAGCATAATAGGCGTGCGTGTACGGAAGCCAACTGGTATTCTCGGAGGGGGTAAAATATCCATTCGCTTGGCGTGATTTTTCCTCGTGAATTTAGGATTACTGCTCCCGTAAAAAGAAATAGTGTCCCAACGCCCCGCATAGAAAGAACACTCAACTCTGTTATTCACTCGTCTTAAATGAATAGCCCCTTCTTTAATATTTACAGAAATGTTAGATAGTCGTCTAATACCTGTATCACCCGATATAACAGTCCACTGTCCATTTTGCTTTTGCCATAGGTATGCTCCAACGCCTGCACCGTTTGTTGAGTTATAAAAAGTTCCGTTTGGCTCATTACCTTTAATCTTATTTTCATAAACGTTAGACCCATTAAGAAACCTTGTTGTGTCAGGTTTATCTGGTCTCCCGTTGCCTTGAATTAACACGGACGAACTGCCTTTATCTTTAACATCTTGAGCAATTAAAGGAATGAGACTTGTCAGTTGTTCTTTTAGCGCCATTATGATGCCTTAGCTTTATTGTACTCACCCACTAGGTCTAAGTTATCCATTTCTGTTTGCCAGCTTTGAAGATTTGTAACGTTAGTTTTGATCTCTTGCAGAGTGCTAGTTAGAGCTTCGCGAACAGACTTATCTGACACAAGTTCTCCAATTTTGGCCGCAATTTCAAACAACGTATCTAAATCTTCAGAAAGCTCACCGCCTTTAATTTTATTTAAAATACGTGTTTCTGCCTGGCTAATTAACTCGTTAATTTTAGTGAGCGTAGCTTGTTCTCCGCTGCCTTGTTGAGTTTGAATTGCAGATATTGCCTCATGCAGACTTTTATAATCCGCGCCGATGGCCTTGATTGCATCAACTATTTTTTTATGGTTTTGATTTTCCATAGTGCTCCTATATTTTGGCTAACTCATAAATGGTTAATAAATCTGGTAAGTCGTCGTCACTTTGATATATAACTTCACCTTTTTCGACTACCGCCACTATTTCTTGGGGTGGGTCAACCACTGCAACAATGTCATCCATTACGCGCCTCTGTCATATCAGGTGTTACATCAAATTGAAGGTTAATTCTCCCGCCTCTAATTGGCGTTTTAACCCGTCCTTTATTAGATACCGCCTGTAAATCATAGTCCGCTTGAGACCACGTTGCGTCTTTTGTTAAACTGTGACTAAACGTAACTTTTAAAACACCGCCTGGAGCATCTATAACTTCGATTTCACCTGTTGTGGATGATAGCGTTAGCACGGCGTTGTTTCGGACTTTCGCCCATAAATCAAAGCGTGCCATATCACTCAAATCGAGTGGTTTTAATGTTTTATCCGGCTGTTTTTCAAACAGGCGAACAATACATTCCTCGTCATCACCACGGTAAAGGTTAATCGTTGTTTTATCCATTTTTATGCACCATCGCTGCAAGTTGGTTTGGGCTAAAACGCCAACCATCTTCGCTGTTATAAATTGCGTTAAAGCACCATTCTGAACAAAAATATTTGCTTCGTTTTTGCTTAATTCCAAGCACAATGCCTAACGCACCCCACCAGTCATATTTAGCGCCAGTTGTGCGGTTGAAATAAGATTTAATCTGCGCTTCTGTTACGTTATCTAGCAAGACTAAATTCCACTTATCCGCGTCAGATAAATCAATCTGCTTACAGCGAACGCCGCCATCGCGCACGGACGCTGAATAGCAATCAAAAACCGTAATGTGCTCATAATGATCGCCGTGGACGAATTCCATGCGCTCAATCGCTATCTCGCAGTGTGAGTATTTACCCTTTGTAAAAAAACGCGTCACCGCATCGGCCAAGGCTTTAAAAGGCTCTTTTAAGAAGCTGCGTTTATGCTTATAAAAAGCGAGATAGATACGGTTAGCCATTGTTATAAGCCTCCATCAATGCATCCATTTGCTTAATAATGTCATCGTGAATGGACTGCATTTTTTCGATTGTCAATCCCGGCACTTTAAGCTCGTATTTACGCATTCGCTGGTTGGCAAGCTCTAACTGTAATTTTTCAAGCCCAGCCGCTTGCACCAAAATTAAATCGGTTGCAGCTTGGTTATTTAACCCGGCACGTTTGGCAAAGTCTGTGATATATCGGCTGCATTCGCCTTGATAGTTTGCTTTTTTAAAGGCTTCCGCAGCGGCTTGGCGCTCACGGTACTCAGATTCAAAGCGAGTCCAAGTGCTGTAAATTTTTGCAGCTCTCTCATCAATTTCAGCAATCAACTTCACTTGTTTGTCCGCAGCTAGAGCGGCCTGTTTTTCCGGTGGAATCACCCAACTGTTACCATTCCAAACATGGTCTACGGTAGGCTGTTTTTCAACTAATAGAATTTTGTCGCCTTTTATTATTGGGGTGTAGTCCTCCAAATTTTGTTCCGGGTCAACTTCCAACTCAAAGTATCGTTCCAAATCATCCGGTGCTGGAAAAATAACGTATTCACAGATGTTTTCTTTTAAAAAATAAACTTTCATTTTACACTCCTACAACAACTACCTTCTTAATAACAGGTTTACGAGCGCCTCCTGGCGTAAGGGTTACTGCTTTACCTTTTTTGGTAATTATTAACGACATCGAAAAATCATAGTCCCCCGCAGACCCACCGGCGTCCTGGTCACCAATCGCAGTATCATGGCTATTACCGATAGGGGCGGCCAGCCACATGTTATTAACCGTCCCCGAGCCCCATGATTTTGTTACGCAAACAAATAAGACTCCATTTTCAAAAGGCAAATTCACAGTTATGGCATTATTGCTAGACCCTTGCCACACCACTTTTTCATTTACCTGTAGTTGTTTATGGAGTTCGCCTAGCGCATATTCGCTCGCAACTTTATTTTTTGCTGTACCAGTCGTTGCATGAGATATTTTGTCAGATTGGATAGCCTCATTAAGACTAGCGCCGCTGCTAGTTTTAACATCAGCGGTTGATAAAAAATCGCCATTATGCTCAAACGCCCAAAATTTTTGGTTACCATTATCCTCAATCAGCTGGATAATGCCTCGGCCGAACCCGTCACCACTACCTTGCTTGGTTGTGTAGCCAAAAGATAGCGCTGCGCCATAGTGGTTTTTCGACCGCACACGCCCTTTTATGAAAGGATGGTAAGCGGATCGGTTTACCGAACCTGTTTCTTCAACCATAAAAGGCGCACCACTGTCATATTGCGAATTGTAATCCCCAACCCCAAACTGCTTGGATGCAATTCCGACTGTGCGTAGGATACCTGTCATAGTATCCCCACTTTTATTCACCGCCCAGCTTCTATATGCTACTGTGTCACCATTCTCCCCGATAGTTGGGAATGTCAAGTAAACTCTCGAATCACCGGCATACACCATATTGAAGCGGCGGTTTGCTTGGTTGTGTGAATCTGGGTGGACTTCTAGCTCCCAAAAACCTACTTGTGTACCAAGCAGCAACTTGCTCCATGTATTATCTTTACCATTTATTCTTAAATTACCGTCAATCGTATCACCGCTTTTAGACACTCGACCGTTTGCATTGGTGTTGGCATTGTCTGCAGAACGCTGGGCGTTATTCGCTTTTGATACGCCATCATTTGCTGTTTTTTGTGCATTGTCTGCAGAACGCTGGGCGTTATTCGCTTTTGATACGCCATCATTTGCTGTTTTTTGTGCATTGTCTGCAGAACTCTGGGCGTTATTCGCTTTTGATACGCCATCATTTGCTGTTTTTTGTGCATTGTCTGCAGAACTCTGGGCGTTATTCGCTTTTGATACGCCATCATTTGCTGTTTTTTGTGCATTGTCTGCAGAACGCTGGGCGTTATTCGCTTTTGATACGCCATCATTTGCTGTTTTTTGCGCCGCATCCGCTGCTGCTTTTGCTTCCACCCCCTTATCGTACGCCGCTTTTACGGCTTTTGGGGTTGCGGCTTCTTGCTCGCTATTATTTGCAAGTTGTGAGTTAAGTTTAACAACGCCTTTTTCAGATGTAGTCCCAATAGGTAACTTATGAGTATGGCCATCAGCTTGAACCGCACTAACACTGGTCGCGGTCAAATCTTTCGGCGCAGACTTTTTGCCCAATAACTCTAAAGCTTTTTTAAGCCAGGATGTGCGATTGGCCAGCTGTTTGATGGGTCTATTTGTAACGCCATTCTCACCGCCAAGCACAGGGTCGTTTTCTTCAATTCGATAGACTCCGTCTTCCCATTTGTCTTGTTCTTTTAAATTTGCCATAACTGTCCTTTAAATTAGCTTTAAATCTAGTTTGAACCGTGGTTATAAGTGCCGTTATATCGCACTTTATTGTTGTATAAGAACGCCACTGATTTATAATCAAGCACGGCTAACGTGCATCTCGCCGGGGTAAAATTACGCAACACTTTGCGCAAGTGCGCCGCTTGTTCGTTTGAGATTGGCTGATTAAGTCTGATAGCGTAATAAGCCCATTTATCACTTAACGGAATGGTCTGAACAAACTTGTGATTATAAGTCCGCGCTTTTAACCCCTCGTCAATCTCAATCTCGCCGAATCCTAACCGGCGGCAGACTTCACGAATTGACCACGGTGTTCCTTTATATCTATGAAGCTCGATTGCGACTCGAATTAAACTTCGTTTAGAATTATCGTCCCCCGTAATAAACTCCCCGTCATAGCCCGTCACACTCCATTTTTCTGCAAGTAATGAGATAAAATCATCATCAATTAACTCGACCAGAGTTGTCATCACTTTGCTGTTTTCGAGTTTATTCAAGCCTAGGCTTAGGTCGGCCAGCGCTTTGTATTTTGCCTCTCGTTCAATGACATCCGCATACGTTAAATTAGCCATTACTGCGCTCCTGGGCGGCCTCTATATTAATCCCTGTGCAGTTTGCCCATTCTGTTTCACCCACTACAATTTTTGCTGGGGCAGTTAAATTAACGTCATACACGCCTTCAACTCGCAGTGCGCTAATAATTGCGGACGGCACAACATCAACTCCTAGTTTTTTCGTTTTGTCAGACAGGTAGAGTTGTAACGCATCACGCGCCTTAGCCTTAACCACGTCTTCACGATAACCATCAAGTAATGTCAATATCGCAGTGATTTGATAATCTCGCTTCGTTGGCGCAATAACCTCCACCGTATCGCATAACGGGCGGCGGCGCTCAGGACTGACATATTCTTTTACATCATTTAAAAGACGTCTGTCAGGCAGCCCTGTTTTAGTTAGGACGGTGATTCTCACAAGCCCGCCTCGCGGGTTTGATACATTAACATCCGCAATATCTTGAGAAACGGCGCGGGTGTGATAATCGTACGCGGCGATTGAACCACAACTGGTAAACGCTTCCGGCGCGGCAAGAATTCGTGCTCGGTATGGATCATCTTCTTCGCGCAATAAACCACCACTTGGCACATCAATGTTAGTGACAGCTATTTTGCCAGCGAAGTTGATTTCACTTTTAAGCGTTTTTATTCGGCCACGCTCCCAACCGTTACCAACCGCGCCAGGTTTATTACAAGCCGCCTCAATTTCAACATAAGAAATAAGCGGGGTAATTACATCATCATTTAGCGTGACAAATTCAATGTCATCAGTGACTGAAACACGTGTGCCTTTTGGAATAACCACGGACGGATGTTCACCGTTAATGCTAAAACGCAAAATGGTGCGCGCCGGGCGTTCGAGTAATCTATAACAGCCAAACGTTTCACCGCATAAATCCAACGCAAGACCGGTGGCAAATTGCGGGAATGTTTGACGAAACGCTTCATTAATGCCTTGTCTTGCCAGGCTTTCACGCATGGCATAAACATTAATAAGCAAACGCTCAATGTGCGCTGGTTGTAAGATTTTCCCGGTGCGTTTTTCATACTGAGATATCGCTTCACTTAAAACGCTCTCAACATTGTCGTCTACGACTTTCACTTCATTTCTATTCATCCGGTAATCCTTGTGGCGTAAATTTCACGATGCACGTCTTCTGTAAGTGACCAAAAAATTAAAAATTCAAAGTGCGGGGCAGTCCCTTCTACATTGACCGAGTCAACATTAATTCTTTTCTCCCAGCGCTGAAGTGCTAATGTAACCTCGCGCACGATGTTTGGGATTGCAATATCTTCCGGCTGGTCGATATATTGAAAGTGATCACTGCCAAATTCAGGTCGCAACACATCCGTCCCTTTCATTGTTGAAAGGATGTGGCCAATACATTGATGGATGTCATCAATACCTTGCACAACTTGATTTTCAATGTTAGGTGCAAGCTGCCAGTGTGTTGTGATAAGGGTGCTTTGTGTGTTCATAGCCTTGATGATACAAGGCTATGGCGAAGAGTGCTTTTAAAGCGATTTAAAGAAGTGGGCTATTCCGGAAGGCCTGTTTTACCGCCGGAGTCGCCTGGGTGTTTGTGAGTGCCAAGCTCAATAGAGCCTTGTTTAACTTTTGGAGCAGATACTTCAGTGCCAGACGTGATTTTCCCTGACACTGCTAGTTTACCGGTAATTGACGTATCAGCATTGATTGTTACACCGCCGCCCGCTGTTACGATAACGCTTCCGCTTGTATTGATATTAATCTCGCCTGTTTTTCGATTATGCGAAATCACCGTGCCGTTTGTGAATTTTTTCACCCACATGTTGCTATCATTCGCTGGCGTGGTGTCTTTCTCGTTGTAAATTGCCCCCAATACGCAGCCACCTTCCCCGCGCGCATCAAGTAACAATGCCACCAATTCGCCAACATCAGGCAGACAATAAAACTGATTCCCGCCAGCATTAGTGGTTAAATAAGACAACCAGGCTGTTTCTAAATCTTCAAGCGCGGGAATTTTACACCGCACTTTATGGTTCGTAGCATCCACAGCGGAAATAATGCCTTCTTGATAAGTTGCCCCAAAGTCATGCGTTTTCATTTATTCCCCCGTTTGATTTTCAGTTAGTGCGCCAGTGCTAAGTAAATCATCCGGGATAAACTCTAACATGCGTACTTCAATACTTGTGATATAGCCTCCGCCCCGGGTAATGCTATGCCGGGATGACTTTATCAAATATTTTCCACTAAAAATGCCAAGGTTGCGAAGTAATATTGTGCTGCCGGCCACGAGCTTAGGATTGCCGACCAGCGTGATATTTCCCGCGGTTTGGTCGTCGTTTTGTTCGGCCAACGCGGCATCGGCACGCGCATCAATCTGCTCCTGGGTTTCCCCACGGGTGACAATCTTCAGCGTGTCCCCGCTTGCAGCCTGGGCTTGTTTCATCTTTTCGCGCAGCGGCTTTGCTTTCTTACGCTTCTTGATGACTTTTTTCCCGGCGGCATCATATCCACTCACATCAACTTCCTTGGCCGTATCCTTGATTCTATCGCGCAAGGTAATCGATATCGTATCTCGTTCTTCAAGCGCCGCCACGGCTTCTTCTTTGCCTAGCTCATCTTTATCCGTGAACACAAGCTGATCACCCACTATCTTAAAGCTGTGATGATATTCTCTTGCCAATCTTGCCAAAAACTCAACATCGCGCTCTTGATATTGCGTCACGCGCTTAACCGGGATTGGCTTAATTGTCCCGACTACTTTTAGCTTTAATTTTTCTGCAATAATGCCCACTATTTGCTTGAGCGTTGTGTTTTCATAGGCTTTAGGCTTTAACGTGCGATTTGCCTTTCCAACCCCCGTACTCAACGCCTTGATTTGAATATATGATGGTCGGTAGTTATATTCCACCTCGTCAATTTCAAACGCCCCAATATCAGCCAGCAGCGCCCCTTTATAACCAATAGCCGCCTTTAATTTATCCCCTTGCGTTGGATACCACTGGCGCACCCATTTCCCGCTAATATCCTCAAACGTTAGCGTTAGCTCGTCTGACTCGCCCTCAAGGTTATCGGTGTAGGCAAGCTCAATTAAGTGCGGCTCAATGTCAGCGGTAATATTGGTTTTTTCGTATAAAATGGAAAAGTCAGGGGTTGGCACGTTACTATTCATTATTACCTCTCAACCACGGCGGCATTGATTCATTGTTTGTAGGCTTAATATTTAGCACCGGAATATAAACCGTTGCCCCTGTTGGCAGCACTTCGCACAATCCTATGTGTGGGTTGGCATTAATAATGCGTTCAAAGTCCAATGCGTTGCCATAGTAGTAATAGGCAAGATTATCCCAACGCTCGCCTTGTTTTACGGTATGTTTAAGTACGGTCTGTTGTGTCATCAATTACGTCCTCATCT
>NZ_QEPO01000013.1 GCF_003252725.1 Haemophilus parainfluenzae
GACCAAGGTTTACGTTTCGCAATCCGTGAAGGTGGCCGTACAGTAGGTGCTGGTGTTGTTGCGAAAATCATCAAATAATTGATGTATTAACTGTAACAAGTTAGATTAAGAAGGCGTATCGAAAGATGCGCCTTTTTGTTTGCCTAAAATTCTGCAAAATTATAATGAAAATTCAAATTAAAAAAAGTGAATGTTAGGAAGAGAGAAATATTTGTTAGAGGAAAAAAAGTGGCGGAAGGTCATGGGAGTTGAACCCACCCGGGAACGCTGGCGTCCCCAACAGGATTTGAAGTCCTGCCACCTCACCGGAGATGACGACCTTCCGTTATTGAAATTGCGGTTACTTTAGCGTAAATTAGTTTATAATTCAACGCCATTTTGAAATAGGAATTAAAAATGACCGCACTTTTTCAACAACTTCCTTCGGTAGATAAATTTTTAAAAACACCAGAAGGTGAAATGCTTTTAACTGAATTTGGTCATTCAGCTGTCGTGCGTGAATTGCGCCAATTATTGTCTGATGGGCGAGAGTTTATCAAACAGCATCAACATTTACCGCACTTTTTTGCCGATCATTTGAATACATTGCATTATTTACAAGAGCGATTGACTCAACAAAATCATGTGCAAATTAAATCAGTTCATAATTTAACGGGTACGGTATTACATACAAATTTAGGGCGAGCATTATGGGCTGAAAGTGCACAACAGGCGGCACTTCATGCGATGAAAGGTAACGTGGCACTAGAATATGATTTGGAAGAAGGCAAACGCAGTCATCGGGATAATTATATTAGTGAGCTACTTGCACAACTTACGGGCGCGGAAGCCGCTTGTATCGTTAACAATAATGCTGCAGCCGTACTCTTGATGTTGGCCACCTTTGCAAAAGATAAAGAAGTTATTATTTCTCGCGGGGAGTTAATTGAAATTGGCGGCGCATTTCGCATTCCAGACATTATGGCTCAAGCAGGCTGTAAACTCGTTGAAGTGGGAACAACAAACCGCACACATTTGAAAGATTATCGTCAAGCAATCAATGAAAATACCGCTTTCTTAATGAAAGTACATTGCAGTAACTATCATATTAGTGGATTTACCGCTTCGGTTTCAGAACAAGAGTTGGTTGAGCTAGGACGAGAATTTGATATTCCAGTGATGACGGATCTGGGTAGTGGGGCATTGATTGATCTAAGCCAATATGATTTACCGAATGAGCCAACGGTACAAGAAAAAGTCGCACAAGGCGTAAACTTGGTGTCATTCTCGGGTGATAAATTATTGGGTGGAACACAAGCTGGTATTATCGTCGGTAAAAAAGAGTGGATTGCTCAGTTACAAGCTCACCCATTAAAGCGCGTATTGCGTTGCGATAAAGTGATTTTAGCCGGGCTTGAGGCAACATTACGCCTTTATCTCCAACCTGAAAAGCTTACTGAAACATTGCCAACTTTGCATTTGCTCACTCAATCAATGGATGTATTAAAAGAAAAAGCCGAACAACTTAAAGCCTGTTTAGCAAATCGTTTAAAAGATTACCAGGTTGAGATTGAAGAAAGCTTTGCTCAGATTGGGAGTGGTTCTCAACCGATGGCCACGATTCCTTCTCTCGCGGTGACGATTGCCGAAAAAACAGAGGCAAAATTGACCGCACTTTTGACTACATTTAAGCAATTAGAACAACCGATAATCGGCCGTGTTGAGAAAGGAAAAATCTGGTTAGATTTACGTAGCGTGGCTGATTTTAAGGTATTATTAGATACGGTGGAAAAATTATGATCATAGTAACATCAGGGCACGTCGATCATGGTAAAACAGCCCTTTTGCAAGCGCTGACAGGCACTAATACCACCCATTTGCCGGAAGAAAAAAAACGTGGCATGACCATTGATTTGGGGTATGCCTATTTGCCTTTAAAAGAGAAAGTACTCGGGTTTATTGATGTGCCTGGCCATGAAAAGTTTCTCGCCAATATGTTGGCGGGGCTTGGTGGCGTGCATTATGCGATGCTCATTGTTGCAGCAGATGAAGGGATTGCCGCACAAACTAAAGAACATTTAGCGATTTTACGTCAGCTTCAATTTACTGAAATCATGGTGGTGATTACCAAGGCAGACCGAGCAACTGATGAGCAAATTGAGACACTAAAAACACAAATTCAGACGGATTATCCATTCTTAGCTGAATCTCATTATTTTATTACATCGGCACAAACAGGCTTAGGGATTGATGCGTTACGCGATTATTTAGCCAATTTACCTGAATTAGCTGAAATGGATAAACCGTTCCGTTATGCCATCGACCGTGTCTTTAGCGTGAAAGGGGCGGGGACAGTGGTAACGGGCACAGCATTTGCGGGAACAGTGGCCATTGATGATGAACTCTTCCTTTCTACGGGACAAAAGGTTCGCGTTAAGAATATTCATGCTCAGAATACGCCGAGCGAAAAAGGCTTGGCTGGTCAACGCTTAGCGCTCAATTTAAACGTTGATTTAGATCGTATTCCAATGCAGCGCGGCGATTGGTTGTTAGCTTCAGAACCACTTGAGCCAACCGATCGTATTACCATTGAAATTACACCTGAAGTGAATTTGAAAGACAGTCAGCCTGTACACATTTATCATGCGGCAAGCCGTACGACGGGTAAGCTCACCTTGCTTGAAAGCAAAAATGCAATGAAAAATGACCGCACTTTGGCGGAGGTAATTTTAGAACAACCATTATTTTTAGCTTTCGGGGATAAATTAATTTTACGTAGTGGTGATGCGAAAGCGTTAATTGGTGGTGCCAAGGTACTCGAAATTCATTCACCAAAACGTTATAAGCGCACAGAAGCTCGTCTAGCGTTCTTGGCTAAACTTAATCAGGCTCAAACCGCCACACAACGTATCGGATTGACCCTACAAAAAGAGGCGATTTCAGCTCAAGCTTTAATGTGGAGTGAGCAACTAACCGAAAATCAGCTGGCTGAAGCATTGGCCGAGAATGGCGATATCCGTTTCCAAAATTGGTGTTTTAATCGCGATTATCAACGCGAAAAAACGCAGCAAATTTTGACCGCACTTGCTATCTATCATGAGCAACATAATGATCAGCTAGGTTTGAGTAAGGCTCGCTTATACCGTATTGCGACACTAAACCAACCGGAAAATCTGATTTATCATTTTATTGAAGAAATGCTTGATGAAGGCCAATTGCAGCAGACTCGTGGTTGGTTACATTTGCCTTCACACAAAATCCAATTTTCAGCCGAAGAGCAAAGCTTATGGCAAGCGGTGTTAGCTGAATTTGAGAAAGCGCATGGTCAAGCGATTTGGGTGCGAGATATGGCAACAGCCTTGGCGCAAGATGAAAGTGTGATGCGTAATTTTATGTATAAAGCGGGTAAATTGGGCTATCTTACACCAATCGTAAAAGATCGTTTTTTCCTGACTGAAAGCATTTATGCTTATGCGCGCTTGATCAAGCAAATGGCAGGTGAGGAAGGTAAGATTGCGGTTAATGAATTACGTGATAAACTGAACTTTGGTCGAAAACTGACCGTGCAATTAATGGAATATTTTGACCGTACTGGCTTTTTACGCCGTAAAGGTAATGATCACATTCTACGTGATAAAGATACATTTGATTTATAGGATAAAACATGAAAAAAACATTCATTTCAGCCTTAATTTTAACCGCACTTTTTACTGTAACAGGTTGCGAAGATAAAGAAACGAAAGCAACCATTGAGCAACAAACACAGACAATTGCACAACTAACGGCAGAAAATACGCAATTAAAAGCTGAAAAAGAAAAGGCGGAGAAGGTTATTCCAGCAATTATTGCTCAAGATGATGTGATTTTTGATAAAGAGGAAACCATCAAATATCCTAAATCACCCAAAGAAGATGAATATGTGCCTGTAGAAGGTAAACTTCATTACAGCATTTCTACACTAAAAACGAATATTGAATGGTTAGATACACTACTTTTAGAACAAATTTCCAAAAATGCTGATGGTAAACCAAGAAGCCGCGAGCAACTTATTGCGGATTATCAGAAAGAATATGATGAAGCTAAAAAAGAGATGTTGGAATCTCCTATAATTGGTGTTGATGAAACTTTAGATTTAGCATTTAGTCACCAAAGAGGTAAGCTTGCTGTATTTTTAATAAATTATTACAGCTATGGCGGTGGCGCTCATGGCGTTGGGGGCTACCATTATCTTAATATTGATTTAGAAACAAAAAAACTACTTTCATTTGATGATGTGTTTAAACCAAATCAGCAAGCTAAATTAAAAGAGCTGCTTTGGGAACGTAATACTCGATATGGAGAGGTACAAGATGAGGAAGCATTTACATCAAAAGACGCTTTTGAAGTGACCGATAATTTCTATTTAGATCATGATGGGATTCACTTTGTGTATAACGTGTATGAAATTGCGTCTTATGCAGAAGGACCACAGGAGCTTGTGATTGAGTGGTGGAATGCCCCTGCTTTATTGAAGCCTGAATTTATTCAGAAAAAATATTACCCCGTTTCGAGTAATACGGCAGAATAACAAAGTGCGGTCAATAATGGCCGCATTTTTATTGGCCTTTTTTCACCCAGTATTTAAAAGGTGTATCTTGGGTTTCACTCGCTAAAAGCGTATGTTCCATAAATTGGCAGAAACTGGGAATATCGCGAGTCGTGGCAGGGTCGTCCGCCAAAATAAGCAGCACTTCACCTTCATTCATGTGGCGAATGTTTTTTCTCACGAGCATCACGGGTTCAGGACAACGTAAACCAACGGTATCAAGGGTTTTATCGACAGTAATTTCAGTCATGGTTATTCATTAGTTTTATTGAAATTGAGCTACATCATACAATAATTATGGGGAAATTTCGATAAATCCGCTATCAATGATAAACTACGCAACAAATTCATTTGAACAATTATTTCATGGCTGAATACCTTATCCCTAAAAGTGCGGTTGTTTTTGAAGAAGAAATTAAGAAAAGTCGATTTATCACGTATTTGCAACATACGGAAGGGCTTGAACAAGCCAAAGCTTTTGGGGCAGAAATTAAAGCGCAGCACCCTAATGCCCGCCATCATTGTTGGGCAACAGTGGCAGGCAAGCCAACGGATTCTCAACAATTAGGCTTTTCCGATGACGGTGAACCAGCGGGCACTGCAGGGAAACCGATGCTATCCGCTTTGCAAGGTAGCCAAATTGGTGAGATTAGTGCCGTAGTTGTTCGTTATTATGGTGGCATTTTATTAGGCACGGGCGGTTTGGTTCGTGCTTATGGAAATGGTGTTCAGCAAGCTTTAAAATTATTAGAAACTGAACGAAAAGTAGAACGTCAGTTATTCCAAGTTCATTGTGATTATGCACAATTAAATTGGATCCAAATTTTATGTGAACAGCATCAAATTGAAATTTATCAGCAAGATTTTCAAGTGCAGATTACATTGCAGTTAGGCATTAGTGAAGATCAAATTAAACCTTTTGAACAAGCATTAATTGAGCGTTCGGCAGGAACGTTGAAATTAGAAGAAATGAATTAAGCGAGATATTGTGCATATTTTATCCATTATTCGGATTATCGGCATTTTGATTATGTGCTTTTCCGGCACGATGCTGATTCCAGCCTTTGTGGCGCTTATTTATGGCGATGGCGGCGGTAAAGCGTTTATGCAAGCTTTTGCATTGAGCTTAACCGTGGGCATGTTGCTTTGGTGGCCTTGTCATCACCACAAACAAGAATTGCGGTCTCGTGATGGATTCTTAATTGTGGTGGCATTTTGGTTCGTTCTTGGCGGGTTAGCAACCTTACCATTGTTATTATTTGATGCACCTCATTTAACGGTGGCTTCTGCCGTATTTGAGGCGTTTTCCGGGTTAACAACCACGGGCGCCACAGTCATGACTGGGTTAGATAATTTACCGAAAGCCATTCTGTTTTACCGTCAATTTCTACAATGGTTAGGCGGCATGGGGATCATCGTACTTGCGATTGCGATTATTCCTTTATTAGGTATTGGCGGAATGCAGTTATACCGTGCTGAAATGTCTGGCCCAATGAAAGATCAGAAAATTCAACCTCGGATAGCGGAAACGGCAAAGGCATTGTGGTTTGTTTATTTCTTTTTAACCATGTCTTGTACCTTGGCTTATTGGCTAGCAGGCATGACACCGTTTGATGCACTTACACATAGTTTCTCGACGGTATCCATTGGCGGCTTTTCTACGCATGATGCCAGTATCGGCTATTTTAATAGCTCGGCGATTAATTTTATCACGGTTATTTTCTTGTGGATTTCTGCTTGTAACTTCGCATTGCACTTCAGAGCATTTTCGACTTTAGGACGAGAAAATATTTTGAAGATTTACACAAAAGATCCAGAATTCCGATTCTTTATGAGCATTCAAATTTTGCTTATCGTGGTTTGTACATTGGTGATGATAAGCCATCAATATTTTGATTCCTCATGGCAAGATTTTGAGCAAGTTGTATTCCAAGCCGTATCAATTTCAACGACAACAGGCTACACTACATCGAATTTTGCTGAGTGGCCTTCTTTTGTGCCGATGTTATTAATTATTGCCTCTTTTATTGGTGGCTGTGCAGGCTCAGTCGGTGGCGGTTTGCGTGTTGCACGAATTTTAGTGCTATATCTTCAAGGTGCAAGAGAACTGAAACGATTTGTACACCCTAATTTAGTGTATCCAATTAAATGGGGTAAAAATGTCCTGGATGAACGAGTGATTGGGAGTATTTGGGCCTTTTTCTCAGCGTATCTATTGGTATTCACTATTTGTTTATTAAGTGTGATTGCATGTGGTGTCGAACCTTTTGATGCCTTTAATGCGGTATTAGCAAGTATTAATAACCTTGGACCGGGATTAGGTTCAGTAAGCAGCAATATGACGGCGATGCCAGATAGTGCTAAATGGGTACTCACCATTGCGATGGTATGCGGTCGTTTAGAAATTTTTACATTATTGGCGCTCTTCACCCCGGCGTTTTGGAAGGCATAATGAAAACATTAATTTTATATTCAAGCCGTGATGGACAAACTAAAAAGATTGCTGAGTTTATGGCTCAGTATCTTGAAGGAGAAGTAGTGGTTTCACCGTTAATGGAAGAGCAAGATCTTCAAGTTTTTGATCGGGTGATTATTGGGGCATCTGTTCGTTATGGTCACTTTAATAAACAAGTGTATCGTTTTGTAGAACGCCATCACGAATTGTTGAATGCAAAAAGTGCGGTCTTTTTTGGTGTAGGTTTAACTGCGAGAAAAGAAGGGAAAGATACACCAGAGGGAAATGTCTATGTTCGTAAGTTCCTTCAACGCATAAAATGGACTCCGGCAAAAGTCGGCGTATTTGCAGGTGCATTGCTATATCCACGCTATAAATGGATTGATCGTATCATGATCCAATTGATTATGAAAATTACAGGTGGCGAAACTGATGCGACCAAAGAAATTGAATATACCAACTGGGGAAAAGTAAAGGCATTTGTAGAAAGTCTGAATTCGTAGAATAAAACACCATAAAAATTGTGTTTTTTAGACGATTTGATTAAAAGATCTTCAACCAATAAAAAATTTACATTTTTTTACAAAAAGATCTTGCAAAGGCGTCTGAAATGCCTATAATACGCCCCACACAACGACGCGCTGTTGTGAATCTTAAGAAAAACCAGTGCGTCGTTATTTTTTGCTCTTTAACAATATATCAGACAATCTGTGTGGGCACTTGTTGATTGA
>NZ_QEPO01000014.1 GCF_003252725.1 Haemophilus parainfluenzae
TGCCATCTTCTGCGGTTGTGGCATTTTCTTTGGTAGCCACTTCGTTAAATTCAACGATAGCGGGCTGCGCTTCTAAAAACGCCTTGATTTTTCCGTGTAGGCTTTCACCTTCACCGAATTCAACCACGCCGCCAGCTGCGCTTGTTGAACCGAGGTTTAATAAATCAATGGCTTGTTGTTTTGCCACCGGGGCTAATTTGCCCGCTTTTACTAAACCCTCGGCAAAGTCGGCATTGTCGGCTTTTGCTTGGTTAAGTGATGCTTCAGCTTTTTCGGCTTTCAACTGTTGGTTTTCTGCCTTTAGCTGTTCAATTTCTTCAGGGGTCATTTCAGGTTCTCCTTGTGGTTCTGAAGGTTGTTCTAAAGTGGGTTCGTTAAAACTAGGAATAGGCGAGCCGCCTTCCGCTTGGTTGAAACGTTTATATTCGTTTCGGATGGACTCTTCTTGCACGCTTAACACGAGATGGTCCGGGATGGCTTTATCAGCTTCTTCCTGTCCGTGCGTACCAATAAACCAATCGCGCAAGCGACGCCAAAGGCTGGCTTCTGCCCAATCAGAAAAATCAACCACGCCTTGCTCGTCTTCAGCGAATTCCGGGTTGCGTAGGCCTTTTACCGCTGGCGGCATCGCACCTAAAAATCCAACATGGCGCAAATACAAATTACCAGGGCAAGGGTTGTTTGGGCTGTCTGCTAAATAAAATGATGATGAGACTTTTTTGAATCGCCCTTTATCTACCATTTCGGCAAATTCAGGGTCTACCTGGTCGAATTCGGCTTTTAATACATCGCCGTCTAATTCAAGGCGTTTTACCCAACCATACGCGGGGGCGTTGTGTTTAGGATGGCCAATTACCGCCGGGGACTCATGAAAGTTTACGTTGTAGGCATTGACCGCTTGTTGCAAATCTTCCGTGGTAATTTCCACTTCTAAGCCATTTGCATCAGTGCGTTTGCCCGCTTTGAAAATCTCAATTAATTGCATAAGGTATCCTCGTTTGAATACCGCTAGCATAGAGAAAAAATGCGAACTTGAATTTTAAAGTGGTTGAAAGAATAAAAGAGGGATTTTTGACGTGGGATTAAAATGCACTTTATCTTTAAATTTAAAACGCTTTAAATGGCGTTCAAATCGCTTCAAATCGATTTAAATTTTTTCTGTCGATAAATTGCATTAATTTTAAATAAAAGCTCTGTGGTGCTAATTTGAGGCGTTATTTTGATTTTTTGCTTTTACTTTAAATTTTTGTCAATTTGTCGTTGTAAAAGTGCGGTGGATTTCTTCAGAAGTTTTTGACCGTCACTTTCGTTGATACCCAACCAAGGGCGCGCTGGAATTTTAACTTTACGACCACGCCCGGCATTTCCACCGAATTGATGTAGGCGAGCATATTTTGCATCACTACCAAACTCAACATGGTCATTATCGTAATTATACGCGGTTCTGTCTGATAGATAACCATCTTGACGTAAAATCTTTGTGCTTTTACCGCGTTTCATTTTTAACGCTTTTGTGCGTGGCGATAACGCTTGCCAACGATTACCTTTTGGATCAATCTCAGCTTTAAAGCGGGCATCATGAATTTTTTTCAATGTTTCACCCAGCAAACCATACAGCTGACGTGGCTTTTCTAATTGATTTGCAATGCTTGTCAATTTCTGAATAGCTTGATTATCGTTAATGGTAATCTTTAACATAATTTTCTCTTGATAAAAATAATGCCTGGGCGTATAGTGAAATTGCGGTGGGGGTTTCCTACTGGAAAGGTTGGCGGCAATGTTCCATCCGTCATTATCCTGTTCGAATCAGGCAAGCCACCGCTTAATCTAGCTCACCCCATAAAAGCGCATAGCTTCTCTTAAAATCATTCCACTCAATATCGCTTTTAATTGTACTTGCAGTTCTGACTAAATTTACCTTGTGCGGCAGTTTTTTCCCGCTTAAAGCATCTTTTAATTTGATTTCATAGTCCATTTTAACCGCCACTTTGCCTTGTTCGGTTTCATAAACGAATAACAGGGTCGGTTGTTTTTGTTGGTCGTCCAATAAGATCGCTTTCGGGTGGCGCAGTTTTTCAGGTAACTGTTCCCAAAACTCCACAGGCAAGCTAATGCCTTTAGCTTGTTTGGTATCGCGTAATGCGTGCAGCACATCTTCATCACGCACAGCGATTACCGCACTCTGCGGGGCTTTTTCTAAATTATCGAGTTTAGTTAATACTGGTTCAGGAATTGCCCCCACATACTTCATATTGCCACGTGCGACTTTTTGCTGGCTGACTGTATCGACCATTTCTTTCATCGCGCCGTTTAATAACACCATGGCTTTTGGGTTCTTCAATACGTCATCAATTAACAGGCTCGCTAAATGCGGCTCGGCGGTTGTCATTTTTTGTAATAACAACTTGTCCACATCAACATCGCGAGATTGCGTTAGGCGCTCAAAGTTATAAGGTGCAAATCCTACATCATAACCTTTTGGCACGCGTACTGTTCGTGGATTGCCGGAGCGAACACCTACCAGTTTTTCTTCCCACTCAATATCAGGTGATGGACTCACTTTTCGCCCCATTTCAGCTAAATCATCGGCATCGTGCGCTGATACTGTACAGTGGCAGCCGTACGCTTTGATAGGGTAATAATAGCGCCAAAACGGATCTGTGGCCGGTAGAATTGTGCCATCTAACGCGATATGCTCCTCGCGCGGATGTTCGTTATCATGGTGGTGATACTCCCAATAAGGCAATACATCAACCAAATCCAAATGCTGTGCCAATCGTCCTCGGTTATATGCCCCATAAACGTTGGTGTCGTAAATAATCCGTGTGCGCCAGTTTCGCCCACCGTTATATTGCCAGCCGGTATTCGCCACGATTTCATCAAAACGCTTGCGAAATCCCTCTAAGGTTTCACCATTTGCAATGGCATCGTCTACTGCTTCGCGAAATGCGGTCAACACTTCATTACGGTTTGCGCCGGCCACCATAAAAAAGTAGTCATGTTCTTCACCCAGCACGTCTAAATAGCTATTAGTAGGCAAATTGAGTTTCTTCTCAAAATATTTGACCTGCTCTTCAAAAGTGAATTTACTCATTTTATTTACGCTCATCTTCAACGGATTGACGGCCAGCAAAGTGTGCTGTTGTTGATGCCCACGCCATCACCTTGCCATATTCTGCAAAGCTCAACTCGGGGATCAAACTGTCTAATTGGTTGCGAAAATCTTCCAGGCTTTCTGCTTGTGATAGCTTATCCTGGATGGTTTGCAGCCATTCTTCCACAAAGGGTTCACCTTCGACTTCTAGCTGCTCCCCAATGGTTTCTACGATAGTTTTAGGAATCGCCTCGGCGAAATCGGCCGTATTTTTGACCGCACTTTTTTCAGGTGCTGTAACTACAATGTCGCCTTCTTCAAATCCATAGGTTCGCATGATGTATTGTTCGGTGAATTGCACGCCTAAGCCCGCCAATAATTCGTCACGCTCGGCTTGTAATTTATCAATGCTTTCTTGTTCATAAAGCTCAAATGTCGGCAGCATGTCCACGTGGAAATTTAACTCACAAACCCAGGCTAATAATTGGTTAAACACGCCTTCAACCATGCGGGCATCATCATCGCGAATATCACGGGTCACTTCTAAGCCAGCCGTGGCGCTTGCACGATTTGCTTCGGCTTCTGTGGTTTGATTTTGCCCTAATAATGCAATGGCGATTTCTGATTTGCAGTAGCGCAAGAAATCATCAAACACCTGTGATGACCCGCCTTTGCTTCCGCTTTCAAGCATATCAATAGAGCTGTCGTCCGGGATAGCTGCAACGGCTGTGCCGAGCATTTTTTCCATGCTATCTAACAACTCATCAATTTCATGAGCGTTAGCGTTTCGTGGGTATTTACCCACCAACCACGGCGAGCCGTATTTTTCAGCAAACTCTAACCAAAACTTGAACCCGCCTTTCTTAAAGGTCGCTGCCCAAAAACACATTGCTAGGTCTGCGCGACCGTATGGGTTCATGTAGTCGGCTTGTTGGGTGGCGAGTAAAAATTTCTTTTCCGGCACAATGTCGCCATTGCGGTTCTCTTTTGTGCGCAGCATTAAATGGTTGTCTTCATCAAATACAAACCACTCTTGTGGCTTTCCGACTATTTCAGTCGGGAGCAATAACCCGTTCTCACTTGCCCACATTACCTCAAGCGCCTGGTAACCGAACAGGGTGGCGTCTAAAATTTGATTGATGATTTGATTTACTGGTAAGTGGTCAAAAAGCGTTGCCAGGATTTCATCTGTTTTTTCATTTCCAGTTGGGGTAATGCGCCACTCTAAACCTTTAATGGCGGCTTTACGGCGGCGAACACAACCGCCCACATGGCTATCTGACAAAATTTCGCGATAGACTGAAATGTCGCGCCCCATTTTCTTCAATACTGGATCAGGGTTTGGGAGGTAGTGCATAAACGACCAAAAGTCGATAGCCTTCGCGCGGGTAGCGATGACGCCGATTAAATCTTGTTTTTTTGTTGTCATAATTAATATCCTTGGGTCATTTTACGACTTGTTCGTTGTTTACGGCTGTACGCCTTGACCGGTTGCATAACCGCCTCCGTTGCAGCGGTTAAAGCTAAAAAGCACGCCCAGGTTCGGTCGGCGTGACCGTTGCTGTCGCTTTCTGCGGTAAACCGTGGCTGGCCGTTACTGCCGGTTATTTTTTTGAGTTTGTGTAAATCTTCTCGCAAATCGGCATCACCTTGCGGGATGCGAATTTTGCGGTCTTCAAAGGCCGTTTTACCGATAGTGGCCATTTTTAATTTTGTGGAAACATTAAAAAGGACACCTTGAATTCGCTTGCCGTGTTCATATTGCGCATCCTCGACCATTTTTTCACCCATGCCTGTTTGGTCGAGATTACCGCCTACCACGTGATACTGGCGCATGATGCGGTTTAATTCTTCTTGTTGTTGGCGTAATTGCACGCGTTTTAATGTCACAATCTCTCGCGTCCAATAAACATCGCCTACCAATTCAACCACCCAAATCACCGTTAAGTCATTGCGCACCGCAATATCCATCCCAACAAAACAAGCACCGCCTTGATAGAGTTCAGGTTTGCCAGCGTCCGGGTGTTCTACACCATCAATTAAGTCGTATGATAGCCACGCGCTGGCTTCATCTAGCCATTTGAGTTCAAATTCTTGCGCCCAAGCGTCTTCATCATTTAAACCACGGCGAAGCTGTTCAACATCACGAGGCAATCCGTCGGCGACCGCCTGGTAAATATCAACTGTGTGGCGAGACCATTCAGTGTTATTGACATCGGTCATTAATTCGTAAAACTTATTTCCCTTGCCGTTTGGGGTTGATACCACGCGCAATTTCCATCCGGCAG
>NZ_QEPO01000015.1 GCF_003252725.1 Haemophilus parainfluenzae
TGCCATCTTCTGCGGTTGTGGCATTTTCTTTGGTAGCCACTTCGTTAAATTCAACGATAGCGGGCTGCGCTTCTAAAAACGCCTTGATTTTTCCGTGTAGGCTTTCACCTTCACCGAATTCAACCACACCGCCAGCTGCAGTTGTTGAACCGAGATTTAATAAATCAATGGCCTGTTGTTTTGCCACCGGGGCTAATTTGCCCGCTTTTACTAAACCCTCGGCAAAGTCGGCATTGTCGGCTTTGGCTTGGTTAAGTGCTGCTTCAGCTTTTTCGGCTTTCAACTGTTGGTTTTCTGCCTTGAGCTGTTCAATTTCTTCAGGGGTCATTTCAGGTTCTCCTTGTGGTTCTGAAGGTTGTTCTAAAGTGGGTTCGTTAAAACTAGGAATAGGCGAGCCGACTTCCGCTTGATTGATACGTCTATATTCGTTTCGGATGGACTCTTCTTGCACGCTTAACACGAGATAGTCTGGGATGGCTTTATCGGCCTCTTCCTGGCCGTGCATGCCAATAAACCAATCGCGCAAGCGACGCCAAAGGCTGGCTTCTGCCCAATCAGAGAAATCAACCACGCCTTGCTCGTCTTCAGCAAATTCCGGGTTGCGCAGTCCTTTTACCGCTGGCGGCATCGCACCTAAAAATCCAACATGGCGCAAATACAAGTTGCCCGGGCAAGGGTTGTTTGGGCTGTCTGCTAAATAAAATGATGATGAGACTTTTTTGAATCGCCCTTTATCTACCATTTCGGCAA
Organism: Haemophilus parainfluenzae; assembly: GCF_003252725.1. Classification (GTDB taxonomy): domain Bacteria; phylum Pseudomonadota; class Gammaproteobacteria; order Enterobacterales; family Pasteurellaceae; genus Haemophilus_D; species Haemophilus_D parainfluenzae_L. The sequence goes on from NZ_QEPO01000015.1 coordinate 751, forward strand.
ATTCAGGGTCCACCTGGTCGAATTCGGCTTTTAATACATCGCCGTCTAATTCAAGGCGTTTTACCCAACCATACGCGGGTGCGTTGTGTTTAGGGTGACCAATCACCGCTGGGGACTCATGAAAGTTTACGTTGTAGGCGTTAACCGCTTGTTGCAAATCTTCCGTGGTAATTTCCACTTCTAAGCCATTTGCATCGGTGCGTTTGCCCGCTTTGAAAATCTCAATTAATTGCATAGGGTATCCTCGTTTGAATACCGCTAGCATAGAGAAAAAATGTGGACTTGAATTTTAAAGTGGTTGAAAGAATAAAAGAGGGATTTTTGACGCGGGATTAAAATGCACTTTATCTTTAAATTTAAAACGCTTTAAATGGCGTTCAAATCGCTTCAAATCGATTTAAATTTTTTTAGTCGATAAATTGCATTAATTTTAAATAAAAGCTCTGTGGCGCGAATTTGTGGCGTTATTTTGATTTTTTGCTTTTACTTTAAATTTTTGTCAATTTGTCGTTGTAAAAGCGCGGTGGATTTCTTCAGCAGTTTTTGACCGTCACTTTCGTTGATACCCAACCATGGGCGCGCGGGAATTTTAACTTTACGACCACGTCCGGCGTTTCCACCGAATTGATGTAGGCGCGCATATTTCGCGTCACTACCAAACTCAACATGGTCGTTGTCGTAATTATACGCGGTTCTGTCTGATAGGTAACCATCTTGGCGTAAAATCTTTGTGCTTTTACCGCGTTTCATTTTTAACGCTTTCGTGCGGGGCGATAACGCTTGCCAGCGATTACCTTTTGGATCAATCTCTGCTTTAAAGCGGGCATCATGAATTTTTTTCAATGTTTCGCCTAGCAAACCATACAACTGACGTGGCTTTTCCAATTGATTTGCAATGCTTGTCAATTTCTGAATGGCTTGATTATCGTTAATGGTAATCTTTAACATAATTTTCTCTTGATAAAAATAATGCCAGGGCGTATAGTGAAATTGCGGTGGGGGTTTCCTACTGGAAAGGTTGCTTGGCGAAAGCCCGCATTATCCTGTTCGAATCAGGCAAACCACCGCAATAATTACAACTCTCCATATAACACTTCAAAACGTCCTAACGCACTTAAATCTTCTAGCCGACTTGCTGTTCTGACCATGTTTAATTTGTGCGGTAGCTTCTTCCCGCTCAACGCGTCTTTTAGCTTAATTTCATAGTCCATTTTAACAGCTACTTTTCCTTGTTCGGTTTCATAGACGAATAACAGGGTCGGTTGTTTTTGTTGGTCGTCCAATAAGATCGCTTTCGGGTGACGCAGTTTTTCCGGTAACTGTTCCCAAAATTCCACCGGCAAACTGATGCCTTTTGCTTGTTTGGTGTCGCGTAATGCATGCAGCACATCTTCATCACGCACAGCGATTACCGCACTCTGCGGTGCTTTTTCTAAATTATCGAGTTTGGTTAATACCGGTTCAGGAATTGCCCCTACATACTTCATATTGCCACGTGCGACTTTTTGCTGGCTGACTGTGTCGACCATTTCTTTCATCGCGCCGTTTAATAACACCATGGCTTTTGGGTTTTTCAATACATCATCAATTAACAGGCTCGCTAAATGCGGCTCGGCATTTGTCATTTTTTGCAATAACAACTTGTCCACATCAACATCGCGAGACTGAGTTAAACGCTCAAAGTTATAAGGCGCAAAGCCTACATCATAACCTTTCGGTACGCGTACTGTTCGTGGATTGCCGGAACGAACGCCGACCAGTTTTTCTTCCCATTCGATTTCAGGCGATTGGCTCACGGTTTTACCCATTTCGGCTAAATCATCAGCATCGTGCGCCGATACTGTACAGTGGCAGCCGTATGCCTTGATAGGGTAATAATAGCGCCAAAACGGATCTGTGGCCGGTAGAATTGTGCCGTCTAACGCGATATGCTCCTCACGCGGATGTTCATTATCATGGTGGTGATATTCCCAATAAGGCAATACATCGACCAAATCCAAATGCTGTGCCAAGCGCCCACGGTTATACGCACCATAAACGTTGGTGTCATAAATAATCCGTGTGCGCCAGTTTCGCCCGCCGTTATATTGCCAGCCGGTATTTGCCACGATTTCATCAAAACGCTTGCGAAATCCCTCTAAGGTTTCACCATTTGCGATGGCATCATCTACCGCTTCGCGAAATGCAGTCAACACTTCATTACGGTTTGCACCGGCCACCATAAAAAAGTAGTCGTGTTCTTCACCCAGCACGTCTAAATAGCTATTAGTAGGCAAATTGAGTTTTTTCTCAAAATATTTGACCTGCTCTTCAAAAGTGAATTTACTCATTTTATTTACGCTCATCTTCAACGGATTGGCGACCAGCAAAGTGCGCTGTTGTTGATGCCCACGCCATCACCTTGCCATATTCTGCAAAGCTCAACTCAGGGATCAAACTGTCTAATTGGTTGCGAAAATCTTCCAGGCTTTCTGCTTGTGATAGCTTATCCTGGATGGTTTGTAGCCATTCTTCCACAAAAGGTTCACCTTCTACCTCTAACTGTTCCCCAATGGTTTCCACGATAGATTTAGGCATCGCCTCGGCAAAGTCTGCCGTGTTTTTGACCGCACTTTTTTCAGGGGCAGAAACTACAATGTCGCCATCTTCAAATCCATAGGTTCGCATGATGTATTGTTCGGTAAATTGCACGCCTAAACCCGCCAATAAACCGTCACGTTCCGCTTGTAATTTATCAATGCTTTCCTGTTCGTAAAGCTCAAATGTCGGCAGCATGTCCACGTTGAAATTTAACTCGCAAATCCAGGCTAATAATTGGTTAAATACGCTTTCAACCATGCTGGCATCATCATCACGAATATCACGGGTTACTTCTAAGCCCGCTGTCGCACTTGCACGATTTGCTTCGGCTTCTGTTGTTTGATTTTGCCCTAATAATGCGATGGCGATTTCTGATTTGCAGTAGCGGAGGAAATCATCAAACACCTGTGATGACCCGCCTTTGCTTCCGCTTTCAAGCATATCAATAGAGCTGTCATCCGGGATAGCTGCCACGGCTGTGCCGAGCATTTTTTCCATGCTATCTAACAACTCATCTATTTCATGGGCGTTAGCGTTTCGTGGGTATTTACCCACCAACCACGGCGAGCCGTATTTTTCAGCAAACTCTAACCAAAACTTGAAGCCGCCTTTCTTAAAGGTGGCCGCCCAAAAACACATCGCCAGGTCTGCGCGACCGTATGGGTTCATATAGTCGGCCTGTTGCGTTGCGAGTAAAAATTTCTTTTCCGGCACAATGTCGCCATTGCGGTTCTCTTTTGTGCGCAGCATTAAACGGTTGTCTTCATCAAATACAAACCACTCTTGTGGCTTTCCGACTACCTCAGTCGGGAGTAATAACCCGTTCTCGCTCGTCCACATTACCTCAAGCGCCTGGTAACCAAACAGGGCGGCGTCTAAAATTTGATTAATGATTTGATTTACGGGTAAACGGCCAAAAAGCGCGGCCAGGATTCCATCTGTTTTTTCATTCCCGGTTGGGGTAATACGCCACTCTAAACCTTTAATTGCAGCTTTTCGGCGGCGAACACAACCGCCCACATGGCTATCTGACAAAATTTCGCGATAGACTGAAATGTCGCGCCCCATTTTCTTCAATACTGGATCAGGGTTTGGGAGATAGTGCATAAACGACCAAAAGTCGATAGCCTTCGCGCGGGTAGCGATGACGCCGATTAAATCTTGTTTTTTTGTTGTCATAATTAATATCCTTGGGTCATTTTACGACTTGTTCGTTGTTTACGGCTGTACGCCTTGACCGGTTGCATAACCGCATCTGTTGCGGCGGTTAAGGCTAAAAAACACGCCCAGGTTCGGTCGGCGTGACCGTTGCTGTCGCTTTCTGCGGTAAAGCGTGGCTGGCCGTTGCTGCCGGTTATTTTTTTGAGCTTGTGTAAATCTTCTCGCAAATCTGCGTCACCTTGCGGGATGCGAATTTTGCGGTCTTCAAATGCCGTTTTACCGATAGTGGCCATTTTTAGTTTTGTGGAAACGTTAAAAAGCACACCTTGAATTCGCTTGCCGTGTTCATGCTGTGCGTCCTCGACCATCTTTTCACCCATGCCTGTTTGGTCAAGATTACCGCCCACTACGTGATACTGGCGCATGATACGGTTTAATTCTTCCTGTTGTTTGCGTAATTGCACGCGTTTTAATGTCACAATCTCTCGCGTCCAATAAACATCGCCTACCAATTCAACCACCCAAATCACCGTCAAGTCATTGCGCACCGCGATATCCATTCCCACAAAACAAGCGCCACCTTGATAGAGTTCTGGCTTGCCAGCGTCCGGATGTTCTACGCTATCAATTAAGTCATAGGATAGCCACGCACTTGCTTCATCTAGCCATTTCAGCTCGAATTCTTGCGCCCAAGCGTCTTCATCATTTAAACCACGGCGAAGCTGTTCAACATCACGCGGCAATCCGTCAGCGACCGCCTGGTAAATATCAACTGTGTGGCGAGACCATTCAGTGTTATTGACATCGGTCATTAATTCGTAAAACTTATTTCCCTTGCCGTTTGGGGTTGATACCACGCGCAATTTCCATCCGGCAG
>NZ_QEPO01000016.1 GCF_003252725.1 Haemophilus parainfluenzae
GACCAAGGTTTACGTTTCGCAATCCGTGAAGGTGGCCGTACAGTAGGTGCTGGTGTTGTTGCGAAAATCATCAAATAATTGATGTATTAACTGTAACAAGTTAGATTAAGAAGGCGTATCGAAAGATACGCCTTTTTGTTTTTTATCAATGAATGTTATTTTTATGATAGAAAGTTCGGTTAAAAATCGAGTTGTTTTGGTATGATACAAACTCATTTTTTATACGGGTGTTTTTATGCAACAACTTCCATTTAAAGCCGTTGTCTCTGATCTTGATGGCACACTACTAAACACTAATCATGTAATTGGTAATTTTACTATTGATACATTGAATAAATTAGAACAAAAAGGTGCTGATATTATTTTAGCCACTGGACGTAATCATACGGATGTTGCTTCTATTTTAGGTAAGATAGGTGCTGAGCATGCTGTAATGATAACCTCCAATGGGGCGAGAGTTAGAGACCTAAAAGGTAACCTTATTTATAGCAATAGTCTTCCAGAAGAAATCGTGCTTGAGTTGTACAAAATTCCTTTTGATCGCACCAAGATTTGCATCAATACTTATCAAGATGATGGTTGGTTTATCAATACAGATGTGCCTGAATTGACAAAATACCATAAAGATTCCGGTTTTATGTACAAGGTGGTTGATTTTGCAAAGCATCATGGAAGAGGAACTGAAAAAGTATTTTTTATTGCGCATGATCCGAAAGAGCTAATCGAACTAGAAAATTATCTCAGAACACATTTCGGGGATAAAACAACGATTGTTTATTCTGCGGTAACTTGCTTAGAGGTGATGAACAAAAATGTATCGAAAGGTGATGCATTATCTCATCTATTAGAAAATAGAAATTATGAATTAAAAGATTGTATTGCTTTTGGTGATGGGCAGAATGATATTGAAATGCTTTCTTTGGTTGGTAAAGGTTATGTGATGGCAAATGCCGATCCTCGTCTAAAAGAAGCTTGCCCCAAATTGGAAGAGATTGGGTTCAATAAAGACGAAGCGGTAGCCAAACATTTGGCAGAGCTTTTTGGTATCAAATAAATGTTTCAGTCAATCATTCTTGTGAGCACAGGTGCAGCCATCGGTGCATCCTTACGGTGGGGATTGGGTCTTTGGTTGAATTCACTATTCAGCACACTTGCATTTGGGACACTTGTGGCGAACTTTATTGGCTGTTTTTTGATGGGAATTTTAGTGTCCGCCTTTGGGTTATTTCCTCAATTTAGCCCTGAATGGCGATTATTCTTAGTGACTGGATTTCTTGGTGCACTCACCACCTTTTCTTCTTTTTCAGGCGAAGTAATAGAACTCTTTTTTAAAGAAGAGTGGGTAAATGGATTGTTCGTTTTAGTTAGCCATTTAGTTGGTTGTTTACTTTTTACAGTATTAGGGATTTATTTCTTTAGGATCATCAGTCTTCTATTCCATTTCCGATAAAATCGCTAAATTCTTCAGAATAAAATCCATGAGAGAGCATATACTGCCAAATCTTTTGTTTGCTTTTGATTGGTTGAGGTTCTGCATAATTGGGAAACTTTTTGTGTAGAACCTTTTCTGCTATTTCAATCCAATTAATTTCACTTTCTGTGAGGACTTCATTTATTACCTCTGAAGATACACCTTTCAGTTGACGTAATTCTTGTTTGATACGATTTGCACCATATCCACGCTGCGAACGTGCGTGTAAATAATTTTCAGCAAATCGTTTATCATTTTGCCAGTTTTTTTTCTGGCAGTAAGCAATCGTTTCATCGATCTCATCTTCTGTAAATGCTTTTTCCTGCATTTTATTGCGTAGTTCAAATTCGCTATATTCACGTCGAGCAAGTAAATTAACGACATAGCTCAAAGCAAGAGAAGACATAGAAATTCCTTTTAGGTGAAATACGGTTGAAATGAAAAGTGCGGTCAATTTTGACCGCACTTTTAGTGATTAGAAATCGCTTTCTGCGTCATCGTTAGATTGTTCAATGTCCGCCATTAATGCCTGTTCTGGATTGGCTACTAATTCAGCACGAAGCTTCGCTTCAAGTTCATCAGATTTAGCAGGGTTTTCGTTTAACCATTTCATTGCGTTAGCTTTACCTTGACCAATCTTTTCACCGTTGTATGCATACCATGCACCAGATTTCTCAACTAGTTTGTGTTTAACACCGAGCTCAATTAATTCGCCAGCTTTCGAAATACCTTCTCCGTAAAGAATTTGGAAATCAACTTGGCGGAAAGGTGCGGCTAACTTGTTTTTGACTACTTTAACACGAGTTTCATTACCAATGACTTCATCTCCATCTTTAACTGAACCAGTGCGACGGATATCTAAACGAACAGAAGAGTAGAATTTCAGTGCGTTACCACCGGTTGTGGTTTCTGGGTTACCAAACATGACACCAATTTTCATACGAATTTGGTTAATAAAGATAACAAGACAGTTTGCATTTTTGATTTGGCCGGTTAATTTACGTAGCGCTTGAGACATTAAACGCGCTTGTAAACCCATGTGTGAATCACCCATTTCACCTTCAATTTCAGCTTTTGGGGTGAGTGCAGCAACCGAGTCTACGATGACGACATCTACAGCACCAGAACGTACTAATGCATCACAAATTTCAAGTGCTTGTTCACCGTTGTCTGGCTGGGAGACTAAGAGCTCTTTTACATCAACACCAAGTTTTGCTGCATAAATAGGATCAAGAGCATGCTCCGCATCGATAAACGCGCAGGTTTTACCGACTTTTTGCGCTTGAGCGATAACAGATAAGGTTAAGGTTGTTTTACCAGAAGATTCCGGTCCAAATATTTCAACAATACGACCCATTGGTAAACCACCAATACCAAGAGCGACATCAAGACCTAAAGAACCAGTTGAAACGGATTCAACGTCAAGGGCTTGAGTATCACCCAATTTCATAATTGAGCCTTTACCGAATTGCTTTTCAATTTGACCAAGTGCTGCGGCGAGCGCTTTTTGCTTTTCTTCTTGAGTTGCCATATAAAACCTTCTTGAATAGAGTTATCTAAATTTGGCTAGATTATATCTGTATTGATGTACAGTATCAAGGAAAAATTTTTTCCTTGATGAAAAAATGTGAACTAGATTCCAAACTTGAGAAATAGTTTGTTTAAAATCAACTTCTTAAGTATTTTTTTAGATCTTGAATTTGTGCTGAGAGAATTTTTTCACCCAGTTCATATACAGTTCTTATTTTGGTTTCATCTCGTTCTAATCGGCCTATATTGAGTGATACATTTGGGCGAATCACAAAGATTTTATTTTGTTTTTCTAAACGAATAATTTTTTCTACTTGTTCATTATAAGTGCGGTAGCGATTTTCTAAGGTTTTAATTAAATGTGGATATTTGCGATAAAAAAGCTTGAATAGAAAAGAAGATGATCTTGTTTTACGGTAGTCGATCGGTTGGGTTAAAACAACGATGATTTTATCGCACCCAAGCTCCTGTGCTTTTTCAAATGGAATACTATCAGCAATTCCACCATCTAAATATTTTTGTCCATCGATTTCCACAAATTGTGAGACAAAAGGCATGGCTGAAGTTGCTCTGAAGTATTCCATCTCTTTGAAAACATCTTTGATTTTGAAATACTCCGCTTTACCATTCTCAATGTTTGTGGCGGCTAAATAGAAATCAATGTGAGATTTCTCGAATTCATTTTGATCAAAAGGATCGAGATTAAAAGGGAGATCATAGAAAGCGAAATCTTTATTGATAATATTGCCCGTTGTAAAAAGGCTATGAAATCCCATGTAACGTTTATCTTTAAGATATTTTAGGTTATATCTCAACGCTCTTTCTTTTTGGTTGGATGCATAATTTATGCCAAATAATGCACCTGCAGAGATGCCAATAATTTTATTTATTTGAATGTTTTGTTCCATCAATGCATCAAGGACACCTGCGGTAAACATACCTCTCATGCCGCCGCCCTCAAGAACGAGTCCTACAGTCATTTTTACTCCTGAATTCTAAAAACTTTTAATAGATTAAATATTAAACTATAAACTTATTTTTTCTTATCTAGTTGTTTATCAATAAATAAATTTTGCATTTGCGATCTTTCTCACAAAATTGAAATTTTATATTCGTCACACTTAACTGGTTATGATATAAACATTTTTGAGAAGTACTTCTTGGTATAGTCGTATGTGATTAACCTTGAAATAAGGAGGAGTTTTAAAATGAAAACTCTCATAATCCCAAATGATCATATCAGTAAAGTATGTGATTTGTTAAATCAACTTATCGGAGATGTAACAAGTAAAAATTTATTTACGGGATATGGCTTATATCATAAAGAGAAAGATATGTTTGCGGTTTGGGCAAACAATAAGGTTTACTTACGTGCTAAGGATGAGCTTTCGATAAAATTAAAAGGACTTGGCTGTAAACCTTTTGCAACAAATGAACTCAATAAACGCTTCGTATTATCTGATTATTATGCTTTAACTGAAAGTATCTTGAAAGATAATGTTTTAATGAGAACCTTGATCATTCTTTCTATTACCCAAATCAGGAAGGAAAAATTAGATTCTGCACTATCTAAGATTGGGAGAATTCGTGATTTACCGAATTTATCGGTTAAGTATGAAAGAGCGCTGAAGAAAGTTGGTATTGATAATGTTAATACCCTACGGCAAATAGGCGCTGAAAATGCGATTGTTCGTTTGAAAAAAGCGGATATTGGGGCTACTGAGGCTTTTTATTGGCGACTTCGAGGTGCTTTAGAGAATCGTAATTGTGAGTTTTATACTGAAAAAGAGAAGGAAAGAGGCCTTAGTAAACTTAATGAAATACTTTCTGCAAATGGGTTTAGACGTTGTAAGCGAACCTTAAAAAAGACCGAATAGTATTCATAATAGCATTCATATAAAGGAGTTGGCGTCTAAAAAATCATCTATCGAAGAAATTTCTTAAAAAAGTGCTTGCGTGGATTTCAAAAATCCCTATAATGCACTCCACACAACGACGCGCTGTTGTGAATCTTAAGAAAAACCAGTGCGTCGTTATTTTTTGCTCTTTAACAATATATCAGACAATCTGTGTGGGCACTTGTTGATTGACTTGTTTTAAAAATATTTTTTA
>NZ_QEPO01000017.1 GCF_003252725.1 Haemophilus parainfluenzae
GTGGTTGAATTCGGTGAAGGTGAAAGCCTACACGGAAAAATCAAGGCGTTTTTAGAAGCGCAGCCCGCTATCGTTGAATTTAACGAAGTGGCTACCAAAGAAAATGCCACAACCGCAGAAGATGGCACGGTGGAATACGCCGAAGGCACAAGCGCTGAGTCCATTGATATGGACAAGAAAGTCCGCGCTTATATGAAAGAACACAATGTGGGCTACACAACCGCATTTAACGCAATCACTCAATAAGGAGCAAATGCATGACTGATTTATCAAAACAACGCGTAGTTGACCCGGTATTAACGGCGCTCGCACAAGGTTATTACAACGGCAACATGATTTCTGAAGTGTTGTTCCCTATCGCTGAAACGCAAAAAGAAGGTGGCAAAATCCCTACATTCGGTCGCTTAGCGTTCCGTTTGCAAACCACCAAGCGTGAGCTTCGTGCAGCATCAAATCGTTTAACGCCGGAAGACATTGGTTCATTGACCGTTGTTTTAGAAGAAAACGACATCGAATACCCAATCGACATCCGCGAAGTGAATGAAACCGAAGGTGTTTATCCATTACGCCAATATGCAACCGGTGTGACACAAGATGTCATCGCACTCGGTCGTGAAAAAGCTTGTGCGGACTTAGCTTTAAACGAAGCGAATTACGAAACCACAAACAAAGTAACCTTAAGCGGCACGTCTCAATTTACCGACCCTAATTCAGACCCTATTGGTGTGATTAAAACCGGTATTCGTGCAATTAAACGCACCACTGGCCGTAAACCAAACGTTTGTGCAATTTCCGGTGACGTGTGGGAAGTGTTAAGCGAACACCCGAAAGTATTAGAAAAAATCAAATACGTGGCGACTGCCGTATTAACACCGGAAGACTTTGCAAAATTAATCAAAGTAGATCGCGTTGTTGTGGGTGAAGCGGTGCATGAACAAGCTGGCGAATTAAAAGATATTTGGTCGAAAGCGATTGTGTTGGCTTATGTTGCGCCGGCATCAAAAGAGCAAAAACAAAATATCTACGAACCATCATTTGGTTATACCGTCCGCCGCAAAAACGGCTTATATGTAGATACTTACGCCGAAGTAGGTGGCAAAGTTGAAATCGTTCGCACGACCGATATCAATAAACCATACATCGTGGGTAAATCTGCTGGTTACTTAATCAAAGGTTGTATTTAACCCCAATTTGAACCGCATTTAAACGCGATTTAAGTGCGGTTTAATTTCAACTTATTTTAAGGGCGAATTATGTCAGATAAACAAAAAACGGCATTTTTAGTCGCAGCGGCGATGGCAATTTTACACAACGGCAAGCGATATGAGCAAAACGATGTGATTGAGCTTACCGAAGAAGAAGCCGACAAGCTCGCGATTTACATTAAGCCGGCCGAAACTAACAGCGAGCAACGCGAGCAAGCTGAACAAACCGCAAGTGATGAATTAACTGCTGCTGAACAGGTTGAAAGCGATGCGGAAGAAGCGGCGGCTGAAACGTCTGCAGAAGAAGCGGCGGCTGAAACGTCTGCAGAAGAAGCGGCTGCTGAAACGTCTGCGGAAGAGCCAGGCGAAGAAGCTGGCGAAACAACAAAATCAAGCAAAGGTAAAAACAAGTAATGTATATCACGGCACAAGATTTAGAAGATGTGATGAGCGAAAGTACGCTAATCGCCCTATCAAATGATACATCACGCGCAACTACCGCAAATCAGATGACATTGGATAAGGCTTGCGAATACGCCACGGAAACCGTGGACGGCTATTTGCGCTCGCGTTACGTCTTGCCATTAAGTCAAGTGCCGACCTTGGTACGCAATATTTGTTTGCAAATCGCACGTCATTGGTTGTATTCCCGCCGTCCTGACGGTAAAGGGTTTCCGGACAATGTTCGCGAAACTCACGCACAAGCCTTGAAAGACCTGGAACGGATTCAAAACGGCAAACTGCATCTCGGTCTAGCGGAAATCGGGAGTGCGGCCGATGACAACTACCCAAGCGCGCTGAAATTCAACACACGCGCGCCACAGAAGCTCGATTTAACAGGATATTAATATGAGTGCAACGCTGCCGATTTTAGAAAGCATACAGCAACGGATAGCCGATAAAACGGACAAGTTCAGCATTGAGTTATTTCCTGACGATTTGGAGCACTACAATCTCACAGACGAATTCGGTGCTGTTTTGGTGCAATACGCTGGGTCGAAGTTTGAAAGCATCGACAGTGTGGATGTCATCCAGCAACGCCGCGTTGTTATGGTTGCGCTTACTGTGATTGCTCGAAGTCAGCATGACGACCACGGGGCAATCGAAATGTTAGACCAGCTCCGCTTGGCAATAGTTGGGTTTAAACCAACTAACTGCACAGCGTGTAGCTTAGTGAGTGAAGAGTTTGGCGGCGAGTCAGACGGTCTTTGGCAGTATCAGCTTTTGGTGCAGACCGAAACATGGCAAGTAGAGCTTTGCGAACCAAGCAATTTACCTAAATTTATCACCGCACGCTATCGCCGTGCGGATAAACATAATCCCAAACAACCATAGGAGAAAATTATGGCATTCCATCACGGGACGAAAACAATTCGCGTAGCAGGCGGTTCTGTTGCGGTGGAAACTGTCGACGGTGCAATTATTGGTATCGTTGGTACAGCACCTGTCGGCGCGGTGAATGAATTGACTGTATGTCAAACGACCAAAGATTTTTCAAAATTTGGCGTAATCTTAGGCAAGGGCTTCACGCTCCCTGATGCGTTTGATGTTTTATCTCGCTATTCGGCGGGTAAAGTGTATGTGGTCAATGTTTTAGATCCAGCAAAACACAAAACAAGCGTTACTGATGAGGTATTAACGCAAGACGATAACACCTTGCGCGCTAAAACTGAGCATCCTGGTCTTTTAAATTTAACCTTAACCGCAGACAGCGCTTTAACTGAAGGCAGCGATTATGCAGTAGATTTGCAAACGGGTGAAATTACTCTAAAAGCAAAACACGAAACATTAAAAGCGACGTATGAATACGCCGACCCAACAAAAGTGACGGAAGATGACATCAAAGGTGGTATTGATTCTGCAACCGGTAAACGCCAAGGATTTGAGTTATTGCGCGACGGCTTTAACTTATACGGCGCTGATGCGAAGATTTTAATCTGTCCTGAGTTTGATAAGACAGCAAGCTGTGCGGCTGCTTTAACAACGCTCGCAGAACAACTGAAAGCGGTGGCTTATGTGCAATTACCAAAAGGCACAAGTCTTTCTGATGCAATCAAAGGCCGTGGCCCATTGGGTACAATCAACGCGTCTGCAAGCACTGAGCGCGCTCGCCACTTCTTCCCTTATGCTATCGGGTCAAGCAATACGTTGGAAAGCCTTGCGGTGCATGCGGCTGGCTTGCGAATGAAAACCGATACCGAAAACGGGTACTGGTTCTCTACATCAAACCGCCCATTGCAAGGTGTGATTGGCATGGAAATTCCACTGACTGCACGTGTTGATGATGAACAATCAGAGACCAACCAGTTAAATGCGGTGGGTATTACAACCATTTTCAATAGCTTCGGTACAGGTTTCAGATTATGGGGTAACCGCTCATCAAATTATCCGACCGTAACGCATATCATCAACTTTGAAACCGCGCTTCGCACCGGTGACTTAATTGATGAAAGCATCCGCCGCACAGAGTTGCAATTTATTGACCGTCCAATCGACGATGCATTAATTGACAGCTTGCTTGAAACGGTAGATACCTATTTGCGTGCGCTTCCGAGTATTGTGGGCTACAGCGTAAGTCTTGATTATGACACTGATTTAGTTGATGAATTCAGTAAAGGTCACGTGCCGTTAGTGTATGAATACACCCCTAAACTTCCAGCGGAGTTGATTTCTAACAAGTCCGTCATGACCCGTAAATACTTAGTGAATTTAGTTTCACAACGCTAAGGAGTAAAAACCGATGAGTATTTCTATTAATCAAATCGTCAACGGCAACGTGTATATTAACGGCAACAGTCAAATGGGACGCGCGAATGAAGTAAAAATCCC
>NZ_QEPO01000018.1 GCF_003252725.1 Haemophilus parainfluenzae
ACGGCTTGGATAAATAAGACCGAATGCTGAACATCCGCTAGTCTTCACGGAAATAACCTTTTGACTGCAGCTGCTCATCAACAGACTTGCTAGACAAAGTGCGGTTAGTTTCAGTAATGTTTTTTGCTGTATTTGCATTTTCTAACTCCTGTGCGACTGCGGCCGCTTCACGTTTTACGAATTCGATCTCTTCTTGTTGCTTGCGAATTTTTGCCGCTTGCACGCGACCATGGATAAAAACACCAGCCAAAACGGCGAAAGCCGCCCCTACAATATAAAGATTAATCACCGTTACCCCCTTGGCTATTGCGGTTTTGCATTGCGTTGGCGAAGCCTTTTGTTGCTGCACCACCGCCACAAAAGAGGGCGAATGTCGTGAATAATTCTGGTACATAGGAGCGATTTAACCATACGCAAAACACCAAAATCCCCGCCATGAGAAGAGCTCCAAAGAACTGGATAAATGCCGTAGTCGATAGACGACCGTCGGCGTTGGTAATCAAATCACTCATTTTTTTCATTCTTTTCCCTCAGTAAAATAATTATGTTTTGAGATCATATAACCAATGAAGGTTAAAATTGTTGCACATAAAAAATATCCGTAGTACGCCAGCATAATTCCAAGCAACGTATTAGCTATGATTTCCCAATAAAATCTAGCTTTGGTGTATTGATGTTTAGGTTCAGGAAAACCAATAGAAATCACCAATACAGAGAGCGCAGTAATGAAGTAAAAAAACAATTCGTAAGATTGAATTAAGTTTTTGATGTTAAATTCATTTGCGGCAATAAACCCCAAAAATATCAACCCATCTAAAATACAACTAAAGTGAGTTAATCCTATGATTTCTCTTTTCATTAGTAACTCCAATACAAGTAAAAACCTTGTGCAGCTGTTGTGCCGCCATTGATTCTGCAGTTACGCTTTGCATTGTTACTTGGCTTGCAACGTGGGGCTTTGTAGTTCTTCCAATATTTAGGAGAGGTAGTGTTTTTTACGCGTTTGCTCATTTTGGCTCCTGAATGAGTTGGCATTGATAGATATTACCGCCCACTTTAAATTTGCCGTAACTCTGGCAGGTGTTTTGAATGTCGATCATTGTGATGATAACGACAAAACAACATACCGCTCCGCCGGCGCACAAAAGTGCCGCAAACTCTTGGTCTATAATTAGTAAAATAACGGCTACAAAGACGAACATGCCTAATAAAAACATTGCAAGTCCCATATTTACCCCCGGAATAGATGGTCAACGTTAATCACTTGCTCGCTATCCAACCACGACCAAACATCAAAACAAGGACAGTCTTTAATCCACTCACTCGGAGTGATTGTGCCGTCGCCATTAACGTCCGGACTCAAATCACGATGTCCACAAATGCGGGCGCTGGGGTGTTCGCTCTCTAGTTTTTGCAATAATTTGTGCAAGGCGAGCCATTGTTTTTCGGTATATTCACCATGGTTTTTGCCGGTTGGGGTAATACCGCCAACAAGACAAATGCCTAGCGAGTGTTGATTATGACCTTTCACGTGTGCGCCAATTTCGCCAACCATTCGGCCTGTTTCAACCGTGCCATCGGTGTCAATTACAAAGTGATAGCCAATGTTAGGCAGATGCGGATTGAATTTTTTGGCTAAAATTGGGTCGCGTTTAAAGCCGCGTTGTGAGTGCCAGTCATTAATACGTTGAGCGGCGGTTTGATTAACTGTTCTGAGTTGCTTGCCGTTACGAGTAGCGGAGCAATGGATCACAATTTTTGTGATAGGTAAGGATAAAGACATAAAAAAACTCCTTTTGTAAGACTAAAAAGGAGTTTAAAACAGGCTCGTTTGTTTTGATTTTAAATTGATTTAAAGACGTTATTTGCGCATAAATTCAAATTCTTTCATTACTTCGCCCATATTAATACTTTCAGGCAGAGGAAGCCCAAATGTGTCTTTATAGTTACCTAGCATTGACACATATTTCAATTCTTCATCATATAGGCTCATAGCTTTACCGTTGAGCGCATAGAAACGCTTAACAGGATCTTTTACTTTATCATAATAAAAAACATACAACGATGATGGCGCTTGCCCAATTGCAATGTAATTGCAAGCTAGATAATAATGCTCTCCAATTTTTCTACTTTCACAAGTCGCAGATTTATCACTGCCTTTAGGAAGTAGTTTATAAAGATTTAGTTTTACATCTGATATTTCTGATGATGTTGGAGCATTTAGGTCTTCATCTTCGGAACAGGCGGTCAATGACCAAGCTAGCACACCAGCAAAAAAGGCACATAGTAGTTTTTTCATGTTTTTTTCCTTAAGTTATAAATGGTTCGGCAAAATCATACTCCAATAAAATTTATTTTGCTCATAAAAAACGCCCTTTCGGACGTTTTTTGTCATTTTTATCGGTTATGAGTTACCGAACATATCAAACTGGCGTCTTGCGATTTCTTCTTTTGTGATTTTTTTCACTATCTGATAAATCCACTGCATTGATACGTTGTATTTTCGTGCGAGTTCACGGTGATTTGTGCCGTTGAATTCTTGATAAATCTTCCGGTCACGCTCGTTTAGCAATAAAACAAGGTTGCGTGGAATATAAATCACCTCACCGCCCCAGCATTGCGCGATATGATTTGCCACTTCAATGCTGATTTGCTGGGCGAGTTTTGGCTCAATATCAGCGATTTTTTCTTTGATTTTTACTTCTGTGTGTTTTGCTAAATCCGCCAAAATTTCAGGCGCTTTCTCATTAAACGTTTCAATTTGTTCATTGCTTGCATTCAACATAGCCACCCCTACTGGTTGGACGATCACTATTGTTCAAAATTATAGCGATTTTACAATGCGTTGTGCGGATTATTTTTGTAAGTCAAGTCTTTGTTTAAAGATAATTACTTGATTTATAAATAAAAAACCGCCTTTCGGCGGTTAAAAAAAGTTCATTTTTGCTGTTTATCTTTCCACTTTTTCCATACATCATAGCCTGGCAAGTGTTCCACCGGCTGGCCTAGCTGATAAAAACGCTCAATATATAAAATGGTGTTTTCAATATCATCATTACAGTGATTGGCGCGCTCTGCCTGTTGGCGTTCTGCGTTATTTACGGCAGCCGAGCCTGTACCGGAAAAGAGTGGTCGGTTCGTTTCCATCACTTGCATTAAATAGCGGTGATTGTTAAGCGGGGCGAGATTTAAGCTTTCTCGGCGTTTTTTCTGCACTGAATTGACTGTTTCACTCAAACAGTGGGCTAATAATTGAGAAGGTGGGAATAAATCTAACACTTCGCGCATTAATTTAACCGCTCTTGAGTTGCTTAACGCTGATTTATCCGGGCGAAATAGCGCAATGTATGAAACCAAAGGGCGGGCTACGCCATATTTTAACTCGGTAAGCAGCCCTAAAATTTCGCGCCCCGCTTCATCTTCTAAAAGTTGGTCTAAATGAATATCGGAGTGGCATACAGGACAGC
>NZ_QEPO01000019.1 GCF_003252725.1 Haemophilus parainfluenzae
CCCCACACTACCATCGGCGCATCGGCGTTTCACTTCTGAGTTCGGTATGGGGTCAGGTGGGACCACCGCTCTATCGCCGCCAGGATTATTCCTTTAATAACTTTTCTATTTCTCTCTGCTCCGCTATCTCTAGCGCTCACAACCAAACAAGCTGATAACCTTCAAAACTTTCTTCTTCTCTTTCTTCTCTGAGTTTCGTCTTTGTATCATTACAACACCCAAAACCCTTGAGCGTTGTATAGTTAAGCCTCTCGGGCAATTAGTATCTGTTAGCTCAACGGCTCGCACCGCTTACACACCAGACCTATCTACGTCTTAGTCTTAAACAACCCTTACAGATTTTAAATCTGGGAGAACTCATCTCTTGGCAAGTTTCGTGCTTAGATGCTTTCAGCACTTATCTCTTCCGCACTTAGCTACCCGGCAATGCGTCTGGCGACACAACCGGAACACCAGTGGTGCGTCCACTCCGGTCCTCTCGTACTAGGAGCAGCCCCAACCAATTCTCCAACGCCCACGGCAGATAGGGACCGAACTGTCTCACGACGTTCTAAACCCAGCTCGCGTACCACTTTAAATGGCGAACAGCCATACCCTTGGGACCTACTTCAGCCCCAGGATGTGATGAGCCGACATCGAGGTGCCAAACACCGCCGTCGATATGAACTCTTGGGCGGTATCAGCCTGTTATCCCCGGAGTACCTTTTATCCGTTGAGCGATGGCCCTTCCATTCAGAACCACCGGATCACTATGACCTACTTTCGTACCTGCTCGACTTGTCTGTCTCGCAGTTAAGCTTGCTTATACCATTGCACTAACCTGACGATGTCCGACCGTCATTAGCAAACCTTCGTGCTCCTCCGTTACTCTTTGGGAGGAGACCGCCCCAGTCAAACTACCCACCAGACACTGTCCGAGACCACGTTTCGTAATCTTCGTTAGAACATCAAACGTTAAAGGGTGGTATTTCAAGGACGACTCCACAATCACTGGCGTGACTGCTTCAAAGTCTCCCACCTATCCTACACATCAAAATTCAATGTTCAGTGTCAAGCTATAGTAAAGGTTCACGGGGTCTTTCCGTCTAGCCGCGGGTACACCGCATCTTCACGGCGATTTCAATTTCACTGAGTCTCGGGTGGAGACAGCCTGGCCATCATTATGCCATTCGTGCAGGTCGGAACTTACCCGACAAGGAATTTCGCTACCTTAGGACCGTTATAGTTACGGCCGCCGTTTACTGGGGCTTCGATCAGGAGCTTCTCTTTCGATTACACCATCAATTAACCTTCCAGCACCGGGCAGGCATCACACCCTATACGTCCACTTTCGTGTTTGCAGAGTGCTGTGTTTTTAATAAACAGTTGCAGCCAGCTGGTATCTTCGACCGGTTCAACCTTCATCCGCAAGGGACTACAATCTACGCCGGCGCACCTTCTCCCGAAGTTACGGTGCTATTTTGCCTAGTTCCTTCACCCGAGTTCTCTCAAGCGCCTGAGTATTCTCTACCTGACCACCTGTGTCGGTTTTCAGTACGGTTTAGATAAACCTGAAGCTTAGTGGCTTTTCCTGGAAGTGTGGTATCGGTTACTTCAGCTCCGTAGAGCCTCGTCATCATCTCTCAGTGTTGAATAGAAGTCCGGATTTGCCTAAACTTCCCACCTACCAACTTAAACGCACATATCCAACAGTGCGATAACCTAACCTGCTCCGTCCCCACATCGCAGTTTATCCAAGTACGGGAATATTAACCCGTTTCCCATCGACTACGCTTTTCAGCCTCGCCTTAGGGGCCGACTCACCCTGCCCCGATTAACGTTGGACAGGAACCCTTGGTCTTCCGGCGAACGGGTTTTTCACCCGTTTTATCGTTACTTATGTCAGCATTCGCACTTCTGATACGTCCAGCAGCCCTCTCGAGCCACCTTCATCCGCTTACAGAACGCTCCCCTACCCAACAGACTTTCGTCTGATGCCGCAGCTTCGGTGCTATATTTGAGCCCCGTTACATCTTCCGCGCAGGCCGACTCGACTAGTGAGCTATTACGCTTTCTTTAAATGATGGCTGCTTCTAAGCCAACATCCTAGCTGTCTAAGCCTTCCCACTTCGTTTCCCACTTAATATAGACTTTGGGACCTTAGCTGGCGGTCTGGGTTGTTTCCCTCTCCACGACGGACGTTAGCACCCGCCGTGTGTCTCCTGAGTATCACTCTTCGGTATTCGTAGTTTGCATCGGGTTGGTAATCCGGGATGGACCCCTAGCCGAAACAGTGCTCTACCCCCGAAGGTGTCCGCTCAAGGCTCTACCTAAATAGATTTCGGGGAGAACCAGCTATCTCCCGGTTTGATTGGCCTTTCACCCCCAGCCACAAGTCATCCGCTAATTTTTCAACATTAGTCGGTTCGGTCCTCCAGTTAGTGTTACCCAACCTTCAACCTGCCCATGGCTAGATCACCGGGTTTCGGGTCTATACCTTGCAACTATTCGCCCAGTTAAGACTCGGTTTCCCTTCGGCTCCCCTATTCGGTTAACCTCGCTACAAAATATAAGTCGCTGACCCATTATACAAAAGGTACGCAGTCACCCTTAAAGGGCTCCCACTGCTTGTACGTACAAGGTTTCAGGTTCTATTTCACTCCCCTCACCGGGGTTCTTTTCGCCTTTCCTTCACAGTACTGGTTCACTATCGGTCAATCAGGAGTATTTAGCCTTGGAGGATGGTCCCCCCATCTTCAAACAGGATATCACGTGTCCCGCCCTACTTGTCGTTAGCTTAGTACCATGACCTGGACTTCGAGTACGGGGCTATCACCCTGTATCGCCAAACTTCCCAGCTTGTTCCTCTGTCTCTGTCATTATCACTAACAGGCTCCTTCGCGTTCGCTCGCCGCTACTAACGAAATCTCGGTTGATTTCTTTTCCTCGGGGTACTTAGATGTTTCAGTTCTCCCGGTTTGCCTCACTTACCTATGTATTCAGTAAGTGATAGTAGATTCTTCATCTACTGGGTTTCCCCATTCGGACATCTTGGATTAAACGCCTCTTATCGACTCATCCAAGCTTTTCGCAGATTAGCACGTCCTTCATCGCCTCTGATTGCCAAGGCATCCACCTTGTACGCTTAGTCACTTAACTATACAACCTCAAAAATTCTTGATGTTGTGTTTTCAACTAAATACTTGATTGCTTTTGTTCAATCAAGATTTTTTCTTACTCAGACTTTTTCTTATCCTTTAAAAAGGACTTGAAAGTCTCTTCAGTTTTTCAGCTTGTTTCCTGGTTGTTAAAGAACAGAA
>NZ_QEPO01000020.1 GCF_003252725.1 Haemophilus parainfluenzae
GCATTAATAATGCGTTCAAAGTCCAATGCGTTGCCATAGTAGTAATAGGCAAGATTATCCCAACGCTCGCCTTGTTTTACGGTATGTTTAAGTACGGTCTGTTGTGTCATCAATTACGTCCTCATCTTTGCGTAAAACGACCCAGGCGGTCATTTCTGCCACGGGTGCTGCTGCGTTATCAATCCGCTCATTAATATCGCTCAGTGCGCTATCAGCGGGTTTAAACCAACTATCCCAATCTGTTCCCCCAGATTGTGTCCCTAACGCTAGGCTATCTTTCATAGACATTAAATCTTCATAAATCCCCGCACCTTCCCTGGCTAAATCGCTCGCCGCTGGCAGCACTTTATGCACACCTTCCAGCAAATCTCTCATCCCGGTAAGCTCGCCAAAATTACCAATCGCCCCATCAAGATTTTTTAAAATACCTGGTAAATATGCCAACGCAGCAGCTGGGTCATCAGATAGCTGTCGAACAACTGCCACGGTATCTCTAACGCTGTCAATAATTTGTCGGCCTTGGTTAAATAACTCCGCACCTTTTTGCACGGTTTCTTTCACCTGGGATAACGCTTTTACCGCACCAGCTGGCAAAATAGATCCGAGCAAGGAGTTGCCACCAATATTTAATGCTGCGCCTAAATGGTTGTCTTCAATATCGCCTACGAATTCCAGCAAGTTAATATTCATCTCGCGGCATAGCGCGTTCCCGAACTTATCTGTAAACAAGGTGACAGATGAAATATCGGTGATCACAAAATTACCCTTATACTTCCCGCGACCAATAATTAATGGCAGCGCGGCTTGTTTTGATTTCGCCCCTAACAATTCCTGGTAGCGGCGCTCAACACCACCAAGAGTATGATGTAAGCGAATAGCAAAATTAAGCTCTGTGAGCTTCTCGCCCATAGCTTGCAAGCGGGGTTTTCCTTTTAAGACCGCATGCTCTGCGAAATCTGCTGCATGGGTTTCGTTGAAGTCAGTTAAATCAACAGGCTCAAACGCCACACTTCCTAACATAAAATACATTAATATGCTCTCCGTTGCTGTTGGTCTAACACGCGCTTCAACATCATTTCAAACTCGTTTAAACTCATCTTTAAGCCTTGTTGAACCTGGTTTAAAACGCCGTTTCCGTCACCATTTGAGCCGCCATTGACATTGATTGTCGGGTTAAAATTCACCACCACACTATTGGCAGCCCCAACGGCTTGTGGCATGACGTCCGCACGATTGAGTGGCTGATAATTTGCAAGAACGCCTGTGTTATGAGTCACACCATTTAACCCCACAGCCCCCGCAAGGTTATCTGACGCCGCTTCTGCGATGGATGTTGATTTATCCATCCCAATCGCCAACCCCTCTACAACATTCACACCATAGCCTTTAAACACTCGGCTTGGCGAATGAATACCCAGCTTATCAGCAAACCACCCCTTAATGCCGTCGCCTAAATCGGAAACAATCTTTTTCGCTTCTTCCCAGGCGTTTTTAATACCGTTCACTAATCCGTCTATCATATTTCGGCCAAAATCCATAAACTTAGCCGGCACATCAATTCCGAACCAGGAAAGCACAGAAGAAAAGACTTGCTGGAATAAAGTCAAAGGCGACCAGCTTAGAATGGTCGATGTGATATTTCCGATGCCGGATGTGAAGAAATTGCTGATATTTGTCCAGGCAGTTGAGCAGAAATTTGTGATGCCGTTCCAGGCGTTAGAAAACACCCCGGAAACCTTGCTCCATAATTCAGAGAACCATGGCCCAACTTTCGCCCAATTTTCATAAATCAAATACGCCGCAACCGCAATCCCCGTAATGATTAACCCGATTGGATTGGTAAGCAAAGCACGACTCATCATCAAGATCGCTTTTCCAAACATCATCGCGCCTTTTATTACGTATCCGATTAAATAACCAAGACCAAGTGACAGTTTGCTGATTGCTGAAAATAAAAATTTCCCTAGAAATACACCCAGGAATTTCCCCGCTTTAATAAACGGCAATAATCCAGCCGCCACAAAAGAAAAGGCAGAGTGGAGCGTTAATAAGCCGCCAACAACAGCCGCAACACCGCCACCAATCGTCAAGACCCATTCCATAATTTGCGGGTTAGTTTCCACCCATTTTGTGATGCTATAAATGACTGGTGTGATATTTTCAACAAATGAAGAAATCACCGGCAAAAATGCTGATCCAATTTTGGTGGCCAATTCCGAAATGCTGCTTTTTAGCTTGGTGAGCTTGTTTTCTGCTGTATTACTACGGTTTTCAAACTCGCGCTGCATTGATCCGATATATTTTAAATTCCCTTGCTCATCGGTTTCTTGTAATAACCCTAACTGGCGATTGTATTCCCCGGTATTTTGCGCGAGTAACAATACATCGTCGGCATATTGTTTACC
>NZ_QEPO01000021.1 GCF_003252725.1 Haemophilus parainfluenzae
CGCGCTGCATTGATCCGATATATTTTAAATTCCCTTGCTCATCGGTTTCTTGTAATAACCCTAACTGGCGATTGTATTCCCCGGTATTTTGCGCGAGTAACAATACATCGTCGGCATATTGTTTACCGAATATCTTGGCAAGAAGCGGATACTGCTTATCTTTCGGCATCTGTTTCACTTTTTCAATGAAAGAAGAAATCGCCCCTTGCGCATCTTTATTCATCGCTGCGGCGAAGCTTTTTGTCGTAAACCCTAGCTGTTTTAACTCTTTTGCATGCTCGCCAGCTTTAAGTTGTAAAAACGCTGCCGACATACCTTTTACTGATTGCGCGGCAAGCTCAGGCGCTTTCCCCATTGAAAGGAAGGTAGATCCTAGCGCGGCAGATTGTTTTTCGGAAAGCCCAAGCATTCGTGTATCAGAGCCGGCACGCGTAATGACATTTACAATATCTTTCGCTTTCGATTTGGCATTATCTGATAGGTGGTTAATCACATCCCCAAATTGCGCCATCTCTGTAATTGGCTTACCCAACACGTTAGCCATGGTCGCCATTGCCTCACCCGCATCACCGGCTGCCATATCAAAAGCCACGCCCATTGTGGCCGCGTCCTTAGCGTATCCGAGTAGATTTTCCCGCGCCACGCCGGATTGACCGCCAGCCGCAACGATAGCGGCAATTTCTTCCCCAGCCATTGGGATTGTGCGAGTGAGTTTTAGAATATCGTCGCCCATTTCTTTGAATTGAGCTGGCGTATCAAAGTTTACGACCTTTTTAACATCGGCCATTGCGCTTTCAAATTTAATTGCGGGGTCGGCTAGTCCGCGAATAGTCCCCATAGTGGCCGTAACGGATGACGCCAGTGCTGTAAACCCGGCCACTCCTGTTTTAGCCAATGCGCCCATCTTTTTAGACGTACTAAGGCTTTGGTCTTGCAATATTTTAAAACTATTGCAAACAGAACGGATGCCCTTAACCGCACCTGTCACGCCGGCTGTAATGACTAATCCTATTGCTAGATTGTTTGACATGTTTTATAGTCCCGTTTAATTAATAAGGAGGAAGAAATGACAAGAGAAAAATGGGTGGAAAACACACAGGCTGTTTTATTGCTTGCACTTGTTTTAAGTTATCTCGGCAGCCTTTATCATTTTTTAGTTTTTTATTCAGAAAGTAACTCGCTCTCATGGATTTCCGTTTGCGTATCTGCTTTTTTATTTGCACTACCGTGGATATTGGTCGGCGTCCTGGTGATGTTTTCGTGTAGAGTGATTATCATCTCGCTTTTTGGCCTATTCACCACGCTTCAAACCATACTTAAACACTAAACAAAAAGCCGCTTAAATAGCGGCTTTTGTGTACCTTGCTTTTATCTGCCGCTCCGCTTGAATAATCCAACGTTCCACTTCATCAAGCGTCATCTCTTCCAGCTCGCTTGGCTGGAAACCAAACCAAAAAGCCAAGTCGGCCAGGGCTGCATTAAGGCTTTCCGCGACTACTTTCCCTTTTGCATTTTCTCAACAATTTTTGATGCGGCCTGGAAGTCGGCAATATCAAGCTCGTCAATATCTTCAGGCACTAAGCCTGTGACGATTGCAAGCAAACTCACCGCCATTTCGGTTTCGGTTTTACCTGTCATTTTGCGAATATCGCGCACTTTCGGACGGCGAATTTTTAACTCGGTGATGGTATTTCCTTGCCCGTCAGGGAAAGGGAACTCTAATTTAAGAATGGTTTCAGACATAAAAAAACTCCTTTGTGAGTAGATTTGTTTAACTTCACAAAGGAGAATACAACTTTGACCGGTTGAATGATTTTAAATAGATTTAAAGGTTTTCACCCCTTTATTGACCGATATTAGTGCGGTATTTTTGCAACACATCTTGGCCGTTTACACGGTAGATATTTGCAAGCACATCAATAAATAAGATCTCTTTGCCGGCTACGGTCTGTTTGATTGAATAAACATCTACCGTATCACCAAACTCTGAATTCTCTTTATTTTTCTGCGCCGTACCACCAATTTTGCTGGCTGACACATTCATAATGGTCACCATCGGCTCTTCAGCAGCCAACCCGCGTGAGTCAAACACCTGGAGGTTTGAGCGGATCATTAGCTGTGAATTTTTATAAGGGTTCAACAACAACGCACGCACTTCCGGATAAAAGCTATCCCAGGTAATTTCAGCTTCGATAGCGTTCGTACCGGCCGGAAGTTTAATTTCACCATGTAGACCAAGGCCTTTATGGGAAACCTTTTCAAACTCAACGTCCGGGATTTTTACTTCATTCGCGCGTCCCATTTGACTGTTGCCGTTAATATACACGTTGCCGTTGACGATTTGATTAATAGAAATACTCATCGGTTTTTACTCCTTAGCGTTGTGAAACTAAATTCACT
>NZ_QEPO01000022.1 GCF_003252725.1 Haemophilus parainfluenzae
CGCGCTGCATTGATCCGATATATTTTAAATTCCCTTGCTCATCGGTTTCTTGTAATAACCCTAACTGGCGATTGTATTCCCCGGTATTTTGCGCGAGTAACAATACATCGTCGGCATATTGTTTACCAAATATCTTGGCGAGAAGCGGATATTGTTTATCTTTTGGCATCTGTTTCACTTTTTCAATGAAAGAAGAAATCGCACCTTGCGCATCTTTATTCATCGCAGCAGCGAAGCTTTTTGTCGTAAATCCTAGCTGCTTTAACTCTTTTGCATGCTCGCCGGCTTTAAGTTGTAAAAATGATGACGACATACCTTTCACTGCTTGCGCTGCAAGCTCAGGTGCTTTACCCATTGAAAGGAAGGTAGATCCTAGCGCAGCGGATTGCTTTTCGGAAAGCCCAAGCATTCGTGTATCAGAACCCACCCGCGTAATGACATTTACAATATCTTTCGCTTTTGCGTTGGCATTATCTGATAGGTGGTTAATCACATCCCCGAATTGAGCCATCTCTGTAATTGGTTTACCTAGCACGTTAGCCATGGTCGCCATCGCTTCACCCGCATCACCAGCCGCCATATCAAACGCCACCCCCATTGTGGCCGCGTCCTTAGCATATCCGAGTAGGTTTTCCCGCGCTACGCCAGATTGACCGCCAGCTGCAACGATAGCGGCAATTTCTTCCCCTGCCATTGGTATTGTGCGAGTTAGTTTTAGAATATCGTCGCCCATTTCTTTGAATTGAGCTGGCGTATCAAAGTTTACGACCTTTTTAACATCCGCCATTGCGCTTTCAAATTTAATTGCGGGGTCGGCTAGACCGCGAATAGTCCCCATAGTAGCTGTAACGGATGAAGCTAGCGCTGCAAACCCAGCCACTCCTGTTTTAGCCAGCGCGCCCATCTTTTTAGACGTACTAAGGCTTTGGTCTTGCAATATTTTAAAACTATTGCAAACAGAACGGATGCCCTTAACCGCACCTGTCACGCCGGCTGTAATGACTAATCCTATTGCTAGATTGTTTGACATGTTTTATAGTCCCGTTTAATTAATAAGGAGGAAGAAATGACAAGAGAAAAATGGGTAGAAAACACACAGGCTGTTTTATTGCTCGCCCTTGTTTTAAGCTATCTCGGCAGCCTTTATCATTTTTTAGTTTTTTATTCAGAAAGTAGCTCGCTCTCATGGGTTTCCGTTTGCGTATCTGCTTTTTTGTTTGCCCTACCGTGGACATTGGCCGGATTCCTGGTAATGTTTTCGAGTAGAGTAATTATCATCTCGCTTTTTGGCTTATTTGCCACGCTTCAAACCATACTTAAACACTAAACAAAAAGCCGCTTAAACAGCGGCTTTTGTGTACCTTGCTTTAATCTGCCGCTCCGCTTGAATAATCCAACGTTCAACATCATCAAGCGTCATTTCTTCCAGCTCGCTTGGCTGGAAACCAAACCAAAAGGCCAAGTCTGCCAGGGCTGCATTAAGACTTTCCGCGGTTACTTTCCCTTTTGCATTTTCTCAATAATTTTTGATGCTGCTTGGAAGTCTGAAATATCAAGCTCGTCAATATCTTCAGGCACTAAGTCTGTGACGATTGCAAGCAAACTTATCGCCATTTCGGTTTCGGTTCTACCTCTCATTTTGCCGATATCACGTACTTTAGGACGGCGAATTTTTAACTCGGTGATGGTGTTTCCTTGCCCATCAGGGAATGGGAACGCTAATTTAAGAATGGTTTCAGACATAAAAAAACTCCTTTGTGAGTCGATTTGTTTAACTTCACAAAGGAGAATACAACTTTGACCGGTTGAATGATTTTAAATAGATTTAAAGGTTTTCACCCCTTTATTGACCGATATTAGTGCGGTATTTTTGCAACACATCTTGGCCGTTTACACGGTAGATATTTGCAAGCACATCAATAAATAAGATCTCTTTGCCGGCCACGGTCTGTTTGATTGAATAAACATCTACCGTATCACCAAACTCTGAATTCTCTTTATTTTTCTGCGCCGTACCACCAATTTTGCTGGCTGACACATTCATAATGGTCACCATCGGCTCTTCAGCGGCCAACCCGCGTGAGTCAAACACCTGGAGGTTTGAGCGGATCATTAGCTGTGAATTTTTATAAGGGTTCAACAACAACGCACGCACTTCCGGATAAAAGCTATCCCAGGTAATTTCTGCTTCGATAGCGTTCGTACCTGCCGGAAGTTTAATTTCACCATGTAGCCCCAGGCCTTTATGGGAAACCTTTTCAAACTCAACGTCTGGGATTTTTACTTCATTCGCGCGTCCCATTTGACTGTTGCCGTTAATATACACGTTGCCGTTGACGATTTGATTAATAGAAATACTCATCGGTTTTTACTCCTTAGCGTTGTGAAACTAAATTCACT
>NZ_QEPO01000023.1 GCF_003252725.1 Haemophilus parainfluenzae
GCGACCGCCTGGTAAATATCAACTGTGTGGCGAGACCATTCAGTGTTATTGACATCGGTCATTAATTCGTAAAACTTATTTCCCTTGCCGTTTGGGGTTGATACCACGCGCAATTTCCATCCGGCAGAGATTACCGGGAATAATGCTTTCCAAATCTCGCGGCTATCCGCATGGAAGGCAAACTCATCTAGGAATACATTCGCTGAGAAACCACGGGCAGTATCAGGGTTGGCGGGGAGCGCGGTGATTTTTGAGCCACCGGGAAAAACAACTTCGAGCGCGTTGATTGTTGAATTAAAAGGCACTTCCAATACTTCACAAACCATGCCTAACGCTTCAAGGTGGCGTTTTACCCCCTCGTTCATCGCTTCTTTTGCCTGGCGTTCCCCGCGAGATAAAATAACCCAGCGAGTGCGTTCACCCTTAGCTTCTGCCGCTAAACAATCCATCACAATTTCAAAGGTGGTCGTAAAGGTTTTGCCCGTCTGACGAGCAAACATAGCCACCTTGAACCGGCTTTTATCATTTAGCCAGTTTTTTTGATAGTTATAGAGAACGGTTTTATTCGATGCCATAAACTGCTTTTACCATTTTTTGCACATCTTCAAGACTCACGCCTTGTTCTTTCCCAACTTCTTCTACGGCTTCTGCGGCACGCTTAATAGTTTCCTGGCGTATTGCTTGCTCACGTTTAAAACTTAAACTTTCAGCCTGTTCTAAGCGTTGAATGGCGGACGATAATAACGCAAGGTCTTTTGGTTCTGCCTGGCCGTTTTCACTCATACCGATGGACGTTTCAAACGCCAGGTTCTTAACAATTTCCATCAATAGCTTGCCAATGTCGCTCTGCGGCGCTTCACCGAATTGTTTCGTCCAAATTTCGGCAACTTCACGCGCGTTGCGAATTTTGCTTGCCATTTGTTCCATGCGACTGGCGTAACGGTTAAGGCCTGTGCGGCTTAATTGATAGCTGTCATCTAACCCGCAATCACGGATCAGGTCGTTGATTTCTTCAAGGATTTGCGCTTGTGAAAGGTGTTTGTCCCGCAACATCATTGCCAGTTGGGTTTTGATATTAGGTGGAAGTAAGTCCACTTTGCTTGCACGGCCGCGTGTATTTTTATCGGTCATTTAAACCTCCTTTAAATTGGGTTTAAATCTTTGGACTTGGCTTTTTTACGCCGTCCACGAAAGCGCGACCTTGTGCCACATCCAACCCACGCTGTGTGATAGTAGCCACGAAGAAATCTTTGCCATTGTTGTTTAAACGTGCCAGCGTAATTAAGCCTTGCTCTTCAAGCCATAACAGGTGGTTTCGCACTAAGTCTCGGCTAATATCGTGGCCATACATATCTAAGCAATCATTTAAAATGCTTTCATTGGCATCATAACCACACTCTTCAAGCGAGCGCAGAATAACCAAACGCTGGTCTTTGGTGAAAATATCTTGGCGCATCATTCTTTATTTACCTCTTTTTCAATTAACAACTTCACTTGATGGTTAAGGCTGCCAATGTTGGTATTTAATACGTCGGTTTTGCCTTTCATTTCCGTCATTAATAAACGCAAATCGGCAACTTCTTTTGACGTTGGCAGATGTCTTAATTCGCCTTTGACTTCCGATAGGCTTTTTTCGTTGTTTTCAATCGCCTTGCGCAAGTCTGACACATCGGTTTTGCGCGCGTATTTGCTGTCCATTGTCAACCAAAAATAAGTCCACACAGCCCCGCCAATCGCCACAACGATTGCCCAATGGCGTTGGATAAATTCCAGTGTTTCTAGCATTATTTAGGTTCCTTTTTTTGGCAGATTTTTTCATAAGTCAAGTTATGATTAAGCACCTGCCGTTTGGTTTCTTCTGTATCTTTACGGCTTGGATAAATAAGACCGAATGCTGAACATCCGCTAGTCTTCACGGAAATAACCTTTTGACTGCAGCTGCTCATCAACAGACTTGCTAGACAAAGTGCGGTTAGTTTCAGTAATGTTTTTTGC
>NZ_QEPO01000024.1 GCF_003252725.1 Haemophilus parainfluenzae
ACGGCTTGGATAAATAAGACCGAATGCTGAACATCCGCTAGTCTTCACGGAAATAACCTTTTGACTGCAGCTGCTCATCAACAGACTTGCTAGACAAAGTGCGGTTAGTTTCAGTAATGTTTTTTGCAGTGTTTGCATTTTCTAACTCCTGTGCGACTGCGGCCGCTTCACGTTTTACGAATTCGATCTCTTCTTGTTGCTTGCGAATTTTGGCCGCTTGCACGCGACCATGGATAAACACACCAGCCAAAACGGCGAAAGCCGCCCCAACAATATAAAGATTAATCATTCCCGCCCCCTTGGCTATTTCTGCTTTGCATTGCATTGGCGAAACCTTTCGTTGCTGCGCCACCGCCGCAAAAAATAGCAAATGTCGTAAACAATTCGCCCACATAACTACGATCCAACCATACGGTATAGACCAGCACGCCGGCCATTAATAGCGCACCAAAAAACTGGATGAACGCTGTCGTTGATAATCGTCCATCATTGTTGGTGATCAGTTCTTTCATTCCCATTTTCTTTTTCCTTTTTAAAATAATCTTGTTGCGCTTGGGCATAATCCCATAATGTCAGCACGCACAATACTTCATGGTCTCCAACGAGCATAAAAAACGGTGGCGGCGGTCATGCCTTTATTTACAACTCGGTTGCGGTGCGCGTTATTGCTTGATTTCCAGCCGCGTGAAAATGATTTTTTAAACTTTGCTGAATAGGTTGGTGCGCTCATTTACCCCCCAAATATAGATGATTAAAATTGATAACTTCGCCCGAATCCAACCACGTCCACACATCGAAACATGGGCAGTCTTTAATCCACTCATTCGGGGTGATTGTGCCGTCACCATTAACGTCTGGACTCAAATCACGATGTCCACAAATGCGTGCGCTGGGGTGTTCGCTCTCTAGTTTTTGCAACAATTTGTGCAACGCGAGCCATTGTCTTTCAGTGTATTCGCCGTAGTTGCGACCGCTTTCGTCAATACCGCCAACAAGGCAAATGCCTAGCGAGTGTTGATTATGACCTTTCACGTGCGCACCAATTTCGCCAACCATTCGGCCTGTTTCAACCGTGCCGTCAGTGTCAATTACAAAGTGATAACCAATATTAGGCAGGTGAGGATTGAATTTTTTGGCTAAAATTGGGTCGCGTTTAAAGCCGCGTTGTGAGTGCCAGTCATTAATACGTTGAGCGGCGGTTTGATTAACTGTTCTGAGTTGCTTGCCGTTACGAGTAGCGGAGCAATGGATCACAATTTTTGTGATAGGTAAAGATAAAGACATAAAAAAACTCCTTTTGTAAGACTACAAAAGGAGTTTAAAACGGATGTTGTTTTATTGATTTTAAATTGATTTAAAGACGTTATTTGCGCATAAATTCAAACTCTTTCATTACTTCGCCCATATTAATACTTTCCGGCAGAGGCAAACCAAAACTGTCTTTATAGTTGCCTAAAATCGGCTCATTTTTTAACTGTCCATCATATAGGCTCATGGCTTTACCATTCAACGCATAAAAGCGTTTAACCGGGTCTTTTACTTTGTCGTAATAGAAAACATATAGCGATGATGGTGCTGATCCCACAGAGATATAGTTACAGGCGAGATAGTAATGTTCACCAACTTTTCTACTTCGACAACTTGCTGCTTTACCACTATTTTCCGGAAGCAATTTATAAAGGGCTACTTGCACATCTGAAGTTTCCTCGTACGTTGGCGCATTTAGGTCTTCATCTTCGGAACAGGCGGTCAATGAGCAAGCTAGCACACCAGCAAAAAAGGCACATAGTAGTTTTTTCATGTTTTTTCCTTAAGTTATAAATGGTTCGGCAAAATCATACTCCAATAAAATTTATTTTGCTCATAAAAAACGCCCTTTCGGACGTTTTTTGTCATTTTTATCGGTTATGAGTTACCGAACATATCAAA
>NZ_QEPO01000025.1 GCF_003252725.1 Haemophilus parainfluenzae
CCACGGTTACGAATTGCAATAACCACGCCTTCGAATGCTTGCAAACGACGTTTGCTACCTTCAACTACCCATACTTTAACTTCTAAAGTATCACCTGGGCGGAAGCTAGGTACGTTTTGTTTTAATTGTTCTTGTTCAAGTTGTTTGATAATGTTAGACATTGTTTGATCCTTTATTGATCCTAGATGTAACTGAAACTAACTGTTATGCTCGGCTTGCGCCTCTTTTAACAGTTTACGTTGTTCGTCAGTCAGAGCTAGGCCTTCTAAGAGCTCAGGGCGTCGGAGCCACGTTCTTTGTAGCGATTGTTTTAATCGCCATTTCCGAATTTCTTCGTGATGTCCCGACATCAGCACGGGTGGTACAGTTAATCCTTCTAACACTTCCGGTCTGGTGTAATGCGGGCAATCTAATAAACCGTCTGCAAAAGAATCTTCTTCTGCGGAAGCTTGTTTGCCTAATACACCAGGAATAAAACGTGCAACAGCATCAATTAATGTCATTGCAGGCAATTCCCCACCAGTCAGAACGTAATCGCCAATTGACCATTCCTCATCAATTTCAGTTTGAATCAATCGCTCATCAATACCTTCGTAACGTCCACATACCAAAATCAATTTCTGATTTTGAGCAAGTTCCGTTACTCCAACTTGATCGAGTTTACGTCCTTGTGGCGAAAGGTAAATCACCTTTGCGCCTTCTCCTGCCGCTGCTTTCGCAGCATGAATCGCATCCCGTAAAGGTTGCACCATCATCAGCATTCCCGGACCACCACCATAAGGACGGTCATCCACGGTTTTATGCTTGTCTAATGTAAAATCTCTTGGATTCCAACATTCTACTTGCAGAAGATTATGTTTTACGGCTCTACCTGTAACCCCAAATTCCGTAATCGCTTTAAACATTTCGGGGAATAATGAAATCACCCCTATCCACATAAAAAGCCTACTACATTACGTTTGTGCATACTTGAGATTAGAAACCAGCGTCCCAATCCACTTCAATTATTTTCGTGGTGAGATCGACTCTTTTAACTACTTGTTCATACAAAAACGGAATTAACCGCTCTTGTTTTCCAAAAGCATCCTTGGTATTGGCTTTCACCACTAACACATCATTAGAACCGGTTTCCATCATCTCTGTTACCGTTCCCATTGTATAACCTTCTAGGTTGACGACTGAACAACCGATTAAATCGTGCCAGTAATAATCACCCTCTTCCAGTTCAGGGAAAACAGATAAATCCACACCAATTTCAACATTTGCTAAAATTTGTGCGGCTTCACGATCATCAACGCCTTTTAATTTAACGATGATTTCGTGATTATGATGACGCCAGTTTTCTAATTCAGTTGGCTGCCATTCACCTTTGATTTTTAAAAACCAAGGTTGATAATCAAAAATGCTTTCAGCTTGTTCTGTTGATGAATAAATACGTAACCACCCACGAATACCGTAGGTTGAGCCTAATTTGCCCACAACTTCAATACGTTGTTGTTCCATATTTTTCACCTATCTTAGTTTAAGAACTAAATCAAAAAGCGAGATTATGCTTTTTGAGCTTCTTTTACCAAAGTTGCAACACGGTCTGAAAGTGAAGCACCTTGAGCAACCCAGTGGTTTACACGCTCAAGATCAACACGAAGACGCTCTGCGTTACCTTGTGCGATTGGGTTGAAGAAACCTATACGCTCAATGAAACGACCGTCACGTGGTGAACGGCTGTCAGCTACTACGATTTGATAAAATGGGCGTTTTTTAGCTCCGCCACGAGATAAACGAATGGTTACCATAACCTTCCTCTAAATGTTTAATTACTAAAAGAATATTC
>NZ_QEPO01000027.1 GCF_003252725.1 Haemophilus parainfluenzae
AAATGTCTAAAGAAAAATTTGAACGTACAAAACCGCACGTAAACGTGGGTACAATCGGCCACGTTGACCACGGTAAAACAACTTTAACAGCAGCAATCACAACCGTATTAGCAAAACACTACGGTGGTGCAGCTCGTGCATTCGACCAAATCGATAACGCGCCAGAAGAAAAAGCGCGTGGTATCACCATCAACACATCACACGTTGAATACGATACTCCAACTCGTCACTACGCACACGTTGACTGCCCAGGACACGCGGACTATGTTAAAAACATGATTACCGGTGCGGCGCAAATGGACGGTGCAATCTTAGTAGTAGCAGCGACAGATGGTCCTATGCCACAAACTCGTGAGCACATCTTATTAGGTCGCCAAGTAGGTGTACCTTACATCATCGTATTCTTAAACAAATGCGACATGGTAGATGACGAAGAGTTATTAGAATTAGTAGAAATGGAAGTTCGTGAACTTCTTTCTCAATATGACTTCCCAGGTGACGATACTCCAATCGTACGTGGTTCTGCATTACAAGCATTAAACGGCGTTGCAGAATGGGAAGAAAAAATCCTTGAGTTAGCAAACCACTTAGATACTTACATCCCTGAGCCAGAGCGTGCAATTGACCAACCGTTCCTTCTTCCAATCGAAGACGTGTTCTCAATTTCAGGTCGTGGTACAGTAGTAACAGGTCGTGTTGAGCGTGGTATCATCCGTACTGGTGATGAAGTTGAAATCGTTGGTATCAAACCAACAACTAAAACAACAGTAACTGGTGTTGAAATGTTCCGTAAATTACTTGACGAAGGTCGTGCAGGTGAAAACATCGGTGCATTATTACGTGGTACCAAACGTGAAGAAATCGAACGTGGTCAAGTATTAGCGAAACCAGGTTCAATCACTCCACACACTGATTTCGAATCAGAAGTTTACGTGTTGTCAAAAGATGAAGGTGGTCGTCACACTCCATTCTTCAAAGGTTACCGTCCACAATTCTATTTCCGTACAACTGACGTAACTGGTACAATCGAGTTACCAGAAGGCGTGGAAATGGTAATGCCTGGTGATAACATCAAGATGACAGTAAGCTTAATCCACCCAATCGCGATGGACCAAGGTTTACGTTTCGCAATCCGTGAAGGTGGCCGTACAGTAGGTGCTGGTGTTGTTGCGAAAATCATCAAATAATTGATGTATTAACTGTAACAAGTTAGATTAAGAAGGCGTATCGAAAGAT
>NZ_QEPO01000028.1 GCF_003252725.1 Haemophilus parainfluenzae
GCCACGAGCTTAGGATTGCCGACCAGCGTGATATTTCCCGCGGTTTGGTCGTCGTTTTGTTCGGCCAACGCGGCATCGGCACGCGCATCAATCTGCTCCTGGGTTTCCCCACGGGTGACAATCTTCAACGTGTCCCCGCTTGCAGCCTGGGCTTGTTTCATCTTTTCACGTAGCGGCTTTGCTTTTTTACGCTTCTTGATGACTTTTTTCCCGGCAGCATCATATCCACTCACATCAACTTCCTTGGCCGTATCCTTGATTCTATCTCGCAAGGTAATCGATATCGTATCTCGCTCTTCAAGCGCCGCCACGGCTTCTTCTTTGCCTAGCTCGTCTTTATCCGTGAACACAAGCTGATCACCCACTATCTTAAAGCTGTGATGATATTCTCTTGCCAATCTTGCTAAAAACTCAACATCGCGCTCTTGATATTGCGTCACGCGCTTAACCGGAATGGGCTTAATTGTCCCGACCATTTTTAACTTTAATTTTTCTGCAATTATGCCCACTATTTGCTTGAGCGTTGTATTTTCATAGGCTTTAGGCTTTAACGTGCGATTTGCCTTCCCAATACCTGTACTCAACGCCTTGATTTGAATATAGGAAGGTCGGTAGTTATATTCCACCTCGTCAATTTCAAACGCGCCAATATCGGCAAGCAGCGTCCCCTTGTAACCAATAGCCGCCTTTAATTTATCCCCTTGCGTCGGATACCACTGGCGCACCCATTTCCCGCTAATATCCTCAAACGTTAGCGTCAGCTCATCCGACTCACCCTCAAGATTATCGGTGTACGCCAGCTCAATAAAGTGCGGTTCAATATCAGCGGTAATATTGGTCTTTTCGTATAAAATGGAAAAGTCAGGGGTTGGCACGTTACTATTCATTATTACCTCTCAACCACGGCGGCATTGATTCATTATTTGTAGGCTTAATATTTAGCACCGGAATATAAACCGTCGCGCCTGTTGGAAGCACTTCGCACAATCCTATGTGCGGATTAGCATTAATAATGCGTTCAAAGTCCAATGCGTTGCCATAGTAGTAATAGGCAAGATTATCCCAACGCTCGCCTTGTTTTACGGTATGTTTAAGTACGGTCTGTTGTGTCATCAATTACGTCCTCATCT
>NZ_QEPO01000029.1 GCF_003252725.1 Haemophilus parainfluenzae
GCGCTTTCTCATTAAACGTTTCAATTTGTTCATTGCTTGCATTCAACATAGCCACCCCTACTGGTTGGACGATCACTATTGTTCAAAATTATAGCGATTTTACAATGCGTTGTGCGGATTATTTTTGCAAGTCAAGTCTTTATTTGAAAATAATTACTTGATTTATAAATAAAAAAACCGCCTTTCGGCGGTTAAAAAAAGTTCATTTTTGCTGTTTATCTTTCCACTTTTTCCATACATCATAGCCTGGCAAGTGTTCCACAGGCTGGCCTAGCTGATAAAAACGCTCAATATATAAAATGGTGTTTTCAATATCATCATTGCCGTGATTGGCGCGCTCTGCCTGTTGGCGTTCTGCGTTATTTACGGCAGCCGAACCTGTACCGGAAAAGAGTGGTCGGTTCGTTTCCATCACTTGCATTAAATAGCGGTGATTGTTAAGCGGGGCGAGATTTCGGCTTTCTCGGCGTTTTTTCTGCACTGAATTGACCGTTTCACTCAAACAGTGGGCTAATAATTGAGAAGGTGGGAATAAATCTAGCACTTCGCGCATTAATTTAACCGCTCTTGAGTTGCTTAACGCTGATTTATCCGGGCGAAATAGTGCAATGTATGAAACCAAAGGGCGGGCTACGCCATATTTTAACTCGGTAAGCAGCCCTAAAATTTCGCGCCCCGCTTCATCTTCTAAAAGTTGGTCTAAATGAATATCGGAGTGGCATACAGGACAGC
>NZ_QEPO01000030.1 GCF_003252725.1 Haemophilus parainfluenzae
CCCATTTACAGCCCATTTAAGCCACGTTTAAGTGGGCTGAATAATGTGTTTTAAAAAGGAATAAACAATGCATAAAACTAAACCAAAGCTGATCCAGCTAATTCATATAGCCAAGCAAAAACTGGCAATGGATGAATATAGCTACCGCGCCATGCTTGAGCGCGTTACCGGGAAAACATCATGCAAAGAAATGAGCGTGGCAGAGTTAATGAAAGTGGAAGCGGAAATGGAAGCCAAAGGATTTAAGAAAACCAGCCGCCGAAATCATTCACCAAGCGGGAAAAGTGCGGTTGTAAAAAGCAACATTGCGTACAAAATTCGCGCCATTTGGATTGAAATGAGCAAACAAGGGCTTGTGCGAGACGGGTCGGAAAATGCGCTCAATGCGTTTGTGCGCGGCGTAGTGAACCCTATTTACACTAAGCGCGGGATGAATATTCAAGTGCTTAACGTGGGGGCTTTACGCGATGATATGGCCAGTTTAGTGCTTGAGCGATTGAAAAAATGGCAAGCAAGAGGTGGTCTATGAAATTATGCCGCTGTCCTGTATGCCACTCCGATATTCATTTAGACCAACTTTTAGAAGATGAAGCGGGGCGCGAAATTTTAGGGCTGCTTACCGAGTTAAAATATGGCGTAGCCCGCCCTTTGGTTTCATACATTGC
>NZ_QEPO01000031.1 GCF_003252725.1 Haemophilus parainfluenzae
ACGGTATGATTCATGACTGGGGTGAAGTCGTAACAAGGTAACCGTAGGGGAACCTGCGGTTGGATCACCTCCTTACCAAAAACGAGAGACAATAAGTGTCCACACAGATTGATTGATATATTGTAGACAATATCGAACAGAAAGCCGTTATTCCCTTGGGTCTGTAGCTCAGGTGGTTAGAGCGCACCCCTGATAAGGGTGAGGTCGGTGGTTCAAGTCCACTCAGACCCACCACTCAAACTGAGTGAGTGATGAAGGTGAATAAGGTAATAAATAAACGATGACATGGGGATATAGCTCAGCTGGGAGAGCGCCTGCCTTGCACGCAGGAGGTCAGCGGTTCGATCCCGCTTATCTCCACCACTTATCATCGTTAAGTAAATTGAGTTTTTATACTTAATGAGTTTATTTAACGATGATAACTGAAAATGTTATTTCTGTTCTTTAACAACCAGGAAACAAGCTGAAAAACTGAAGAGACTTTCAAGTCCTTTTTAAAGGATAAGAAAAAGTCTGAGTAAGAAAAAATCTTGATTGAACAAAAGCAATCAAGTATTTAGTT
>NZ_QEPO01000032.1 GCF_003252725.1 Haemophilus parainfluenzae
ACGGTATGATTCATGACTGGGGTGAAGTCGTAACAAGGTAACCGTAGGGGAACCTGCGGTTGGATCACCTCCTTACCAAAAACGAGAGACAATAAGTGTCCACACAGATTGATTGATATATTGTAGAAAATAAATGAAGAGAGAAAAGTGCGTAAGCAAAATGTAAGGTAGAGTATCTTTATTTGTTGTCCCCATCGTCTAGAGGCCTAGGACATCGCCCTTTCACGGCGGTAACCGGGGTTCGAATCCCCGTGGGGACGCCAAATAAAGATAACTTTATTATCTTCTGTTCTTTAACAACCAGGAAACAAGCTGAAAAACTGAAGAGACTTTCAAGTCCTTTTTAAAGGATAAGAAAAAGTCTGAGTAAGAAAAAATCTTGATTGAACAAAAGCAATCAAGTATTTAGTT